>JAZQWL010000051.1:0-15084 GCA_045632305.1 Eubacteriales bacterium | reverse complement strand
TCTCTGAATATATATCAATTTGCATTCCCAATCCCATAAAGTTTATCTGCTTAAAAACACCTGTAAATAGGGCGTATATGAAGTGTGCCCCCTCATGTATCAAATAATATGCGATAATTGCAGAGAGCAATCCCACATATTGCCTAACTCGTTTATTCATGATTTTCCTCGTCAAATTCAAGTTTATCGAGTAGATAACTACCCGAAGTAATTATACCATAAAGCATCTAAAATGTAAATAGGACGGCAGAGTTTTTACAAATTGAACCGCCTTAAAAAAACAAAAAGCTCTGCCGAAGCAGAGCTTTTTAGTATATAGAAGTAATTCCAAAAAGAAATTATCTCTTGGAGAACTGAGGAGCACGACGAGCGCCCTTGAGTCCGTACTTCTTTCTTTCCTTCATTCTGGGGTCTCTTGTGAGGAAGCCAGCCTGCTTGAGTGCGGGTCTGTTTGCTTCATCAGCTGCGAGAAGAGCTCTTGCAACACCGTGACGGATAGCACCTGCCTGACCGGAGATACCACCACCGTTTACGTTAGCAACGATGTCGAACTTGCCTGTTGTACCTGTTACGCCGAAGGGCTGGTTGATGATAAGCTTAAGTGTCTCAAGACCGAAGTATTCTTCTACGTCCTTACCGTTAATTGTAATAGAACCTGTACCGGGGTAAATTCTTACACGAGCTACAGACTTCTTTCTTCTACCTGTGCCATAGAAATAAGGCTTTGCGCTTGTATACATTAGTTATGACCTTCCTTTCTTATGATTAAAACTCATAAGCTTCGGGCTTCTGTGCCTCGTGCTTGTGAGCGTCGCCAGCATATACCTTAAGTCTTGTAGCTGCTGCACGACCGAGAGAGTTCTTGGGAAGCATGCCCTTAACTGCTGTTTCCATAGCGAATTCGGGCTTTTCTGCCATAAGTGTCTTGTACTGAACGCTCTTAAGGCCACCAACGTAGCCGGAGTGTCTCTGATAGTACTTCTGTTCAAGCTTCTTACCTGTAAGAACTGCCTTATCAGCGTTTACGATGATTACGAAGTTACCACAGTCAACGTGGGGTGTGAATTCAGGAGCATTCTTGCCACGAAGAAGGTCTGCTGCTGCAACTGCTGTCTTACCCATGGGCTTGCCAGCTGCATCGAGCACGTACCACTTGCGGACAACTGCTTCTTTTTTCTGCATAAATGTAGACATTTTTGTTATCCTCCAATTAGTTTACATACTTTTATTTTTTAATACTGGCATATTATATCACAAGGATTTTAGTTTGTCAATACCTTTTTAAAAATTTTTTTGAATTTTTTAATTTAGCACCGCAATACCTCGTTTTTGCTTCAATTTTCGCCGTTTTTGGCTTTGTTTTCTCTCGCTTGATAATCAATTAACGCAAAAATTAAATTTAATTATTGTATTATTTTTCTGCCGTCCCGAATAAGATGAAATATCTGTAAACATTGAAAATAAAGGAGGAACAGAAATGATAAACACATACAAGCCCGAGGGCTTCAATTTTCCCTTGCAACGAACACGTGAGGCAAGCTTCACTAGAGCTATGCTTGAGAAGACAATGACAACAGGAGCAATTCTCGAGGGCATGGTAACGCTTTGCGATAATGACTTTAATTTACACGTTGACCTTGACGGAATACGTGGAATCATACCGAGATCAGAAGCACTATATAATAATGATGGAAGTGAAATTAAAGACATAGCGATAATAACGAGGGTTGGTAAGCCCGTATGCTTTAAGGTTTTGGGCACGTCGGAATCCGCAGGTAAATGTGTTGCTCTGCTATCTCGCCGTCAGGCGCAGATCGAATGCTACAATAATTATATCTCTACCCTTTGTCCCGGAGATATTGTAGACGCAAAGGTAACACATCTTGAATCCTTCGGCGCATTTTGTGATATCGGTTGCGGAGTCATTGCGCTACTCTCGATCGATTCAATCTCAATTTCACGAATCATGCATCCAAGAGAGCGTCTTTATCCGGGAATGCAGCTGCGTTGTGTTATTAAGCACATTGACAGAACTAACAACAGAATATTCCTCTCCACAAAGGAGCTTCTTGGAACGTGGGAAGAAAATGCACAAGAATTCTCAACAGGTCAAACGGTTGCGGGCGTCATCAGAAGTATTGAAAGCTACGGAATTTTCGTGGAATTAACACCGAATTTAGCCGGACTTGCTGAGCTCAAGGACAGTTACACCCTAGAAGGCGGGCGCATCGATGATACCTGCATCGGCAAATCAATCGCAGTCTACATAAAAAACATAATTCCCGAAAGAATGAAGATCAAGCTCGTATTGATCGATTCATATAAGACCGAGCCCCCTCAGCGAATATTCAAATATTATGTAAATGAAAATACAACTCACATTGACTATTGGAAATATTCACCAGACGGTGCGCCGAAGCTGATCGAAACCGTATTTTGAAATAAAAAACCCGCTTTGAAATTCAAAGCGGGTTTTTTATCAAGAAACAACGATAGCAAAATCTACGTTATTGATGTTTTGAAGCTTCTCAAGCTTCTTTTCTACTGAAACGTTGTGCGGCATCTTGATCGTTGCCTCGATTCCAACGTTGGAGGATATACCGCTTCTTGACGGAGTTACCTGAACGTCGATCGCCTCGAAATCATTTTTCAAGGAAGCGAGCGTATCCTTCACTGATGCAACAGAGTTTACCTCTATGTAAAACATCATAGTTCTTCTCTTGCGGTTCATGTACTCTTCAAGCTTTGTAAGCGCGCCGAAAGCAATTACCGCAATAATAGCTGCAAAGAACGCGGGAATATAAAGGCCAAAGCCCATTGCAAGACCTATTGCAGCCGTTGCCCAGATACCTGCGGCACTAGTAAGACCGGAAATATTAGATCTACCCTTACGAAGAAGTATCGTACCAGCGCCAAGGAAGGAAATTCCGCTTATAACCTGCGCTCCCGTTCTCTGCGCATCGGAATTAATACCCATCTTCGCCATTTCAACACTGAGATAACAACCGATGATAGCGCACAAGGCGGAGCCAAGAGAGACGAGAATGTGCGTACGGAGACCCGCGGCTCTGCCGTGAACCTCTCTTTCCGCGCCTACAATTGCGCCTGCCAAAACCGCCAGGAAAATTCTGAGTAACATCTCCCCTATCGCGTATTCTTTGAAGTATTCTACAAGATTTTCGAAAATGCCCATATTGTACCTCCATTAAATTTTCTTTAATTTAGCGTATGTAGCCATTAATTTTTTAGTACCGACTTTATCAAACATTACCTCGTAAAGCGTATCTGCGGCAATTTTCTTTGCAGAAATGATCTCGCCGTCACCGAAGGTGAGGTGTCTTACTCTGTCACCGGGCACAAGGGTTGTTGAATCACTCTTTTCCTTAGTAAACAGTGGCTTTCCAACGGTAATATCGTTCTTCTGTACCTGCTTTTGCTGTTGGATCGGCTTATTATATCCCGAATATCCTCCGTAAGACGTCTTTTGCGAATACATCGATCCGCCGTAAAATGATGCCGTCTCCGGCTCAATATATTCATCAACGTATTCGTCGGGGATCTCAGTCACAAAGCGGGACTTGGGATTATACTGAGTCTGACCATAAAGAAGACGGGATTTAGTGTGATAAATATAGATCTGCTCCTTTGCTCGCGTAAGAGCAACGTATGCAAGGCGTCTTTCTTCCTCCATATCCTCGGTGCTTCCAATAATATTCTGCATTCCGGGAAAAATTCCGTCCTCCATGCCGGGAAGGACAACAATTGGAAACTCAAGACCCTTTGCGCTATGGATCGTCATCATTACAACTGCGTTTGCAGAGTCGTCATATCTGTCAACGTCCGCAACAAGAGCATTTTCCTCAAGGAAACCGATAAGTGTAGGTGCTTCAGCATTATTCACATATTCAATAATGCTTGATTTGAATTCATCAAGGTTATCAAGTCGATCCTTCTCTTCTATGCCCGCGTCAACAAGCATCTGACGGTAACCCGTAAGGTCAACAGTTGCATCGAAGAGATCTGGTAATGCCTCGCTTTCCGCCATTGCAGTAAGCTTATTTATAATTGAGGCAAAGCGCACAAGAGTTTCCGCACTTCTCGAAAGAGCGGGATAAAGATTCGCGCTTTCGATCACCTCAAACATCGTCTGGCCGTTTTCGTTAGCAATTTCCTCAATTGCCGCGATCGTACGGTCGCCTATCTTTCGCTTTGGTTCATTTATAATACGAAGCAATCTTTCTCGGTCGGCATGGTTTGCAATGAGCTGCAAATATGCAACCACGTCACGAATTTCTTTTCTATCCGAGAATCTGACACCACCGAGCATTCTGTACGGAATAGCGCTCTTTGCAAAGGCCCTTTCAATACCGCTTGACTGAGCGTTTGTTCTGTAAAGAACTGCAAAATCACGGTATTCACGTCCTTCGCGAGATACTTTATTATAAACGAGATCCACGATAGCTCTCGCCTCGGCATTCTGATCGTCAAAACGACGGAGGACGATTTTTTCGCCTTCCTTGCCGTCCGTCCAAAGGTTTTTACCCTTTCTGCCTTTATTATGAGCAATAACGGCATTGGCTGAATTAAGAATAGTCGCAGTCGAACGGTAATTTTGTTCGAGCTTGATGACCTTCGCGTCATCAAACGTTCGGTCAAAATTTAATATATTTTCAATGGTTGCACCGCGGAATTTATAGATGGACTGATCGTCGTCACCTACAACCATAAGGTTTCTGAATCCGCCCGCCAACATTGATGTGAAAACAAACTGAGCGTAGTTTGTGTCCTGATATTCGTCTACACAAACGTATTTGAACTTCTTCTGATAATACTCGAGAATATCCTTGTTGTTCTTGAGTAAGAAGACCGTTTTCATTATAATGTCATCAAAATCAAGAGCATTCGACGCTTCCATCTGTTCCTGATATACCTTATAGATCTTGGCAATTTTAGAAAGTCGGAAGTCTCCTTCATTCTCCGTCTCGAATACCGCGGGAGATTTGAGCTGATCCTTTGCCTTGCTGATCTGCGCTATAACGCTCTTTATGGGAAACTGCTTTTCATCAATGCTACACTTTTTCATCGCCGACAAAATCGCTTTTTTACTGTCATCGGCATCATAGATCGTAAATCCCGGCTTGAGTCCTATCCTTTCGCAATTGAAGCGAAGTATTTTCATACAAACCGAGTGAAACGTTCCTGCCCAAATTTCCTTTGAAACCGGTTCGTCATCTTCATCAAACGAAGCGTCAAGACGGGACTTAATCTCGTTAGCCGCCTTATTTGTAAAGGTTATCGCAAGTATTCTGTAAGGAGGGCAAGGATTATATGCCAAATCAGGAAGTAACTTTTCTGCCGAAGCTACGTCTCTTGAGGACAGAGCCGCCTTCATTTCATTTATATATTCCTCGTCAACGAAATCGGGAACGTAATCGGTAAAATATGCGTTGCCGTATTTCATGATAAATACGATTCTCTTGACCAAAACCGTAGTTTTACCGCTTCCCGCGCCCGCCAATATAAGCAAAGGATCGTTTACTGTATATACCGCTTCCCTTTGCTTGGGATTGAGCGAGGAATAGCATTTGTCAAATAAAGCTCGCTTGAGCTTTAAATATTCGTCTTTTATGTACATTAAAATTCCTTTCAAAAGTAAAAGGGTTGCCGCGAAGCGACAACCCATAGATAGAACAAATACGGTTACTTGGAGTTCTTTGAATTCTGAGAATTATTCTGAGAATTATTCTGAGATTTGTTCTGAGAGTTGTTCTGCGCCTTATTCTGTGAATTTTTGTTTGAAATATCTGCTTTAAAGCTGTTGTTATTCTGCATCTTTGAATTTCCTTTCATTTTTAGATTGCAATTTAATTATGAGCATCTACAAAAGAAAATATTCAAATCAGCATCATTTTTTCTTTTTTCTGTGTTTCTTTTCGTTTTTCTTTCTCAGTCTATCCTCGTAAAATTTACGGGAAAGCTCCATGTTTTCCTGCTCTTTTTTATCGTTTCTTTCATGAATCTTATTAACAAATTCAATTTTGGACTTCTTTCGCTTCATATCGACGTCCTCGGCAGGACAGATAAAAGCGTATGACTTGAACCAAAGGAAAACGTTGAGCGCAATATAAAAGATCTTAAGGATCATAGATATAGCGGTAAGCGTGGAAAGGAAGTTTTTAACCGATTCAAAAGCAAAGCTTGCAAGAAGCATTCGAACAAGCTCAAACGCGTATGCGATCACAACGAAAATCATATTTCTGTATGCCATGTTCCGCGTCGGTTCAAAGTCCACCCTCTTGGAAATATCTAACGCGCCATAAAGAAGCGCCAAATTGAACGCGCAATCGAGAATGAATCTTATATACGAAAAGAGCTGTGCGATAAAGCCGCCCGAAAGATTAAGACCGAGGGCTAAAAGGTTATCAAGTCCCACAAGCGTCTCAAATAAACCGCAAACCGTAAGCGCGATCGAAAAAATGAGCGCATAGTTAAACGCGGGACTGTATTTTCTAAGCTCGGATAAACCGATATAGCAAAGGAAGTAACCGATAAGAAAACCGGCAAAGGCATAATTTGAAAGTCCGCCAAGTCCTATCGAAAACAGATATGCTACCGTATATCCGATAAGCAACGATCCAAATCCCATATCATACGTCCTTATTTACAAGATTGGGATTTGCGCCGCAGCAATTTTTATATTTCTTACCCGAGCCGCAGGGACAGGGCTCGTTTCTTCCTATCTTCTGAGAAACCGCCTTTTTTACGTAAACCTTCTTTACGAATTTAGCATCGCCCTGGAGACCCGCTTCAGTGGGATTCGCCACCTGAACTCTCGTTATCTGCTCCTGACGTCGAGGATAAACCGTCATAATCATTCTTACAGTCTTGGAACGAATCTCGGATACCATCGCATCGAACATATCTCCGCCTATGATTCTGTATTCGGTTACAGGATCTCTCTGAGCATAGGACTGAAGACCGATCATGCTCTTAAGGTCGTCCATAGCATCAATGTGTTCCATCCAGGCACGGTCAACGTTCTGGAGAAGTATCGCGCGCTCTACCTCAAGGAACTGTTCTCTGCCGAAGAGCTCTTCCTTTTCCTTAAGCACCTTGAGAGAACGAAGCTCGAGCATGTTTACAATATCGTCCTTCTTGAGATTCTTAAGCTCATCGTCCGTATATCTGAAATCCTGATCATTGCAAAGATACATGAGTGCTGCGCGAAGACCGTCAAAGTCGCAATTCACGCAAGAATCATCCGTAATGAAGGAGTCGATAGACTCATCCACGTCAGCGAGCACTAATCTGCGGATAGTTTCTTCAATATCCTCACCACCCGAGAGAACGTCTCCTCTCTGCTTATAAATAATAGTTCTCTGCTGATTCATTACGTCATCATATGCAAGAACGTACTTTCTGCGCTTGAAGTCACGGTCTTCTATCTTCTTTTGAGCATTTTCGATCGTATTTGAAAGAATTCTCGCGTCAATGGGAGTGTTTTCATCAAGTCCCATTCTGTCGATAAGACCGATGATTCTGTCAGAGCCGAACAATCTCATAAGATCGTCCTCAAGCGAAAGGTAAAATCTCGATTCACCGGGATCACCCTGACGTCCCGAACGTCCGCGAAGCTGATTATCAATTCTGCGGCTCTCATGTCTTTCTGTGCCGAGAATAAAGAGACCGCCCGCTTCTCTTACCTTTTCTGCTTCGGGCTCGATTTCTGCCTTATATTTACCGTAAAGCTCAGAGAAAAGCTCTCTTGCTTCAAGGATCGCAGGATCGCTTGTAACTCTCGTTCCATTTGCTTCTGCAATAAGCTCCTCAGGGATCTCTCTTGCGCGCATTTCATTCTTTGCCATAAATTCAGCGTTACCGCCAAGCATAATATCAGTACCTCGTCCCGCCATATTGGTGGAAATGGTTACTGCACCGAGCTTACCTGCCTGAGCAACGATCTCGGCTTCCTTGGCGTGATACTTAGCATTAAGAACGGTATGAGGTATGCCGTGATCGCGAAGCTTTCTTGAAAGAAGCTCGGACTTATCAATAGAAATTGTACCGACAAGAACGGGCTGTCCCTTTGCGTGGCATACCTTGATCTGCTCAATAACGGCATTATACTTGCCGTTTACAGATTTATATACAGCGTCGGGATGATCGCGTCTGATCATGGGCTTGTTTGTGGGGACCTCCACTACGTCAAGCTTGTAGATCTCACGGAATTCGGGCTCTTCTGTAAGAGCAGTACCCGTCATACCCGAAAGCTTTTTATACATTCTGAAATAATTCTGGAATGTGATCGTTGCAAGTGTTTTGTTTTCCTTCTCGATCTGAACACCTTCCTTGGCTTCAATCGCCTGATGGAGACCGTCGGAATATCTACGTCCGGGCATCATACGTCCCGTAAATTCGTCAACGATAATTACACCCTTATCAGTAACAACGTACTGAACGTCACGCATCATAGTACCGTGCGCCTTTATTGCCTGGTTTACAAAGTGCATAAGCTCTGTATTTTCAACGTCGGTAAAGTTGTCAACACCGAAGAACGCCTCCGCCTTTTTTGCGCCTCGAGGAGTTAGAACGGCATTTCTCGCCTTTTCATCTACGATATAGTCTGCGTCAATATCGTCCGTCTCCTTCTTTGTGTCGATCTCCTTGATAACGTGCTTTTTGAGTGTGCGAACGAATCTGTCAGCTCTTTCATACATATCAGTTGGCTCATCACCCTGACCGGAAATAATAAGAGGAGTTCTCGCCTCGTCGATCAAAATAGAGTCAACTTCGTCAATAATAGCGAATACGTGGCCTCTCTGAACCATTCTTTCCTTATAGATCGCCATATTATCACGAAGGTAATCAAATCCGAACTCGTTATTCGTACCGTAAGTAATATCCGCTCTGTAAGCCGCCTGCTTAGCTTCGTGAGTCATTCCGTGAACCGTAAGACCCGTTGTAAGGCCCATAAAAGCGTATACTCTTCCCATCTGCTCACTGTCACGTGTCGCAAGATAATCGTTTACAGTTACAATATGAACGCCCTCACCTGTAAGAGCGTTAAGATATGCGGGGAGGGTTTCAACAAGTGTTTTACCTTCACCCGTCTTCATTTCTGCAATTCTACCCTGATGCAGAATGATACCGCCAAGGAGCTGAACGTGGAATGGACGAAGTCCCAAAACTCTCTCGTCCGCCTCTCTGATCGCGGCAAATGCATCGGGCAGAATGTCGTCAAGTGTTTCACCGCTTGCAAGTCTGTCCTTGAATATTGCAGTCATGCCCTGAAGCTCGGCGTCACTCATGCTTTTATACTTCTCGGCCAACGACTCGATTTTACGCGCGATCTTCTCAAGCTTTGCGATCTGCTTTTCACTATAAGATTTAAAAAGTCCCATTTATTTGATCCTCCATAAGAGTCGATTTTTTGCATTACGGTATATTATATCACATTTTTTCATGCATTGCAAACTATATTTGTAAATTTTTAAGAAAATACTTGAATTATTTTATAAATTAATATATAATTTAAGTACAAAAATTGAATTTTTGCTTAAAATTATAACCACAGGACGAAAATATGCATATAAATATTGTTTTACTTGAACCCGAAATTCCGCAAAACACAGGCAATATAGCCAGAACCTGTGCAGCTACGGGAGCTTCCCTTCACCTTATCAGACCCCTCGGCTTTGAGCCCGACGATAAAAAGCTCAAGCGCGCAGGTCTTGACTATTGGGACAAGCTCGATATAACTTATTACGACAATCTCGAAGATTTCCAAAACAAGCATAAAGACGCTAAAATATACTATTTCTCAACAAAAGCACCCAAATGCTACACCGAAGCAAAATATGAAGGCGACGTTTTCATTATGTTTGGAAAGGAAAGCCGCGGACTTCCCGAAGAGCTTCTTCGCGAAAACAAAGATACGGTGGTTCGAATTCCCATGCGTGACACGTTAAGATCCCTCAATCTTTCAAATGCCGTTGCAATTGCGGTCTATGAAATATTGCGTCAGGATAACTTCAAAAATCTCGTTGAGTTTGGAACACCCACACAATTTTCTTGGGAGGATTGCTGATGACACATAAAAAAACAGTTGCGGTTGCCATGAGCGGTGGCGTAGATAGCTCGGTTTGCGCTTATCTTATAAAGCAGAGCGGATACGATCTTTTCGGCGCAACAATGAAGCTCTACACACCCTGCTCCGAAAACAACACCGAACGTCCTTGCGGTACTGACAAGGACATAGCAGATGCCAAAGCGACCTGCGACGATCTCGGAATTTCTCATAGTGTATATGACTTTTCCTGCGCTTTTAAAGAAAAGGTGATCGACAATTTCACAAAAACCTACATTAGTGGCGGAACGCCTAATCCCTGCATTGAATGTAATAGATATCTCAAGTTTGACAAGCTCTTCGAGGCGGCAAAGCTTGAGGGGGCGGATATGATCGCAACAGGTCATTACGCAAGAATAGAAAAGGGAGAAAACGGCAGATTCCTCCTCCGCCGTGCAAAGGACGAAAATAAGGATCAATCATACGTTTTGTGGACATTATCACAAGAGACCCTTGCGCGAACTCTCCTTCCACTTGGTGAATTCACAAAAGATGAAATCCGTGCGATTGCTGCCGAGCAGGGCTTCATAAATGCCAACAAGGGCGACAGCCAGGATATCTGCTTTGTTCCCGACGGCGACTATGCTTCCTTCATCATGCGCGAAACGGGTTACGAATCCAAAGCAGGCGATTATCTTGATATCGACGGTAACGTAATCGGCAAGCACAAAGGCGTTATTCATTATACGATCGGCCAACGGAAGGGACTTGGCATTTCAATGGGCAGACACATTTTTGTCGCGTCAAAAAATCCCGAAGAGAATACGGTTACTCTCGCGGATGAAGAGTTTATTTTCTCCGATACAGTAATCCTTAAAGGAACCAATCTGATTTCGGTTGACAAAATCACAGAGCCAATACGAGTTGAAGCAAAGCTTCGATACAAGCAACGCCCTGCAAAATGCACCGCCATTCAGACAGGTGAAGACGAGATCACACTCGTTTTCGACGAAAAGCAGCGAGCCCCCGCAAAAGGTCAGTCTGCGGTTATCTACGACGGTGAATACGTTGTCGGCGGCGGCATAATACAGTAAAAAAAGACCTGAGATCTCTCAGGTCTTTTTCTTCACTTAAACAATTGTGTAGAGTAGTATCTGTCAGCTGAATCCGGGAAAATAACAACAATATTTTTACCCTTGCTTTCTTCCCTATTTGCAACCTGAAGCGCAGCGCAAAGAGCGGCGCCGGAGCTTATTCCGCAAAGGATTCCTTCAGTCGTACCGAGCACCTTCGCATGCTCGATCGCGTCCTCATCCGAAACAGTTATAATCTCATCATAAATTCCCGTATCAAGAACCTTAGGGACAAATCCGGCGCCGATTCCCGCGATTGCATGTGCGCCTGATTTACCTTCAGAAAGATACGGACTTGAAGCGGGCTCGACCGCGACAATTTTAATGTCGGCATTTTTAGATTTAAGATATTTTCCGATTCCGCTGATAGTACCGCCCGTACCTACACCGCAAATCAGAACGTCGACCGAGCCATTGGTATCCTCGTATATTTCAGGGGCTGTTGACAATATATGTGTCTCGGGATTTGAAGGGTTGTCGAACTGTCCGGCTATAATACTGTTCGGCGTATTCTCATGAATTTCAGTCGCTTTCTCAATTGCTCCCCTCATTCCGTGTACACTGTCGGTTAATACAACCTCTCCGCCAAGCGCCTTTATTATATTGATACGCTCAACTGACATATTGTCGGGCATAACTATGATCGATTTATATCCCATAACCGTTGCGCAAAATGCAAGACCTATTCCTGTGTTTCCGGATGTCGCCTCGATGATTGTGCCCCCATCGCTCAATCTTCCTTCAGCAACAGCGGAACATATGATATTCTTAGCAACTCTGTCTTTTATCGAGCCCTGAGGATTGAAATATTCAAGCTTTGCCAAAATATCGCAACCAAGCCCGTACTTGCTTTTTATATTTGAAAGCTTTACGATAGGAGTTTTTCCAACAAGTTCGATTATTGAATTATAAATCATGTGCGCGCCTCACCTTCTGATTTTCATATAAAAATTATAGCATTACAATCATAAAATATCAATATATATTCGCATAAAAATCAAAATAATTCCAAAAATCTTAAATAAATTGACAATGAGTTAATATTTCTGTGATAAAATTATTATAAACTCGCAAAAAGGAGACAGATCAATGTTTAACATTTTAGTTGTTGAAGATGATACAAACTCAAGAAGACTGATGTGCACTGTTCTCGAGCAGTACGGCTACAATGCTATTCCCGCTATCGACGGAATTGACGCTCTTGACGTTCTTGACAAAAAGCATATAGACCTGATAGTTCTCGACATTATGATGCCGAGAATGGACGGATTTGAATTTACCGACACTTTAAGACGCTCGGGATGTAACCTGCCAATTCTTATGGTAAGCGCAAAGATGTCCCCCGTTGACAAAAGGAAGGGATTCATTATCGGTACGGATGACTACATGACAAAGCCCATCGATGAGGAAGAGATGGTACTTCGTGTTGGCGCGCTCCTTCGACGCTCAAAAATTGCCAGCGAGAGAAAAATAACCGTCGGAAATACAGTGCTTGTTTACGATTCCTTCACCGTTGAAAGCAACGGCAAAAAATATGAGCTTCCGCAAAAAGAATTTATGCTCCTCTTCAAGCTTCTTTCTTATCAGAATAAAATCTTTACAAGACGACAACTAATGGACGAGATATGGGATATGGACAGCGAGAGTGACGAAAGAACCGTCGACGTCCACATAAGCAGACTCCGCGACAGATTCAAGTACAATCAAGATTTTGATATTATCACGGTTCGTGGACTCGGCTACAAGGCGGTATGCAAATAATGACAAAGTTCAATTGTAAGCGTTACAACACGAAAAGAATCAAGCTAAAAGGAACTATGCGCTTCTGGTTTATAAGCGCAGTAATTATTCTTATATCAATAACGAGCCTGCTCTCAGCTATGGGACTGATCATCCTTATTCCTCTAATCGGATATCGTCCGGGTAACTTTCACTTTATAATCAGAACGCTCTTTATGGCACTCCTGACGATAATTTTTGGCTGCGTTCTATCCGTTGTTACATGTAATGTTTTTATGAAAAAATTCAAACGCTTAAGCCACGGCATGAAGGAAATTTCAAAAGGTAATTTTAAAGCAAGAATTGAAGAAACCGACAAAAAAGGCGCTGTAACTGAGATTGGCGAGATCGAGCGAACGTTCAATCAAATGGCGTCCGATCTTGACGGAATCGAAATGTTCCGCAACGATTTTATAAATAACTTTTCTCACGAATTCAAAACTCCTATCGTCTCCATCCGCGGATTTGCAAAGCAGCTTCAAAATGATAATCTCCCCAATGAGACACGAAAGGAATATATAGACATTATTGTTTCCGAGTCTACACGCCTCGCAAACATGTCCGCAAACATCCTTCTTCTCACAAAACTTGAAAATCTTCAGATCGTAACCGAAAAAACAGTTTTCTCGCTTGACGAACAGATCAGAAGTTCAATACTTCTCCTTGATAAGGAATGGACTGCAAAAAATATTGAGTTCAATCTTGACAAAATGGGCGACGTTCAGTATAATTTTAATGAGGAAATGCTATCGCACGTATGGATAAATCTTATTTCAAACGCCATAAAATTCACGCCTGATAACGGAATTATTACTATTTCACTTACCGATGTCGGCGACGCGATTATTTTCAAAATCCGCGATCACGGTATAGGAATGACCGACGAAACAAAGTCGCGAATCTTCGAAAAATTCTATCAGGGAGATAAGTCACATAATCTTAGCGGCAACGGCATCGGCCTTAATATTGCCTCAAGAATCGTAACCCTCGCCGGCGGTACAATTGAGGTTGAAAGTGAGATCGATCGCGGCGCTGAATTCACCGTGATCCTACCTAAGGTAAATGAAATCTGACAACAATCAAAACTCCGAGATCAGACATAGAAAAAGATTGACTTTAGCCATCTTTCTGTCAGCATTTTCGGTTCTGCTTGTGATATGTACAATTATCGGAGCTCTGCTTATCCGTAAATATTTCGGGGATGCTTCAATAATTCGCGCGTATATCGACGAACATTATATAATCGGATCCCTCATCATGATTGCAGTAACAGCAATCCAGGTTGTAATTGCATTCATACCCGGCGAGCTTGTAGAAATTGCAGCCGGCTACGCATTCGGTGCAATTTCTGGCCTGATACTCGTACTCATAGGAAACATTATCGGCAGCATTAGCGCAATTTTTCTTACAAGAAGATTCGGTCTGAAAATTATTCGAGCATTCTATCCCGATGAGGATATAAACTCCCTGCCGATACTTAACAACCCGACACGACGCAACACACTTACATTTTTGCTGTTCTTTATTCCCGGCACACCCAAGGATATGCTTACTTACGTAATCGGCTTAACTGATATGAAGATATGGCATTATCTGCTTCTCACGACATTTGCTAAAATTCCTTCGATCGTCAGCTCTACTGCAGGCGGCGATGCCTTCGGATCAAACAAAATAATGCTTGCGATATATATTTTTTCGGGTATTGCCGTGCTAAGCATCATTGGGCTTACAATCTACAGCTCCATGAAAAATAAAAAAGAAAAATGAGTTGCATTGACGTGCAACTCATTTTTCTATAGCTCGGTCTATAAGCCGGGTTCTGTCTTAAACGGTTATCAATCTTCGCTTTCCGTCACCGAAAAGCTTTATCAAATTAATGATATGCCACCCCAAAATAGCCCTTGCGGGCGGTCGGGCAAACACTCAATCAGGGTGTTGCTTCAAGTAGGGTTTACAGCAAACCTATGTTACCATAGGAGTGGGTGAGCTCTTACCTCGCCTTTCCATCCTTACCGATGTATTTACGTCGGCGGGTTATTTCTGTTGCACTTTCCCGGTAGTTACCTACGGCTGACGTTATCAGCTACTCTGCCCTGTGAAGCCCGG
>JAZQWL010000050.1:0-11903 GCA_045632305.1 Eubacteriales bacterium | reverse complement strand
TGGCTCACAGAACGACATGGCTACGATCCGACTTATCTGATCCTCGTTGTAGCCGAAGGAATCGGAAGCAGCAGCCTTCATAGCAGCGTTGATGCCGTCCTTTGTTACATCCTTGCCCTTAACAACTGCAACGAGGATAGTTGTAGAACCTGTGCAGGTGGGAACTCTCTGAGCAGAGCCGATGAGCTTGCCGATGTGCTCGGGAATTACGAGACCGATAGCCTTAGCAGCACCTGTGGAGTTAGGAACGATGTTCTGTGCGCCTGCACGTGCTCTTCTGAGGTCACCCTTTCTGTGAGGACCGTCGAGGATCATCTGGTCACCTGTGTAAGCATGAACTGTTGTCATGATACCGGACTGGATGGGGTATGTGTCGTTGAGAGCCTTAGCCATAGGAGCGAGGCAGTTTGTTGTACAAGAAGCAGCGGAGATGATCTGGTCATCAGCTGTGAGTGTTTCGTTGTTTACGTTGAATACGATTGTCTTGAGGTCATTGCCTGCGGGAGCGGAAATAACAACCTTCTTAGCACCTGCATCAATGTGTGCCTGAGACTTTGCCTTAGATGTGTAGAAGCCAGTGCACTCGAGAACTACGTCAACACCGAGTTCACCCCAAGGGCAGTTTACAGCGTCCTTTTCAGCGTAGATCTTAAGAACCTTACCGTCTACTGTGATTGTGCCTGCTTCGTCATCAGCAGTTACGTCATGCTCGTATCTACCCTGAGCTGTGTCGTACTTAAGAAGGTGTGCGAGCATCTTGGGGCTTGTGAGGTCGTTGATTGCAACAACTTCGTAACCCTCAGCGCCGAACATCTGACGGAAAGCGAGACGACCGATACGGCCGAAACCGTTAATAGCAACTTTTACTGACATTTTAATGTCCTCCGTTTATTTAAATTTTTTTAAAAAACCTGTGTGGATAAAACTGCACGTTTTTTTCCAATTATATATTTTATCGCATTTTGATAAAATATACAATACTTTTTGCAAAACTTTTTAAAAATTCGGCATTTCGTGATTTTTGAGGGCGAAAATTTCACTTATATTTGTGCAACTTTACCATAAAGATTTACATGAGTATAATTTTCGAGATAATTGTCCTCATTTTGCTTGACAAATTTATATATTTGTTTTATAATATAATGTAATGTATTTTTAAGGATATAATCTCTATTTAAAGGAGTTAAATAAAAATGGCAAAGGAAAAATTAGTTTCCCAGATAACCTCCATGGAAGAGGATTTTACACAGTGGTATACCGACGTAGTTAAAAAGGCAGAGCTCGTTGATTATTCGGGCGTTAAGGGCTGCATGATCATCCGTCCTTACGGCTACGCTATATGGGAAAACATTCAGAGAGAGCTTGACGCAAGATTCAAGGCGAGAGGCACGGAGAACGTTTACATGCCTATGTTCATCCCCGAGAGCTTGCTCCAGAAGGAAAAGGATCACGTAGCGGGCTTCGCTCCCGAATGCGCTATCGTTACTATCGGCGGTCAGAATCATCTTTCCGAGCGTCTTATCGTTCGTCCTACGTCCGAAACGCTTTTCTGCGATCACTTCAAGAATATTATTCAGTCCTACCGCGACCTTCCCAAGGTTTATAACCAGTGGGTAAACGTTTGCCGTTGGGAAAAGACAACTCGTCCCTTCCTTCGAACATCCGAGTTCCTCTGGCAGGAAGGACATACAATGCACGAAACAGCTGAAGAGGCAAGAAAATTGACACGTGACATGCTTGGTGTTTACGAGGAATTCTACCTCAACTGTCTTGCTATTCCCGCAATTACAGGTCAGAAGACAGAAAAGGAAAAGTTCGCAGGTGCTGTTGAAACATACACGATCGAGCCCATGATGCATAACGGCGTAGCTCTCCAGGGCGGTACAACTCACTACTTTGGCGACGGCTTTGCAAAGGCGTTCGACATTACGTTTACAGGCAGAGATAACAAGATAAGCTATCCTCACCAGACGTCTTGGGGCGTTTCCACAAGAATGATCGGTGCGATCATTATGGCGCACGGTGATGACAACGGTCTTATTTTGCCTCCCAGAATTGCTCCTATCCAGGTTGTAATTATTCCTGTTGCACAGCATAAGGAAGGCGTACTTGATGCGGCAAACGCGCTCAAGGACCGTCTCGCTGCTCGCGGAATCAGAGTTAAGCTTGACGACAGTGATAACAGCACGGGCTGGAAATATAGCCAGTACGAAATGAAGGGCGTTCCCGTACGCCTTGAGATCGGTCCCCGTGACATTGAATCCGGTAGCTGTGTACTCGTTTCCCGTGTTTCCAGAGAAAAGAACTTCGTTTCCGTTGACAATATCGAAAATGAGGTTGAGGCAATGCTCGACTTCGTTCATAACGAGCTCGTTAATCGCGCAAGAGTTAACCTTGCAGAGAAGACACACGAGGCAAGAACATACGAGGAATTCCTTGACATTGCAGAAAACAAGCCCGGCTTTATCAAGGCGATGTGGTGTGGCGACGTTGAATGTGAGGATAAGCTCAAGGATACAACGGGCGGCGTAAAGTCCAGATGTATTCCTTTCGTTGAAGACCATCTTTCCGACGTGTGCGTTTGCTGCGGTAAGCCCGCAAAGCACATGGTCGTTTGGGGCAGACAGTATTAATTTTTAAATTTTTGAGGGTTGATGCAAAAAATATTGCTTCAGCCCTTTTAAATCAAGAGAAGGGAGGAAGCTTATGCTCAAGGCGATCGGAAATTATTTTAAAAAATCTCTCAAAAATCTTGACCCCGTTCTGTCTGTGTGCGTTATACTCCTCACTCTTATAAGCATTATTACGATCGCGGGCATGGGAGATCTTGGAAAAAGAACCCTTATAATGCAGATCGCAATGACCGTAGCGGGTGTGATCCTTACGCTTGTCGTGGCAAATCTTGATTACCATTTGATAGTAGACAAAATGTGGCTTGCGTTTATCGTGATATCCGCAATATTTCTCGGCATCACCCTGATCTTCGGCCGTTCGGGCGTCAACATTGAAACCGCCAATAAATCATGGCTTGAAATTCCGGTTATCGGAATTATGATCCAGCCATCGGAATTTGTAAAGGTTTTGCTTGTCTGCTCGTTTGCAAAGCATCTGTCTATCGCGGGAGCTGATCTTAACCGACCGAAGCATCTGATTCTGTTACTTCTTCATATCGGCGTTATCGTAGGACTTATTCTGCTTTCGGGTGACCTCGGAGTTGCCCTCGTTTATATCGGATTTATAATTATAATGCTGTTTTGCGCAGGTCTCTCACCCTGGTATTTTCTCGGGGGACTCGGAGCGCTCGTTATTGCTTTTCCCGCTATCTGGAATTATTTTCTGGCGGATTATCAAAAGGAGAGAATCATCGTCGGCTTTAATCCCGAGCTTGATCCTATGGGTAAGGGACAGCAGCCGTTGCTTTCAAAGCAGTGTATTGAAAACGGCGGTTGGTTCGGTATCGGCTTTAAAAATGACGGCGCGTACGTTAAAAATCCCGCGTCGCATACCGACTTTATTTATTCGTCTATTTGCGAAAAGTTCGGATTTTTCGCGGGCGTGCTCGTAATTCTTTTGATGCTGGTTGTAGTAATCAGAATTTTCGTTATCGCGTATAAGTGTGGCAAGGACTACGGCGCGTATATCTGCGTTGGCGTTGCGGCGATAATTCTCGTGCAGACCGCAGAAAATATCGGTATGTGCCTTGCGATGGTTCCCGTAGTCGGAATTACACTTCCGTTCGTATCGGCGGGTGGATCGAGTATGCTTGCGACGTATCTGCTCATTTCACTTGTCCACAGCGTCAGGGGACACCGTTCCCGTTCCAAGAGCACGGATATGTCATTTTCAAGACGGCAACACGGGATATAAGTTTAAATTTTCATACATAAAAATTCTCCCGCAAAAATATAATTCATTAAAGAATTATACGTCAGCGGGAGGAATTTTTTATGTTCATTTATTCAATGCGAGCGTCCACCATTAAATTCTTCGGAGTTATATGTATTGCGCTCGTGGGACTTATCGCGCTTATTGCTGTAGTTCCAAGCTACGTTTCAAATAACGGAATGGTCGAAGCGGGCATCAGTGACGTTGAGAGCAAAAGCTACAGCTATGACAAAATGAAGAGCGAGGGCGACGTCGCAAATTTTTTGGCGCAGTTCGGTTGGAGTGTTGACGCATCGAGCGTCGAGAAGCAGGAGGTAACTCTGCCCGACGAATTTGACAAGGTGCTTGCGGGCTACAATGAGATCCAAAGAGCGCAGGGCCTTGACCTTTCCAAGTATAAAAAGAAAAAGATAACAAGATATACCTTTGAGGTAACCAACTATAACGGCTACGAGGGTAAGGTGCTTGCAAACGTTTTGGTTTACAGAAACAAGGTCATAGGCGGCGACATTTGTTCAGCCGACGTATCGGGCTTCGTCCACGGCTTCGAGGCGAAAAAATAAGCACTTGATTTTTTCAAATATGTATGTTATAATATAGAGTGGCAGTTTAAAAAACATGGAGAAGAAAATGACAGAAAAGAAGAAAATTCACGGAATGAATGAGATCGCTTACGTGCTTGGAATGATTTTTTGCGCGTTTGCGGTTTGCATCGGTACAAAAGCAAATCTCGGCATATCGGTTGTTGCTGTGCCCGGATATCTTTATAGCGTAATATTGGGCGGAGAAGGGAATATTATCCCGTGGTTGACTCAGGGATGGGCGGATTTCCTCTGGCAGGCAGTTCAGCTTGCAATAATGTGCCTGATAATCATGAAATTCAAGTTAAAATTTATGTTGTCCTTCGCTGCGGCTTTTATCGGCGGCAGACTTATAGACCTTTGGTTTATGATACTTGGCGGAAACGGCGCGTATGAAAGCATGGTGGCAAGAATTTTTGCGCTTTTAGCGTCTCAGATATGTCTTGGTTTTGCGGTAACGCTGTTTTTCAGAACGACTTTGCCCGTGCAGGTCTGCGAGCTTCTTATGGTTGAGCTTGCAAAGAAATTCAACACAAGGGCAAGCAGAATAAAGCTCATTTATGATATTATTATTCTTGTGCTTTCGGTAGTAATTTCACTTGTGTTCACACGCGGTCTTACGGGAATCGGCGTGGGTACGGTAATGATCGCGCTCTGCACCGCGCCTCTTACGGTTTTGTTCGGGAAAATACTTGACAGATATTTTGTATTCGACTCAATCTTCAAAAAGAAAAGAGCATAAAGACAGCCGTTGCGGTATTTTCCGCAACGGCTTTTGATTTATTTAGCGTATGTGTCGTATATCGTAACGGTGTCCTGATTTCGGAGAGCGACCGTAGCCGCGCCCGCGGTTACGAGGATGAATGCCTTTCCGTCACGGGTTTTTCCGTACGAAACGAAGCAGTATCCCGATTCATCATTTTCCGTCGAGCCCGTGTAACCCGTCTTCGCGGCGGTCACAGTTATCTTGTTGGGCTGTGTGAATTTCGAGGTGTGCAACGCCTGATTATACATTATATAGGTATTGCCTTCGCTGTTGGGACGGAAGTGCGATCCGAACGTGAAGGACTGAGCAGTCATTATTCTCGCGCAGTGTGGATTTTTCATTGCGTACATCATAATTGCCGCGATATCCTGGCATGTTGAGTAATGATATTTGTGGTGAAGACCGGTTGAATTTTGGAAAAGCGTGTTCTGAAGCCCCATTTCGGTTGCCTTGTCATTCATGAGCTTAACAAAATTAGCTTCGCTACCCGAGATGTAATTTGCGAGCGCAAGGCATGCAGTTCCGTCAGAGTAGAGAATAACCGCGTGTAGAAGCTCTTCTACCGTAAGAACCTCGCCCGCCTTAAAGCCGTATCCCGATGAGCCCTCTTCAACCATTTTGTCTACTATCGCCGCGTCAAGTGTGATCTTTTCCTTGAGCTGATCCTCGTTTTTGAGGTTTTCAAAGGCGACTATAAGAGTCATGACCTTTGTAAGCGATGCGGGGTATATTACGTTTGACTTGCCTGATTTCGAGGACGCGATGATCTTATTTGCCGCAACGTCAACAAGCGCGATGTTGGGGGAGTTGAGACCTGCGTTTGAGAGGTTTTTGAGGGATTCCTCAGCCACGTATGAGGGGTAGAAGTCGCTGATCGCTGTATAGAACGGGGAGTTGTGTACTGCCGCACCGTCACCGTTTTCATTTTCTTTTCCAAGCTCTTCTGTGGGGGTATCATTTTCGTCATCATTGTGTGATACTGTTCCCGATACCTTTACTATAATGAAAAAAACAAGTGTAAGAATGAGAAGCACCGAGATCAGGAGCGCCAGGATGACGGCGGGACGCACAATGGCGGAATCTGTATTCGGTGAATATTTTCTGTTTGAATTCTGCATTTATATTTTTCCTTTTATATCAAATATATAAGTAATTTTAACATATCGCAGGTTGTTTGTCAAGGCAAAGAGAAGGAAAAATAAAAACTCACCTTCGGAAATTTATACCTGAAAGTGAGCTTTTATATTCGTTTGTACTTTAATTTTAAAATTAAGCAAATACGGGAAGAATAAGATATGCAACCAATACCAATACTGCAAATACGATAGCAACAACAGTAGTGATCACAGAGAGCTTCTTATCGGAAGAAGCGGAACCGGATTTACCGAAAAATGTTTCTGCCGCGCCGGAGATACTGCCGGAGAGACTCTTATCCTTGCCGGACTGCATAACAACGAGTGCTGTGAGAGCAACTGAAAGTACGAGCAATGCGATAGCAATAGCAATTTCCATTTTTTAACCCTCCTTTTGTTAGTCAAATAAATGTTAAAAATTACAATAATACATAGACAAATGATATTATAACACACAATTTCCAAAAATGCAATAGTAAATTTGCAAAAAAATGAAAAAATATTTGAAATCGTTTATTGTCGGCTTTGAAATTCAAATAATTAATGAAAGCATATAAAAAAGACTTGCATTTATGTGAAAAATATGTTAATATAAATATAGATGTATGCATTTGCGAGATAATACTCGCGCAAAATCAGCTTTATGAAAGGATTCGTACGGTAATGGATATTAAATTGAAGTCTGCCGCGGCGTTTTACACACCCGACGGCGTGGTTGCCGATTCCCCCGCTAAGGGTAATTACGCGACGTATCGTGAGGAATTTGGTTCTGATACATACAGATTGTATGTTGATTCTGATTATAAGCCCGCGGGTGTCGCGATCAAGGTTACGCTTCAACCCGGCGTTAAGGATTCCGTATTTATGAACGGCTTCCAGTCCGCTACGGAAAGCCGCGAGATGAACGTTGCGGGTAAGATGAGCGGCATGCAGTCCGTTTCGGATTTTGTTAAGGATAAATATGCTGCTTTTTCTGGCGGTGATTACGCTTTCGTTCCTTATAAGAATAAGCCCGGATTTATGCACGGCTTTTCATACTGTTACTTCAAGCACGGTAATAATATTAAGCTTTTTGCTTCTCTGGATGAGAGTAACGGCTACACGGTATTCAGATTTGACGCGTGGAGCAGCACTCTTCGCGTTTCCAAGGACGTGGAGGGTATGGATAAATTCACCGACGCTCCTGCGATCTCGCTTTTTTATGCGGAGGGCAAAGAAGAGGACGTCTTTGACCTTTGGTTCAAGTGCCTTGAGGAAAGCGATACTGTTCCTGCGGAAAAGCTTATCGGCTATAGCACGGCCGGGCTTGACGTGATCAGTGAGGACGTTATTTATAAGAAGATCGGCGACATGAAGAGATTTCCTGTAAAGGCAAACTTCTTCCTCGTTGACGAAAGATATTGCATGGGCGGAGACTGGCTTAAGTATGACACAAGAAAATTCCCCATCGGATTTAAGGGTGTCGTGAATGAAATGCATGACTCCGGTCTTATCGCGGGCATTACTCTGTCTCCGTTTACAGTTGATGAAAAATCTAAAATTGCCGAAACGCACGGTGATTGGATTTTGCGTTCCGAGGACGGAAGATACGTTAAGATCAAGAAGAATCTTTACGTTCTTGATATGCTGAATCCCGAGGTTCGTGAATACGTACGAGAGAGCTTGCATACTATTTTGTTCATGTGGGGCTTTGACCTTGTAAAGCTCAATAATCTGTATGCTGCCGCTATGATACCGAGAAAGGGAAAGAATCGCGGTCAGCTTATGTACGACGCGATATCCTTCCTTCGTGAATGCTGTGGCGGTAAGCTGATATTTGCGGATAACGTTCCGCTTATGTCCGCGTTTGGCAAGGTCGACTATTGCTCCGTAACCTGTGATACGGTAACCGACAATCTTCCCGTATATATCAGAAGCAAGAGATTCCGCGAGAGTCCTTCAGTTAATAATGCGACCTCGGATCTTGTGTTCCGCCGACAGCTCAGCCGTCGAGCATTCTTGAATGCAACGTGCCCGTTCTCTCTTATGGAAAAAGAGAAATTCCGCGATGGAAATCTTAATTCCGCCGAGCAGAATCTTTTCTGCTCCGTAGCCGGACTCTTCTCGTCGGTTCTCTATACGACGGATGATGTTACCGTTTACGATCAGAAACAGAAGCGCAAGTTCAGAAAAATGTGCATGCTTTCCGAGGCAAGCGGTGTTCGTGTGAGAAAGGCGTCGGGCAAGCATATCGTTGCTTATAAGCTCGATGATAAGAATTATTTTATTAAGCTATAAAAAAATGCGGAGAAGATTTTCTTCTCCGCATTTTCTTATATTGTGTATTCGCTAAGATCAAAGTCGCAAAGATATTGATTGAACGGTAGCATGATTTGCTCCTTGTTTTCGTCGAAATCTTTCCATGCAGATCGTACGATTTCTTTTGCCGCTTTAATTTGCTGATCGCATTCGGATTTTTTGCCAAGCTTTTTGTAGCATGCCGCGATTCTCTGATGGAAAATCCAGTGAAATGTTTGCATGCCGTCCCAGAGATATTGATCTGCGGGCGTTTTGTAGTTTTTTATTAAGAAGCTTGTAAGAACGAGAAGACCTTTTTCGTAGCAGAGCATAGCTTCGTCTATATCCTCTTGACTAAAGCGAGAGTCGCCCTCTTCAAGACAAGCAATATACAATCCTTGAATATGGTGATTTTTTGATGCGATAGCACCGATTTTTTTATCATCGCCTGACAAACGGAAAGCAAAGGCAGCATGGCGAATATTAAATTCGCAAGGAAGCGATTCGAGGGTGCTACGAGCTTTGGTGTAGTCCCCCTTTTTTAATAATGCTGCCGCTAAAATATCCTTGGTTTTGCAAATTTTTATGAAATCATTGGTTTCGGCAATTATTTTTTCTGCTAGCGTAATCATTTCCTCAAGGCGGGATATATCGTTGAATGTACGAAGCTTGTATTCATAAGCATCGAGCAAGGCGTAAAGAAGTGCTTCGTTGTCAGGGTATTCTAAGATTGCTTGCTTGATAGTTTCGATGTATTTTTCTGTGTTATCAAAAAAGTATTCTTGTGCATCGGTTATTATATTTTTGATTTTCTTTTTCATTTCACGAATGTCGTAATCAAATAAAATATCAAGCGAAACCTCAAAATAGCTTGCAATAGTAGGAATTATTCCAATGTCCGGATAAGAGATCCCGCTTTCCCATTTGCTAATTGCTTGCGGAGAGACTAAAAGCACGGACGCAAGCATCTCTTGAGTAATGCCTTTCTTTTTTCTTAACTCACGAATCTTGTTTCCAATATTTATATTTGTCATATTATGCCTCCAAAAAATATTGTGATGCGCTTCACTGTTTATATTATATCAGAATGAAGCGTATCAATCAATAACTTGATTTTTTAGTTAAAACAACCATTGGTTGATGTGGTTGAATTTTGGGGGCATATTTTTTATTTCAATTCGTATGGTATACCAAAACTCGCTGCATATTTTTCTGCGTACGAATCCTTGTTGCAATAAAAAGTGAGGGATTTTGAGCAGTAGTCAAACGCCCCGTATCCGATGCTTACGACCGTTGAAGGTACGTATATTTTTTCAAGGAAGGGGCATTTGTAAAATGCAAACCAATCAATCTCGCAAAGACCCTCGGGTAGTACAACACTTTTAACCTTTGTTTCCGAGAAGGCGTATTCGAGAATTTTTGTGACGGGACGGCCTTCGATCGACGATGGAACGTCAACCGTTTCCGCAGATCCGATATATTTCGTAATCACTGCGCCCGAGTCGGTCAGCGAGTATTCAAAACGTGACTGTTGGTTTTCAAGCACAATATTTTGATTTGGTAAGGTGTCATTTGGAGGAGTAGGAGTGTTTTCCTCCGTCTTAAGTGAAGAAATGTATTCTTCAAGCTCACGAATCTTTAGTTCGTATGTCGTAGACATTATGTACGTCTCTTCCTTGAGAGTGGCAAGCTCGCCTTCAAGCTTCGTTACGGAATCCTTGTAAAATTGAACGATCTGCGTTTGATCGTTCGACTCTTGTGGGCTTTGAGTAGGCGCTTCCGTTTTGTCCGCGGCGCACGAGGAAAGAATAAGAGAGACCAGAATCGGGGTGATGAGTAGCTTCAGTGTTTTCATTTTTTTGCTCCTTTCATTTGGTGCTTTTATATTATCAAAGCAAGTACGCCAAAAAGCGGGAAGTACGTCGAGTGAAACGAGAATTTTTCAAGTGACATAAGGTAATTCTTTTGCATGACTCTGTGCGACATATCTATATAAATATATAATGAAGGGAATCGACGAACAGAATCGTGTAAAAATTAATGTCGTACGAAGACGAAAATGCGCGACAAAAAATCTAAAAAACTTTTAAAAAAGTATTGACAAAATAATTCAATTGTAGTATAATAATCAAGTCCGCACAAAAAAGCGGCTAAATACACGGGCCATTAGCTCAGTTGGTTAGAGCTACCGGCTCATAACCGGTCGGTCCGGGGTTCGAGTCCCTGATGGCCCACCAACCCGAGAGGGTGCCGTGTCATATCACTGTCGTGCGACATAAAAATTTTTGAAAAAATATTTCAAAAAACTATTGACTTTTTTGAAATATATGATATAATATAATCACTGGGATAACCTAACCACCAAAAAACGCTTTAAGAAAGGAGGTAGAAAATGGCAAGAGTAAAGGTAGAATTCAAGTTCGAAGCAAGCGAAAGAATAACACCACCTAATCACGAAATGATTTCTAAACTCACAAAACGGGCAATGGGGAATAGAACTGCAACTGCTTTTTCAAAAATTTGTAATACAAGTCTTCCTACAATGTCTCGCTTTCTGAATGGTCAGTCGAAATCTGCAATGTCTGATGCATTGATTCTTGCTATTGCAGAAAATGCCGCTCCTGACAGTGGAGTAACACTTGCACTTCTTCAGGAAGCAAATGGACTTCTTGTAAAGTCAAATGGTAAAGAAAGAATGCCCGATTCTCCGTCATTCGGTATGGTCTTCGAAAAGACGGCAAAAGAAATTGTTCTCAGCGAACTTGCAGTCGAAGGCTTCAGCGTAAAGGCGAAGAATGACAGAACCCCATCATCGGCAATGTTTATTCCTGATTTTGAAATCGAAACAGACGCTTTGGCTGAATATGGCATTGATTCCTGGCAGTTTGATGTTTACTTTACAAACAATGGTCCTCTTAACATTAAGAGAATAGAGGACAAGCTCTCAAGAATTTTTGCGGCAGCATATTTAAGACCCGAAGAATTCAAAAACAAGAAAACCACTTTGATAACTGACAGCATAGCGACATTTAATTATGTAAGGGAACATTATGAAAACGTCAGGATACAAAATCTTATATCTGTTGTTCTCATAGAAGTCGCTTCAAGAAAAGCGATTGACGAATTTCAGATTCCAACACTTGACGAAAGATGTGAAAAAAATATTCTTACATTTTATAAAAATTGTTATGTACTTTCAGGGTTCTAACAAATAAATATTCTGCTTAAGCAGGACTGAATTTTTTCAGCCGGCCAAGGCAC
>JAZQWL010000049.1:0-37702 GCA_045632305.1 Eubacteriales bacterium | reverse complement strand
TGCCGGCTGCCATTCGGTTGAATCCGCAGGCAGGAGCGTGTCTGCAAAGTACATCTCGATATCAAAGTTACCCGTCTTGATAACGTTGTCCGCGCTAGTCACAGAATCCGTGAACCATGCAAACGTAGAACCGAGAAGCATTGAGAGACAGAGGATCAGCGCTACTAAGCTGTGTAGTAGCTTCTTTTTTGTCTTACTCATTCTTTTTCTCCTTGTATGTAAAAAAATTAATTTTGGGGAGAGTATAATATCCGCATTTTAGCAAAAATATACATTATAATTATATCACTAAACACATTTGAGACTGTAACGTTATGTTACACTTTTGTGCATAATATCGTTTAATTATAAAAATAATATTCATTTTGTTGTGCAAGTCAATAAAAGGATTGTTGGGATCCAACAATTCTTTTTTTATTCTTCTCTTCCCGTTTCCAAGGAGAAAAAAAGCGGGAGCCGAAGCTCCCGCCGTGGGTTATTAGTTTGATTTGAAAATTAGAAGATATTAACCGTATACCTGGTCAAGGGCGTTGCCAAGTCCACCACCGCAGTAGGAGATGGAAACGTACATAATATCAACAGTTGCGCCCTGAATACCTGTGTAGAGGTCAAGAGAGAGCGTACCAAATTCCTTAGGAACTTCATAGCTCCAAGATGTAGAGCATACCCAATCGGAGGTGTTACCTGTGTAGAATGTGCTCTTAGCACCACTTGCCCAGTCAGCAAATCCATTACCACACCAGATACCGATAGAACCGTAAGAGTAGTTTCTGTACTTGAGACCGAGGACAGCTGCCTTGCCGGAATATCTATGATTTACGCCGTCGCTGAAGGATAGGAACAATCTACCCGCACCTACACCGCCAGTGGGTGTAGCGCCTGCATTAGTTGTAATTCTTACGAATTCCTTGCCGTTTTCTGTAAGGAGCTGCATGTCAATACCCCAACCGCCGTTAGGAACTGTGGGATTCTTCCATGTGTCGTAAATCTCGCGAGCTGTGAATACGAATACTTCTTCGGAGTCGATAAGCTCAATATGCTGTATGTCTACTAACTCACCGGCAGAGTTCCAAACTCTGATTACGTATGTACCAACAGGGAAATTGTTGGCAACTGCCTGATCCTGAATAGTAATGTTAGTTCCGCCGCCCGCTTTAAATCCGGGAACGTTGCGAATAGTGGAGTAGTACATTACGATGTTTTCCAAAATGTTAGCGGGGTTGTAAGCAGTTCCCTTATAGAGACCTACTGTGTGTCCACCGGTTGCGTTGATACCAACGGGGATATCGGTGAATGTTGCACTTGCAAATGTTGTTCTTACAAGGCTAATAACGTTGTTGTCACGTCCACATGTTGTACACTGGCCGTTACCATTGAAGGAGTGGAATGCGGAGAATACCTTTTCACCACATGTGCAGTACTTATCACATGTTGCGTCTGTGCAATTCCAAGAAGCTGTGTCGGCATTCAATACGTGATTTGCAGCATTCTTTTCACCGTATGCTATACCGCATGTTGTACATACTGCCTGAGCCATACATGTAGCTGTGCCACCTGTGTGACCGCAAACGTAACCACATTCGTTACATGCGCCATTTGTCCACTCGTGCGCTTCGCTTGCTACTACAACTGCGCCGCAACAAGTGTATTTGGATTCGTGATGTGTTTCAGTCTTTGTAGTCCAAGCTACTGCCACTGTATGGTTAGCAGGATCTACGTCTGTGTATTCCTTAGTACATACTGTACAGATCTTACCTGTTGTACATGTTGCAGTACCGCCTGTGTGTTCACAGCCGTAACCGCAGTTTGTACATACGCCGTTTGCCCAAGCAGCGTGATCGCAAACGTAATCGCATTCTGTACATGTGCCGTTATTCCATTCGTGATCTTCTGTAGCTACTGCTACGAAACCACAGCATGTGTATGTCTGATTATGAGTTGTTTCTGTCTTTGTCCACTTTGCTTCGCCGCCGATGTCGTGTACGCAAACGTATCCGCATCCGGAGCATGTGCCGTTTTCAAATGTGTGAGCTATGGGAGCATCTGTTGCAACGCCGCAGCATTCGTAAGCGAACTTGTGAGTCTTGTTGTCAACTGTTGTCCACTTAGCTTCCTTAGCGTGGTTGTCAGGGTTAATGTCGCCGTATTCAGCGCCACACCACTCGCAGAAGTTTCCGTCCAAGCAAGTTGCAGGAGTCAAAACCTTATGTGTTTCGGGAGCGAGCTCACCGTGTTCTTCGCCACAGTATTCGCAAATTGCGAGTGCTGAGCATGTGGGTGTACCGCCTGCGTGTACGCAAACCCAACCGCATTCTGTACATACGCCGTTAGCCCATTCGTGAGCTTCTGTTGCAACTGTGTCTGTACCGCAGCAGTTATATGTCTTTGTGTGTGTTGTTTCGTTCTTTGTCCAAACGGGTGTACCGGAGTGGTTTTCCGCATTAACGGAGCCGTATCTCTTTGCGCAAATTTCACATGCTGCGCGGCTTGTACATGTTGCTGTACCGCCTGTGTGTGCACATGTGTATACACATTCGTAGCAAACACCGTTGTTCCAGTTGTGATCTTCTTCAGCAACTGCTACAGCGTCGCAGCAATCGTATGCCTGAGCGTGAGAAGTTGTTGTCTTTGTCCAAACAGCATTACCTGTGTGGTTAGCGGGGTTCTTTTCACCGTAGGAGTGACCGCAAAGTGTACATACCGCAGATGCTGTACATGTTGCCTCGCCGCCCTTGTGGCTACAACCGTAACCGCAGTCGGAACAAACGCCGTCTACCCAATTGTGATCTTCGGTTTCAACTGCAACTGTACCGCAGCAGTCGTAAACCTGCTTGTGTGTGAGAGCTGTTGTGATCCACTTACCTTCGGACTTGTGGTTGTCTGCATTGAGCTCGCCGTAAGGTGTGTTACATGTGGAGCACTTTGCAAGGTCGGAACAATTTGCTTCGCCGCCTGCATGAACGCAAGCATATTCACATACGGAGCAAATGCCTTCAACGTATGTATGAGCTGCTTCAGCTACCTTAGCCGCGCCACAGCAATTGTAAGTTTCCTTGTGTGTTGCTTCTGTCTTTGTCCATGTTGTAGCTGTGCCTACATGGTTGTTAGCGTTAAGCTCGCCATACTTTTCACCGCAAGCTGTACATGTTGCCTTTTCAGAGCATGTAGCTGTGCCGCCTGTGTGGTTGTTGGGAGCAAGCTCGCCGTACTTTTCACCGCAAGTTGTACATATTGCCTTTTCAGAACATGTAGCTGTGCCGCCTGTATGAGCGCACTCTGTAGGAGCATCCGTGGGCTCTTCAGTGGGCTCTTCGGTGGGCTCTTCGGTGGGCTCTTCGGTGGGCTCTTCAGTAGGAGCTTCCGTTGTAGGAGCTTCTGTTGTGGGAGTTTCTGTAGGAGCTTCAGTGGGCTCTTCAGTAGGAGCCGCTGTTGTGGGGGCTTCTGTCGTGGGAGTTTCGGGCTCTTCCTTCTTGTTACATGCAACAACAGATGCAACGATAACAAGTAAGCAAAGCACTAACGCCCAAATCTTGATGTGTTTGGTCATACCATTCACTCCTTAATGATTATTTTTTTCGGTAAAATGTTTTGCGCAAATTCAGGTCTGCGTACCGAAAAAACACAGATCTGAATCTAATTTTTTGCATTGTATATTATATCACAGTTTTTTATTGTTGTCAATTATTGAAATTATCGCAAATGTGGACGTTAAATTTGTATATTTTCTACAATAAAAAAATAAGGATGATATCTTACTTGAGTTTAACATCTGAAATCGGAATAGATTTTTTGTTTATTCTATTGACAATTTGCGGTAAATGTGATATAATACACGAGTTAAAAACGCAGGGGTGTTGGAATGGCAGACAAGCTGGCCTCAGACACCAGTGTTTAACGACATGCGGGTTCAAGTCCCGTCCCCTGCACCAAAAAAGAGAGATGGGTTTTCCCATCTCTCTTTTTTGATACAGGCGATGCGCGAAGGCGCATCGCCACGAAGTGGAAATGCGGTCATTGGCGCAAGCCAATGAGTAGTGAGCGAAGCGAACGTTGTTCAAGTCCCGTCCATCGGCTCTTTTTCGTTTAGTGGACAGTCCTTTCACCCGCAGAAAATCCAAATGTCGGGGTTAGACATTTGGATTTTGGTGCGAAGCGAATGCCTGCGTTCGCTTGATTTGACGCATTTGATGTCGACGGAAGTGACGCGGCAAATCTCGGTTCCGTCCATCGGCTATTTTTCGTTTAGTGGACGGTCCTTTCACCCGTATCGCCACGAAGATGGCAATGCGGTCATTGGCACAAGCCAATGAGTAGTGAGCGAAGCGAACGTTGTTCAAGTCCCGTCCCATCGGCTATTTTTCGTTTAGTGGACAGTCCTTTCACCCGCAGAAAATCCAAATGTCGAGGTTTGACATTATTCATCCTTTCCCACAACCGAAGTTTTAGTCAACTTCTCTGCTGTTCTTGAATAATGCAACGTTTCCACGTAAGCATAGATAATTTCTTTGGCCGCTTCGAAAATTGCATTTTGAGAAGCATGAGAATCAATATCGTGGAAGAGCTCGACATTGCCCCAAGGACAAAGCATAAGATTGCAGCCCGCACGAACGGATTCGTCAACGTCATTGATATTTTGGCCCTGATAATAGTCGGTTACAACTGCTCCTATAAATCCCCATTCCTTGCGAAGAACTGCGATTAGTAGCGCAGAGCTGGATGTCGCCTGCCCTGAGCCAACCCTGTCAACTGAAGCCATGAGGCCGTTTGATTTACCAATTTTTACGGTATATTCGAACGGTAACAGATAAGTTTCACGGAGGTTCTGTTCAGTAAGCCATTTATATGATCCGTTACGGAAACGCTCACAATCGTTCACTGCAATATGCTTGATGTATGCAGTAATATCCTGTGTTTTTGCGCCTAAAATGTGGTGAGCGCATATAATACCTGAAAGTACGGGGTCTTCACTGTAATATTCGAAGTTTCTGCCTCCCATGGGAGAACGGTGAAGATTTGCACCTGGACCATACCAGCCTTTGATCTTAGGATTAAAGTTACTTCCCTCCCGGCCTATCGCCATTCCGACTTGATATGGAATGTTCCAATCCCAGGTTGAAGCAATAAGGGTTGAGCATGGGAAGTTTGTAAACACACCTACGGCAAATCCCGAGGGGCCGTCGAATGCATGTGTTCTCGGCATATTTATCGCAGGCATCTCGCGTGTTCCAAAGCCGCCTGCGGCAACAAGGGTCGCAGCCTCTTTGAGTGTAAGCTGGCTTGTTATTTGATTCCACTTTTCATCCTCAAACGGCACACCCAACAAATCCTCTACTGAAAAATTTGTGTCAGTTGAGCCCCATTTAGGCACAGGAACCGTATTGTCATCCTTGCTGAAGTCATAATTGAGAGCAGTATCCTCAATAAGCTTTGTTCCACCTGTACGGTTAGGTGTGATCTCGCTTGTAAAGGTGCTGTAAAAATCTGCTCTTGAGAGATATTTTATCTTTACGTCCTCGTCACAACCGTCGCAGGAGTGCTGATTGTTTATTGCTTTGTCGTCTGTTATTTTGCTTTCTGCACCCGAAATTTCGTTTTTAAAGTTTGTAAATTGATTTGTTATTTTGTTGCCCGTAACACTGTCAAATTCGTATTTATATCCATCCTCGGGTACGATAAGAGAAATTGTGTTTGCTCCGTCAGTTGTATCTTTGAGTGTATGACAGTCAACTCGAAGGCTGATTATGTATTCACCGCCCTCAAGTTCGTAGCCGATAAAACCATTGTTGTTTTTGTCATAACAGTCATAGCTGCGCATTCTCTCGATAGGCATCTCAAGGGTTATGATTTCGTGCTGACCGGGCTCAAGAACTGCAGTTTTTGCAAACGCACCGAGATTTATTGCAGATTTTTCAATTCCGCCCTTTGTATACGGTGCAGAATAGTAAAGCTGAATTACGTCGGCGCCCTTGAAGCTGCCGACATTTTTGACTTTAAGAGTTACAGATACCTTTCCGTCCTTGTCGATAATATCTCCGTTTTTGTAATTGCTGTCAAGTATAGTCCAATCAAATTTTGTATAGGAAAGACCAAAACCAAATGGATATTGAACTACACCATGGTAGCCCTTTCCGTATTTATTGTTGACGTTATCCCAATACCCCTCGGCATCAGCGGTTTCGTACCATTTATAACCTACATAAATGTCTTCAACGTAGTCGCTGTAATGAGCGAAAATCATCTTGCCGTCATTGATGGAATCGGTATATTCTCCGACACCCTCTCTGCCTGAAGTTGCATAGGAAGCCGCAGTTGAGTGATCATAAGCATAAGTGTCGGTAAGTTTTCCGCAAAAGCTTGCTTTTCCTGCAAGGAGATTTGCAAGGCCCGTAGTGCCCGTAGAGCCCGGAAAACCAAGCCAAACTAATGCATCAATATTGTAGTCTTCGGCAAAACCGCATTCCATGGGGTTTGCAGAGTTGAGAACAACAATAACCTTGGAAAAGCGTTCTCTTACGGTTTTGAGAAGATATTCTTCGTTTTCAGATAAGGAAAGTGTTTTTCTTGTTTTGTCGATAGTTCCGTCAGCTAAATATTGATAGTGAGAAAAGTCATTACCCTCACCGATAAGTCTGCCGAGAACGATAATCGCGGTTGAAGAATAGTCCTCTGCTTGTAGGAGAAGCTCTTCGGTGAGAAACTCGGGAGAGGCCTCGGTTATGCCGTAATAGTCAGAAAAGCCCTTATCATCCGTGCCGGCTTCTCCACCGTGCTTTCTCGGTTCAAATTCAAGCTGTGAATATTTTTTAGCTAAAACCTTGTTATAAGGAATATTTGCGTTGTTAAGTGCCGAGAGAAACGTTACAACGTTCTGGCGAGTGCCAGTTCCCGACCCTGTTCCTTGAATGATAAATCCTGCATCAGCTCCGGACCATCCGAATACGTTAACCTTTTCGTTTTGAGCTAAAGGAAGAGCATTATTTTCATTTCGAAGAAGAACAGCACCGGATTCAACTATCTCGACAGTTAATTCTGCTCCGATTTTGTTTTCTTTGTTTATCGTTTTTGTCGGCTTATCAGATTCTTTATGAATAGTAGCCGCAGAGTCGCAAGGGATGATTTTGGCACTGTCAAGAAATGGGGCTTCATTTCCGATAATTGTGAGCATAAATGTGTTTTCCCCTGCATTCAGCGTGACGTTATTTATTTCGACGTCGCACCAAACAAGAGAGGTGTCGGCACCCTCATCGCCTGCTTTTTTAGGAGCTCGAGTGGTGAGATAATAATCGGGATCAAAGTCGAATTTAGTATTGTCATCAAGGCTTTTGTAATTTTGATATATTGCGATATTCTTTGCAGGATAAAGCATTGTAACGGCAAAGTTTGCCATGCGAAGTACGAACTTTGCGTTTGATATTTTTTCCTTTGCGTTTACTTTAAAGCCGATACAGCTTCCAATAGAGCCGTAATTTTGAAGATACTTTCCACCACTTGCAAATTTGTCGTCAACGATGTTATTACCTAAATTTTCCAAGTGAGAGAGGTCTATGTTTTCAAATTCGATTTCATAAAAATTATCGTTATTTATGTCAACTATGGGGGCTTTGGCAAATACGGATCCTACGTCAATGTCATTTACAGTTATTGTGTACGTAAAGGTAATATCTTTTGACAACACCTCTACTGAAATTTCATATTCGCCCGGATATATAAGACTTGGGATATGCTCGATATAAAGATCGTTTTCGGGATATTCGATTTTTTCTCCGTTGATTTCATTTATTGCAATAATTCCGTTATAATTGAATTTTTCACCGTATTTAAATGTTGTCTGCACGCTGCCGTCGGCAACGTACCAAAGGTCTTTTTTATCTGTAGCGTTATTCATATCAAATCTCCACATTGACAATTTAATCTTATACTGTAATTGTAACAAACTAAGTTTTGGTTGTCAAGTTGAATTTTATCTTGCAAAAATTATTTTTTAGTGATATAATGGAATAAAGAGATTCGTATATATGCAGGAGAATTTTATGATTGGATTTTATATTTGAATAGAGCGGTAGAGATTGATTAAAATAACTTGGGGGTAATATGTACGTTTGGATTGGGATTGACGTCGACAGTCAACTTGAAAATATTAGAGAAAAAGCACGTCAAATTGAGCAGAATATTGGATTTATAAATTCAAATTTCACACTTCCCTTGCACGTGTCTTTGAAAATATCATTTTTCATCGAAGATAAAATTTTTGAATCCGTTAAAGCTGATATAATCAATATTTTTAATGACTTTAATGCATTTGATATATCGGTCAAAGGCGTGGAGCTTGAAAACAATATCTGTTGGATAAGAATGGAGAGAAATTCCTCTCTTGACGGATTGCATGATAGATTGAATTCCGTTATGCTTGAAAAACACAGTATTTCTCTGCACGAATACGATATGGATTATAAGTTCCACACCACGCTCTTTATGGACGACGATATTAACAAGGTAAGGAATGCATATTCTGAGCTTGGTGAGGTATACGTGCCAAATAAACTTATGGCAAATAAGTTTGTAATAGGAACATCAGAAAGCGGCGCGCTCGGAACGTATAAGGTGGTTTGCGAATATAAAAAATAAACACAAGCGGTCTTTAAACAAGACCGCTTTTTACGTCTCGTCGAATATTTTCAGAAACATACACAGAGAGAACGAAAACAGTGAAAGCCCCTGCCCCGCTTTAATCAGTATATAAACAGAAATCATCCATAAAATAAAGGCAAATATAAAGGTGATCGATCTGTCGCTCGACTGTGCGATATCCTCTCCGAATAGATAGGCGATCACCGCATTTCCCATTCTTCCTCCGTCAAACCCTGAAATCGGAATAAGATTAATTATTCCCTGAATCATCGAAAAAATAAACACAAATCCGAGAGCTGTGTAAACGGCGGAAAGCTCTTGGTTTAACGTTGAATATAAGAAAGATATATTCATTTCCACACCCGTGATTTTGAGCAAAATTAACGATGCGGATGCAATAGCGAAGCTCATTGCAGGTCCTGCCGCGCAAAGAAAAAATTCTTTTTTGTAAGAGCTTATCTGTCCTGCGGGAGTAATTTTAGCACCCGCAATATCAAGGGACATTTCAGCAATTCTGATTTTTAAGATGCGCGCGGCAAGAAGATGTCCTATTTCATGTACCCCGGCGCAAAAAATATAAATTCCGGATATCAGAATGTTATTAGAACAAAAAATACTGAAAATCAGCAATAATGCGCCGAAATTTAGTTTTATTTTCATAAAATTTCCAAATTCTTCAGTAATAAAATATATAAAAAGGTATTGCAAATCACATGATTGTATGATATAATAATTATATACTTTTGTATTGCGCATTTTATTAACAAATTGTGTATATTTCGAGGAGATTTAGTATGAATTTACAGATCAAAGACGAACTTATTCCCGGTACAAAGCTTTTCAGAGCCGAGCTTAACGGTGTTACGGGCATGGATTTCTTGAATAAAATGTTCTTTATTTCAAGCGGCGTTATGCTTTCACAGATCCGCGAGGTATCGGGCATTGACGGATCCACGCTTCAGAACTGGACAAAGCGCGGCTGGGTTGCAAACTCCAAGTCAAAAAAATACGATATAAACCAGGTAGCGCACATACTTATTATCAATATGCTTCGTTCTTGCATGCAGCTTGATAAGATCGCATTCCTGATCGAGTATATCAACGGTAAGGTTGACGATAAGAGTGATGATATTATTGAAGAATCCGTTCTTTACGATTATATATGCAAGATCCTCGACGTTCTTATGACGTACGAGGTATGCTCTCTCGGTTCGATCAGGGAGGTAATCGTAAACACGATCAAGAATTACGACGAAAAGATCTACGGAGCGAAGGAACGACTCACAAATGCACTTGAGATCATCGTAGTAGCATATTATGCGGCTCTTATCAAGAGATATTCGGATGAAATGCTCGACGATCTTTATTCTGACAGCCAGAAGGGAGTGTACCTGCTTTGAAAATAGTTGATAGCTTTATAAATTCTCTCATTTATGTGGCGTATATTATCGGCGCGTGCCTTTGTGCGGCGGCGGTAGATCTGCTTGCACTCAAGGTGCTGAATGAATTTTTGGTTATCAGCATCTATGCGCAGACGGTAATACGTGTTGTGATATATGCGATCGCCCCCGTATCGGTGATCGCCGTAGTTTCCTTCAAGGAGGGATACCGAGAAGCTGGAAGCAACCTTTCGGAAAACATAATTTCATGTGTATTTGCAAGTGTCGGCGTTTTTCTTGTTTCTCTTCTCTTCACCTTTAACAGATTTGTTTCGGGTGGCGTTAAGTATATCGCTTCTCTTATCGCATACGGCAACAGAATTTCGGATGCGGAGCAGATAGCGAACGTTAAATACAGATATGCGATCCCCGTATTCGTAGGAATGTTCGTTATTTATTCGGTTGCGATCTGCATATTTAAAAAGCTTGGCGCGGATAAGCGTTTAAAGGATAGGGCTGCTCTTACGGGACAGAGTGCCGAGTAAAGGACTGTATAATGAAGAATAATTACAAAAAATATAACGACGTTAAGATAATTTCGCCGCGTGTTAAAAAGATTCCCACAAAGCCCGCTGAGGTTGATATTACAGAGTACAGAAATACCGTTATTGAAGCAAGTGAAATACTTGAGGAGGGCGGATACAATTCTGTTTCTCAGATAATCGGATATATCCTTTCCGACGATCCTGCTCATATCAGTAATTTCAGAGGCGCGAGAGGACTTATAAGCGGACTTGACCGAGACACTCTCCTCGAGGAGATTGTTAAGTATTATCTTGACGAAAAAAGCAAAGAGAGTTAATATGTATAGAATTGAACGAAACGGATATGCCGTTATTTTTGCCGATGATCGAGTTGCGGAATCTTTCGGAACGGTCACAAGCGCGGTCGCGCTCGGCAACTTTGACGGTGTTCATATAGCGCACAGAGAGCTTCTTTCCTGTGCGGTAAAATTGAAAAAAGAAAATACTACCTCTCTTGTCGGAGCATGGACGTTTTCAAAAAATCCGCTTGAGTATTTTGTGAAAAATGCGCCCAAGGCCATTTGCTCGCCTCAGCAAAAGGCGGAAATTATGCTTTCGTGCGGCTTGGATTTTGTGGTGCTTGCTGACTTCGGAATTTATAAGGATATGTCACACGAGGACTTCTGTGAATATTTGAAATCCGATATTGGAGCAGAATGTGTGGTGTGCGGATATAATTTCCGATTCGGTCAGGGTGGCCGCGGAAATCCCGAATACCTTATGTCCGTATTCGGCAAGGATAAAACCGAGGTTGTAAGTGAGGTCGATTACGGCGGGGTTCCCGTAAGCTCCACAAGAATAAGAGCGCTTATTGAGAACGGTGATATTCAGCTTGCAAATACTCTGCTTGGCAGAAGCTTTTCTCTTGTCGGTGACGTTGTCCACGGCAAGCAGCTTGGCAGAAATATCGGTTGCCCTACTGCTAATCAGTGCTTTGATAACGGAAATATTATACCTAAAAACGGTATTTACGCAACGAGATGTATTATTGACGGCAACGTTTATATCGGAGTTACCAACGTTGGCGTGCGTCCCACGGTTGAGGATTCAAAAAACGTTAATGCGGAAACTTACATTCTTGATTTCGACGGGGATATTTACGGCAAGAAAATCGAGATCGAATTTATTGAATATTTAAGAGCGGAAATTAAGTTTTCTTCTCTTGATGAGCTTAAAAATGCCATTTTGAACGATGCAGAAAAAGCGAGAAGAATAGTTAAGCTTTAAATTTTTAAAAAGGAGATTTATTTATGAAAAATACAAAATTGAATAGATCTCTTTCCTTTATTCTGGCTTCCCTGCTTCTTTTTGTGAGCGTGCTTGCGGTGAACGTTACCGCTGCGGACAAGCCCACGGATGCTGATTTTGCGTATGCAAAATGCGTCATTTTATATAACGTAAGCGACGGTAATCCGATAATAAAATACAATTCGGACAAGCCGCTTAACACCTCGACCTCCGCAAAAATTATTACGGGCCTTATCCTTTGCGAGCGCCTCGGTAATTCTCTTGATCAAAAGATTGAAATTACAAAGGAAATGCTCTCATCCGTATCGGGCATGCGGGCTAATCCTCCACTTGAGGTCGGTGAAATTTTGAGCGTTCGAGATCTTCTCTATGCCGCTATTTGCGGAAGCTACAACGATGCTATATACGTTCTTGTCAATTATACGGCAGGCAGTACCGCCGAGTTTGTCAAGCTCTTGAACGATAAAGCAAAAGCGCTTGGAGCGGAAGACACGAGATACACAAACCCCTTGGGCTATCCCGATGACGATGCAATGATAACCACAGGCGAGGACGTGCTCAAAATTTCGATTGCGGCATTTCATAACGAGCTGTTTATGGAAATCGCATCTGCATATGATTATCACACATCGGCATCAAATATTGGCGTCACAAGACATGTGAAGAACAAGGTTTCCCTTGTAAATAAAGCAAATTCTCAGTATCACGGAATGAATGCGGGCTACTCGGGTGTGGATGGGGGATGGAGTGTGATCACATCATTTGAGGACGAGGATCATCATTACATAAGTATTGTACTCGGTGGCGTTGACGTAGATGATGGCGACGTTCCCGCATACGAGATCACAAAGAAGATAGCAAGCTGGGCGAGCAGCGAATATAAGCTTGTTACTCTCTATAAGGCGGGCGACGTGATCGGCAAGACGAAGGTCAATCTTACCGCGCTTCCTACCAATAACGCGCCGTATGCCGCTAAAAACGATTTTGTGGCATACGTACCAAAGGGCGATACCGATAATCTCGAATATGAAATAACTCCTTCTCTCGATGAACTGGAAGCTCCCATCAAGGCGGGCGATACGGTCGGTACTATCAAGGCAATCTACGACGGAAAGGTCGTCGGCGAATGCGAGATCGTGATGACGAAGGATTACGATAAAAACTTCATCGTTTCGGGCGTGCAAGGACTTTTTGAGTATACACAGTCCCGCGCATTTATTATAACGGTCGTGCTGGCGGTTGTGAGTTTGATTATTTATTTCATTTCTACAAGATACAGAAGAACTCATTATAATTCGAAGATGAGGAAATAAAACGGAGCGTAAATGCTCCGTTTTTTAAATTTGATCTCATTTTGTCGAACGAAAGAGAAATATATAATAAAATAATGAAAATTATCGAATAAAAATTAAATAATTTTCAAAATATGGCTATACAAAAATGGCAATTTATGATATAATAATTATAATTGTACACAAATCTGACTTTATACGAAGGAATAAGTTGAAATTATGGAAAACAACAAGAATTACAAGGGTAATAAAAAGTTTGATTCAAAGAAAAGCAGTTACGACAGACGCGGTGAGAGTTCGGGCAAGAGATACGATAAGAATACTTCCCGTCCCCGTCAGGAGCAGAGAGATTACATAGAAAACGAAAACGTAAATACGGAGGGACTCGTTGTCGGTAGAAATGCCGTTCGTGAGCTGTTGAAGTCGGGTCGCGAGATAGACAAGCTGCTCGTTCAACGCGGCGAGCGTGAGGGCTCTATAGTTGTTCTTGTTGCCGAGGCGATAAACCGCGGAATTCCCGTAGTCGAATCCGATAAGGCAAAGCTCGATGCGATGTGCGGCCACCTCCCCCACCAGGGTATTATTGCTATGGCTTCCGAGAAGGAATATTGTGACGTTGACGACATATTGAAAATTGCCGAGGAACGTGGAGAAGCTCCCTTTATCGTAATTGCCGACGGTATCACTGATCCCCACAATCTTGGTTCTCTTATAAGATGCGCTGAGGGCTCGGGCGCGCATGGACTTATTATTTCCAAGCGTCGCGCGGTTGGTCTCACTCCTGTTGTATCCAAGTCGAGCGCAGGCGCTATTGAGCATCTCGCAATCGCAAAGGTTGCAAATATTTCAAACACTATCCGCGCTCTCAAGGAAAAGGGCGTATGGATTTTCGCGGCAGAGGCGGGCGGTCAGCCCTATTATGAAACGAACTTCCGCGGAGCATGTGCGATCGTTCTCGGTAGTGAGGGCGACGGTGTTTCCGAGGTCGTAAAGAATAACTGTGATATTATTACGTCCATCCCTATGTACGGACACGTTAATTCCTTTAACGTATCAACTGCGGCGTCTGTTATTCTCTGCGAGATAGCAAGACAGCACAGAGCCGATAAATGATTTAATCCGAAATCTTACGAAAGGAGCTTTTCTTGTGGGTAAGAAGAATGAAAACAAGGAGCTGAACGCGATATTGGCGCAGCTCAAAAAGTCTTATTCGGGCAATGATAATATAGACAATTCTGCATCCGATGAATCCGAGGACGATTTCCAGAGAATGCTCTCAAATTACTTTTCTGACGGCGATACGGACAAGGACGTTTATAAATTTACTGCCACCGAGAGTCCCGATCCTGAGAATATAACTGTGGAATCGGATTATTCTCTGGCAGATTTTGCGGACTTTAGCGTTGAAGAAGAGCCCGAAGAAGTTATTATTGAAAATGAGCCCGTTATTGAAGAAATAGTTGAAGACGAGCCCGCAATTGAAGAAATAATCGAGGACGAGCCCGTTATTGAAGAAATAATGGAAGACGAGCTTGATGATAAAGCAATTGTTGATGATGTTTTTGCGGTAATGTTCCCTCAAAGCAGTCAGATGAAAACAGCTTACGACGAGCTTGGTTTGGAAGATGTTGCGACGGTTGAGCCGAAAAGCTCTCATAATGAGCATATTTCCAGAATGTTTGACCTTGATATCGAAGAGGAAGACGTTGACGAGAGTGATATCGTTGATATGCCTGCAGAGAACGATCCGTATTCATTCGACACTGATGACGTTGTTATCGTTGAATCCGAGCTCGGTGACGAGTCTGATATTGTCCCCGTTGTTCCCGAAGAAGATGACTTTAATATTCAGCCCACATTAACCGCGCCTTCTTTTGAGGAAGTTGATCCCAAGGAAACTATTGATGATATTATAGGTCAGATGAACCTTGACAATGATGAAATTGTTCTCGACATTTCCGCGATATTGCCCGACGTTGAGGAAGAGATTGCTCTTGAAGTTGATAAGGCCGAGGCGGAGGATGATTCTGTTTATATGAGCGATCCTCTGCAGGGACATCTTTCTGATGCCGCTTTCGTACCGTACAAGATTGCTGATGATAGCGTAAATTTTGACGTTGATGCCGAAGCTCCCGAGCTTGACGACGAGGAAATTTCCCTTCTTCTTGATTTCGGTTATGATGACGAAGCAGAAGCTGAGGTAGGCCGCGAGAGAACCAACGAGATCAAAAGACGAAACGATGAAGCTTTGACCAATGACGGAAAAATATACGGTTATTGCGGCGAGGAATACTCCGATAATTTACAGATACCGCAAATCAAGGATAAATATATCAAGGATAGAAAAGAGCTTTTAATCAAGTCGGCTGTGACACTTTCTTTGTCGCTTGTTCTCTTCTTTATGGCTATCGTCAATTGCTTTGCGGTAAGCGTTAATTTCCTTGTGTATTCAATAATTGAACTTGTGATTTTGGCGACCGTGTCCGTTATCGGATTTGACGGATTTAAGAAGGGCGTTATCGGATTATTTAAGTTAGAGCCGAATTTTAATACGGTGCCTGCGGTAGTTATGGCATGTACCCTCGTATATAATATCTTTTCGATTTTGTATATTTGTATTACGAGCGGAACTTATTTCGGCGGCATTCTGCTTCCCTGCGGGTTCTTTGCCGCTACGTATGTTTTTGCGATGATATTCTCGGAATATATAGAGTGTATGGCTGAGGCAAACACCTTCGAGGTGATCTCGAGCGCCGCAGACATCTATACAGCTGAGAAGCTTAATAAGACGAAAGATGAGCCAACACCAATAGAAAAGCAATTCGGTAAATTATCCGAGGACTTCTCTGAAAATCATACCTTCCGAATCAGAAAAACGAGCGTTCCTTCTGCGTATTTCTTAAAAACGAGCAGAAAGCAGAATCGACTTGGAGGCAGCTTCTACCTTCTTGGAGGAGCATTTGTGGTGGCGTTGATCATAGGTTGTATCGCCTTGATAAAGGAAGGTAGTCTTGCGTCGGCGGCCTATTCCTCAATCGTGATTATTCTTATGAGTATGCCTATGTCCTTCTCTCTTGTAAAAGCTTTACCGAAGCTCTCCTCTGTTCTTGCTCTCAAGGAAAAGAATTGCGCGATCGTTGGAGATAAGTCTGACAATGAGTATTTAAGCGCAGATACGTTGATTTTTGATGATGAATGCGCTATTGAGATCGTGAAGAAGATAGAGATTCGCCCACAGACTGACAGCGATATCGCGAGCGCGATGAAAATTACTGCCCGCGCGCTAAGAGCGTTGGGAGGACCTGTTTCCAAAATCGTTTCAAGTAAATTTTCACAGGAGGACGAGGAAACTGTTATTTCTGTTTCTTGTCTCCGTGATAACGGTATAGAATTTTACATGGATTCTTCTATATATATGCTCATTGGTGATGCCGCGTTTATGTCAACCTACGGAATCCGCGTTTCATCGGATCGCGACGTTCATACTTCTTCGAGCGTTAATAAGAGCAGCAACGTAATTTACATTGCTATTGATGGCGTTCCGAGACTCGGATATATTATACATAGTAAAATCAGCGACGAGTTTGCTGCTTTGGCGTCTGAGCTTCACAAAAACGGAATCAAGGTTGCCGTGGAGTCTTACGATCCTACCGTAAACGATTATTACTTTGAACAGAATAAGATTAATGGGGCTTCCGCAATCACCTCTTATAAGCCCGAGCATTTTTACGACAGACGAGCAGATTCCATTGCTGACGGCGGAATTTTTGCGCTTGACGATGCAAAAAATATTATTCATCCTTTGCTTGAAGCGAGAAAGCTCAACCATACGAAGAGAATTAACAAAATCATCAATTTCACCTCTTCAATCGTAGGTTGCATAGCTTCGGTAATATTCGTTATTTTTGCTCTGCTTGAAAAAGCAGGCATGAATCTTAACTTTATAACCTTGACGGTTATATTCCTATTACAGTCGATTTCTGTTTTGTCGGTTGTATTGAATTCTTTTGATATTAAGAGAAAGCGAGCTAAACAATAAATGAACGAAAAGTTATATTCCGTATTGAAGCAGGTTTCAAAGCCCGGAAGATATTCCGGCGGTGAATACGGACAGATTATAAAAAATCCCGAAGAGGTCAACGCGAGATTCGCATTTGCTTTTCCGGATACGTATGAGATCGGCATGTCCAATCTCGGTGTGAGAATTCTTTACGATTGTCTCAACCGTGAGAGCGACATTTGGTGCGAACGCGTTTATGCACCCTGGACCGACATGGAGGAAAAAATGCGAGAGCTTAATATTCCTCTGTGGGCGCATGAAAGTAAGGACAACGTAAGAGATTTTGATTTTTTGGGCTTTACTCTTCAGTATGAAATGAGCTATACAAACGTGCTCAACATGCTTGATCTTGCGGGTATTCCCCTTTACGCGTCCGAAAGAGATGAGAGCTTCCCCATCGTTATCGGCGGTGGCCCTTGCGCGTATAACCCTGAGCCCATAGCAGACTTTTTTGATCTTTTCAATATTGGTGAAGGCGAGGAAATGCTCGTTGAGATCGTTCGTCTCTACATAAACATGAAAAAGGAAGGCAGATATACAAAATCCGCATTTCTTCATGAGGCGGCGAGAACTATCAAGGGTGTTTACGTTCCCTCGCTTTATACTGTCGAGTACAACGAGGACGGCACTATCAAGGCATATACACCCGTTTATGATGACATCCCCGCAGTAGTTGAAAAGCGAATTATCAAGGATCTTGATAAGGTTCCTTTCCCCGATTATGCTATTATGCCGTACTCCGAGGTAGTACACGACAGAATCATGCTTGAGGTTTTCCGTGGATGTATTCGCGGCTGCCGTTTCTGTCAGGCGGGCATTATTTACCGTCCCGTACGTGAAAAATCCCCTGACGTTTTGAATAAGCAGGCAAAGTGTATTTTCGAAAATACGGGATATGAAGAAATGTCCCTTTCTTCCCTGTCTATCAGTGACTACACTCATCTTCGTGAGCTTACCGAAAGTCTTCTCGAATGGACGGATGATAATATGGTTAGCTTATCGCTTCCCTCGCTTCGTGTGGACAGCTTTACCAAGGAGCTTATGGATAAGGTTGCGTCAGTTCGTTCTTCATCTCTTACGTTTGCGCCCGAGGCGGGTACTCAGCGCCTTCGTGACGTAATCAACAAGAACGTATTCGAGGATGATCTCATGAGAGCCGTAAACGTTGCCTTCGATGCGGGCATGACACAGGTTAAGCTCTATTTTATGCAGGGACTTCCCACAGAAACCTATGAGGATCTTGCGGGTATTCCCGCGCTTGCGAAGCGTGTTATAGAGGCGTTTTACGCTAATCCCAATAGAAATAAAGCTAAAGCTCCCCAGGTGACCTTCAGCGTATCTTGCTTTATCCCTAAGCCATTTACTCCCTTCCAGTGGGAGCCGCAGGATTCAATTGAAGTGTTAAAGGAAAAGCAGGAATTTGTAGGCAGTTGCGTTAAGGATAAGAAGATTCGTTATCAGCATCACGATGCAGAGACGAGCCGTATTGAAGCCGTACTTGCAAAGGGTGACAGACGCTTGGCGCCCGCGCTTGCATTGGCTTGTAAGGAGGGCTTCAAATTCGACGCATGGAGCGAATTCTTTAATTACGATAATTGGATCTCGGTATTTGAAAGAACAGGAGTTGATCCTTCATTCTATGCAAACCGAAGATATTCTTACGACGAAGTCCTTCCCTGGGACATTATCGATTGCGGTGTAAGTAAGGAATTCCTTATTCGCGAAAGTAAGCGAGCGCACGCTGAGGAATGTACGCCAAATTGCCGTGAAAAGTGTTCAGGATGCGGCGCAAATAAGCTTGGAGGTGAAAGAACGTGTTGTCCGAAGAAAAAAGCATAAAGGGTTGTTATTCTCGATATGAACGAGAAATGCTCCCCGAGCCCAAAACAGTACGTATTAAATTCTGTAAAACAGGAACTCTTCAGTTTATTTCCCATCTCGATCTTCAGAGAACCTTCCATAGAATTCTCGTTCGCGCGGGAATTCCCATGTGGTATACGAAGGGCTTTAATCCCCATGCAAAGCTTGTGTTTGGCGCGCCGCTTTCGGTTGGCTGCGAATCCATGTGTGAAATGGCGGATCTGAAAATAGAGAGAAAGATAACCTTTGAGGAGATCAAAAATCAGCTTAATGCATGTCTTACCGATGAGATGTACGTCCTTGACGTATACAAGCCCGAAAATAAATTCAACGATATTGCCCTTGCTGATTATACTATAAAGATCAAATCCTCGCTTTGCGATGAAGCTACTCCCGCGAAAATTGCCGCGCTCTTCTCTGCTCCCGTTGTTATGACAAAGAAGACAAAATCGGGTGAGAAGGATGTGGATATTCGCGAATTTATTAAGTCGATCGATGCGAAATTTGTCGACGGTGCTCTTGTAATAAATACCGTTCTTGCAACGGGAAGCACTGCTAACCTTAATCCCGAATATATTGTAAATGCGCTTCGTCAGAATTTGGGAATTCTTGCTCTTTATGATGTAAATCAAAGCTATACGATCATGAGAAATAAATTCATGACGGCGGATATGTCACTTTTTGTATAACCTGCATTTTAGGTCGGTGTTATACTTAATCAAATAAAATAAACGGAAATATCCGTTATGGAGGAAAATAAAATGGCTATTAAAATGAGAGTTCTCTGCTACCCCGAAAAAAAGAAGTCCTTGGCTATCGCTAACATGATCAAGGCAAAGTACGAGCTTAACGTAAACTCCGTAGATAAGATTCCACCCGCATACGCGTGCGATAAGGAAAGACTTGTTATTCTTACGGTTAATCTCAAGGCAAATCTTCCCGATGATTACAGACTTTTCGTTCGTGAGCTTACAAAGGCAAGAACAGCAAACGTTGCAATTATCTCTGCAGGCGCGCCCGAGGCGGTAGAAAAGACAAAGGCGCTCGTTCGTGAGGCAGGCGCTAACGTAATTGAGGATGTGCTTAACGTTAAGATGGGACTTTTCGATTCCAAGGTTACTCCCGAGGAAGAAACAGCTATCCTTGCTTGGGTTGACAAGACCATCGCTTCCCTTGCATAAAATAAAAAAAGAAGCCCTTGGGCTACCTACCATAAAGCAGATAGGATACCTAAGAGCGACCTTTCTAATAATGAGATACGGTGTAACCAAAGTTTCGGTTATGCCGTTTTCTCTTTTATATTTGCCTTCTGCGATGGTTCTTACTGCGGGGATCTCGTTATATTCGTTGTAATACTTGTCGATGAAATCAAGTATCACACTATTTTTCAGTATTTTGTAAAAGTAAGCGGTGAGCCGAAGCTCACCGCTTTAATGTTTAATTAACTTAATTAGATTTTCTTCTTTTTATCAATGATGTAGAATACTGCGATAGTACCGCATCCACAGAACGCTACGCCGGAAATGACGCACACGATAATGATAAAGGTCTGAAGCTGATTGTCCTTTTCATCAAGAGCTGCCTTAACTTCATCGAGATTCTTTTGTACAGCATTTATAGCTGCATTCAGAGAAGCGTATGCTTCATCGATCTTAGCGGTAAGCTCATTCTTGTCTGCCGCATCGGTTGCTTCAAGGGCTTCCTTTGCGGTTGCGATTGCCTCGTTGAGTGCAGAAATCTTGTCATCAAGCGCGGTATCACCGTTTGCGATTGCATTGTTAAGTTCTGTTTTAGCATCGTCGAGGTTCTTCTGTACTGCCTTGATTGCCGCATCAAGAGTTGCATCTGCCGCGTCGATCTTGGAGATAAGCTCTGCCTTGTTGGCTTCATCAACTGCAGTAAGTGCCGCCTGTGTGGTTGCAAGTGTCGCCTGTGCGGTTGCAAGTGCCTCGTTGAGCTCAGCAATCTTGCCGCTAAGTGCGGTATCGCCGTCAGATATTGCAGTTTCAAGCTGCTTCTTTGCTGTATCAAGATTCTTTTGCACCTGCTTTATGGAATCCTTGATTAGAGTATTGGCGACAGCCATTTTTGCTTCAAGAGCCGCTTTGTTGTCTGCGATTGTATTTTCAAGCTCTTCCTGTGCCTTAGCAAGTGCCTTAGCAAGTGCGGCGATTTTATCGGAGAGATCGGCGTCGCCATTTTCCATAGCTGTCTCAATAGCTTCAATTGCGTCTGCAAGCTCCTTCTTTGCCGCGTCAAGGTTATCCTGAACATCCTGAATTGCCTTTTCAAGAAGTGCGTCGGCTTCATCGATCTTTTCTGTAAGCTCTGCCTTGTTGTCTTCATCTGCCTTTTCAAGAGCAGCTTTTGCGTTTGTAAGTGCGGTATTAAGAGCCGCGATCTCTGTAGAAAGATCGGAGTCACCCTTCTTCATTGCCTCATCGAGTGCGGTGATTGCGTCCGCAAGCTCCTTCTTTGCTGCGTCAAGGTTATCCTGAACATCCTGAATTGCCTTTTCAAGAAGCGCGTCTGCTTCATCAATCTTTTCTATAAGCTCTGCCTTGTTGTCGGCGTCTGCCTTTTCAAGAGCATCTTTTGCGTTTGTAAGTGCGGTATTAAGAGCCGCGATCTCTGCAGAAAGATCGGAGTCAGCCTTCTTCATTGCCTCATCGAGTGCGGTGATTGCGTCTGAAAGCTCCTTCTTTGCTGCGTCAAGGTTATCCTGAACATCCTGAATTGCCTTTTCAAGAAGCGCGTCGGCTTCATCAAGCTCGGCTTTAAGATTGCCAAGTGCAGCCGAAAGCTCGGTGTTGTTGATAAATGTATTGTCTAATTGATCTACTGTGTCCTTCACAGCGTCAAGTTCGGTTGTAAGATCTGCAACCTCCTGCTTGTTGGTTGCGATCTGAGAGAGGTCAATGCCGCTAAGCTTATTCTCAATCTCGGTAACTCTGTCTTTCAGCGCGTTGATTGCGGTAGTCATAGTATTCTCTGCCGCTTCAAGCGCGGTTTTCAATGCATCAAGCTGATCATCGGTTGCATAGCCGTTGTCAAGATTGTTGATGGCATTCTGCGCGTTCGTGATCGCAGTAGAAAGTGCGGAAATTTCGGCGGTAAGATCGTTGTCGCCGTTGGAAATTGCTGTTTGAAGGGCGGCATCAGCATCGTTTAGAAGCTGAAGCTCCTTTGCGATAGCGGGAAGGTCAACGTCAAATGCTACCGAAACCGAAACGTTCTGCGCAGGCATAGTAAAGCTATACGTACCGTCGCCGTTATTGGTTGCGGCAAAGCCGTTGAATGTAACCGACTCAATAAGGTAGCCGAGATTGGGGTCAACCGTAATGGTCACGGTATCACCGATGGTGGCGGTGGACATATCGACGGAGAAGCTACCGCCGGCAGCAGTTCCATCATTAATTAGAGTTACGTTATAAGGAATCTTCTTGTATGTAACGGCTACTACCGCATCAGCGGCAGGCATTGTGAAGGTGTAGTTGTCCTGAGAACCCTTTGTTGCCGCAACGCCGTTGAAGGTAACGGCGTCAACCTCATAGCCCGCGTCGGGTGTGATGATAACGGCTACTGTGTCATCCATAGTGGCATTTGGGGTAGGAATATTAACATTGCCGTGCAAGCTTTCGCCAAGAGTTACGTTATATACTATCTTTTCCCAATGAGCGTAAAGAGTTTGTGTGTCCGCAATCGTAACTGCCGTACTGCTCTCCACCTTGTTTCCGTTCACGGAGTCGGTGTACCAGCCCATAAAGGTGTAGCCCGTTCTTGTGGGTGTTGGCAATGTGCCGTAAGTTGTATCAAATATTACACTTGTACTTGTAGTGGCAACCTCACCGCCGTTTGCGTTAAAGTTTACGGTGTAAGTGTTTGGCGTCCAATGAGCATATAGGGTAACGTTATTAGGGTACTGCCATGTTGCACCTGTTCCGCTAACGTCCCAAGGATTTGTCCAATAGGCGCCCTTCATACAAGAGCCGTTAGACATCTTATATACCTGGTTTCCTCCCGTGGGTGCATCGAACCATCCGTCAAAGGTGTAACCAACTTTTGTAGGATTTAAATTCGTGTCAAGTTTGTTGTTTTGATTAGACCCATAGATAACAGATAAGGAATTAAGTGTCGTTGTACCGCCCTGTGCATCAAAAGTGATGGTGTAAGTGTTCGGCGTCCATTGCGCGTACACAGTGTTGTTGCTGCTTGTTGGAACGAAATCATCTGTCACCGTAGTGCCTGTGCCGTTCGCAGCCGTGTTCCAGCCGGTAAAGGTATAATTGGTACGGGTGTACGTTTCGAAAGACACTGCTTGTTTGCTAAGCGGGACCTCTTGATATCCGTTTATGGTTTTTGTATCTCCGACACCGCCGTTTGGGTTAAAAGTAATCGTACAGGTTTTGAGTGGATACAATACCAAAACCGTATCGCTCACATAAGTAACGTAGTAAGGCTCTTGCAAATACTTTTGATCTCTGCTAGTAATGAGGGTTGCAATAATCTCACCGTCTGGAGTTGTATCGTTAACTGATGTAGCCTTATATACCGTAAGGCTGTTGCCATAATCAGGCGTGATATACGTCTCGCTTATAATGTCTCCTGCACTCAGCACGTAAGGGTTTACTTGGCCATCAATATGTATCGCCGCGTTTGCCGTGATAGACGTTGTAATCACAAGACCGATCAGCATCACGAGTGTAATGAGGATGCCTAAAATTCGTTTTTTCATATTTCTTTCCTCCAAAAATTATATTGCTGTTTTTTTGTTCTTTTCGTTGTGGCATACGCTGTAAAGTACGCCACGTCGGGCATCGGTTTTCACCTTATCAATGTATTCCTGCTTGCGGAAATCCGAGAATTTGCAGAAGAAGCAATCGTCGCCGCAGCAGGGCTGCGAGGCGGCTTCGCCTTTTTCAAAAAACGGACATCGGTCAAGCTCGGATACGTAGAGAAAACCATCATCCGCATATCTCTTTTCTGTCAATCTCATCGCCTCTTTCGTGCGTATTAATATTACTTATATTATAATAAAAAAACTCCCCAAAATGGGGAGTTTGTCGTAGATTGTATCTGATTTGTCGTAGATTGTATTTTTATTTCAAATTTAAGATGATTTTGGCAGAAAAGACGCCATCCTCGGCACAAAAATCATACATACCTTCATACTTGCTTGTAGTGGAAATCACCGAGCGAATGCCAATGCCGTAGAGGTTTTCATCGAAGGTCAGATTTGCCCTGCACGGATTGTCTATTTTTATGAGCAACCGTTCGGGGCTGTCTTTGATCTGAATATCTATGTAACCTTCCCTACTCTTCAAATTTGCTACCTCGTTGATGGCATTTTCAAAGAGATTGGCTATCACCACAACGAGATCCTGCGGAGGCACAGCGAGGTTACCGCTTGCTTTGGCGGAAATTTTTACGGAGATACCGTTTTGGCTTGCTCGCCTTTTATACATGGTCAGGATCATATTCACCGTGTTATTCTCACAGTAACGGGTTTCGCCCCACACATTGTTGTCGTCATCCACAAGATTTGTCAGATGCTTCGTCAGCGTTTCGATATCACCGCTTTTCGCCAATCCAAGCATAACGAGATTGTGATGCCGTCTGTCGTGTCTTGATTTGCTGTCAGCCGCAAGCTGGGCACTTTCCGCTTCGATCTGCGCTACAAGCAGCTTATTTTGTGTTTCGACCTCTCTTTTTTCGGCGGCTTCGGACATATGGTTAATGCTTGAGAAGATAACGGGATACACCGCCATGATCGAAATACTTAAAAATACAAACGTGATAAACGAGGGATCACGAAAGCTTGTAAGTCTTACCGGAAAGACCGAGGACAGTATGATAGTGATGATAAAAACAACATTCACAAAGATCAGCGGCGCCCAACCCGCCTTAATGTTCTTTGATGCCGCCCGACAAAGGGTGCATACGTAGCAAAGAAAATAGGTAACGATAGCCGAAAGCAGAACTGCTTCAATGAGCGCGGTAAGTGCCCAATGCAGCTCGCTGAACGTGCCTCTTATCATAGTAAAGAGCGACATGACGATACAGAAAAAGATCGAATAGGTCATCATGGTAAAGATTCGTTGAGCAAGTTTGCCCTTGGTGGTTACAAAGAATATCACATACTGCCCCACAAGAGAAAGGACAAACCCAACGAAGAACTGCAATGCCCAATTTGTCAGCACGAATTCTGTAAAGAGCAGAAGCCCTGTTTGAAGGACTACCCAAGTGCCCCATACGATATAAGTAATCTTTTTGCTGTATTTAAGAGTGGAGGAATAGATTCCGGCAGCAGCATGGGCAATAAGTAAAAGTATAAATTCAACAATAGTTCCTGTCATGCTTGTCAAGTCCCCTGTCCCTCGCATTGAAAATTCCAAAAAGTGTTCTTGATCTCGGTAAATTTTCCTCTCGGAATTTGAATTTTGTAATTGTTATATAGGCATACGTTTGTCGGAGTTACGTTTTTAACGTGCCGCAAGTTGATAATGTAAGCGCTGCCGATACGGACAAAGCTGCCATATTTGCTGAGCATTGTAAACAGCTCTGTGACGGTCATTCTGACCTTGATTTCTTCGCCATCATCTTTCCTCATATATTGATAATGGTCGTGCGCTTCTGAGTACATAATATGGTTTGCATTTACGCTCGCAACACCGTTTTCCGTCTTGAACTTTAAGAAATGTTCACTCATTTTTCGGGCCCACACAAGAGCCACGCCCATCGCTTCATAAAATTTCCCGGGATCGATTGGCTTTATGAGATAGCGGAGCGTTCCTGTTTCATAGCTCTGCGGAGCGTGTTCGAGCGAGGTCGTTGCGAAAATGATGGGGCTTTCGATCCCAAATTTACGGATATCACCGGCAAGAGCCGTTCCCATTTCGTCACCGATGTAAACGTCAAGCACGAAAATATCGAAGGTTTCACCCTCCTCCAACGCACTCAGCAACGATCTGGCAGAATCAAAGCGGAAAATCTCAATATCAGCAATATTTTTCTTTTCCGCGTAGTTCTTGATATATCCCGACACCTCATCGAGTATCTTTTTCTCGTCATCGCATATAGCAATTCGTATCATACGGTGTCCTCCTTTTTGGACTTGACAACAGAGCAGATGTCACCGATGTCGCACCCCAAATATTCGCATATACGGAGAAGCACCGACAAAGCGACTTCCTCGCCCTTACTTAGCTTGCTCATCGTCCCCGTGGCAATTTTCAGATCTCTGCGCATCTGTGCCCTTGTAATATCTTTCTCAATAAGGAGAACCCACAATTTTTTATAGCTGATACCCATATCTATACCTCTTAAGTGTCAAAGCGTTAATAATTACTGTTTTATTATATCATAAACACTTTCTTTTTGCAACAATAGATTCTAACTTTTTGGCAAAATATTGCAACTTCTTGAAGTGTTTGAAGGAGTACATGAGAAAAACAAAGGATGCGGTATGATTTCTCACGCCGCATCCTTTGCTTTGGGGATCAATGGTGTCCCTCAGGTCTTTTTTTATCCTATAAGATCCTTAAAATATTCAACCGTCTCTTCATATGCCTTTACCTGTTTTTTGCTCGCCATATCGGGAAGCTTGCACATGCATATGATGTAATCGTCAGCAAAGCCCTGAAGCGTCGCGCTATTTTGATATAAGGCGGTCTTCGAGAGCTGTATGCCGTATCCGTCGATAAGCGTTCCGTCGGGGAGATTATCTCCGTAAATTTCGGAAAGCGGTATAAGTCTCGATGGATTTGTAGCTTTGAGCGGTTCATAAACGTATCTGCTCAGTATAAGTATAAATGAGTCGCCCGTCTGCGAGTGCTGAACGAACTGCTTGTACTGAGATAAGTTTTCCGATTCCTCGACTATCTTTATGTAATTTCCGTTGCTATCCTTCTTTGAATGGTTTATCGCTTTAAGCTCGCTTTCGGAAAATACCGGATACGTTGTGATAGAAACGGTTTTTTGTCCGTCCTTGTTAATATCGTTATCAAGCTTAACCGTAAGTTCATTTCTTACGTTATAAATGTTTTCACTTGAAAGAAAATTTGGGCCGCTGACAGTTACGTTTATATCGTAATCCACTTTGGTAATAAGCTGAACGGATACTATTATAAGCACAGCTACAAAGAAAGTCACAATAATAATAGTCCATTTGTTGTGATACCAGAAATTGCCGAGCTTGGAAGAGGTCTTATTATTTTTTATAAAAGAGACGTCACGGGCTTCGAGCTTTTCTTCGTTTAAATGATTATTATTATCCATAACCGGCTCCGTATCAGTTCTTGTTCTTGGAAATTCTTGCAACCTTTAAAATGTTGAACTTAAGAGTGCCTGCGGGAGTGTCGATGGAAACTGAGTCGCCTTCCTTCTTACCCATAAGCGCCTTACCGATGGGAGACTGGTCAGAGATCTTGCCTTCGAGAGGATTTGTTTCGTTGGAACCAACGATGCTGTAGCTTACTTCTTCTTCATCTTCAACGTCGTAAAGAACAACGGAAGAGCCAAGAGAGATGATGCTTGTGTCAACCTTAGATTCGTCAACTATAACGGCATTTTCAACGAGGAGCTGAAGCTCTGTAATACGCGCTTCAGTCTTTGCCTGTTCGGTTCTTGCTTCATCGTATTCGGAGTTTTCGGAAAGGTCACCGAAGGACTTTGCTACTGCGATCGCTTCTTTGATTTCCTCACGCTTTACGGTCTTAAGGTAGTTGAGCTCGTCGGTAAGTTCCTTAAAGCCCTCGGGAGTATAGAGCTGCTTGTTGTCTGTCATGATGTTTTCTCCTTATATGTCTTTTTAATATTTTTATTTGAATAATTCATTTATTGCCACCTGAAGCTGATTGTCTGCCTCGTGCGGTAAATTGTACGCGGAGTATTGTTTTGCGTTATCGTTTAACGGCTCGATTATGTCGGGAACGATTCCTATATCGTGGTAAACCGTGTGGCTTTTTGAAAAATACATTGCTGTTGTTACTCTGAGACCGCCCTTGAGTCCGTACGAATTCAAGGAAACAATGCTCTGCATACATCCCTTGCCATAGGTTCTTGCCTCTCCGATGATCTTACCGAGTCCGTAGTCGCGTACCGTCGCCGTGAAAAGCTCGGCTGCGCTTGCGGTATTTGTGTCGGTCAGAATATTGAACTTGAGGTCTTTGTATTTTCCGATATCTTCTTTAGAAACCGAGCAGTCGAAGTAAGAGCTTTTTTCATCATATTCCAATACCTCGGCAAAATGCTCTTTCTTTGTTCCGTCACTGTATTCTACCGAAAGAATGAGGTCCCCTTCGTTCAGAAAGTACGACATGATTGCTTTGATGGCGTTAAGGTCGCCACCCGGATTTGAACGGAGGTCAAATATGAAGTATTTGCAGCCCTGATTTTTCAGGGTATCAACCGTCTGGGAAAATTGCTTTGGAGTTTTAAGACCGAAGGAAAGGAGCTTTACTACTCCGATATCGGGATTGGTTTCGCATACGCTTCCTAAAACCGTATCACTTTCAAAAACCTCACGTTTAATTGAAAAGTCTATTGAAGTGTATTCTCCGTTATTATCTTTGCGGTAGACGGAAATATTGGCGTATGTGTCCACCTCTCCGAGTAAGAGGTCGGTCGCCTTGTCATAACCGACGGAATTTACGTGTATTTTTTCCTCGCCCTTTTCGACGGCGTAAATGCAGTCGCCTGCCTTTAGCCCCGCCGCCATTGCGGGAGATTTACTGTTAACGTAGAGGATCTCAACTACGGTTATGCTTTCACTGTTTACGGATATATTTGCCTTTGAAACGACAACTCCAATACCTGCAGAAGTTCCCTTCTGTTCCTCAAGCCACGTTGTGTATTCCTCGGCATTGTAGTATATCGCGTATTTGTCTCCGCTTGCCTCAACGTACGCCTTAAGGAGCGCGTCGGTGAGTTTATCGGTGTCAAGATCATTATAATCAATTTCAAGTTGAGCGAATACCTTATTAAGTATTTCAACCTGCTTTGTTGCGTCTGAAATATCAATGACTTCGGCATTTTGCGAAGGGCCAAATACAGGAGTTGTGAAAAGACCGCTTGCAAAAATGTAGGTGAACAGTACCGAGATCACAAGTGTGATTATCACCGATACTACAAGAGTCTTAACTGAAACTCTTTTTGGCTCTCGAGCCGTTGTTTTTCCTCTGTAAGAGAAATGCTTAGTGTTTGCGGGGAGTATTAACCCTGCCCCCTTTTCTTCAAAAATGGGGATAAGGATCTCTTCGATATCCTTGATTGTTACAGAGCTTATTTTCGTGTCCACAGTTACGGTCACGGAATAAGGTTCTTCTGAGAAGAAAAAGCTTATTCCGTCAACTTTGTTTTCACAAAGGACGCTTTTAATCTCCTCTATTGTTTGGAAATTTGCGTTTCCGCAAATTAAATATGAATACGTTTTCATGTAGTAATCACCTTTTCAGCTTGATATAAATATATATTTGCGCTGTACAGACTTATATATGCAAAGGGATATACATTTTTGTTTTTGGATTAAAAATTTCTTAATAATACAGTAAAAATGTATTACAAGCGAAACGCAAGACGTTTGTCTGCATTTCGCTTGATTTGTTTTTGGTATTAATTATCAGAACTTTGTGGGCTTGGAGCTGAGGTACTTTTTAACCATAAGAGCTACCTTGAATGTGATAGCGTGCTCAAACTCACGGAGGTCAAGACCTGTGATCTTTCTGATCTTTTCAAGTCTGTAAACGAGAGTGTTTCTATGTACGAAGAGCTTTCTGGAAGTTTCAGAAACGTTGAGGTTGTTTTCGAAGAAGCACTGAATTGTCATAAGAGTTTCGCGGTCGAGAGATTCGAGACTGCCATTCTTGAAAACTTCCTGAAGGAACATTTCGCAAAGTGTTGTGGGAAGCTGGTAAATAAGTCTGCCGATGCCGAGGTTTTCGTAGCTGATAATGTTCTTTTCAGTTTCGAATACCTTGCCAACCTCAAGAGCGATCTGAGCTTCCTTGTAAGCTCTTGCAAGATCCTTAAGGTTTTCAACTATCGTGGAAATACCGATATTTACTTTTGTATAGAATTCAGAGGAAAGTGTGTCGGAGATGTTTGTAGCGATCTTTTCAATTTCCTTCATATCAGTTCCGGGCTTGATATCCTTAACGAGAACGATATCGTGCTCACCCACGCTGATAACGTAGTCCTTGGACTTGTCGGGGAACATATTCTGAAGCATTTCGAAGGGCATCATATCTGTCTTACCGTAGAACTTGATAAGGAATACGATTCTGTTCTCTTCTGTATTGAAATGAAGCTCCTTGGACTTGATATAAATATCGCTGGGGAGTATGTTATCGAGTATGATGTTCTTTACGAAAGATCCCTTGTCGTACTTTTCGTCGTAAAGATTTTTGATGTTTGTTAAGGAAACAGAGAGAAGCTTGGACATCTTCTCTGCCATTTTGTCCTCGCCTTCCATGAATACAACATATTCGTTCTTGGAGCCGGCGGAAATAGGACGGTATGTGTAGCCACCGGATACAACAAGATCAGTTGTATATGTAAGCTCATCTCTGACGCCCTGCTTGATTTCACCGATCTTAACAAGCTCGGAGCATGCAATGATAACGCCGTTTTCATCAATTACACCGATAGTACGGTCGATAGCAGACTTCATCTGGTTGATTACTGTTTGAAACAATCTGTTTGACATAAATACCTCTTTTTTGTTTTGGGGAGTTTTATACTTATAATTTATATAAACGAAAATTATAATTCAAATTCATAAACGAGACATCCGAGCAAAAAGCTCGACGCCGTTTCGGTCCTGAGTATTCTCTTTCCAAGACCTACGAGATTCATTCCGCTTTGCTTGGCAATTTCTGCTTCCTTTTCGGAAAAACCGCCTTCGCTGCCAATGATGATAGCGATTCTCGGAGCAGACGCGCAATCGGTCCTGAATTTAGAGAGGAGTTCTTTAAAGGACGTGCCGTCGGTTTTCTCATAACAGAAAAGAACGAGGTCATATCTGTTTGCTTCCTCAATTATAAGATTGAAGGAAATAGTTTGGTTGACACGGGGAACGATTCCACGACCTGACTGCTTTGCCGCTTCAAGAGAAATTCTCTGACGACGGAGAAGCTTTGTGGATTCATTTGCCTTTTCCTTGGCGATACAACGCTCGCTATTGAAGGTAGTAATTTCGGAAATTCCGCATTCAACCGCTTTTTGAATGATGTAATCGAGCTTTTCTCCCTTGGGAAGCGCCTGATAAAGATGAGCATAAAACGGGGGCTCGCTCTCCACCTTGTGCTTTGAAATGATTTTTGCGCCAACGTGTGTGTCTGCAAATTCATCAAGAACGCAGATATAATCATTGCCCTGCATATCGCAAACGGTTATCTCTTCGCCCGCAGCCATTCTGAGTGAACGCGAGATGTGGCGCGCATCGTCGCCGACTATTTTAATATGATCTTCTTCAATAAATTCTGATTCAACAAAAAAACGCGGCATATTACCTCTTGTTTTAGCATAACTACTAACGTTTTGTAAAAAATAACGGACAAAAAAATGCGATTACTACAATATTATAATACAAATTGCATAATTTGTCAACTGCTTTTTTGTAAAAAAACACGATTATAATTGCAATATTTACAATTTATCTATTATTTTTGCGACTTTAAACAGTAATAAAACACTGTTGTTTATTACCAATTTACACAAATGATTGTGCGAATTGTATATCTGTTATTAAATTGTTGTCAAAATATACAAAAACAGCCACATGTTGCGATAATACGCGATCTGTGGCTGTTTAATATTAAATTTTTTTAAACTGTGTGAACGCCTAACGCCTTATCGGAATTTTTGGCATCAACACCGTATTTTTGATTTTTTCTGTATTCAAAGAACTTGAGCGCAACCTGTTCAAAGAGTGCATAGGAGAGGATGTCCTCGTCCTGTTCAAGATAACCTGCAGGAATCTTTGCACGGAGTGTTTCGAGCTCAGGAGCAAGGTCATCTGCGGGGCGGTGAGAAATTACGTTGTCATCACCGATGATCTTCTTTACAAATTCAGGATCGATCGCAACGGGAGTCTTACCGTATTCACCGCGAACAACGCCCTTGAATTCCTTTGTAACCATCTTATATCTTTCGCCGTTGAGAACGTTAAATACTGCCTGTGTACCAACGATCTGGGAGGAAGGCGTTACAAGAGGAGGATAACCTACGTCCGCGCGAACTCTCGGAACTTCCTCGAGAACCTCGGTAAGCTTATCTTCCTTCCCTGCCTGCTTGAGCTGAGACATGAGGTTAGAGAGCATACCGCCGGGAACCTGGTAAATGAGTGCGTTAACGTCAACCTTGAGTGCCTTGGGATTAAGAAGACCTTCTGCGAGATACTTTTCACGAAGAGGTGTGAAATATTTTGTGATCTTATCAAGGTCGGAGAGATTAATACCCGTATCGTATTCGGTACCCTGAAGTGTTGCAACAAGGGATTCCGTGGGGGGCTGGGACGTACCCATTGCCATGGGAGACATAGCAGTATCAACTACGTCAACTCCCGCCTCGATCGCCTTGAGAAGCGTCATGGAAGCAAGTCCCGAGGTGTAGTGAGTGTGAAGCTGAACGGGAATGCTAACTGTTTCCTTGATCGCCTTTACGAGATCGTACGCGTCATAGGGCTTGAGAAGTCCCGCCATATCCTTGATACAGATGGAGTTCGCGCCCATTTCCTCGAGCTGCTTGGAATACTGCTTATAGTAATCAAGTGTATAAACAGGGCCAGTTGTATAGCTGAATGCCGCCTGAACGTGACCGCCTTCTTTAATTGTAGCGTTGATAGCTGTCTTTAAATTTCTGGGGTCGTTGAGAGCGTCGAAAATACGGATAATATCGATACCGTTCGCGATGGATTTCTGAACGAAGTATTCAACCACGTCGTCGGAATAGTGACGGTATCCGAGAATGTTCTGTCCGCGGAAGAGCATCTGGAGCTTTGTGTTTTTAACCTGATCTCTGATCTTGCGGAGTCTTTCCCAAGGATCCTCGTTGAGGAAGCGAAGGCAGGAGTCAAACGTTGCGCCGCCCCACGCCTCAAGGGAGTGATAGCCAACCTTATCCATTTCTGCGAGAATGGGAAGCATTTCTTCGGTTGTCATTCTCGTGGCAATAAGGGACTGGTGGGAGTCACGTAATACTGTTTCGGTAATTTTTACCTGTGCCATTTATAATAATACCATTCCTTTCTGAAACATTAGCCGAGCCATGACAGGAATACACCTGCCGCAACTGCGGAGCCGATAACACCGGCAACGTTAGGACCCATAGCGTGCATAAGGAGGAAGTTTGAAGGATCTTCCTTCTGACCAACTACCTGAGATACGCGAGCCGCCATAGGAACTGCGGAAACGCCTGCAGAACCGATAAGAGGATTGATCTTACCGCCCGAGATCCAGTTCATTATTTTCGCCGTGAGAAGTCCGCCCATTGTGGATACGCAGAACGCAGCAAGACCGCAAAGCACGATGATAACTGTCTTGATATCAAGGAAGTTTTCTGCAGTAGCAGTAGCGCCTACGGTGATACCGAGGAATATAGTTACGATATTCATAAGCTCGTTCTGAGCCGTCTTGGAAATTCTGTCTGTTACGCCGCAAACGTTGATAATGTTACCGAACATAAGGCAACCGATAAGCGGGAGCGCATCGGGAACGATGAGACCTACGATAAAGGTAACGAGTATCGGAAAAACAAGCTTCTCTACTCTTGATACCTCGCGGAGACGGGGCATCTTTATAAGACGTTCCTTTTTAGTTGTCATCAGCTTCATGAACGGGGGCTGAATAAGAGGAATTAACGCCATATATGAGTATGCGGCGATGGCGATCGCGCCAAGCAGCGCGGGACCGAGTGTCTTTGTTACGAGAATTGCCGTAGGGCCGTCTGCGCCGCCGATAATACCGATGGAAGCCGCTTCACCGAGTGTATAGAATCCGGTGAGGAATGCAGCTGCAAAGGCAACGAAAACGCCGATCTGCGCGCCTGCGCCAATAAGAAAATACTTGGGATTTGCAATAAGGGGTGTAAAGTCGGTCATAGCGCCGATGCCGATAAATATCAGGCAGGGGTAAATGCCGAGCTTAACGCCTATATAGAGCAGGTCAAGAAGACCGCCCTGCGAAACTGCGAGCTTAACCGATTCAAGAACGGTTAAATGCTCACCTGCGGCGGGTATCCACATATCGAGATGGAACATACCTGCGCCGGGGATATTGGTAAGAAGCATACCGATCGCGATTGGAAGCAGGAGCAAGGGCTCGTACTTTTTAGCGATAGCAAGATAAATAAGCACGCATGCGATAGCATACATTACGACGTACTTCCACCAATTTTCGTTTTCAAAGAGTCGTGCAATTCCCGTATTCTGAATAAAGGTCTTGATGGTTTCAAGAATACTATTCCACATATAAGTAAGTCCTTTCTTGGAATTTGGGAATTATATCAGTTAAGAGTAATGATAACTTCTTCGGACTGTACGGATGCGCCCTTCTGTACGCTTACGGATGCTACTGTACCGTCGGAGGGAGCGGAGATATCGTTTTCCATTTTCATGGCTTCGAGAACGCAGAGAACGTCGCCCTTCTTTACTGTGTCGCCAACGTTTACGTTAACCTTCATAATTGTTCCGGGCATGGGCGCCTTCACCTTGATTGCGCCTGCAGTATCGTTCTGTACGGGTGCTGCCTTAGGTGCTGCGGGAACTGCCTTGGGCGCTACGGGTGCCTGAACGGGAGCGGAAACTGTCGCATCGCTTGTTATTTCTTCAACTGTAACGTCGTAGGATACGCCGTTTACTGTAACGTTAAATCTTTTCATTATATAAATCCAACCTTTCGTATATGATTACTTTTTGTTCCATGCGCCTGTAGAATCACTTCTCTTGAAGGAAACTACGCGGAAGCCACTCTTAAACTGCCCTGCATATTCGTCGCCTTCAAGCATAGTGGCTATAGCAGCTGTAATTACTGCCGCGAGCTCTGTATCGTCATGCACGCTGGCCGCGTCATCTTCAGCGGGCTCGGGAGTATATATAGGAGCAGGAGCTTCAAATGATACTTTGTTTTTTGCTTGTTCTTTTTCTCGGTTCTTTTTGGGAATGTCGTAAAATACAACCTTTGAAGCGTAGAGAATGAGAGTTAACAGAGTCAAAACTGCGAATACCATAAGTATTCCGGTAACAGTACCCTGAAGGGCATATTCGAGTCTTTCACTGAAATCAGCGGGTTTTGTGTCCTTACCGATTTCCGTTGCGAATACACCAATTGAAAGAACAAGAGTCAAAACGAGGGCAAATGAAGCAAATATGCGGATCTTTTTAAACAATTTCATATTTGTATACCCCCTAAATATTATTTGAAATGTTTTCTCTCGGGAGTTTTGTCGGACTTGGTTGCCAGCATATAAAGTGCGGCACAAATGCGAGCACGAACCTCTTCTGCGGCGATGACGTCATCAATATCACCCTTTTCAGCCGCGCAAACTGCAGATGCATACTTTTCGCACCATTCAGCTTCAACGTCAGCACGGGATTTATTGTGAGTGATTTCGTCATTCATAATAAAAGCAACTGCGCTTTCGGGATTCATTATACTGATCGTTGAGCCCTCGGTTGCAAATTCGATGTCCGCGCCGATTGCTTTTGAACCGAGGAGAGTAAAGCCGGCACCGTATGCCTTGCCTAAAACTACGCTTACCTTGGGAGCTGTAGCATTCGCGTATGCGGAGATTAATTTAGCGGCGGAATCGGCGCAGATATGCTCGCCGAAGCCCTCGCAGTTTACGAGTGTTACAATACTCAAATTGAATCTGTCGCAGAAGGAAATGAGATCAGCCGCCTTTTTAACTGCCTTACATGTAAGCTTTCCGCCGTTTTCTGCGTTGTCGGAAGCCACGATGCCGCAAAGCACGCCACCGAAGAAGCCGAGACCGCATACAAGCTCTTTACCTCTGCCTGCATAAAGCTCGATGAATTTTCCGTTGTCGCAAACGGATTCACAAAGCGCCTTTCCCGTAATATTATCTACTGCGGCGATTCTGTTGGGATCGTCGCCACTCATGATACAAGCATTATCGTTGTTGTTGGAAGGAAGGATCTCAACAAGCTCGCGAGCTGTTGCAAATGCTTCGTCCTCGTTCTTGGCGATAATTGACGCCTTGATTCCCTTTTCCTTGTTCTGTGTTGAAATGTAGGTCTCTGCCTTATCTTCAACGTTGATTATGATATCGAACATAGCGGACGTGCAAAGTGAAAGACCTGTGCAAACGCCGTCAATTATTGCGATCTGAGGAATAATTCCGGAAGCTTTAGCCACATTTGCCATAAAGCTGCCGTAAGCGGAAAGCGCAGAGCTTCCGTCGAGAACAACGGCACCCGCACTGTCGAATACGCCGATTACAGTAGCGCCGTTTTTAATTGCCATATCGTAGAGCATGTTGATCTTTTTTGCCCCGATTTCATCGAATGCTCCTTTTGTTCTGTCGCTGTCCTGTACGAATGCGAAAGCGAGCTTTCCCGATACGGAACCGTATCCGCAGAGAACGCCGTCATAGGCCTCATCAGCGTTACTTCTCTTGATGTAAGCGCCGATTTCAACGAATGTACCGCAGTCAAACAGAGAGGCGATTTTTTTGTTTCCAATTGTAGAATTCTTATTCATTTTTGCCTCCGATTAAATTATAAGGATCAAGTGCCTTAAATAAAAGCTCCTTCTATCCCCATTATAATATAATTATACATTATTTATCGTATAATGTCAATCAAGTATAAATACATACAAATGTAAATATTTGATGAATTTGAATTTAAAACATATTGCGACAGCATTTTCAAAAGATAAAGTGTAAAATATAACAGCAAAGATTAAAATAACTGAATTTAGTTTCCCTTTTGATAGGAAAAGATTCTAATTACATAACAAAAAGGAGGATTTTAAAAAATGTTATGTGAAAAATGCAAAATAAAAAAGGCCAGTGTCTTTTATACTGATCTGGATAGAACGAGGCATTCACTTTGCAATATGTGCGCCGCGGCGGTGAGAGGCGGTGTGCGAGATTACATAGGCATAGCGGAGGCGGGTGAAACGAAATATTCACCCACGTCGTATCTTTACGAATTGGCGCGAAATGATAACCTTATGTATTATTGTAAGGAAGATATTGATGCTCCCCTTATTTGCGGTGAATGTAAAATCAGTGTCGGCGATATTCTCAAGCGTGGATATTTGAACTGCCCCGAGTGTTATTCAGCTTTTTCAACTTGTACGCAAACCAATTATTACGGCGAGGTGGAATACCAGAAGACGAACGCGCGGATGCCGAGACGATATACACTGAAGCTTTTACGCGAGCAGAAGGTCGCTTCCCTTCGAACTAATCTGCGCGCGGCAATCGAGCTTGAAAATTTTGAGCTTGCGGCAGAAATAAGAGACGAAATTAAAAAAATGGATTATTGAAAGGAATTAATATTATGTGTTGGTTTAATACAGACGGAAACGACAGTGTAAACGTACTGTGGTCGCGAGTTAGAATCTTCAGGAGTATTGAGCGTCAGAAATTCAATGTAACCGAGGAGCGCAAGGGCATCTCGGAGAT
>JAZQWL010000048.1:0-19853 GCA_045632305.1 Eubacteriales bacterium | reverse complement strand
CTTTCGGGGCTTTATTATAAACTTTTCGAGGATCAGGAAGAGGAAGTAGTAAAGTCCCCAGAGAAGATAATTCCAGGAAGCGCCGTGCCAGAAGCCCGTTAGCGCCCACACGCAGAGGAGGTTCAGAATTTGACGGGGAATACCTACCCGGTTGCCGCCGAGGGGAATGTAAACGTAGTCACGGAAGAAGCTTGAGAGGGAGATATGCCATCTTCTCCAGAAATCCGTAACCGAGTCGGCAATATAAGGATAATTGAAGTTTTCCTTGTAGTGGAAGCCGATCATAAGTCCCATACCGATCGCCATGTCGGAGTATGCGGAAAAGTCGAGGTAGATCTGAAGCATGTAGCAGAGCATACCGAGAATGATTCCGAACGAGGGGGTCGACGCGAGCTTGTCTGCATTAAAAACGATAAGGGAATCCGCAATCGCGGCGCAGCCGTTGGCAAGTATCGCCTTTTTAGCAAGACCTGTGCCGAAGCGCATAAATCCGCGCGAGGTTTCTTCAAGGGAGATCTTTCTGTTGTGAATATCATGATTTACGTCGGCGTAACGCACGATAGGGCCCGCGATACACTGATGGAACAGAGATGCGTAGAGAAGAAGCACCCAGTATTTTTTCTCGGCGGGAGCATCTCCGCGCTTTACGTCGATAACGTAGGAGATAAGCTGGAAGGTGTAAAAGGAAATACCTATGGGAAGCGCGATGGAGACGGTGTCGCCGCCAAGGGAGAAAATGCTCTTGAAGGTGTCGATCGCAAAATTTGCATATTTGAATACGAAGAGAAGAGCAAGACATATACCGCAGATGATCCAAGTAAATGCGGCCTTTGTTTTCTCGTCGCGCTGATTTTCGATCGCGATCGCGCCCGCGTAGCATACAAACGTCATGAGCGCGAGCAGTAAAACCAAGGGCGGGCCGCCCCAGGTGTAGAATATAAGCGAGCTTATAAGCAGAATTATATTCTGCGAATTTATCATTTTACCTCTGTCCTCGCTTGAAATCTCACCGTTGTTCGAACGGCGGGCGCGTCGAGCGTGCAAAATGCTTACCAAAAGGTAGATTCCGTATGAAATTACAAGAAAGGCAAAAACGAAAAAAAGACTCGAAAATACCATATATAAACTCCTGTGAGGATGACAATGATTATAATATATATAAATTATAGCATATATAACAATGGCGGTCAATAGAGATTTAGCGCGGATGCGACATTTTTTTTGAATTTCTCTTGACAATGGCGCGGTATAGGTTTATAATCAAAGGTGAAAAATTTGAAGAGTAAGAGCATAGGCGCGGTGATCTCACCGAAGTGCCGACGAAACGGGGAGTTGTTCGTCGGACGAATTGCGATCTGTGTTCTGCATCCCGCTTCATTGGCAATAAAAAGAGAGAGACCTCTTTTGCCCGATGATTTAGGGAAAGGGGGATTTTTTATGAAAAAACAGAACGTTAAGGTTTTCGGATCGGTAAGAAAGCTTACCTTTGCCGCTATGCTTGCGGCGATCTCGGTCGTTGTGGGAATTTTCTGCAAGACGTATCTAAATTTTGGAAACGGCCTTCTTCGACTTTCCTTTGAGAGCTTGCCTGTGATCGTTTCGGGTATTGCGTTCGGGCCTATAATCGGCGGATTTGTTGGATTTGTGGCTGATATTGTAAGCTATAGCTTGTCGGTTCAGGCGTTTGCGATATCTCCGATAATTACATTTGCGGCAACTTTGCTTGGTGTGATTCCCGGAATTATTACAAGGTATATTTTCAAAAAGAGAAGCCGAGCGGCTATTATCGTGTCCGGAATATTCGCTCATCTCATTTCGTCGGTTATAATAAAGACGGCGGGGCTTTTCGCATATTACGGCTGGGCGGTGCTTATAAGAATCCCGATCTATTGCGTGATAGCCACCCTTGAGATCTTCATCATCTGCGGTATGTTCAAGAATCTCGCGTTTTCAAGGATGATAAACGATCTCGATACGGGTATCATGGCAAAAAAGCACTTCAAGGTTGACATGAGCGCAAAGGAAGCTGTTGAATATATTCATTCGGTAAGCTGGACGTTTTGCAAGCCGGGGCTTGACAGAATAAGGATTCTGTGCGACGGGCTCGGCAATCCTCAGGAGCATCTTAAATTTATTCACGTCGCGGGAACGAACGGAAAGGGCTCGTTTTCCTCGATGATGGACTCCTCGCTTCGTGCGGCGGGGTACAAGGTGGGGCTTTTTACCTCGCCCTATATAGTTGAATTTAACGAGCGCATCAAGTTTGGCGGCAAAAACATTCCCGACGGGGATCTTGCGAGGATAGTATGCAAGGTCAAGCGGATCGCGGACAAAATGGATGAGAAGCCCACCGAGTTTGAGCTTATCACCGCGATAGGCCTTGAATATTTCAGGGAATGCGAGTGCGATTACGTTATTCTTGAATGCGGAATGGGCGGCCGACTTGATTCCACGAACATTATCACCACCCCCGTTTTGTCGGTGATCACGGGCATCGCGCTCGATCACACATCCTTCTTAGGAGACACGGTCGAGAAGATCGCGTATGAGAAGGCGGGGATTATCAAGGAAGGCGTACCTGTGCTTTATTGCGGTGACAGTGATGCCGCAGCGGAGGTCATTGAGGACGTTGCAAAGGAGCGTGGATCGAGCTTTTTGCGTCCCTACGGCGAGCCGTTCGTTCATGATATGACGCTTGAGGGCACTACCTTTGATTATCTCGAATATAAAAACGTTCGCATAAATCTTCTTGGCGCATATCAGGTGAAAAATGCAAGAAACGTACTTTTTGCGCTTGATATATTGAAGGATTACGGTCTGAAGATCGAGCCGCATCAGGTTATTGAAGGCATATCAAGAGCAAAATGGCCCGCGCGATTTGAAATTATTAGCAGAAATCCGCTTATGATCTTTGACGGCGGACACAATCCTGAGGGAGTTGAGGCAGCAGTTGAAAGTCTCAAGCTCTATTTCGGGGAAGAAAAGGTCAATATTATCACGGGTGTTATGGCGGATAAGGACTACAATTATATTGCGGGCAAGATATCCGAGGTTGCCGCAAAGGTGTACTGTCTTACGCCGGACAATCCGCGCGCGCTCAGAGCGGATGAGTATGCTAAGGTGTTCCGCGGTCTCGGTGTTGAGGCGGAGAGCTTTGAAAGTGTCGGGGCGGCGGTTAAGACCGCGATCGGTGAATCGTGGAAAATGGGCAGAGGAATTTTGTGCCTCGGCTCGCTCTATATGTATTGCGAGGTAATAAAATACCTTTAAATAAAAAAACGTGAGTTCGAAATCATCCTCACGTAAATTAAAACTATGAAAAGGAGCGCGGAGCGGAAGCTCCGCCAAAAGAAAAATGAAAAGAGAAAGAAAACAGTTCAAGAGAACTAGGTTTTTAGCAATCGCAAGCTTAATAGCGGCGCTTTACATTGCGCTGACTTATCTTGCTATGGCGTTTGGACTACACAATCAGGCGATCCAGATAAGATTTTCAGAGGCGCTGTGCATTCTGTGTCTTATTACCCCCGCGGCAATTCCGGGACTTACCGTCGGTTGTCTTCTTGCCAACGTGCTTACGGGATGCGCGGCGCTCGATATTGCGCTTGGCCCCGTGGCGACGCTCATCGGCGCTATCGGAGCGTATTATATAGGTAAGCTTGTAAAGAAAACGGGTAGGGAGGGTCTTGCGTTTCTCGCGTCGATTCCCACGATTTTGGCAAACACTGCGATAGTTCCGTTTGTGATATATATCTGCTATACCGCGCCGGGAGATCAGGATCTTGCGATTTTGCCGTTCTTTGCGCTTACGGTGTTTATCGGTGAGGTTATCTCCGCGGGCGTGCTTGGAACGTTTTTGTATCTTGCTCTCAGAAAGAGAAAGATCACAAATTACTTAAACTAACAAAAAAGGCGGGTTACCCGCCTTTTATTTTTCCCTTACGGTGACCTCGCCCGTGCGGATGATCTCGCGCTTGCCGTCAAGCTCGACGATAAGTCCGCCGTTATCATCTATGCCGCGAGCGGTTGCAATATCCTCCGTTCCGTCCGCGCGGTAAATTATGATTTCTTTGTTTAAAAGATAAAATCTTTTTCTGTATTCTTCAAGACACGCACCTGTGTCGGAGTTGAATTTAAAAAACAGATCGTAAATTTTTCCTGCAAGCGCGTTTCGGTCAATTTCTCCGGTGGAGGTCGGGACGTTATTTTCGAATACGGGGAAATTATCGGTGGAAATATTGATTCCAATACCGACGATAATGCCCATTTTTCCGTCTGTGAAAACCGATTCGCAGAGGATGCCGCCCGCCTTTTTGCCGTCGATATAAATATCGTTTACCCATTTTATCTGAACGTCTTTCCCCGAAAGCTCCTCGATGGCGAGAGCGGAAGCGACGCCCGCGGAAACCGTGGCGGACAGAGCGTCCTCGGAATAGTTGTCCGCGGTGTATACTATTGACATATAAAGCCCTGTGCTTTGCGGACTGTAGAAGCTCCTCCCGCATCTTCCGCGCCCGTTCGTTTGCTCCTCGGCAAGGATCAGAGCGGGGGAGGGCTTCCCGCAAAGAAGATATTCCTTGGCGTATGAATTTGTCGAATCAATGGTGTCAAAGATGCAAACGCCCGTGACGTCGGCAAAAATATGTTTTTTGATTTTTTTTGAATCAAGTGATTTTGTCATACGCCCCTCCTTTGGATTACTGATATTATTATATCATTTTTGCGTATCGGTGTCAATCTTAATTGCGTGTTTTTGAATGTTAATAAAATGTACTTGATTTTTTTGTTTGGGTATATTATAATATTTATCGTATATTTGAATTTTGAAAGGAATGCTATAAATGAAATTTATAAAAATTATGGCGGTTGCAGTAATGCTTGTGTGTGTAGTTATTGCGTGCGCTTCGTGTAAGAATAGAGAAGAGACGCCCACTACGCCTACGGAGGAGCAGACCACCGAAAGATTTGACTACTTCAAGGTTGAAAATTACAGTGAATACGTAAAGATTGACAAATCTGTTTATGAAAACGTAAAGATCGATCTTGAGGATAAGTATAACGTTTCGGATGAGCAGGTTGAAGAATATATCGATTCTCTTTTGTTCCAGAAGAAGACTGTTAAGAATAACGGCGCGAAGATCACCGAGGAGGCGATCAAGCGCGGCGACTCTGCATTTATTTTCTATCGCGGCGTACTGCTTGACGAGAGCGGTAACGTGATCCTTGACGACAAGGGAAATGAAAAGGAATTCGATGGCGGATCGAACATGAATGAATCCGCTCCCTACGAGCTCAGCATCGGATCGGGATCGTTTATCGACGATTTCGAGGAACAGCTTATCGGCGTTGTTCCTTCACAAACGAGCCCCACTAAGCTCAAGAGTGTTGACGTAACCTTCCCGGAGGATTACGGTGAGGCATCTCTGGCGGGCAAGAATGCAAGATTCTACGTTTACGTTTCTTGGATCGTTCAGTATGACGTTCCCGAATACAATGAGACTTTTATCAAGGAAACGCTCAAGTACACACCCACTACCGACGACGTTGTTACGGAGCATAGGGTGTATATCAGAAAGATGCTTGAGGATAGCTTCCTTTCGTCCAAGAATCAGGATATAGAGATCGCGATCTGGGACGCGCTTTATGCGGGTGCGACGATTTTAAAGTATCCCGAGAGTGAAGTGGAATATTTCTACAATTCCTACTACAAGGATCTTGAGAATCAGATGAGCATGTATAATTATTATTACAACTACGGATTTACCGATATTGCGGTTTTTGCGAGATGGTATTTTGAGCTTGATGAGAACGGAGATTGGAAGCAGGTCGTAAGGGATCAGGCGCAGAAGGCGGTAAGACAAACTCTTATTTATCACGCTGTAGCGCAGCAGTGCGGAGTTACGGTAAGCGACGCGGACTTCGAGGCGACCGTATCGGAATATATTGAGCTTTATAAGCAGTCCGGAAAGACGTATACAAGAGAAGAGATTATCGAGCTTCTCGGCGAGGCAACTATCAAGGAGGGTAATCTCTACGAGGCAGTTGTTAAGTATATAAAGGACAGAGCGACTATCACATATAAGCCCGTTGAAAAATAATGAGAAAGCCCCCGACTTGCGTCGGGGGTTTTTATTATGCATAAAAAAGGTCGGGAGGATTTTGCTGCAGAAGGCGTGATCGCGTTGTCGTAGGCGTACAGGGGTACGCCAGAGAGCGCGAGCGCGACTAAAAAGCTACATAAAATTGAAGAAACCCACCGAAGCGGTGGGTTTCAACATCAAAATCGGCTCACTTTAAATTTAAATAAAGCTAAGTAGCTTTTTCGTGTAGCTTTTGTTCTGCACAAAATGAACCGGAAAAAGGGTCGGGAGGATTTTGCTGCAGAAGGCGTGATCGCGTTGTCGTAGGCGTACAAGGGTACGCCAGAGAGCGCGAGCGCGACTAAAAAGCTACATAAAATTGAAGAAACCCACCGAAGCGGTGGGTTTCAACATCAAAATCGGCTCACTTTAAATTTAAATAAAGCTAAGTAGATTTTTCGTGTAGCTTTTGTTCTGCACAAAATGAACCGGAAAAAGGGTCGGGAGGATTTTGCTGCAGAAGGCGTGATCGCGTTGTCGTAGGCGTACAGGTGTACGCCAGAGAGCGCGAGCGCGACTAAAAAGCTACATAAAATTGAAGAAACCCACCGAAGCGGTGGGTTTCAACATCAAAATCGGCTCACTTTAAATTTTAAAAAAGCTAAGTAGCTTTTTCGTGTAGCTTTTGTTCTGCACAAAATGAACCGGCCCTATATTTATTCAGGAACAATCAGTCCGTAATTTCCATCTTTGCGTTTATATACTACGCAGGTGTCCTCGGTTTCGGCATCGTTGAATACGAAAAATTCGTGTCCGAGAAGATTCATCTGCATAATTGCTTCCTCAACCGACATGGGCGTGAATTCGAATTTCTTTACGCGTATTGTGAATTCGCCTTCGTCAATGTCCTCGTGTGCGGGAGCGGGTGCTTCTTCGGGAGCGAACGCGCCTTCGCGGAGTCGCTTCTGAAGTCGGGTTTTGTTCTTTCTTATCTGTCTTTCTATATTATCGATCGTTCTGTCAAGCGCGGTCTTGAAGTTTTCCTCGTCAACCTCACTTCTGAAAATTGTATTTGCCGCCTTGATGGTCACTTCCATCGTGGCTGTGCCTCTCTTATGGGAGAGAGTTACGGTTGCCTGCGCTTCTTCATTGAAGAATTTGTCGAATTTTGCAAGCTTCTGATTTATAAGAGCTTTGGTGTCGTCGTAAACGTTGAGCTGTCTTCCTACAATAGTTATTTTCATGTGGTACCTCCTTATAAGCGCTATTTGCTTATTGGTTTGTGTCGGGGGTGTAAAAAACAGAACTCGGTTTCGCCGAGGCGAAACCGAGTCATAAATCTACTTTTAGATCGCTTCTCGCCTGAAAGGCCAAGCGAAAATTACTTTATTCCATTGGACTACTCTCCACAAAGGTAAATCCTTGAAAGATTTGAATATAAACTAACTTACTTTTTATTCAATTTGTAAATATTTAATTGTAAAAGGGAATTTGAGCTAAATTTTAGCTTCTCATTGGACCGTCCTCCGATTAGATTTTAATTGCACCTGTGAATTTAAAAAACTTAATCAATCAAATTACGTCCATTAACATTATAGTTACATTATTATTTTTAATTTAAAATTTTTCCTGTGTCTTTTAGCATATCTTTTTAGACTCAAACGGTCTTGCCCTCTAAATCATAAAAGGAGAATGCTCCGAACATTAGGGTATAGATCCATTATTTTGTCGCAAAAGAATCTGCTTTAGAGACTGAGATTTCATGCGCCATTGGTACGCCCTCCGTCTTTCTTTCGCCCGAACTGCTTTTTCTAGACCCCATAGCAGAATTCAGGGATCCTTCCAAGGCGTCTGACCTTGGTGCTGAATTCGACCGCTACTATGCAGATCTTTAACAATTCGCTTTTGCTTTTTATGTAATTTTGCTGCGGATCCCGATCCTTATTTGAGGTAATCGGGTGTTCTCTTTAGCATCTTTATTATAGCATACTTTTTGCGAGTAAAAATGGACAAATTAAAAACATTGTGCAAATTATATATAAAGATTGACAAAAACACAAAAAAGTTGTATATAGTGCATAATATGTCAAAAAATGGGAGATTGACAGAAGTTGAAACAAGTTTAGGCACGTTCACGCGAAAGCGAGGGCTTGAATGGTAGATGAGAGAGGAGGGAGGGGTAAAGTTTTATGTTTTCTATTGACAAATTGTAGCTGCTTATGATATAATATAAAAGATGTGTGCGGTATATGCGAGAAAAAAGAGGCGAGATGCCTCTTTTTTGTTTTTATAAATTATAAAGCAGATAGAGCGGATAGTGCGGAGCGTTTGTAGGGGACGACCTCCCGGGCGTTATGTTCCAAGCATAAACTTTTTTGTAGGGACAGGCGTCCTCGACTGTCCGAGAAAATTTGGGCTGTAGGGGGTTCGCCCTGAATGAGCGAGGCGCGTCGTAAGGGATAGCTTGCCGCGTTGCTTCCGCAACATTTGATGCGGCAAGCGATGAGAATGCAAGCATTCTCCCTTGCGCACAAACGTCTACCGCCGACGTTTGTTGCTTGAACCCATGTTTGCGCCGGCGTTTATCTGCCCTCAAAATAATCAACGCGCAAACGTTGCAAATTCTTCGAATTTGCGGGGGTTCGAACTGAAAGTCAAACGAAACAAAAAAGAGAGGGATGAACCCTCTCTTCTTTGTTTGGCGCGCCGTAAGGGATAGCTTGCCGCGTTGCTTCCGCAACATTCGATGCGGCAAGCGATGAGAATGCAAGCATTCTCCCTTGCGCACAAACGTCTACCGCCGACGTTTGTTGCTTGAACCTAGCTTTGCGGCAAAGAATATTATTTAATTATGTAATCAAACCGCAAAGCATGCCCACTGCGGGGCGAGGGGTTCGCCGTAAGGGATTCTGAACCCATGTTTGCGCCAATGTTTTATTCGAACTCAAAGTAATCAACGCGCAAACGTTGCAAATTCTTCGAATTTGCGGGGGTTCTGAATCGTTATGATCAACAAGCAAAACAAAAAGAGAGGAACTTAGTTCCTCTCTTTTTGTTTTGGCGCGCCGTAAGGGATTCGAACCCCTGACCTTTTGGTTCGTAGCCAAACACTCTATCCGGCTGAGCTAACGGCGCATTTTTATTCGTACCCATATATTATAGCATATTTTTTTTGTTTGTCAAGTCATTTTTTCAAATTTTTTGATAAAATTATTTGCATAACGCAAAAAACTTTATATTAATTTAAAGTTTTCCCTTGACAAATTAATTCGACGGGCATATAATAATATGTACATTTTTGTTTGATAGGAGGAACGTATATGCTTACTCTGGATATGATTTATCACGCGTCGTTTGTACTCAAGGACGTTATAAGAAAGACAGACCTCATTCGCGCGCCCAAGATAAATCCCGAATGCGAGCTTTATTTGAAGCCCGAAAATTTACAGTTTACCGGCTCGTTTAAAATAAGGGGCTCGGGCTATATGATTTCTCAGCTTACAGAAGAGGAAAAGGCACGCGGTGTTATTGCCTGTTCGGCGGGAAATCACGCGCAGGGCGTAGCGCTCGCGGCTACAAAATATGGGATCAAATCCCTTATCTGTCTTCCCGATGGCGCGCCCATTTCCAAGGTTGAGGCAACCAAGGCGTACGGAGCTGACGTTTGCATGGTCAAGGGCGTTTACGATGATGCTTACAAGAAGGCGATCGAGCTTCGTGACGAGTGCGGATACACGTTCGTTCATCCCTTTGACGACGAGCGAGTTATTGCGGGTCAGGGAACTATCGGTCTTGAAATTTTAAATGAGATCGACGACGTTGACGCGGTGGTAGTGCCGATCGGCGGAGGCGGACTCATATCGGGCGTAGCATTTGCTATAAAGAAATTAAATCCCAATTGCAAGGTTTACGGTGTTCAGGCGGCGGGCGCTCCGAGTATGTTCAATTCTATTAACGACGGTAAGATCACAAGACTTCCTTCGGTGTCCACGATTGCCGACGGTATTGCGGTAAAGCAACCGGGTGATAACACATTTGCGCTTGTTAACGAATACGTTGACGAGATCGTAACTGTTACCGAGGACGAGATCTGCTCCGCCATTCTGACACTCATCGAGCAGCAGAAGATGGTTGCCGAGGGTGCGGGTGCGGTATCCGTTGCGGCGGTCATGTTCAACAAGATACCCGTTGCGGGTAAGAAGGTTGTTGCGGTGGTTTCGGGCGGTAACATCGACGTTACGATCCTGTCCCGTGTAATCAAGCGCGGTCTTTACAAGACGGGACGCTCCGCTTCTCTTTGCATCGAACTTATGGATAAGCCCGGTCAGCTTCAGAGGGTTTCCGAAATTATTGCATCCTGCGGAGGAAACGTTATTTCGGTTAATCACGAGCGAGGAAGTGAAGTGAGCGACATCAACGGCTGTTATCTCCGTCTGGTGCTTGAAACGAGAAACTTTGAGCATATAATTGAGATCGACGAAGCCCTCAAGGCGGCGGGATTTAAAATAATTGAAGGTTAAGGTACATATAATGGAAAAGGTATATACTAAAAATGCGCCCGAGGCGATCGGCCCTTACAGTCAGGCGCAGAAGGTGGGAAATTTTGTATTCACGTCGGGACAGATCCCGATCAATCCCGCGACGGGAAATATTGAGGCGCAGGGCATCACCGAACAGACCGAGCAGGTATGCAAGAATCTTGCTGCCGTTCTCGAAGCTGCAGGCACAACCCTTACAAACGTAGTTAAGACTACCTGCTTCCTCTCTGAAATGTCGGATTTTGCGGCATTCAACGAGGTTTACGCAAAGTATTTCACAGGCAAGCCCGCGCGCTCCTGCGTTGCGGTTAAGACACTTCCGAAGAACGTTCTTTGTGAAGTAGAGGCAATTGCCGTCATCGAGTAATAAATTAAACATTTGGGAATTGCAGGGACGTCTCGGCAATTCCCAAAATGCCGTTTACATATTAAGAAAGGTTACGTATATGTCTACAACACAAATTCTTTTATCAATATCCGTTTGCGTATTTTGCGGACTTCTCATGTCCCGTATATGCAAGCTTTTAAAGCTTCCTGCAGTAACGGGTTATCTTGTGGCGGGCGTTCTTGTCGGATGCTTCTGTCTTGGATCCATCTGTCTGCCCGGTGATTATCACCTTGGATTTAATGCCAAGGACTTTTCCGACATCGAACACATAAAGATTATCTCGGAGATCGCGCTTGGATTTATTGCGTTCTCGATCGGCAGCGAGTTCAAGCTCTCCGCTCTCAAGAAAACGGGTAGGCAGGCGACGGTTATCGCGTTTGCTCAGGCGCTTGCGGCGTCCCTTGTTGTAACGGGCGCGCTTATCGGCGTTCATTTTCTCCTTTTATCCACAACGGGCGTGGATTATCTCCCTCTCCCCGCGGCGATAATACTCGGCGCGATCGCGACCGCAACAGCCCCTGCGGCAACTCTTATGGTAGTTCGTCAGTATAAGGCAAAGGGCCCGACGACTAACATGCTTCTTCCCATCGTTGCCCTTGACGACGCGATCGGTCTTGTGATCTTTGCGATCTTTATGGGTATTGCAAAGGCGATCTCGGGAGGCGCGGGAAGCATCAATGCCATCTCTCTTATAGTTGAGCCAATGGTTGAAATTGTCGGCTCGCTTCTTTTGGGCGCGATTCTCGGATTTATCCTGTCCGAGCTTGAAAAGCTCTTCCATTCCAACTCCAACCGTTTGAGCTTGGTTATCACGTTCGTGTTTGTGACCGTTGCGATAACAACCTTGAAAAGTCTTCATATCGGTGAAGTACATATCGGCTTCTCCTCGCTTCTTACGTGTATGATGTGCGGAACCGTGTTCTGTAACGTCTGCGAATGCTCGGATGAAATGATGGCGAGAGCGGATAGCTGGACGAAGCCCCTGCTTATTCTGTTCTTCGTTATAAGCGGCGCGGAGCTTGATCTGTCCGTATTCAAGCAGCCCATCTTTATTCTTATCGGAGTTATTTATATCCTCGCGCGTTGCCTCGGTAAATATTACGGAACGTGGGCATCTGCGAAGGCGACAAGGTGCGACAGCAATATCGTTAATTACCTCGGAATCACACTTTTCCCTCAGGCGGGTGTTGCTCTCGGCATGGTGAGCGTAGTTGCATCCGACGCGGTATTTGCGGGAACGGAAGTTGGTAATACGGTTCGATTCGTTGTTCTTTTCGCGGTTCTCGTTTATGAGATCGTCGGCCCCGTGCTTACAAAGATCGCGCTTACGAAGGCGGGAGATATTACCGAAAAGCCCGCTGATTCCAGCCGCAGAAGAAAGAATATTGAGGCGGCAAAATAATTATTGAATAAATTTATATCCTCCTGTATAAAAGCTTTGTTTTGGGGCAGAATGCTTATAAACATAGATCTATACAGGAGGTTTTTATGTCAACAACAAAAAAGATACTTATTTTAACTGTGGTGATTATGGGGATCACGGTCATTCTGGGCGCGTTGCCCATTCACGGAGAAAGCGAGATCTACGATTCGGTGGTGCGCTTACACGTGCTTGCCAATTCCGACAGTGAGGAGGATCAGGCGCTCAAGCTTAAGGTACGAGATGAGATTTTGAGCGTGGTGGGGGACAAGCTCGACGGATGTAAAACCCGAGGTGAAGCCGAGGAAGAAATAGGGAAGCTCATGCCCGAGATCAAATCCGCCGCGAAGAGGGTTATCGAGAAAGAGGGATACCTTTACGGCGTCGACGTGATTTTGGGGCTTGAAAAATATCCAACTAGAGAATATGAATCCTGCGCTTTCCCTGCGGGAGAATATCTTTCTTTGCGGGTTGTGATCGGAGAAGGCGAGGGGCAGAATTGGTGGTGTTGTCTTTTTCCTCCGCTTTGTCTTTCATCATCAAGCGAGGTGTCGCAGAAGCAGAATGAGGACGCGTTTATTTCGGTCGGGCTTACGGGTGAGCAGTACAAGGTGATCACCGAGAGTGACAGCCCGAAATACAGAGCGCGCTTTAAGATCCTTGAGGTGTTTGGCGAGATTTTCAATTAATTTGAAAATCTTTGTTTAAAGGTGTTGAAAACTCCCGAAAAGTATGCTATAATTTAATATGTATTTTTAAATGCGGCTTTTTCGCAAAATGCGGGGGGTTTTATGAGCGTCTTTACGAATAATGCTGAAAACGTAATGAAAAATGGCTTTAGTAACGAAAAATATATCGAGCTTCAGTCAGGCAAGATCAAGGAGAGAATCGCGAAGTTCGGCGGCAAGCTCTATATGGAGTTTGGCGGCAAGCTTTTTGACGATTATCACGCGTCGCGCGTGCTTCCCGGCTTCAAGCCCGACAGTAAGCTTTCTATGCTCTGCTCGCTTCGTGACAGCGCGGAGATAGTTATCGCTATAAGCTCTGAGGATATCGAGAACAGTAAATACAGAGGAGATACGGGCGTTTCTTACGATAAAGAGGTGCTTCGTCTTATCGACTCCTTCCGTGGCGTAGGACTTTACGTAGGAAGCGTAGTGCTTACAAAGTACACAGGTCAGCATGCTGCCGACACGTTTGCGAAAAATCTTCAGGCGGTTGGTATCAGCGTTTACAGACATTATCTTATAAGAAACTACCCCAATGACGTAAATTATATTGTAAGTGAGCAGGGCTTTGGCAGAAACGATTATATCGAGACCACCCGCCCGCTCGTTATCGTTACCGCACCCGGCCCCGGCCCGGGTAAAATGGCAACGTGTCTCTCTCAGCTTTATCACGAGCATAAGAGAGGGATCCAGTCGGGATATGCGAAGTTTGAAACCTTCCCGATCTGGAATCTTCCTTTGAAGCACCCCGTAAACCTCGCGTACGAGGCGGCGACCGCCGACCTTGCCGATATAAATATGATCGACCCCTATCATATGCAGGCGTACGGCGAAACCGCGGTGAATTATAACAGAGATATTGAAATTTTCCGAGTTCTTGATTCCATGATGACAAAGATCTTCGGCAAATGCCCCTACAAGAGCCCTACGGATATGGGTGTAAATATGGCGGGCTACGCGATTTACGATGACGGGGCGGTAAGCAGAGCCGCCGAGCAGGAGATCATCCGAAGATATTTCAAGGCGGCTTGTGCGAGAAGAAGAGGCAGGGCCGAGGCGGAAGAGGTAAGAAAGATCCAGCTTCTTATGGAGGAGTGCGGCATTACAACCTCCGACCGTCCCGCAGTTCCCATGGCGCGCGATATCACAGAGGTCACGGGTCGTCCCGGCGTAGCAATAGAGCTTCCCGACGGGCACATCGTTACGGGCAAGACCAAGGAGCTTCTCGGAGCTTCCTCGGCGGCGCTCTTGAACGCGCTCAAGTATCTTTCGGGCATTGACGATAATATTATGCTCATTTCTCCCGAGGTTATCTCGCCCATTATGACGCTCAAGCGTGATCATCTTGGCAGCAAGAATCCGAGAATGCATACCGATGAGCTTCTTATTGCGCTTTCCATTTGCGCGCAGAGTGATGAATATGCCGCGCGTGCGCTTGCAGCTATCGATAAGCTTCGCGGCAGTCAGGTACATTCCACGGTTATTTTGTCCCATGCGGATGAAAATGTATTTACAAAGCTCGGAGCTTGCACGACGAGTGAGCCCGTGTTTGAAGAAAAGTGTTTATTCCATATATAAAAAAGAAGCAGTTCGAAAGAACTGCCTCTTTTTGTTTATATGAATATTGCTATGATAAATATTGCGACGCAAATCGTTATAGAAACGGTTGAAAGATTTGACGCCGTACGCTCAAAGCAGACTCTTTTTGTCGGTGCGGTGAGCTTGGGGAGGGGATAGACGCCCTTAGAATTCTGTTTGAATATTTTGGCTGTCTCGAAGGCGAATACCGCAAAGGAGATGAGAATAGCTCCTATGGTCGCGGCAAAGAATACCGCCTTATTGCTTGACGAGAGGACGTAGGATTGAAGATTCGTTCCAAAGAAAAGCATGAAGCATTTGAACAGAAAATTCACTATAAAGCAGGATACAAGGGATCTTGTAAGATATAGAATAAATGACAGGAAAAGTCCGAGCGCGAAATTTGAAATAAAGGTTCTTATATCAAGTGACACGAGCGCGAACATTACCGACGAGATTATGGCGGCGCTCATAAATCCCTGCTTTTCGTACGATGCGTGAAATATTCCGCGGAACATGAACTCCTCGCACATCGCGGGCACGAGGGCGAACGCGATGATGGGGAAGAGGGGCGTATCGGGGGACGGGAGCTTGCCTGTAAAGAAGGTGTTGTACAGATAAAATCCGTACGTGTAGCCCTCGCGAAGTCGGAACAGAAGATTTATATAGAAAACGCATACCGATATTAAAACCGCCCCGAAAAACAGCAGAAATATATGCTCTATTTTAGGCGCCTTGATCTTCAGCTCATTCATAACCGAGCTGAGGCGTCCGCGCTTTGTGAATTTGTAGTAGAGATACGCGGGAATGAAGAATATTACCGTCATGAGAATTACGACGCCAAGATAACCGCCCACCTTGTCGGGAAAAATGCTTATCGCTATTTTAAACAGCACCAGCAGAACAAGGGAAATTATAAGCAGCGTCGGAGCGGGGATCTTGTCACGGCCGAAGAAAACGTGCTTGAAGGTAAATCTTTTGCGCGCAGGAGCTTCGGGTGAGCTTTCGCTTTTGCCACTGCGAAGATTTTTAAGTTTTTCAATCATTTGTATACGGCTCCGTCTGAATGGATTTTTCGATATTTTTTGCAACCTCGTCACCGCAGAGGAGGGATACGAGAGTTAAACCGAATTTTTGCGCGACGCCCATGCCGCGAGCGGTGATCATGTTGCCGTCAACTACAACACCGCGGTCAGTTATTATGTTCGCTCCGTGAAGCTCGTCCTCAAATCCGGGGAAGCAGGTGGCGTCTTTTCCGTCAAGAAGTCCGCGTTTGCCGAGGACAAACGGAGAAGCGCAGATAGCCGCGATATACGCGCCCTTTTTGCTTGCGGTCTTTATTGCAACGTCAACGGTTTTTGACTGGTCGAGATTTTTAGCTCCGGGCATGCCGCCGGGGAGAATTATCATATCGGGGGAGGCGTCTCGGTACATAATATCGGGAATGTCGGCATGTACAGTTATCCCGTGGGAGCCGCGAATCACCTCGCTGCCTATACCTACGGTGATGACCTCAACACCTGCGCGTCTCAAAAGGTCGAGAGGGCAGAGCGCTTCTATTTCCTCAAATCCGTTCGCTAAAAATAAATATACCATAGAACCCTCCGTCAGTAACAATATATAATAATTATACCATAAGGCAATTTGCTTGTCAATGAAATGAAGGGGATACGAATTTAAAAAATTTCCACTTGACCTTTTTTGGCTATTGGTATATAATAGTTTCGGTAATATTTTTTAATGGAGATATATATGTCTGCTAAAGTAAAAGGAATCTCGGACAACGATTTAACTCGTGGCCCACTTTTGATAAAAATAATTAAATATTCGCTCCCGATCGTCGCGACGGGACTTCTTCAGACCTTTTATAACGCGTCGGATATGATCGTGGTCGGAAACTTTTCCGACGTTGGCGCGACGGCTATGGGTGCGGTTGGCGCGTGTGGCGCGCTGATAAATCTTATTCTTAACATGTTTATCGGTCTTTCGGTCGGAACGGGCGTTTGCGTGGCGCAGGAATTCGGCGGAGGCAGATTTGACGATCTTAAAAAGACGGTTCACACCTCGCTTCTCGCGTCGATCATCGGCGGTATTTTTGTAGGACTGTTTGGATTTTTCATGGCTCGCCCACTCTTGACGCTTATGGGCACTCCCGAGGCGACGTTGAATGAAGCCGTGCCTTATATGAAGGCGTATTTTGTGGGTGTTCCTGCCGCTATGGTCTATAACTTTATGGCGAGCGCGGTGCGTTCGTCGGGAGACACCAAGCGTCCGCTTATCATTCTTCTGATCTCGGGCGCAGTAAACGTTGCGCTCAACCTTTTCCTTGTTCTCGCGTTCGGTATGGGCGCGGTCGGTGTAGGTATCGCAACAACCGTCGCACAGTATTTGTCCGCCATTATGATTCTGTGGCACATGGCGAAGCGCGGAGGTCATTGCGCGATAAGACGCGAGGATATGAAAATTGACAACAAGAAGCTCTTGCGAATTGTCGGTATCGGCATTCCCGCGGGACTTCAGAGTATGCTTTTCTCACTTTCCAACGTGCTTATTCAGTCTACGGTTAACACCTACGGAGCAACCGTGGTTGACGGAAACGCGGCGGCGGGTAATATTGAGGGCTTCGTTTATATCGCGATGAACTCCATGTATCACGCGGCGCTTACGTTTACAGGACAGAACGTGGGTGCGGGGCAGTACAAGAGAATAGGCAAGATATTGGTTGAATGCTTGATCATTGTAACGGTGATCGGTCTCATTCTCGGTCTTTCGGGCTTCATATTCGGTGATGCGCTCTTGAAAATTTACGCGCCCGACGATGCCGCCGTGAGAGAGGCGGGTATGAACCGACTCGGAGTAATTTGCGCGCTCTATTTCCTGTGCGGACTTATGGAGGTCGGATGCGGAGTTTTGCGCGGCATGGGAAAGTCCATCCCGCCGATGGTAATTTCGCTTCTCGGCTCGTGCGTCTTCAGAATCGTGTGGATATTCACGGTGTGTCCCTTCTTCCCGGGTGACATAAGAGTTCTTTACATGTCTTACCCGATATCCTGGATCATCACGACCGCGGCGTACCTTATAGCGAGCAGATTTGCTTATAAGGATATCGTTGCAAGAACGCAGAAATGCAGAAATCACGATGATTTTTACGAGTGTATGCGTGAAAAAGCCAAGGATTGAGCGCCATTTTTGAAAATAATTCAAAAAAATTGCTCAAGATGGAAAAATTTAACTTAATATCTATTGATAAAATTTGTAAATTATGGTAAACTATAGAGTGGTATGTAATGTGCATACTATTTAAGGAAAGTTTTTAATTAAAAAAGCAAGATAAAAATTGAAAGGTGGACACAAAAATGACCTACAACAAGAAGTCTATTGAAGACGTTGTTATCACAGCGGGCCAGAAGGTTTTCGTTCGTTGCGACTTCAACGTACCCTCCAAGGATGGCGTGATCACATCCGACAAGAGAATCGTAGAGGCACTTCCCACAATTAAGTACCTTATGGGCAAGGGCGCAAAGGTTATCCTCGCTTCCCACATGGGCAAGCCCCACAACATTTTTACAGAGGGCTTCAAGCTCACAAAGAAGGAGCTTAAGAAGATCGCTGAGCTTCCCGAGGAAGAGAGAGCAGCTGCTGAAGCTGATTTCTTCAAGAAGGCAGCTAAGGACGAAAAGAAGTTCTCTCTTGAGATCGTAGCAAACAAGCTCAACGAATACCTTGACAACAAGGTTGTATTTGCAAAGGACATCGTAGGCGACGATGCAAAGGCAAAGATCGCTCAGATGGAAAACGGCACCTGCGTTCTTCTCCAGAACGTAAGATTTGACGCAGGCGAAGAAAAGAACAAGCCCGAGTTTGCAAAGGCACTTGCTGACCTCTGCGGTGAAGGCGGTCTCTTCGTAAACGACGCATTCGGTACAGCTCACAGAGCGCATGCTTCCACTGCAGGCGTTGCTGATTATCTCCCCGCAGTTTGCGGCTACCTTATCGGTAAGGAAATCGGCGTTATGGGTAAGGCACTCGCTGATCCCGAAAGACCCTTCGTTGCTATTCTCGGCGGCGCTAAGGTTTCCGACAAGCTCAACGTTATCAACAACCTTCTTACAAAGGTTGATACACTTATTATCGGCGGCGGTATGGCTTATACATTCCTCGCTGCTAAGGGTTACGGCGTAGGTAAGTCCCTTCTCGACTCCGAGAAGATCGACTACTGCCGTGACATGATGGCAAAGGCAGAGGCAAACGGCGTTTCTCTTCTTCTTCCCATCGACACAACAGTTGCTGACGGCTTCCCGAATCCTATCGATGCTGAGATCGAGGTTGAGGTAGTTGACTCTGACAAGATCCCCGCTGATAAGGAAGGTCTTGACATCGGTACAAAGACAATGGCTCTTTACGCAGATGCGGTTAAGAACGCAAAGACAGTTGTATGGAACGGCCCTATGGGCGTATTTGAAAACCCCACACTTGCAAAGGGTACAATTTCCGTAGCACAGGCTCTTGCTGACAGCTCCGCTACAACGATCGTTGGTGGTGGTGACTCTGCGGCTGCTTGCGAAACACTCGGCTTCGCTTCCAGAATTACACACATTTCCACAGGTGGCGGCGCGTCCCTTGAATTCTTGGAAGGACTTTCACTTCCCGGTATTGCGTGCCTTCAGGACAAATAATCCTTTGGGGGAATCCTTTGAAATTTGCTCCAATACTGCGTTGCTCCTGCATTGCGGCTTGACGTAGGGAACTACGCCTGCGCCTTGCAATGTGCGGTGCGCCTTGTCTTGAAACAAATTTCTTCGGATTTGTTCGTTGAAAATCTTCAATACATCGTTGTTTTACGCCTTGTCTTGAAACAAATTTCTTCGGATTCGCGTTTATAAAAAAATAAAATTTTTTGAAAACCTATTTTAAGGTTTTTGAAGGGAGCGCGAGGGGAAACTTTTTCCTCAAAAAAGTTCCCCTCGCACAATCCCAAATCAATAGAGCGCGAGGGAAATCTTTTCCCTTAATAAAGTTTCCCTCGCGTTCATACAAAACACATAAAAGGGGAAACCCCCACTTGTGTGTTTCCCCTCTTTCGACTGCGTCGAAATTCACCCTTTCGTGGCGCTTTGAACGATA
>JAZQWL010000047.1:0-11480 GCA_045632305.1 Eubacteriales bacterium | reverse complement strand
CCTGCATTGCGGCTTGACGTAGGGAACTACGCCTGCGCCTTGCAATGTGCGGTGCGCCTTGTCTTGAAACAAATTTCTTCGGATTTGTTCGTTGAAAATCTTCAATACATCGTTGTTTTGCGCCTTGTCTTGAAAAATTTTTCTGCGGATCCATGCATCCTTTGGAATTTGCTCCAATACGGCGTTGCTTTGCGCCTTGTCTTGAAACAAATTTCTTCGGATTCGCGTTTATAAAAAATAAAATTTTTTGAAAACCTATTTTAAGGTTTTTGAAGGGAGCGCGAGGGGAAGCTTTTTCCTCAAAAAAGTTCTCCTCGCACAATCCCAAATCAATAGAGCGCGAGGGAAATCTTTTCCCTTAAAAAAGTTTCCCTCGCGTTCATACAAAACACATAAAAGGGGAAACCCCCACTTGTGTGTTTCCCCTCTTTCGACTGCGTCGAAATTCACCCTTTCGTGGCGCTTTGAACGATAAGGGATTTCGCGTTCTGCGGACCGCGGCCAACGCTACGCGCGTTGGATCAGCGGTCGCTTTTTGAAAAAGCGACGTAAAAACTTTTTATTATTACATAATGAGGTAAAAATTTATGAGAAGATATGTAATTGCAGGTAACTGGAAGATGAACATGACACCCGCGAAGGCGCAGGCGCTCATTAACGAAATGAAGCCCCTCGTTGAGGGCAAGGACAATTGCGACGTAGTTCTTTGCGTTCCCGCTATTGATATTCCCGCAGCTGTTGAAGCAGCTAAGGGTTCTAACATCAAGATCGGCGCTGAAAACGTACACTTCAAGGCATCCGGCGCATACACAGGCGAAATCTCCGCTGAAATGCTCACAGAAGCAGGTGTTGAATACGTTGTAATCGGTCACTCCGAGAGAAGACAGTACTTCGGTGAAACAGATCAGACAGTTAACCTCCGCACACTCGCAGCTTTGAACGCTGGTCTTAAGGCAATCGTTTGCGTTGGTGAAACACTTGAACAGAGAGAGCTTGGCTACACAGAAACTCTCCTCAAGTTCCAGACAAAGATGGCGCTCACAAACGTTACAGCTGAGCAGATGAAGAATGTTATCGTAGCTTACGAGCCCGTTTGGGCTATCGGTACAGGCGTTACTGCAACTGCTGATCAGGCAGACGAGGGTAACGGATACGTTCGCGCAGCAATTGCTGAAATGTTCGGTAACGACGTTGCAGAGGCAACAACAGTTCAGTACGGCGGCTCTATGAACGACAAGAACGCTGCAGAGCTTCTTTCTAAGGTTAACGTTGACGGCGGTCTTATCGGCGGCGCATCCCTCGTTGCTGAAAAGTTCGCAGCAATCGTAAACGCAGCGCAGTAATTTGATTTACATAAAAAAGAACGGACGCGAGTCCGTTCTTTTTTTATTTGTTTTCTTTGCTCCAAATTGAAAGCTGTCTTTCGATGGCGGGGGTTATCTCGCGTGTTAAAACCTCATATCCCTTGTCGGTCAGATGACCGCCGTCGGTCGTGTATTCATCGTAAATTTCGCCTGTTTCAAGATTGAGCAGAGGAGAATAAAGATCGACAAATTCAAAGCCGTATTTTTCCGCAAGCAGCTTGATCTTTACGTTGTTGTACGCCGCGGTTTTGTTGTGCTTGCCCCAATGCTCGCCACCCATTGACGTCATTGAGAGGAGAATTATCTTGGTTTTCGGCAAATTGTTTTTTAGTCCAATTAGAATGTTTTCATAATTGTCAAACATTGAATCGGGGTTGTTTGCGCCGATGAGCATTATAGCAACCTTGGGCTTCAGATCATACACAGAGGTTTTTAGTCTGCCTTCAAGATCTACCGTTGTGTCGCCGCCGATCCCTCTGTTTGCAACCGTGTACTGAGGGTAGAATTTTTGAAGATCATATCCGTCGGTAAGACTGTCGCCGAGAAAAGCCGCATCCACCTCATAATCGGCATATTTTTGGTTTTCTTCTTCGTAAAAAGTTATTTTTGCTTCACGGTATTGAGCTACCTGTCGAAGGAATTCCTCTTCATCGGCTTTTTTCTTGTTACATCCGCAGATCGATGCCGCAATAAGAAGTAAGCAGAGAGCTGCAATCAAAAATCTTTTCATATATTACCTCAAAAAAACGGAGTACGATTTTTCGCACCCCGTTGTGATTTTTATCTTTCGTCAAGAGGCGTGTACGTCATCGGACGCGTAATGCACTTGTATGCGGGGCGCATGATCTTGCCCGCGGTCTCGAACTCCTCAATTCTGTGAGCGCACCAGCCCGCAGTTCTTGCGGTTGCAAAAATGGGGGTGTACATCTCGGTCGGAATGTCAAGCATTTCGTAAACGAGACCAGAATAGAGGTCGACGTTCGCGCACATCTCTTTATCCACGCCCTTATAGATGCGGAAAATTTCGGGAGTGAGCTTTTCGATCTGCTCAAGGAGCTTGTAATCGTCGCCAAATCCCTTATCGTACGCAAGCTTCTTGGCGTAGGTCTTGAGCATAACCGCACGGGGATCGCTCTTTGTATAGATCGCGTGTCCCATGCCGTAGATAAGTCCCGAGCCGTCTCCCGCTTCGCCGTTGAGGATCTTGAGAAGGAAAGCGGCAACCTCGTCGTCGTTGTGGACGTCGGATACGTTTGCCTTGATGCAATCGAGCATTTCCTTGACCTTGAGATTCGCGCCACCGTGACGCGGGCCCTTGAGCGCACCGATAGCGCCCGAAATTGCGGAATAAGTATCCGAGCCGGAGGATGAGAGAACTCGGCATGCAAAGGTTGAGCAGTTACCGCCGCCATGCTCGGCGTGAACGCAAAGGCAGAGGTCGAGGAGCTTTGCCTCTTCCTCGGTGTAGTTCTTGTGCGGTCTCAAAACGCGGAGGAAGTTCTGTGCGGTGAAGAGATGCTCCTTGGGGTTGTGGAGATTCAAGCTCTTATCGTGGAACGCATTCTGGTAAACAGCGTACGACTGCGCCGCGATAATGGGCATGCGCGCCAAAATTTCCATGCTCTGACGGAGCATGTTTTCAAGTGACGTATCGTCGGGATTGTCATCGTATGCGTAGAGTGAAAGCACCGAGGTCGCCATCTTGTTCATGATGGACATGGAGGGCGCCTTCATGATAATATCCTCGGTAAATCTCGGTGGCAGACGTCTGTAAGCCGCAAGAAGAGCGGTAAAATTGTCAAGCTGCTCCTTTGTGGGAAGATGACCGAAGAAGAGAAGGTAAGCACATTCCTCAAAGCCGAATCGGTCTTCCTTTACGAAGTTGTTTATAAGCGTGCTGATCTCGTAGCCGCGAAATTCGAGCTTGCCGTCGTCGGCAATTCTGTCGCCCTCGTACATCATATATCCGTGCGCGTTGGCGATTTTTGTAACGCCCGCGATAACGCCCGAGCCGTCGGGCTCACGGAGTCCGCGCTTTACTCTGTAGCTTTCAAAGGATTCCTTGGGGATCTTGTAGGTGGGGATAGCGTCGGCTAAAACCTTTTTGAATCTTTCGTTTATTTCATCGTTTAATTCGTGTGGTGTGGTATAAAGTGACATAAATATGCCTTCCTTTAAGTGTTTGAATGATATTTAATAGTATATCACAATTGTTTGGATTTTGCAACACCAAATTTAAAAAAATTCATAATTCAACACATTTTTATAAAATTTGTTGAAAACTTGCAAGAAATACCAATATAAAGTTGCAAAAATCAGTATCGGTCAACCGTGATCACACATAAATGGCGTTCGTTGTGCGCGCTGATCTTGGCTTGTACGAGGTCGCATATCTCCGAGTCGGTGTATTTGATGTCGAACGGAGCGGAGACGTCGAAGATGAGGTTTGTGTGAGTGTTGCCGCGAACAAATCTGAAATCGTGAAGATCGAGGCGAGCGTCAATTTCCTTGATGAGCGAGCGGGTGAGGGCAAGCATAGAGGTCACCTCTTCGTCGTTTGTGACGATGGGGTCCATGTGTATCGTCGCCTGAATATTGAGTCGGCGGTTCAATTCCTTTTCGATATTGTCGATCATATCGTGTGTATGGAAAATATTCTGCTCGCCGTCAACCTCAATGTGAAGGGAAACGATGGTAATGCCCGGGCCGTAGTTGTGAACGACCATATCGTGAATTCCGAGCGCGTCGGGAAACTCATCAACTATTGACTTGATGTCCTCGACGATCTTGGGATCTGCCTTTTCTCCAAGAATGGAGTTTTTCGTCTCGGCAAGAATTTTAATTCCTGCGATGAGGATCACGACAGCTACGATAGCTCCCATGATACCGTCGGTGTCAAACCCCGTAAACTTGTAAACAAGCATGGATACAAGTACCGCAAAGGTTGCAATCGCGTCGGAGAGACTGTCCGCAGAGGTTGCCTTCATAACCGTGGAGTCGATCTTGTTTGCAAGACGGCGGTTGAAAAGGCAGAGCCAGAGCTTGACAAGAATTGATATTGAAAGCACGATTATAACGATTATCGAGGGCTCCTTCGTTGCCGCTTCGGGGTTGAAAATTTTCTTTACCGAGCCCGAGAAGAGATTCCATCCGATAATAAGAACAAAGAAGGAAACGATCATGGACGCGACGTATTCAATGCGCGCGTGACCGAAGGGGTGATTCTTGTCGGCGGGCTTTGCGGCGATCTTAAAGCTGATAAGCGAAATTATCTGTGAGCCCGCGTCGGAGAGGTTGTTGATACCGTCTGCCTGAAGCGAGATCGCGCCGAAAAGAAAGCCGATTATGATCTTGCCTATCGCGATCATAAGATTGAGAATTATACCGACGATGCTCGCAAGCGTACCGTAAGCGCGGCGCACGTCGGGGTTTTTTATATTGTTTCTGTCTTTTATAAAAATTTTACATAAAAGCTCTGTCATACATATTTCCTTATAGGTGAATTTATTCGTCCGCGCCCCAATATTTTTTGTCAAGACTGCGGAACTGAATCGCCTCTGCAATGTGCCATGCGCGGATCACTTCACTGCGGTCAAGGTCGGCGATGGTTCTTGACACTCGCATAATTCTGTCGTATCCGCGGGCGGAAAGTCCCATGGAATCGTAAGCGGATTTGAGAAGTGCCATAGCGTCTGCGTCAGCCACGCAGTATTTTCTGATGGATGCGGAGTCGAGCATTGAGTTTGAGATAATTCCGTCGGCCGCCATTCTTTCCTTTGCGAATTTTCTCGCCTCGATAACACGCGCGCGAATATCTGCGCTTCCCTCGCTTGCAGTAGAATTATCCGCAAGCTCCTCGTAGGTGAGTGAGGGTAGCTCTATCTGTATATCGATTCTGTCGAGAAGCGGGCCGCTGATTTTTGATATGTAACGCTTAACGTCGAAGGGCTTGCAGGTGCATTTTCTCGTCGGATGACCGAAATAACCGCATCGGCATGGATTCATGGCGCCGACAAGCATAAAGTTGCATGGAAACGTAACTCGTCCGTTTGCTCGCGTGATCGTAACTCTGCCGTCCTCGATGGGCTGACGGAGGGCGTCGGTTACGTGCTTAGGAAATTCGGGAAGCTCGTCAAGGAACAGCACGCCGTTGTTGGCAAGAGAAACCTCGCCGGGCATAGGATAAATACCGCCGCCAACTAATGACACCGCGCTCATCGTGTGATGAGGGGAGCGGAAGGGGCGCGTGCCGAGAAGAGAAGTGCCTTCGGGAAGTGTTCCAGAAACCGAATGAACCTTGGTGGTTTCGATCGCTTCGTCAAAGGAAAGAGGAGGCAAAATGGTGGGAAGTCGCTTTGCGAGCATGGATTTGCCCGTACCGGGAGGGCCGATGAGCAAAATGTTGTGACCGCCCGTCGCGGCGATTTCCATGGCGCGCTTTGCCTGGGACTGTCCTTTGACGTCCGAAAAATCAAAGCCGTAGCTTGATGCGTCGAGGAAAAGCTTGTCTCTGTCGCACGCAACGGGGGAGAGTGGCTCTGTGCCGTTGAGGTGAGAGACGAGGGATCGCATATCCTTTACGGCGTACACCTTGATGCCTTCAACTGCCGCCGCCTCATTGGCGTTATCTGCGGGCACGTAGAACTCTTCAAATCCCGCATCCTTTGCCGCAACGCACATTGAGAGCGCGCCGCGAACGGAACGAAGCTCACCCGAGAGGGAAAGCTCGCCCACAAAGCATTTTTTCGAAACGTCTATATCTGAACGTACAATTCCCGCGCTTTTCATAATACCGAGAAGAATAGCTACGTCGTATGCAGAGCCCTCCTTCTTTCTGTCGGCGGGCGCTAAATTTACCATAAAATACATTTCGGGAAAGCGGAAGCCGCTGTTAAGACAAGCGGTGCGAACGCGTTCCTTCGCCTCTTTTACCGCCGCGTCGGGAAGACCGACAAGCTCAAAGCTGGGAAGGCGTGGCTGGGCGTCCGCTTCGACTGTTACGATATATCCGTCGATACCGAAAATTCCTGCGCAATATACAGATGATAACATTTGTGTTTTACGTCCTTTTGATGTAGTGTTTTCTATAATAAATCAATTATATCACAGTTTTATCCGAAATACAACAAGTATGCGGGATTTATATTTGTAAATGTGAAAATTTTTACAAAAGCAAGAGTTCAAAGAAGGATTATTCTATTGACTTTTAATTGCTTTTGTTGTATAATAACTTATATATGTATAAGTTTTCTATGCAGAAGAGATACGGAGGATTTATAATGAAGAGATTTACAGCTATTGCGCTTGCGGCGTTGATGCTTTTGTCGCTTGTAACGTTGGTTGCTTGCGGTAAGAAGGATGAAGGCACAGGGGACATGGAAGGTTACGTTGCTCCCAGCTACAAGGTTGATACTGCTACAGGCGTTATTACATATGCCGACGGTGTTGGTGAAACCGCGATCATAACAGGATATGAGCCCAAGGTATACACTCCCCACAAGATTTCCATTCCCGATAAGATTGGAGAGAGAACAGTTACAGCTATCGGAGACGAGGCGTTTAAAGCGTGCGCATCTATGAACGCAGTTGAGATACCCGCTACTGTTACAAGTATTGGTAAGGCAGCATTCTACGCGTGCGACGCTTTGACAGAGATCACACTCCCCGCGGCTGTGAAGACGGTTTCGGAGCTTGCTTTCGCTTCCTGCACGGCTTTAGCTAAGGTTAATATTGCGGACAATTCCTCGCTTATCAAGATTGAAAAGAACGCTTTTGACAGCTGTATCGCGCTTGAATCCTTCAAGCTCCCCGCAAAGCTTCAGCTTATCGGCGAGGGCGCATTCAGAAACTGTGAGAAGCTCTCCAAGGTTGAGATCCCCGAGTCCGTGCTTGAGATCGGTTCTCAGGCATACGTTGGCTGCGACGCGCTCAACTATGACGGTTGCATTGTTCTTACCGATAAGATCGAGAATCTCGGCGGCTTTGATCCTGAGGCGAAGGATCCTGCGGTAGTCGTGATTTTTGAAACAGACAAGAGCTTTATTAAGGCGCCTGAAAATTCTTATGCGGCAGCGTTTGTTGCGGCAATGAGAGATACTTCTGTGGAATAATTGAATTTGAAATAGAAAACGGAGAACCTCACGGTTCTCCGTTTTTGTGTTTTATTTTTCTGCCAAAAGATTTTCGATCGCAGAAACCATAGTGATTTCCGCCGCCAAGATTGAGTCGCAGTTGAGCGTACAGCCCGCCGCGCGCTCGTGACCTCCGCCGCCGTAGAGGGCGCAGAGCTTAGCTACGTCGAAATTTGTATTTGAACGTGTTGAAACTCGGTATTTTTTCTCCTCGGTGGATTGCTTGATGACAACGGAAATCTCGACGCCCTTTACACATCTCGCGACGTCGATGAGAGTTTCGAGCGTTTCGTCATCCGCGCCATACTGAACCTTCAGATCGTGTGGGAAGGTGATAACGGCGATCTTGCCATCGCCGTAGAAATTCATTCTTTCAAAGCCCGCATGCTCGACCTGCATCTGGCGCAGGGACTTTATACCGAAGAGGCGGTGGTTGATGTATGCAGAATCAATTCCGCGGGATATAAGTTCTGCGGCGATTTGGTGCGTGTGCGCTTTGACGTTGTTGTAGCGGAAGCAACCCGTATCGGACGAAATTGCGGTATAAACAAGTTGGCAAACGTCCTGCGGTATTTCGTTTATTCCGCATCTTTGGGCAAGCAGGGTAAAGAGATCGTATAAGATCTCGCCCGTAGCCGACGCGCTTGTGACAATAAAATTGTCCGCGTAAACCGTGCCTACGCCGTGGTGGTCGATCATAAGATCAATTTTGTCCTCGAAGATACCCATAAGGTCGCCGAGCCGTGACGGAGAAGCGGTATCGCACGTGATAACGCAATCGTGATTGTAATTTTCGGGGAGGGAATCGATAAGAACACTGCTCTGATCCCCCGTTATGAACTGAAGACGCTCGGGAACCTCATGCGCGCAAAGGCAGTATGCCTCCTTGCCGCACGCTTCCAGCATGCGCTTCAAGCTGAACGCGGACGCGGTAGCATCCCCGTCGGGATTTATGTGAAAGAGAATAAGAAATTTGTTCCTCGAAGAGAGTATGTCGACTACCTCTTCTTTGGAAAGCTGTCTGTATTCCTTCATTAATCAATCCTCGCTCTCGTTCTCGTTCTCGTTTTCGTTATCTGTAAAAGTAATACCCTCAAGAATCTTGGAGATCTTCGCGCCGTATTCGATTGAGCCGTCCTCGATGAAGGTAAGCTCGGGAGTTATACGGAGATTGAGATTTTTTGAGATCTGTCCGCGGATAAAGCCCGAAGCTGCGCGGAGACCCGCCTTTACTTCCTTCTTATCTGCATTATATGCGGAATAGTAGATCTTGGCGAATTTAAGGTCGGGTGTTACCTCTGCTCCCGTTACGCTGATAAACGCCTTGGATACGCGGGGGTCTTTTACCTCGCGCAAAATTTTAGCAACCTCGCGCTGCATTTCTTCATTTATTCTGCCACGTCTGTAATTTGCCATTGTAGTTCCTTTCGTATATGTTAATTATAATTCTTCGAAATTGATCGGTGCTTTGACGCCGTGTAGACCGTCATCTATATAATAGGGGAAAAATGAAATTTTGATTTCGTTATTGCTGTGAGTATAATATATATTGAGGTTTTGCAGATCCATGATTTTCATGACAAATCCCAGCTTTTTTAAAATTTCATCGTTTCTGTCGCCGTTTGTAATAAGCTGCGCCGAAACTATGACAGAACCGTTTTTGTAGGGAGAAAAGCTTACGTCGGGATTGCTTTTTGTCATGCGGATAAAGTATAAAAAGAGCGAAAACCCACACGGTGAGAAAACGTATTCTTGCGATGTATCCCTGAGCGAAGCGCTGTATATAAACGCATCAGAGAAATCGTTCTCCAAGAGCTGGGAGACGCGCGTTGCCATGCTTGAAAAATTTAGAAATGCGTCCTCTGAATAATTGTCACAGCCGCCGTTCAGACAAACGATACGATCGGAAAAGCTCTCACGTATTATTGTTGCCGCCTCGTCGGGATTAATATCAATTCTTTTTATAAAAGCGAAAACGCCTGCGGTGATTTCGGACTGAAAGAACAGAAATCCGTTTGAATTCTCATCCGTTGCATAAATTGTTACGGGTGTATTCTTGCAAAGAAGCTTGAAAAGCTTTGCGGAAATCTCGGGAGCAAACCTGAAATTTTCAAAGAAATTGTCTTGTCTGCCGTTTTCCTTCGTTTCCGTGTCGTTGATGATAAAGCCGAAGCTTTTGAAGCTCGTTGAAATAAGATACGAGCCGCTTTCGATCTGCAACTCATTCATGGTCGTCATTTGTCCGATATTATTTCTTTGCAAAGGGAAGTGAGCTTGTCGAGTGTCTCGGTTATGCTCATTCCGTCTGCGGAGAGCGTGTAGTCGGCGTATTTTTCGTAAAGTGCCGAGCGTTCGTTGTACATATCGAGCAGGGTGTAGCCGTCGGGCATTACCACTCCGCGGTGCGTGTAGTCGCCAAGGCGATCGGCGAGTGTTTCGTAGCTTATTTTGATATAAACTACCTTACCGATCTTACGAAGATGCTCCATCGCGCCCTCGCAGTAAACCACGCTTCCGCCCGTCGAGATCACCGTATTGTCTACGTCGATGCTCATGTTGGCATTGTTTTCAATTTCAATGAACTTTTCGTTGCCGAATTCGGCTATCAGCTCGCACAGAAGCTTGCCCTCGCGCTCCTGAATAAGCAGGTCGGAGTCGAGAAACTTGTAGCCGAGATTTTTCGCGATAAGCACGCCCATTGTGGATTTACCGCACGACGGCATGCCGATCAAAACTATATTTCCCATATTTGCAATCAAAATTTCCTTATATTATATATTGTATATTAAAGTATAACATTTTATTTTGGGTTTGTCAATAATTGATTAAAATAAAAGAGAACCGACGCAAGTCGGCTCTCTTGATTTTAGATTATTTCGATACGCTTATCGCCGTCGACAATTTCGATTTTTATATTATTGACGTATTTATCATTTCTATAGTGCTTGATTTCCTTAAATGTTTCCATCATTATTGAAATTGATGATGGAAACTTGCGTTCAACAACATCAAGCCCTAAAATTTCAATGTGTATAGGTCGTCCTACCATATCTGTCAAACAATCCCAAAACGCATCCCAATTACGCCCATAATAGTCGGGGAAGTCTAATGATTTTTTTATAACGTCATGTATTTGCGAATAATATTTTATTTCCTTAAAATCGATTATGTATTTATTCAATTTGATATGAACCTCCTTATGCAATAATTTCGTAAAACGTGTGGTAATGATCTAGAGTTATAAATAGCAATCCGTCATTTGAATATAATATTCGTTGACCGTTTCGTCTTTTTCCACCAATATAGTTGATATCTGCTTCAAACCAAACTCGTCCAGGAAGAGCGGGCAATTTTTACTTTTTGTAAATATTTTCATCTTGTGTTATATTATTTTATCGCCTTTATTATATATTATTTTCTCTTTTTTGTCAAATACACAGAGAGCAATATCATTTGGCAAAACGGAACTTTTGTTCTATTATATCATATAGCTTTGATTTTGTCAACTCTGCGATGCGGGCGGGGAAAACAAAAAGGGTGAGCCGAAGCTCACCCTTAAGCATTTAATTTTAATTATTCAACAACCGGGGAGGCGTCCTTGTGGGGGCCGCAAACGGGCAGATTCAAGCGGGATAGGGTAATCACTTTATTTCAATGCGAGTATCTCCGCTGACAATTTCGATTTTGATGTCGTTTTCAAAGGCGGGGATATAATGCTTGAATTTTTTGCAAATTTTTACGATTTTTTCGGCAGCAATCGGGTATTTTCTTTCAACATTGTCTAACCCTAAAATCTCTATATGTACGGGATCTCCATACATGTCTGATAAGCAATCCCAAAATGCATCCCAATTACGTCCATAATAGTCGGGGAAGTCTAATGATTTTTTTATAACGTCATGTATTTGCGAATAATATTTTATTTCCTTAAAATCGATTATGTATTTATTCAATTTGATATGAACCTCCTTATGCAATAATTTCG
>JAZQWL010000046.1:0-38098 GCA_045632305.1 Eubacteriales bacterium | reverse complement strand
ACCAACTTTGATTTCCTAAAAAATACCCCCGATTTTGACACGTTTGCGGACGTAGCGATATCGGCGGAGAAAATATTACATATAGACGTGGATTCCTGCGTGCTCAACTGCCGCAGGGCGATGGAGTTTGCGGTCAAGTGGATGTATTCCGTTGACCGTGATCTCGTCATGCCTTATCAGGATAACCTTGTCAGTCTGATGAATGACGAGAAGTTCCGCGACATCATTGGCGACGATATCTGGCGCCGTATGGAATTCATACGTAAGCTTGGCAATAATGCCGCTCACGGCGGCAAAAAGGTGACAAAGGAACAGGCAGAGCTTTGCCTTGAAAACCTTTTTATATTTCTTGACTGTGTTGCATATTTCTATGCTCCCGAATACACCGAGCAGCAGTTTGACAAATCCTTACTTGAGCTTACCGTAGACGAGGCGCTTGCATTTGTTCCCGAGAACGAGATTGATATTGCCAAGCTCATAGGGGAAAACAAGGCGCTCAAGGATGAGCTTACCGCGCGCCGAGCCGAGCAACAGCAGACCTACGTACCAAAGCCACTTGATCTCTCCGAGTACAAGACAAGAAAGATCTATATCGACTTTATGCTTCAGGATGCAGGCTGGGTAGAGGGCAAGGATTGGCTGAATGAGGTCGAGCTTTACGGTATGCCCAACAAGAGTGAGGTGGGCTATGCCGATTACGTGCTCTTTGGTGACGACGGCAAACCTCTTGCTGTTCTCGAAGCCAAGCGCACCTGCGTGGACGTTGCCAAGGGTAGACAGCAGGCAAAGCTTTACGCTGACCTTTTGGAGCAGAAATACGGTCGCAGACCGATCATTTTCCTCTCAAACGGTTTTGACACGCGCATCTGGAACGACAAGTATTATCCTGAACGCAAGGTGGCATCTATCTACTCGAAGCGTGATCTTGAAAAGCTTTTTAATCTGCACACAATGCGGACGAGCATCAAGAACGTAATGGTCGACAAAGCGATTGCCGGACGTTACTATCAGGAAGGCGCAATCAAGGCGGTTTGTGAAGCATTCGATAAGAAGAATCGTCGCAAGGCACTTCTCGTAATGGCAACGGGTTCAGGTAAGACTAGAACTGTCATTGCTCTTTGCAAGGTCTTGCTCGATCATGGTTGGGTCAAAAACATTTTGTTCCTTGCCGACCGCAACTCGCTTGTTACGCAAGCAAAGCGCTCATTTGTGAATATGCTTCCCGACCTTTCGGTGACAAATCTCTGCGAGGACAAGGAAAACTTTGATTCTCGCTGTGTGTTCTCGACATATCAGACCATGATGAACTGTATTGATACAGTAAAGGACGAGAACGAAAAGAAGCTCTTTACGGTTGGACATTTTGATCTCGTTATCGTAGACGAAGCACACCGTTCTATCTATAACAAGTACAAGGATATTTTCAATTATTTCGATGCGCCGTTGGTTGGTCTTACGGCGACACCGAAGGATGAGATCGACAAAAACACCTATGAGATTTTCGAGCTTGAAAACGGTGTTCCTACCTATGGCTACGAGCTTGGACAGGCAGTCACCGATGGATACCTTGTCGATTTTATGTCGGTTGAAAGCAAATTGAAATTCATTGAGCAAGGTATCGTATATGATGATCTGTCGGAAGAAGATAAGCAGGCGTACGAGGATACATTTGAGGACGAAAATGGTGAACTTCCCGAAAGCATTGCCTCCTCTGCCATCAACGAGTGGGTGTTCAACGAGGATACCATTCGTCAGGTGCTTCACATCTTAATGCAAGACGGTCTTCGCATTGACTACGGCGAAAAGCTCGGAAAGACGATCATCTTTGCCAAGAATCATGAGCATGCCGAAAAGATCCACGAGATATTCGGCAAGGAATACCCCCACCTGCCCGGATACACCAAGGTCATTGATAACTATATGACTTATGCGCAGAGTGCTATTGATGAATTTTCCGATCCCAATAAGCTCCCTCAAATTGCTATCTCTGTTGATATGCTTGACACGGGTATTGACGTACCCGAGGTGCTAAACCTCGTGTTCTTCAAGAAGGTGATGAGCAAGGCGAAGTTCTGGCAGATGATAGGTCGCGGCACGCGCCGTTGTGACGGGCTTATGGACGGCAAGGATAAGGATAAATTCTACATCTTCGATTTCTGCGGAAACTTTGAGTTCTTCCGTATGAATAACGGCCGTCCTACAGCTAACCAGATTGCCCTGCAGGGAGCTATCTTTAAGCTCAAGGCGCAGATTGCTTATAAATTGCAGGATCTTGCCTATCAGACAACCGATCTGATTGCATTCCGCAAGTCTTTGGTTGACGATATGGTGCGTAAGGTGCGGGAGCTCAACAAAGAGAACTTTGCAGTTCGTCAGCATTTGCGTTACGTTGAGCAGTATGCAAATCCCGACCATTACAATTCTCTTACCTATGAGGATACACTACTTATGGCGGAAGAACTCGCTCCGTTGATCACGCCCGATGAGGAAGAGGTATCAGCTGTTCGTTTTGACGCTCTAATGTACGGAATTGAACTTGCATATCTCGCTGGAAAGAAATATTCTCGCGCTCGTACCGATCTCTATAAAAAGGTCAGCGGTATCGCGAGCGTGGCAAATATTCCCGAAATTATGGTTCAGTCCGATCTTATCAACAAAATTCTTCATACCGATTATTTGGATAATGCAGGTATCAATGAATTTGAGCATATTCGTGAAAATCTGCGTGATCTGATGAAATATCTTCCGAAACGAAAGGTAAAGTATATCACTAACTTCGATGAAGAAATTCTTGCCGTTGAATGGAATGAGTCGGATCTTGAAAGTGATGATCTAAAGAATTACAAGGTAAAGGCGGAATTCTATATCCGTCAGCATCAGGACGAAGCAGCTATTGCCAAATTAAAGAGCAACGTTCCTTTAAGTGCTGACGACGTTAAGGCGCTTGAGCGCATTCTGTGGAGTGAGGTTGGTAGCAAAAAGGACTACGAAGCAGAGTATGGTGAAAAGCCTCTTGGCGAGTTTGTCCGTGAGATCGTTGGCCTTGATATGATGGCAGCTAAAGCAGCATTTGCGGAGTATCTGAACGACGTTAATCTTGATGCAGACCAAATCTATTTTGTCAATCAGATCATTGAGTATATCGTGCGAAATGGTGTAATGAAGGATATGTCGGTGCTTCAGGAGGCACCCTTCACTGACAGAGGTAGCATTGTTGAAGTATTTACCGATATTTCGATTTGGTTGGGTATAAGAAGCGTAATTGAAAAGATTAATGCAAATGCGGCGGCGTGATATTTAAGTTCTAATGCTTTTTAATTCGTGTTTATATTTATAATAACTATTCCTTGAGCAGCTGCAAAGTTTCATGACATCAGCATCTTCAAGGCTGCCACCGAAGTCTTCAGAGTGCTTAAGCTTTCATTAAAAACAAAAAATATTGGACACATCACAGACGAAAATACGTTTATGATGTGTCCAACTTTTTTATTAATGATTTGAAATCTTCGATTTCATGAATTGACTCTTCGCGTCATGATTTGAAGGCTTGCGCCTTCATGAATTGAATTGCCCGCATCCTAATGCCGAAGGCAATTCATGTCCGCAAGGACAATTCATAGCATAAGCCAATTCATGCCCGCAAGGGCAATTCATTGCAAATAATTTGCGAGCAAATTATTTGCAAGCCTCTTCGATAGCAACAGCAACAGCAACAGTCATACCAACCATGGGGTTGTTACCTGCGCCGATGAGACCCATCATCTCTACGTGAGCGGGAACAGAGGAAGAGCCAGCGAACTGAGCGTCGCCGTGCATTCTACCCATTGTGTCTGTCATACCGTAGGAAGCGGGACCTGCTGCCATGTTATCGGGGTGAAGTGTTCTACCTGTACCACCACCGGAAGCAACAGAGAAGTACTTCTTGCTGTTTTCGTTACACCACTTCTTGTATGTACCTGCAACGGGGTGCTGGAAGCGAGTGGGGTTAGTGGAGTTACCTGTGATGGAAACGCCAACGTTTTCAAGACGCATGATTGCAACGCCTTCGGGAACGGAGTCGGAGCCGTAGCACTTAACTGCAGCTCTGGGGCCGTTAGAGTAAGCTGTTTCCTTTACAACCTTAACTTCTTCAGTGTAAGGATCAAATTCAGTCTGAACGTATGTAAAGCCGTTGATTCTGGAAATGGTGAATGCAGCGTCCTTACCAAGACCGTTGAGGATTACACGGAGGGGCTTTACTCTTACCTTGTTAGCGTTGAGGGCGATCTTAATAGCGCCTTCAGCAGCTGCGAAGGATTCGTGACCAGCGAGGAAGCAGAAGCAATCTGTTTCTTCGGAGAGGAGCATTGCGCCGAGGTTACCGTGGCCAAGACCAACCTTGCGGTTTTCAGCAACGGAGCCGGGGATACAGAAGGACTGAAGACCGATACCGATAGCGGCAGCGGCGTCAGATGCCTTTGTGCAGCCCTTCTTGATTGCGATAGCTGCGCCAACTGTGTAAGCCCACTTTGCATTTTCAAATGCGATGGGCTGTGTTTCTTCTACGATCTTATAGGGGTTGATGCCACGAGCATCACAAATTTCCTTACATTCGTCGATGGAGGAAATTCCATATTCTTTAAGACAAGCGAGGATCTTCGCTTCGCGTCTTTCATAACCTTCAAAATGTGCCATTATATTTTCCTCCTTTAATTATTCCTTACGGGGGTCGATGTACTTAACAGCATCAGCGAATCTGCCGTATGTACCCTTGGACTTCTCGTATGCTTCGTTGGGCTCCATACCCTTCTTGATGAAGTCTGTCATCTTGCCGAGGGATACGAATTCGTAGCCGATAACCTGGTCGTTTTCGTCAAGAGCCATTCTTGTGCAGTAGCCCTCTGTCATCTCAAGGTATCTAACACCCTTTGCCTTTGTACCGTACATAGTACCAACCATGGAGCGTTCGCCCTTACCGAGGTCTTCCATACCTGCACCGATTACAAGACCGCCTTCAGAGAAAGCAGACTGAGATCTACCGTAAACGATCTGAAGGAAGAGCTCTCTCATAGCAGTGTTGATAGCGTCACAAACAAGGTCTGTGTTGAGAGCTTCAAGGATTGTCTTACCGGGAAGAATTTCAGCAGCCATAGCAGCGGAGTGAGTCATACCGGAGCAACCGATAGTTTCAACGAGTGCTTCTTCGATAACACCGTTTTTTACGTTGAGGGAGAGCTTGCAAGCGCCCTGCTGGGGTGCACACCAGCCCACACCGTGTGTGTATGCGGAAATATCCGAAATCTGTTTTGCCTGAACCCACTTGCCTTCTTCGGGAATGGGAGCGGGACCGTGGTCGGGACCCTTAGCAACCTTGCACATATGCTGTACTTCAAGACTTGTAGCATATTCGCAGTTAAATTCTGTGCTCATTTTTTTTGTTCTCCTTGTGTATAATTTTTAAAACAAATACAAATTTATAAAATCATTTTGCAATGATTTTTTCAATTAAGGGGGACACCGCATCCACGTAGAGATCTGCTATAAATTTAGCACCGACCTCGTTGGGATGAACGCCGTCGCGTGTGAAATGGTGATATTCACCGTAATCCTTGTGAGCGTGCATTTCGTCGTCGAGCTTTATGTAAGCGTCGGCATACTTTTCTGCAAGTTCGCCAATGATAGAGTGCATTCTTACGACCTCATCTCTCATATCCGCCTGATCGGGACCCTCGTTGTAGGGCTGGATCATAGCGATAAGAGTTTCGGGAAGTCGTGCCTTTGTCTGCTCCAGGATAGAGCGATAATTTACTTCAATCTGTTCTTCGGTAGTAAATATCGGGTAAAGAGCACGTCTGTGCCATACGTCATTTATACCGATGAAAATTGAAACGATATCGGGGGAGAGAGCAACGCAGTCGGAATACCAGCGGTCGAAAAGCTGACCCGTACGCTCGGCGCCGATTCCGAGGTTTATAAACCCGAACTCAACGTCGGGGTATTTTTCTGCGAGCATCTGAGCGGCAATCTTTGCATATCCTTCTCCAAGATTGTGAATATCAGAGCGGTCACGACCTGCGTCGGTGATACTGTCGCCCTGGAAAAGAAGCTTGATCTTTTTCATAATAAATTAGCAGATAACTTCTCCGTAAACTTCACCGAATGCACAGCAAGCGTTGCATTCGTCTGTGTCGATGTGCATAGCAAGTGCGTATGCGGGGGAAACACGGCAAACAACGTCATCAAAGATAGTTGTTCTGTCGCTGTCGATCTTAACCTTTACGATCTGCTTATCAACTACGCCGAATGCAGCAGCGCTTTCGGGATCGAGGTGGATGTGTCTCTTTGCGATAATGCAGCCCTCGGAAATTTCAAGCTCGCCTGCGGGGCCTACCATCTTTACACCGGGTGTGCCTGCAACGTCGCCGGATTCGCGAACGGGAACTGCCTTAAGACCGAGAACTCTCGCATCTGTGAAGGAAAGCTCGATCTGATTGCTCTTTCTTGTGGGGCCGAGAACGGAAAGCATAAGCTCACCCTTGGGGCCTACGACCTTGATCTTTTCGTTTGCAGCTGCAAACTGGTCGGGCTGGGAAAGCATCTTCTTGGGTGTGAGCGTTGCGCCCTCGCCGTAGAGAACCTTTACTGCTTCGTCAGTCAAGTGGATGTGTCTTGCGGATGTTTCAACAAGTACCTTGTTAGCCATTGGTGTTATCCTCTCTTTATATGAATTTAAATTTTTTGTCGTATTTACATACATAATTATTATAACATAAAAAATGTTAAAAGTAAATATATTTTTCAATAAATCCTTGAATATATTCTTAAAAAATATTGTCAATAATAATAAATAAACAAAATTCCAAGGAGAAAAGATATGTCTTGCGAGAAAAACGGTAATGAGAAGGATAAGGAAAAGAGCGAAGGTGAGGCGCGCGACGTATGCGAATGCGACGTCAATAAGGATGGGGTTAATATTCACTGCCTTACGATCATAGGGCAGATAGAGGGGCATTATTATCTTCCCGAAGGGCAGAAGGCGACAAAATACGAGCATATTATTCCTACGCTTGTTTCCTGCGAGGAGGATGATAACGTCGACGGTGTTCTTGTCCTGTTAAACACAATGGGAGGCGACGTCGAGGCGGGACTTGCAATCGCTGAGGTCATCGCATCAATGAGAAAGCCAACTGTATCGTTAGTGTTGGGCGGCGGACATTCCATCGGTGTACCGCTTGCGGTGTCAGCCAAAAGATCGTTCATCGTGCCGAGCGCAACGATGACGATACATCCCGTCAGGATAAACGGACTCGTTATCGGTGTTGAGCAGAGCTTTACTTATCTTGCCGAGATGCAAAAGCGTATTGTCAATTTTATATGTATGCATTCGAAGGCAAAGGAGGATAAGGTATACGAGCTTATGATGCGCCCCGATATGATGGCGTCCGACGTCGGATCTATCATAGAAGGGAAGGAGGCCGTAGAATACGGCATTATCGATGCGGTTGGTGGCTTGGATGTAGCGATGGCAGAGCTTCGATGCATGGCGAAGAAGAATAAATGCAAATAAAAAAAGGGCGTCTCGGTCGAGACGTCCAATTTTTATTTTTTGAAAATTTTGCACACCGTAATTATCATTCCCATAATTGCGGAGACAACTATAATGTCAAAAATTCTCAGCTTTATCGTGCCGTTTTTAAACATGCTGATCTCGGGCTTCTCGGAGTCTCCCGAATGAATTTTTTCGCCAATGTCGAAGTCACATTCAAAATAAGAATTTTTGGTTTTTTCAATAGCTTCACAAACGCTTTTCTTTATGCAGCATAAGGAATTTTTTGATGCTTTAGGCATGTTTTCGGAAGTCATATCTCCCTCCTGAACTGAAAAATAACCGATTTTCTCGGCTATTTATATTTTGCCCGAATTCTTGTTTTTAAATACATAAAAAACGGCGGAAATTCATCCGCCGTTTAATTTTATTTGAGCTTTACCGTAACGACGATGCCGCCCGTGTTTGTGCCTGAAATTGTGTAGTTGCTTGCGGGAACCTGAATTTCACCCTCGGCAAAATCATAGTAATAAACAGCGTAAACACCGTTGTTTGAGCTGTTCTTTACCGTGATAATGAGGGGATTGTCAAGCGTGGGCTTGGTCTCCTTGAGCTTTGCGATATATTCCTCAAGGCAGAGGTTGTTTTCCTTCATATATGTAGCGTGAGCCACACCTACGTATCTGAAGCAGCTAAGGTAGTCCGAAACGTGCGTGGACTGTTCCTTGCCTGCGGGATATCTCTGAACAAAGCCGTATTTATGAGCGTTGTTGAGAAGCCATCCGTACATATTTTCATTGCCTTCCGCAGTGAGGTCGGGAGAAGCGCCGCTTCCGTAAACCTTCAGGGAAACGAGCATACCGGTATGGAAATCACTGTATCCGGGAGCTGCGGGCTTGGGAAATTCCTTCTGTGCTTCGACCGTTCTGTGAGCGGTTGCGATAAGAGCAACGCTGCCCGTGCTTGAATTGAGGTCTGTGAGCATGTTGTGGAGATTTGCGGTCGTTTCTTCTGTGAGCATGATAGAAACGTTCGTTGCAATTCTATATGCGGGATTCTTAGCGTCAGCTTCGTTATCGAGTCGGTACTGATAAGGATCTACAAGCTTTACCTTGTCATCGGTAAGACCGAATTTGTGATCCTTGTTTACTACAACGAGCGATCCGGAAAGAAGCTCGGTGCTATTGGGCGTGTAAGGTGCGGCGTTCTCGATGGTGTAATTGCTCTCGCCACCGGGAAGCTCTGCGTCGGAGTCATCTTTGCCGAAGTCAATGCTTGCGATTACAAGAAGAATAAGGCACACGATGAGCAAAATGGCAAGGGCTGCCATTAAAAGCAACGTGTATTTCTGATTTTGCTTGAGGCCTGCAAACAAGCCGTTGTTTTTGGAGTCCATGTGATTCTCCTTTCGTTTTATTGCGTATTGCAAATTGGGGTAAGACTGCGATTTAACAATCCGCCTCACCCCAGTTTATTTTTAAATTAGTTTTCCTTTGCGTCTCTGATGGAGAAGTCCATACGGCCCTTCTTGTCAAGACCCATGTACTTGATTCTTACAGCAGAGCCAACGTCGATACCTGCGTCTGTAACCTTCATGATTCTCTTGTCGCAGATCTTGGAAATGTGAACCATACCTTCCTTACCGGGAGCGTATTCAACAAAGCAACCTACGTCCTCGTTGGGCTTATCCTTGCTTGCAAGGATCTTCACAACTGTTGCGTTGTAGATGCAACCAACCTCGGGCTCGAATACGATAGCGTCGATCATGGACTTAGCGATTGCTGCGGATTCACCGTTGATAGCAGCGATGCAGATAACGCCGTCGTCGTTGATGTCAACCTTAGCGCCGGATTCTGCGCAGATCTTCTGGATTGTAGCGCCACCCTTACCGATAACCTCGCGAATCTTGTCGGGATCGATCTTGAAGGATGTCATCTTGGGAGCATACTTGGAAACTTCAGCTCTGGGAGCGTCGATCGCCTTGAAGATTACTTCGTCGATGATGTAATCACGGCCTGCCTTTGTCTGCTCGAATGCCTGCTTGATGATCTCGGGTGTAAGACCGTCGATCTTAAGGTCCATCTGAATGGATGTGATACCCTTGTGTGTACCTGCTACCTTGAAGTCCATGTCGCCATAGAAGTCTTCAAGACCCTGAATGTCGATCATTGTATCCCAAGAACCGTCTTCAGCTGTGATAAGACCGCAGGAGATACCTGCAACGGGTGCCTTGATCGGAACGCCTGCGTCCATAAGTGCGAGTGTAGAACCGCAAACAGAACCCTGAGATGTGGAGCCGTTAGAGGAAACTACGTCGGAAACAAGACGGATAGCGTAGGGGAATTCTTCCTCCGTAGGAAGTACGGGAACGAGAGATCTTTCAGCGAGAGCGCCGTGACCGATCTCACGACGGCCGGGAGATCTTACTGCCTTTGCTTCACCTGTGGAGAAGCCGGGCATGTTGTAGTGGTGCATATATCTCTTGGATGTTTCGGAATCAATACCGTCGAGCATCTGGGACTCGGAGAGAGTACCGAGAGTTGCTACTGTGAGAACCTGAGTCTGACCTCTTGTGAAGAGACCCGAGCCGTGAGCTCTGGGGAGGATACCAACCTCAGAACCGAGAGGACGGATCTGGTTCATTGCACGGCCGTCAACACGCTTCTTGTCAACGAGCAACCAGCGGCGAACGATCTTCTTCTGGATCTTGTAAACAAGCTCGTCCATCATGCCTTCGATTTCAGGATATTCTTCTGTGAAGTTTGCAAGGATAGCTTCCTTGATGGGGAACATTCTTGCGTCACGAACTGTCTTGTCGTCTGTGTCGAGTGCGAACATTACGTCCTTTTCGCAGAATGCGAAGATCTTGTCGAACATATCGTGGTCAAGCTCGCAAGAGGGATATTCGAACTTGGGCTTACCGATCTCGTCAACGATTGCGTTGATGAAGCAAAGAAGATCACGAATTTCCTTGTGAGCGAGCATGATAGCGTCGTACATAACGTCGTCCTCAACCTCGTTTGCGCCTGCTTCGATCATAACAACCTTCTTTTCGGAAGCAGCAACTGTGAGCTGAAGATCGCTTACCTTCTGCTGTTCTGTTGTGGGGTTGATGATGAACTTGCCGTCGATAAGGCCTACGTGAACGCCACCGATAGGACCGTTCCACGGAATATCGGAGATAGCGAGAGCTGTGGATGCACCGATCATAGCTGCAACCTCGGGAGCGCAGTCGGGATCAACGGACATAACTGTAAGTGTAAGAGCAACGTCGTTACGAAGGTCCTTGGGGAACAAGGGACGGATGGGACGGTCAATTACACGGCTTGTGAGAACTGCCTTTTCAGAGGGCTTGCCTTCTCTCTTGAGGTAACCGCCGGGGATCTTGCCGGCAGCGTACATTCTCTCGTCGAAGTCAACGGAGAGGGGAAGGAAGTCGATACCGTCACGGGGCTTCTCGGATGCAGTAGCGCAGCAGAGAACTGCAGTTTCACCGTAACGAATGAGAACAGAACCGTTTGCAAGTCCTGCCATTTTGCCTGTCTCGATTACGAGAGGACGGCCTGCCAAGGTATATCTGAATACCTTGTAATTCTTGAACTCCATAGCGGAGCTAACAATAGATGTAGACATAATTTTCCTCCATGTTAATAGAAATTTATTTTTTCTCACACAGAGCTTTAGTACTTAAATACGTGCCCGAAGTGTTCCTCGGAGGCATATTTAAGTTCTAAAAACTTCCGTGTGAGTATTGAACGAAGAGAAGGGAGCGGAGTGTCATAAAAACTACTCCACTCCCTTTGGCAATCTTACTTTCTAAGACCGAGCTTTTCTACGATAGCTCTGTATCTTTCGATGTCAACCTTCATGAGGTAGTTGAGAAGGTTTCTTCTGTGACCTACCATCTTGAAGAGGCCGCGACGGCTGTGGTTGTCCTTGTGATTGCTCTTGAGGTGTTCTGTGAGATTGTTGATTCTGTGTGTGAGAATTGCAATCTGAACCTCGGGCGAACCTGTGTCACCCTCGTGAATGGCATACTTTTCAATAATTGCCTGCTTTTCCTGTGCTGTCATTTTCGTTTCACCTTTCGAAAATAAAATATTTTTTGCAAATACGATGCACACAGCAAGCGGTGGGTGAACCCGAATTTTGTGCGTCCATCCGAAAATGGGCATACTTCGGCTTATATTCCCGAGAGCCGTGAGCTCGTTATGCTTGGGTAATTATATCATAGTTACTTGATTTTGTAAATAGGATTTTGAAAAGTTAATATTTTCATCAATAAAAATTTACAATTTTGAGGGGCGTTTTCTCGTGGGATTCGATAGAAATTTAAAAAATCCTTTGATCTTTTTGCCGAAAAGTCCGCCCGCGCCCGATATGACGAGCATTATTCCGAACATTAATTTAAGGGAGACGTCTCCTATAAGTCGACCGATCGACGTGCCTATCAGCGTTCCTATAATTCCGAATGCCGCGGCGCAGATGACCAGCTTGTAATTGATCCTACCCTTGATTGAATGTATGATCAGTGCGCCCGAGGATGAAATGATGAAAAACAAAAGATTCGTTGCTCTGGCGTCCGTCGGCGGAAAATTCAGATAAGAAGTAAGAAATATCACCAGAAGTCCGCCGCTTCCCACGCCGAGCCCTGAGAGCGCCGCTATCAAAAACATAACCGACGCGATTAAATAGTACGACGTTTCAGACATAATAACCTCCTATCTGAGAGAAGAAAAGATCATTCTCGCGCCCGAGAAAAGCACGATTGCCGCAAAGATCAATTTGATATATTTTGATTTTACACGAGAGCTTGCGATACCTCCGACAACTCCGCCCGCAATTGCGGGAAATATCATATAATGTAAGGGGATTGATGTTACCTCTCCCGATGCCGCATAAAGAAAATATGAAACCACGCTTACGGGTATCATTGCCGCCTGCGAGTTGAAATAAATATCCTTTTTCTCCTTCATAAAGCTTCCGATGAGCGCGGAAAATCCGAGCGAGAGAAGAATTCCTCCGCCCGCTCCCATAAGCCCGTTGAATACCCCTCCGATAAGGGAAATTATCACGATTCCGATAGCCGCTTTTGAAATTTTTATTTTTCGGTTACGCTTTTCTTTAATACGGTATTCCGTCTTTTCCATAAATTCCCGCCCATGCCAAATGTATTTTCAAAATTTAATCAAAGAACACTTGAAAAAATCGCTTTTATATGTTATAATAATACAAATATTAATAATTACGTCGCGCAATTTTGCGACTTGCTATTATTGTACGGTCTTTTCGTTTTGTAATTCAAGGCAAATTTTACATAGCGAAATAAACTTAATTTTTGAAAAAAGGAAGTGGAAACATGTCTGATTCAAGTAAGAACGGAAAGAAAAAAGCTCTTGTGGCATCGAACGAAAAGCGAGATGAACGCAAGAGTACACAAAAGGAAAAGAAGGGCGTTCAGCTCACTCCTTACATACTTCTTGTTGCATCGATATTGCTCCTTATCTGCAATATCACAAACATTTTTAACGTAGTAAATGGCGGTGGTCCCGACGATCACGCGCTTGGTGTAGTGGGATATTATCTCTGCTTTGTATTTTTTGGAGTGTTCGGCCCCGCTGCGTATGTTATCCCGTTCGTTTTGCTTAATCTTTCGGTTTTCTGGAAAAAATACGTTGACCAGAATCGACTTGCGGTGAAGATAATTCTTACCGTGTTTACACTTATCGTTACGTCTGCGCTCTTACACGTTGTTATCGGTGACGTTGAAGAGGTTGATTTTTCATCCCTCTTTGAAATGGGTATGGAGCATACGAGCGGCGGTGTCTTCGGCGGCTATCTTGCATATCTTTTGGTATTGGCGCTCAAGCCGTTTGGCGCGGGCTTCATTCTCGTGGCTGCGCTTATTCCCCTCGTTCTGTTCCTTGTAGGCACGAGCCCTCAGGTATGGATGGACAAGCTTTCTGCTTGGGCAAGTAAGAAGGGTGAGGAAGCCAAGGCAAACGCTGCTAAGAGAGCCGAGGACAGAAAGTTCGAGCGCGAGCAGGCGAAGCTTGCGGCGGCACAGGCAAAGCAGGAAGAAAAAATCAGACGCGCAAAGGAAGAAAAGGAGGCCCGCGAGGCAGAAGCTAAGGCATCGGCAGAGGCGAAAGCTAAAAAGAATGCCGAGGCGGAAGCAAAGAATGCAGAGGCAGAAAAGACAAGCGCGGAGGATGACGGCGAGATTTTGGTCGGCATGGAGGAGATCAACTCCGAAAAGGGAGAGGAAGCTTCGGACGAGCGCGACGAATATTATAAGTCGGGAACTATTCCAAAAAGCGCGGATCCCGATATGAGCGATGGCTTCCGTGAGGAGGTTGCCGCAATCAGCGAGGAAGACGACGAGCCCCTCGACTTTTCTGCTATTGAAAACTCCACGGAGGAGTGCGTGCTTTCCGATGAGGACGAGGACAGCGTTCATTTCGTAATAAATAATCCGAGCGACGAGCCCGCTGCAGAATACGGCGCGGACGAAAACGCGTTCGGCGGCGAGCTTGACGAGAATACAACGTATGAGGTTGATAAGGTTACGGGCGAGATCATCGGCGCGCATCAGCCCAAGGAGATTCCTTACGTATTCCCGCCTCTCGATCTTATGAAGCAGGGTGATTCCACCTATGCCGTAAGCCAGGAGGAGATCGCCAAGAATACAAGAATACTCAGCGATACGCTTGAGAGCTTCAGAATAAGAACAAGAGGAGATATCGCATGCTCCTGCGGACCTACTGTTACAAGATATGAAATTCAGCCCGACGTCGGCGTAAGAGTAAAGCAGATCGCAAATCTCGGTGATGATATCGCACTTAGCTTGGCAAAGTCCGGAGTAAGAATCGAAGCGCCCATTCCAGGTAAGGCGGCAGTTGGCGTTGAAGTTCCCAATGACGAGAGAAAGACGGTATTTCTTCGTAACATTATTGAATCTCCCGAATTCCAGAATCATAAGAGCAAGACAGCTGCCTGTCTTGGTGCGGACATTTCGGGACGCCCCACTGTGTTTGATATTGAAAAGATGCCTCATATCCTGATCGCAGGTACAACGGGCTCCGGTAAGTCCATCTGTATCAACTCGATCATTATGAGTATTCTTTACAAGGCAAAGCCCAGCGAGGTCAAGCTTATCCTTATCGACCCCAAAAAGGTTGAATTTAACGTATACAGAGATATTCCTCACCTTTCCTGTAAGATAGTAAGTGATCCTAAGAAGGCGGCGGGCGCACTTAACTCCGCTGTAAACGAAATGGAAAAGAGATTTAAGCTTATCGAGCAGGTTGGCGTAAGAAATATTACGGGCTATAATGAGATCACAAAGAACGATCCTGATATGCCCTATATGCCCAGAATGGTTATTATCATTGACGAGCTTGCAGACCTTATGATGACGGCAAGAGAAGATGTAGAAACTGCTATCTGCCGTATAGCTCAGAAGGCGAGAGCTGCGGGCATTCACCTTATTCTCGGTACTCAGAGACCTTCGGTTGACGTAATCACGGGACTTATCAAGGCGAATATTCCTTCAAGAATTGCTTTTACAGTTCGTTCTCAGGTTGACTCGAGAACAGTTATTGATATAAGCGGAGCTGAAAAGCTTCTCGGTATGGGCGATATGCTCTACATGCCCGTGGGCGCGCCTAAGCCCATCAGAGTTCAGGGCTCGTTCGTTTCCGACGGCGAGGTTGAAAAGATCGTCGAGTACATCAAGGCGAACAACGAACCCGTCGTTTACGATGCGGAATTCGAAAGATCCATCGACGAGGAAGCGGCAAAGTGCGGTAAGCCCGCAAAAACCGCTGACGATATGCCCGCGGGCGGTGATGCCCCTGCGGACGGCGAGGACGCGTTCCTTTGGGATGCGATCGACCTTGCCATCGATACGGGCAGAATTTCCACGTCGCTTCTCCAGAGAAAGTTCTCCATCGGCTACGGAAGAGCGGCGAAGATAATTGACCGACTCGAGGAGATGGGATTTGTCGGCCCCGCTAACGGAACGAAGCCCCGTGATATCCTCGTAACCCACTCCGACGTGCAGGAGAGAAGAATGAACGGCTGATGCCGTAAAATGAAAGGAGTCGTATAATGTATCCTTATAACTTAATAAAAGGTATTCAGTTCAATTTATACGATTTCTTTCTTTGTCTTGGAATAATCGTATGTCTTATATCGTTTGACCGTCTGGCAGACAAATATCCTTTGCGATACAAGCTCCAGAATTTCGTGTTTATCACCGCAGCGGCGGCAATAATTCTGGGGCTTGGCTCCGCAGTTCTGTTTCAGGCGTTCTATAATTTCGGTGAAACGGGTGACTTTGTAATAGACGCGGGAACGGGCGCGACCTTCTACGGCGGTCTTATCGGTGGCGCGGCGTCGTTTATCGCGGTTTACTTTATTGCAGGTCGATTTGTTTTTCCCGATAAATATCACGTAAGGAGCTTTTTCTCGGTAGCAAATTGTGCGGTTCCGTCAATTCTTGTAGCTCACGGCTTCGGTCGACTCGGTTGCCTTATGGCGGGCTGTTGTCACGGTGCGCAGACCGACGCGTGGTACGGACTTTTCATGCATACCGAGGCGTACGGATACGCCAAGTGCGTTCCGACTCAGCTTTACGAGGCGCTCTTCTTGTTTGCGCTCTTTGTATATACCGTAATTCGCGTAAAGAAAAAGAGATCCTACAATTTACCCCTTTATATGGCGGCATACGGCGCTTGGAGATTCTTTATTGAATACTTCAGAACCGATGACCGCGGAGAGCTTCTGACAGATATTTTCTCTCCCTCCCAGATCATCGCATGCCTGATGATCGCGGGCGGTGTTGCACTTTTCTTCTTCCAAAGATATTACGAGAGCCGTCACAGAAGTGAGATACTTGCCGATAGGGAAGAGATACTTTCAAGACGTGCGAAGAAAGAGGAAGAAAATGCGATCGAAGAATAATAAAACGAAGAGAGCCGTCTGTATAACTCTTTTTGGCGTGCTTGCCCTCTTTCTTGTTCTGTATGAGCTTTTATTGAAGAATATTCTTTTCGGTGTGCTTGGCGAATGGGAAAGGTCAATGACGGACATGCTTATAACGAGGACAGTCGGCGGTGGAATTTTCCTCGTGTTTACGGTATATCTCGGTTACAGAGTGTTATACCCTATAACAAGGCCCGTAGGAAAAAATATTCTTTACATTCTTCCCGCGCTCGTTATTGCCGTAAACAACTTGCCCATAATTCCGCTCGTCTTGGGAAAATCGGAGATAGTTGCGGGATACGATAAAATACTTTTGCTTTTCCTTGAATGTATGGCTATCGGCTTTTTCGAGGAAATGGCGTTCCGCTCGGTAATTATGCTCGGGATCATGGAAAACAGAAGAAAGACCAAGAAGGATATTCTGATCTCAATTCTGCTGTCCTCCGCGATATTCGGACTCGTTCATATAGTGAACATTTTTATTTCACCGTCACTTATGGTGGTGCTTCAAATTCTTTATTCCGCGCTTGTTGGTGCTATGTGCGCTATCGTACTTTTGCTGACGAGAAATATCTGGGCGTGCGTTGTTTTGCACGGCTTGTTTAATTTCTTCGGCGCGCTTATTGGCGAATGCGGCAAGGGAAGAGGATTTTTCGACGATCCACCGACGCAGGTACTTACGGCGGTAATTGCGATTGCCGTGATTTTAGTATATATTTTACTGTTTTGTAAATTTGATATTTCCCGCACGGATGAGTTTTATATAAAAAGATCCGCGCAGGAGCTGACTTTTGAAAATAATGATTGATACAAATATTAAGGAGGACTTGTATGAGAGGAATTGATACTGCGCTCAGAAATTTAAGACACAATATTTTTACAGAGGTTGCTAAGGTTGCTTATGAATCCGATCCCGAAAGCATAAACAACGATATTGAGGCGATTCCCTATAAGATAACGCCCGACGATAAGCCCCGCTACCGCGAGAGTATTTACCGCGAGAGAGCGATCGCGTCCGAAAGAGTACGCCTTGCGATGGGCATGTCCCTTCGTCCCGAAAATAAGCCCGTACATATTACCAGCGGGCTTGACAGAAGTAACATTGCGGACAAGTATTACGAGCCCCCGCTGATGCAGGTCATTCCTTCCGCCTGCGAGGCGTGTGAGGATAACGTTTACGTTGTAACCGACCAGTGCCGCGGTTGTGTGGCTCATCCCTGCGAGACGGTGTGTCCCAAGGGCGCCATTTCAATTGTAAACGGCAAGAGCGTTATTGACAAAACAAAGTGTATAAAATGCGGAAAGTGTAAGGCGGCGTGTCCCTATGATGCGATCGCGCACAAGAGAAGACCTTGCGCTACTGCGTGCGGAATCAAGGCGATAAAGAGTGATGCCTTCGGCCGCGCAAAGATCGACGATTCTATGTGTGTTGGATGCGGACAGTGTATGGTTGCATGTCCCTTCGGCGCGATTGCGGATAAATCCCAGATCTTCCAGCTTATTCAGGCAATAAGAAAGGGAGACTACGTTGTAGCCGAGGTAGCACCCGCAATTGCAGGTCAGTTTGGCGAGAACGTAACGCTCGGTCAGATCGCGGGCGCGCTCCGTCAGCTCGGCTTTGCCGAAATGCACGAGGTTGCTATTGGCGCGGACGTAGGAGCCGCGGTTGAAGCGCAGCATTACGCGCATGAGGTTGCCACGGGTAAGACCCCCTTCCTTCTTACGTCCTGCTGTCCCGCTTGGGCAATGCTTGCAAAGAAGCAGTTCCCCGTAATGATAGACCAGGTTTCAAACGCGCTTACACCCATGGTAGCGACCGCGAGAAGTATCAAGCAGAAGAATCCCGAGGCAAGAGTAGTATTTATCGGCCCTTGCGCCGCTAAGAAGCTCGAGGCGGGAAGAAGAACCGTACGAAGCGACGTTGATTTTGTAATTACCTTTGAAGAGCTTCGCGCTATGTTCGACGCCAAGGAAATTGATTTTTCAAACTTTGAAGGCGACGAATTTACCGCAGAGGCAACCGGCGCGGGACGTGGATATGCTTGCGCGGGCGGAGTTTCTGCCGCAATCGAAAAGTGTGTAAACGAATATTACCCCGGCGTTGAGGTGAAGATCGAGCATGCTGACGGACTTGATGAGTGCCGCAAGATGCTTATGCTTGCAAAGGCGGGCAAGAAAAACGGTTGCCTTATCGAGGGTATGGCGTGCCCCGGCGGTTGTGTTGCGGGTGCGGGAACCTGTATTCCTGTAAATAAAGCTCAGGAAAGTGTTAAGAAGCTCAGTGCAGCGGCCGACAAAGCTCTTCCCGAAAAGGAACTTTGTAAGATAGAGCTTCCGTAATATTATAAATCGGCCTTGCATTATGTCAAGGTCGATTTTTGTTCATATTAAAATATAAGGAGATTTTTTATGTACTGTGTAAAGACAATTACTCCCACGCTTACATGGGTGGGTGGAAATGATCGACGCCTTGCTATGTTTGAGGGTGTTTACTCCGTTCCTGCGGGTGTTTCATATAATTCTTACGTTCTTATGGATGAGAAGATCGCTATTTTCGATACCGTTGATAAGGCGGTTGCGGGCGTTTTCTTTGAGAATCTCGAGCACGTTCTCGGCTCAAGAAAGCCCGATTACTTAATCGTTCATCACATGGAGCCCGACCATTCCGCGACCATTTACGATCTCGTGCTTCGTTATCCCGACGTAAAGATCGTATGTAACCCCAAGATACTTGCAATGATCAAGCAGTTCTTTAGCTTTGATATAGATGCGCGAGCTGTCGTTGTAAACGAGGGAGACACGCTTTCTCTTGGAGAGCATACACTCCGTTTTATCAACGCTCCCATGGTGCATTGGCCCGAGGTTATGATGTCGTATGAGGAGAAGGAGGGCATTCTTTTCTCGGCAGACGCGTTCGGTCATTTTGGCGCGATAAACGGCGCGATTTTTGCCGATGAGGTGGACTTTGAGCGCGACTATATGGACGAGGCAAGAAGATATTACGCTAACATCGTAGGCAAATACGGAGCGCAGGTTATGAACGTGCTTAAAGCCGCTTCTGCTCTTGATATTAAGATGATCTGTCCTCTCCACGGTTTTGTATGGAGAAAGAACATTGCTACGTTTGTTGATAAATATAAGAAGTGGGCAACGTATACTCCCGAGGTGCAGGGTGTTCTTATCCCTTACGCTTCGATCTACGGAAACACCGAAAATGCGGCGGAAATCCTTTCCTCAAAGCTTGTTGAAAGAGGGATACCCACAAAGATGTACGACGTGTCCGTAACTCCCGCATCCGATATAGTTTCCGATGCCTTTAAGTACAGTCATATCGTTTTCGCTTCCCCCACGTATAACGCGGGTGTGTTCGTTACTATGGAGGCGCTCGTTCACGATATTGCGGCTCATTCACTGAAGAACAGAACCATCGGCTTTATTCAGAACGGCTCTTGGGCGGCTTCTAGCGGTAAGCTTATGAGAGAGATACTCGGCAAGCTTCAGAATACTACGTTTATTGAGGACATTCCATACGTTAAGTCCTCGCTCAAGGAAGATAGCTATGCGTCGATTATGGCGCTCGTTGACAGAATTGCGGCGGATTTCCCCAATAAGGAAGAGGTGGCAAGAGGTGATATTGACGGCGCGTCAATGCACAAGCTCTCGTACGGACTTTTCGCGCTCTTTACCAATGACGGTAAGAGAGATAACGCTTGTATCGTAAATACGGTAAGCCAGATATCCTCCTCTCCTTTGACTATCTCCGTTTGCGTAAATAAGGCAAATTACACCTGTGAAACCATTCAGAAGACGGGAATTTTCAACGCTTCCGTGCTTGATGAGAGCGTTCCATTTGATATTTTTAAGAGATTTGGATTTGCGTCGGGCAGAGATACTGACAAGCTCTCGGATTTTGACGACGTAATGAGAAGCGAAAATATGCTTCTTCACCTTGACAGATACACAAACGCGTTTATGAGCGGTAAGGTTATAAAAGAGATCGACTGCGGCACGCACATTCTGTTTATTGCGGAGGTTACCGAGGCGAGAACCTTCAAGAATGGTGGCAAGAGCGTAACATATGCATATTATTTCGATCACATCAAGCCCAAAGCACCCGTCTCGACAGCGCCCGTCGAGGAAAAGAAGGAAAAGAAGATCGTAGGTTGGGTATGTAAGATATGCGGTTATGTTTACGAAGGAGAAGAGCTTCCTTATGATTTCATATGTCCTCTCTGTAAGCACCCCGCATCCGATTTTGAACCGATATACGGCTAAATTCAATATTTTTACCGCCAAGGTTTTTCCTTGGCGGTTTTTATTTTTGCATAGATTGTCCTCCCGCTTAATATAATTAAATATCTTTTGGAGGAATCGGGATGCAGATAATTCACAATACAGTAAAGCGGGAGGCGGAAGCTTTGCCAAGCGAGCTTTCTCATTTTCTTCCCGCTGAGATATTTCAATATATAAACAAACGGTTTTCTTCGGGAACGGTTGAGGAGATTCGCCTTCGCGCGAATAAATATTCCTCGTGTGTAATGCGCGGCGAAAATCATACTGTTCCCATCGTGCTTGATAAAAATCAAATTGCCGAGGTGCTAAAGAATATGTGCGGCGGCTCGCTGTACGCCTTTGCGGACACTATCAATAAGGGGTACGTTTCACTTCCGAGCGGTATAAGGGTGGGAGTTTGCGGCAGAGCAACAATGCAAAGCGGAGAGATAATCGGAGTTTACGATATAAGCTCGCTTTGTATAAGAATACCGCACAGAATATACTCGGTCGGATACGAGGTGTGCGAGCTTCTTGCCCGTCTTGAATTCAAGAAGGGCGTGCTTATTTACTCGCCGCCCGGTGTTGGAAAGACCACGGTTTTGCGTGGAGTCTGTAAGCTTTTGTCTACGGGGGAGCATCCGCGCAGGGTTGTCGTTATCGATAGTCGCGGTGAGCTTTCCTTTGATATGAATGACAGAGATATGTGCATCGACATTCTGTCGGGTTATCCGCGCGGGGTGGGAATCGAGATAGCGTCGAGGGTTATGAATCCCGAGCTTATCGTATGTGACGAGATCGGAGATACGGACGAGGCGTACGAGCTTGTCGCGGCGGCAAACTGCGGAATACCGTTTCTTGCGACGGCGCATGCGGGCAGCATCGATGAGTTGATTTCGCGCACGGGTATTCGTTTACTTCACGAGGCGGGAATATTTGGGGCATATGTCAAAATAAGCCGCGCGGGGAATATGCGGTTTTCTTATGATACGGTGATGCATAACGTCATCTTCGGGAGTGCGTATGGTATTTAAACTAATAGGAAGTCTTTTTCTTTGCGTCTCGGGTATATTTGCTTCGGCATTCGTCTCAAAATTTCAGAAAAATAAGCTTTTGGTGCTTGATAGCTTTATCTCTCTCGTCTTTTACATAAAAGGGCAGGTCGACTGTTATTCAAAACCCATTTCCGAAATTCTGGCATGCGCCCCAAGGGAGCTTTTGGAGCAATGTCTTGTAAAAGAGGGCGCGGGATTATGCGAGATGGTTGAGGCAAGCAGGGTATATCTTTCCGATGAGAGCTTTCGGCTTTTGTATTGCTTTGCGTCGGAGTTTGGAAGCACGTACAGAGAAGAGCAAATGAAGAGATGTGAGTATTATATAGAAGCATTGAGCGAGGAGCGAAAGAACGTGGCAGAGGAAATTGCAAAAAAGAGTAAAATTTATTCGACGCTTGCAATCTGTTCGTCTCTCTGTCTTCTCATCATGCTTTGGTGAGGTGTGTATGGATATTGCGGTAATATTGAAGGTTGCGGGGGTCGGGATACTCGTCTCGGTCGCGGCGCAGATACTCTCTAAATCGGGACGGGACGAGCAGGCGATGTTCGTCGTGATCTCGGGGATCGTTGTGGTTTTTCTTATGCTCATCGAGGAAATAGACAAGCTTTTTATGCTTGTGCGCTCGGTTTTTGGATTTTGACATGCAGGAATTCTTAAAGCAGTGCGGCTTTGTGATCATATCCCTTTTGGTGATCGTTATAATGCGGCAGGTGAAGGCAGAAATGCATATTCCCGTAAAGCTTGTAATAATTGTGGCTTTGTTTAGCGTGTGTGTAGGCATTATCGGAGGAGTTGTAAGCAGTATAGATGAGCTTACATCATACGCGGGTGTGTCAAAATACGCAAGCGTAATGCTCAAAGCGCTTTTTATCGGCATCATAACCACCGTCTGCTCAACGCTATGCGCGGACGCGGGTGAGGGAACGCTCGGGTTTATCTGTACGATTATCGGGAAGGCGCAGCTGCTGATCTTAGCGTTGCCTCTGATATTCGAAATCTTAGAGACGGCGGTAAAGCTTATAGGTGGGGAGTAGTATATGAAAAGGAAGATGGCACTTTTCCTTATCTTGACCGTTCTGTTGTTCGTCCTCTCTATTACCGCAAGCGCGGATGAAGCAGATGACGGTATTAGAATGCCTGAGGAGTATAAGGATTTTACAGACAGCTTGCCCGAGGATATACTTGACCGTTTGCCCGAGGGTTTCCTTGCAGATGATCCCGAGGACGTCGGGGGAGCGGTAAGAGAGCTGTCCGCCCCTAAGGAGCTTTTGTCTCTTTTGCTTGACGGTATTCTCGGAGGTGTAAAGAGTATTATGCCCACTCTTTACGGTATAATTGGCGTTATGCTGATATCTGCGGTATTGGGGCAGATATCGTCGAGCTTCAATAATGAAGCCGCGACTGGCTTTATTTCGCGCATTTGCGTGATCAGTATAGTTATGGGGCTTGTATATAACAGTATTCTGATGCTTTCGGGGTATTTTACCAATCTTTGCAGAATGGCGGCGGCGTATCTGCCGCTGTCGGCGGTTTTGTATGCCATAGGTGGAAACGTTACTGCGGCGGCAAGCTCCTCGGCAACCTTTGGTATATGCCTTTCGGTATGTCAGTTTATTTTTACGTATACGGCAATTCCCGTGTTTGTATTTTCTCTTTCCTTAGCCATAGTATCAACCTTTTACGAGTCGAAAATCATAGCGTCCATATCCTCGGGGGTAAAAAAATATTACACCATGCTTCTCTCGTTCGTTATGACGCTTTTGAGTGTATCTCTCGGAGCGCAGACGGCGATCTCGGCAAAGGCGGATAACGCGGCAATGAGAGGGGCGAAGCTTTTATTCGGTAATTTTATTCCGATAACGGGAGGCGTAGTATCCTCGTCGCTCGGCGCGGTCGCGTCGGGAGTTGAGCTTATACGCGGATGTGTGGGTATAGGCGGCGTCGTTATTATAATAATGATGCTTACTCCGCTTATAAGTCACCTTGCGATTATGAAATTTATGCTGTTTCTGATCGGAATTTTCGGGGATCTGACGGGCGAGAATAGTGGCGTGATCTCACAGATATCGAGCTTGTATTCTTATCTTCTCGGAGTAGCGGCAATATCGTCGTCGGTGTTTATCCTGTCCTTTGGATTATTGGGCTTTTGCGCGTCGGCAATAAGGTGAGAGTATGAAGGAATATATAATATCGATACTTGTGATCTCGATAATTTGCTTTGTGGCAAGAGAGCTTTTGTCAACGTCAAATATGGCAAAGCATATAAGCTTTATTTCGGGACTGTGTATTTTTACAGTCGCGATAATGCCGCTTATATCCGTAATAGACGGCATTTCGGATATTTCGTTTGATGAAATGCTCAACGGAGAGGAGGTCGCGACAGAATATGAAAGCGTTTTTGACAGTTATATTGAAAATGCCGAGATAGATCTGATCAAAAGGGATATTCGCGCGGATCTTGCAAAGAGATTTTCCCTTGACGAGTCGGAATTAAAAATCAATATCAAGTATGATTACAGAAGCGAGGCGCGTCTTGAGCGAGTGTCGGTAACGTTGCTTGGCAGAGCCGTATTTGCCGACAGCAACGCAATAAAGAGCTATCTTGATAGCCGACTTTCGTGTGAGACGGTCGTAATTGTCGGAGGTTAGTTATGGGTGAAAATAAGATTTCTGCCGTTCTCGGAGAGATGAAAAAGAAGGGCGGGCTTAAGATAATCCTTATTTTGATCGCGGTCGGCGTGGTTCTGCTATTTGTGGGAAACAGTGATATGTTTGATGCCGCAAGTGAAAAGGATGCGGACTGCGAGCATGAGGAAAAGCTGAATATTGAGGATTACGAGCTTGCGCTTGAGGAGGATATACGCAAATTTTGCTCAAGCTTCGGGGGAGTTAGCTCTATTTCGGTTTCCGCGCGCCTTTCGGGTAGCAGTGAGAGTATTTACGCCAAAAACAGCAATAACGGGGCGGGCTCAAACCGTGATGAATACGTAATTATCGGGAGCGGATCGAATGCTCATCCCATTTATCTTGGTGAGCATGCGCCCGACATTCTTGGCATTGGCGTCGTGATTTATGGGGATGGGATCAATATCTCAAAGGACCAGGCGGAGGAGCTTATTTCGTCCGCTTACGGAGTTCCGCTCAGCAGAATATATGTAAAAATAATTGATACCAGGTAATAATGGGATATGTCGGCTAATATAATGTACCACAAAGTAAATTTCGGGAGGAATACATATGACGTTCACAGATGCAAAGGGTAAAATCAAGAAGTTTTTTTCCAAGATCGGTAAGAGAAATCTTATCATAATCGGCGCAGTTGCGCTGATAGGAGTTGCAGTATGCTTAAATCTCGCGTTGTTTTCGGATGATGACGACGGCTATACTTATAGCGGCGGCAACGGAATGCAGAACGAGCTTGAAAGCAGTAAGAACCCCACAAGTGAGAACACAAGCGGTGAGGAGAGCGCGCTCGATTCCTATTTTTCAACGATTCAGGTAAACAGACAGAGAGCACGCGACGAGGCGCTTGAGGTACTTAACGCCGTTGTTGAAAATCAGGACGCAAGCGAAGAGGTAAAGGCGGAGGCAATCTCCGAGATCAAGCAGATATCGCTTGAAATGAAGCAGGAGGCGGATATCGAGTCCATTATTGTGACCAAGGGCTTCCAGAAGTGTATCGCGGTCATTAACGGCGAGAGCGCAAGCATCGTGGTTTCCTGCGAGGGTAAGCTTACTCCCGCTCAGCTCGCGCAGATCAACGCCGTGGTTTACGAGCAGGCAGGTATTGAGCCCGTAAATATCACTATCACCGCAAAGGAAATATGATATTAAACACCCGCAAGCATTGAGCTTACGGGTGCTTTTTTAGTAATTTTGCGCCACGTTCGGCATATACTGTAATTAGAAAAATTCAAGGAGGACGGTAGATTGGAAAAATATTTTGCGGCATCAAATTCGGCGCAGGGATTTTGTAATTACTATGAAGAATGCTTTTCCTCGGTCGATAAGCTGTACATAATCAAGGGAGGCCCCGGTACGGGAAAGTCGGGATTTATGAGACGGTGCGCGGCTTTCTCCGAGAGCAGAGGATATAGGGTAGAGTATTTTTATTGCTCGTCCGATCCCGAGTCACTTGACGGAATCATAATTCACGGGAAGAGAAGAGTCGCTGTAATCGACGGTACTGCGCCGCATACATACGAGATGGTTTATCCCGGCGTCAGGGACAATATTATCAATCTCGGGGAAGGTTGGGACGATAGAGTTCTCGATAAATACAGAAGCGAGATTTTGCGACTGAATGAGGGGAAGACTCTTGAATATCGCAGAGCTTACGATGCGATGGCGATATGCGGAAATCTTTCTCCTGTCATTGAGTCGTACACGGACAGATTTTTGATCTATGACAAGCTCTCCCGCGCCGCCGAAAAGCTGACCGAAAGGTTGGATCTGTCGGGAGCGGGGGATACTGAGATACGTCTTATCGATTCGGTGAGCATGAAGGGTAGGATTCGATTTGACACCTTTGAGAAAATGGCGGACAGATGCGTCATTGTCGGGGACGCGTACGGCACGGGATATATTATGTTAGAAAAAATAAAGCGTCGACTTGACGAAAGCAAGTGCGATTATTATATTTCCTACGATCCGATCATTCCAAAGAAAATAAACGGAATCTTTGAGCGACAACAGCGGATCGCTTTTATTCTGTCCGATCCACGCGCAAATCTTGAGCTTGACGCAGAGCGGATAGATTATGTGAATATGAAGCGTTTCATCCCCATTCTTCCAAGCGAGGTCAAGGCGGATCTTAAATATACCTTTTCATTATATAAAAGCAGTGTGGAGCTTGCCGTAAGACATCTTTTCCGTGCGTCGGTACATCATTTCGCGCTTGAGGAAATTTATAAGCAAGCCATGGATTTCGGCGTGGTCAACAGAATGATCGAAAGCTTTTGTGAAGCTGTGTTGTAAAGCAAAAGGGCAGGCGTAAGGGTGATGTTCTTAACGGAGAATTTGAAACCTCTACTAAGTGCGAGCATCGCATTTGACTGGTCAAATGCATTTGGGCTAAGCCCAAACCCATATACAAGCAGAAAAGAGCAAGAGTAAAAGGAAACAAATCCTTCTATTCTTGCTCTGTTCGTTTTTTATGAGTGAATTGATGCTGACGCATCATGAATTGGCTCCGCCATGAATTCTCGCTTCGCTCCATGAAATGAATTGCAACCAATGTGCCGTAAGGCACAATTCATGTCGTAGGCAATTCACGAAAGCACGACTTTCAATTCATGCAACCGCAAGGTTGCAATTCATTGCGTGTTCTCCGTTAAGGATAACACGCATATGCCTGCCCTTTTATATTTTACCCTCCAGCTGCAGCCGAAGGTCGTTGATTATCTTTTTTTCGAGCCGAGATATGTAGGATTGTGAGATTCCGAGGTGATCGGCTACCTCCTTTTGTGTCATTTCCTTTGCGCCGAATAGCCCGAAGCGGAGTTTGATTATTTCCTGCTCACGGGAGGTGAGCATACTTATGGCGCGGTATATCATTCGCTTCTCCTCGTCGCGTTGAATTTCCGCGGAAATGGAATCCTCGTCCGTGCCAAGAATATCGGAGAGGAGAAGCTGATTTCCCTCCGCGTCGGAGTTCAGTGGCTCGTCAATGGAAATATCTCCCGCGTGCGCCGAGTTTTTCCGTATATACATAAGTATTTCGTTTTCGATGCAACGTGACGCGTAGGTTGCAAGCTTTATATTTTTCTCCGAGCAGAAGGTGTTAACCGCTTTTATCAGACCGATCGTTCCGATGGATATAAGATCCTCGATATATATACCCGTGTTTTCAAATTTTTTCGCGATATAAACCACGAGTCGAAGGTTGTGCTCTATGAGCTTTTGCCGAGCGTCCTCGGAATACGGCGCTTCTAAAATCGCTTTTGCTTCCTCCTCCTTTGTCAGTGGCGGCGGCAGAAGGTCGGGGCCGTTGATATAGAAAACGCCCTCGTCTCTTTTTTTAAATTTGAAGATCAAAAGAAGCTTTCTTATAATGTTGTGCATAAATTCCTCCCTATATATTAAGTCTTGTAAGCTCCTCGGGGATTATTGCGGAGTACGTATCTTTTTTGATGTCGGTAAGAGATATAAGGCAATCCACCTCATATTCCGCTACCTCTTTTTGACTTTTTTCTTTGAGCACAACCTTGTCGGGCGCAAATACCAAAGTCATGGAAGAGCCGTTTGCCGTGCTTATAGGTATGAGTCGTGAGCCCTTATATATTATCTCACCTTTGTAAAATTTAGTCTCGGCATCGGGGTCTATTGTATCCTTCGAAGCAGATCTGTCTATGAAAATTATGCTTTTGCCGCTTAAGACGTCCTGCACAAGATTTCCTGTGTCAACAAAGCCGAAAAGGGAGCAGACGCGCCCGTTTATGTAAATCCGAACCCAATATTCCTTGTGTCTGTTCTTTTTTGTGATGAGCGAGATGCCTTTTGTGGACAGTGCGGCGGAAATTACCGCGATAATTGCGAAGGTGTAGGTGTGCGCTCCGTCATTTGAAAGACCGCTAAGATCAATATCCAATCTGTTGAGAAGATTGAAAATAGCCGTCATGACACCGCCGAGAAGCATGGAAATGCCTATGTAGAGAAGAGCTGTGCCGAAGACGTGCCTTTTTTCATTCCCCTTGGCGCAGAAGCATATCGATATCATAATTATGCAGATAAGCATATCGATTATGAAGGCGATTATTGAATGGAATGTGAAAAAAAGTGCGAGAACGGAATATGCCCCACCGATGATAGAAGCGATGATATATTTTTTTGCGTTCACCTTTTGTCTTACGATTTTTGATGTTATGTAAAGACAGATATAGTCCATGCTGAAATTGATAAGAAAAAAGAGGTCAACGTAAACGTCGAGTATCATATTTTTCTCCTTGAAATTGATATAAAAATTATACATCGGGCAGAAAGTGAAAACTGTCGAGTATAAGGCAAAAAAGAAAAATTTTTTTCAAAAGTTAATAAAATCGCCATAAGTGTATGCTATAATAAAGAAAACAGGTTATAATAAGAGGGCAAAGAAATGAAAAAAATATTGATCCTTTTAACGCTCGTGCTTCTCATGACACAGTTTGCGGCGTGTAATACTACGCAGAGAGTGATTTCGAATGTCAGTCAGAAAAAAATAAATAATAATCCTCACGTTGCGGCTTGGCTTGCGGAGGACAGAAGCGGGGCATTTGATTCTATAAATAATCATCTGTTCGTTTACAAGACCTTTCTTCAGGGCGACGGAAGAAATATTTACAAGATCATTCTTCTTCGTGAAAACGTGGAAAAGCAGTCTGACATAAAGCTCGAATTCGTAGAGGAAGAAACTAAAATTACAGTTAAAATACACTTGACCGATAAGAATAAGGACGCTGTAGACGGCAGAACGGTTTCGTATATTGAATTCAAGGCAAGCTCAAACAAGGAAATGTATTACGACGTCATTTGCGAGGGTGAATCCAGAGAGCTTTTGCAGTACACGGACGTAAATATCGCCATGTGATGGGATGATTCGGAAAAATTTCAAAAACACAAAATTTCCTATTGACAAATCGAAAGTATTGTGGTATAATATATCGACTTATGAAATCGCTGTCGAAGACCAGCGAAAAAATTTTGTGAGGTGAAAGAAATGAAAGAGAACATCCATCCTAAGTACGAAGAGTGCGTAATCAAGTGCGCTTGCGGCGAAACAGTAGTTACAAAGTCCACAAAGGGTTCTGAGATCAGAGTTGAAGTTTGCTCTAAGTGCCACCCCTTCTTCACAGGCAAGCAGAAGTTTGTTGATGCAGGCGGCCGTGTAGACAGATTCAAGAAGAGACTCGAAAACTTCAAGAAGTAATTATTACACCGCAAATAACAGATCTTCGGATACCCGGGATTCTGTAATGCTAGAAAAGGATTGCGCTATGCAATCCTTTTTTGCTATCTATTTAATTTCACGAGGTAATTATGAATTTCAACAACAAAGAAAAAATAAATTCACGCGCAATATTGGTCGGACTTGTAAGAGACAATTCCATGCTTGAGGAAGAAGAAAAGTCCATCGATGAGCTTGAGCGCTTGCTTGATACCGCGGGCGGTGAGGTTTTTGCGCGAGTTATTCAGAATAAATCCACACCCGACCCGAGAACGCTTATCGGCAGCGGTAAGGTTATGGAAATTTCCGAGCTTTGCGACGGGAATGATATTGATCTTATAATTTTCAACGAGGATCTTTCCCCCGCGCAGATAAGAAATCTTGAGGACGATATCGGTCATGACGTGCGCGTTATTGACCGTTCCATGCTCATTCTTGATATTTTCGCACTCCATGCGGTGAGCGGCGAGGGTAAGCTTCAGGTTGAGCTTGCCCAGCTTAAGTACACTGCGCCCCGTCTTATCGGACGGGGAACAGAGCTTTCCCGTCTCGGAGGCGGTATCGGTACGCGAGGCCCAGGTGAATCCAAGCTTGAAAGCGACAGACGTCACTTAAAGAGAAGAATCATGGCGCTTGAGGAAGAGCTTGACGCACTTGAGAAGAATCGCCTTAGTATGCGAGTTTCAAGAGATAGAAGCGGTCTTCCTAAAATTGCTATTGTTGGCTATACAAACGCAGGCAAATCGACTCTTCTTAACACGTTAACCGGCGCGGGAATTCTCGCCGAGGACAAGCTTTTTGCAACGCTTGACCCTACAACGAGAAAGTTTACTCTCCCCGGTGGCGAGCAGGTACTTTTAACTGACACCGTTGGATTTATAAAGCGCCTTCCTCACCATCTTGTAAAGGCGTTCAAGTCAACGCTTGACGAGGCGGTCTATTCGGATATTATCATGATCGTAGTTGACGCGTCCGACCCTGAGTATCTCTCCCAGCTTGAATGCACGGAGCAGACACTTGAGGAACTCGGTTGCACGGGCAAGCCCATTCTTTACGTTTTCAATAAGTGCGACAGGGGAACTTATGATAACCCCGTAATTTCCAAGGTCAGTGAGCGCGAGCATACCGCTTATATTTCTGCGAAGACGGGTCAGGGCTGTGCCGAGCTTGCGCAGATTCTTGAAAATATCATTCATGCGGGAAAGGCGAGAGTTAAGTTCTTTATTCCGAACAGTGAAGCGGGCGCGCTTTCGAAGTTATATGCAAATGCGACCGTTGAGGACGTTGAATACGGAGCGGACGGAATGACGGTTTATGCCGTGGTCGACGCAAAAACACGCGGAATGCTTAAAAAATACGACACCGAGCGTGTCGATAAAAAAGAGGATTGGGAAGACTGATGGAAGAAAAATCCATACTCTATACGACTTTGATGGGCGAGGGCACGGATACGTTTGAAGAAAAGCGATCTGAGTTTTTGTGCCATGCAAAGCATATTAAAACTGTCGAGGAAGCCGAAGAGTTTGTAAAGGCAAAGAAGAAGGAATACAGTGATGCCACCCACAACTGTTGGGCGTACATACTTGACGGTGGAACGGTGCAGAGATATTCCGACGACGGCGAGCCGCAGGGAACTGCGGGCATGCCCATTCTTGATACTATCAGGAAGAGCGGTGTCGTTGACGCAGTCGTTGTTGTAACAAGGTATTTTGGTGGAATTTTGCTGGGCGCGGGCGGACTTGTGAGAGCGTATTCTCACGGATCAAAGGTCGCGCTTGAGGCGGCGGGAATCGTAACGTATGAAAAATATTCTGTTTTGGCTATTGAATGCAGCTATTCGGATTACCAGAAATACAACGTAATGCTTCCGCAGTTCAATGCAATAATCGACGATACGGAATTTACCGATAAGGTTACTGTTACGTTTGCAGTAAAGCAGCCGCGCGTACCTGAGCTTGCGGCAAAGATCACCGAAATGTCGGGTGGCAAGGACGAGCTTATTGAAATTGGCGAGAGATTTGATTACAGATAAAATGAGTTACACAGAAAAGATATTTGACACACATGCGCATTATAACGATGCGAAATTTACTTCCCTTGAGGGTGGCGCGGACGCGCTTCTTTTAAGCGAGGAAATGAAGAATACAGTTTGCGGCATAGTAAACGTCGCGACGTATTCAAAAACGAGCCGAGACGTAATCGAGCAGGCGAAAAAGTATGATTTTATGTATGCTGCGGTCGGAGTTCACCCTACCGAAATACAAAAGTATGAGCTTTTTGATATTGATGCAGAGCTTGCTAAAATTGAAGATTTGATCGATACGCCCCAAAAGCGTAAAGAAAACAAGATCGTCGCCATCGGTGAGATAGGTTACGATTTTTATTGGCAACCTTATTCAAAGGAGCTGCAGACCGAATATTTTGACCGTCAGCTTATTTTGGCAGAGAAATACGGTCTGCCTGTATCTATTCACGATCGCGAGGCGCACGGCGATACTTTTGAGATGCTTATAGGACACAAAAACGTGCGAGGTGTAATTCATTCCTGCAGTATGAGCGCGGAGATGGCGAGCGAGCTTGCCCGCAGAGGTTGGTATATCTCCTTTTCGGGAACGGTCAGCTTTAAGAATGCTCCGAGGGTAAAGGAGGCATGCGCCGCGATTCCCTTGGATAAGCTCTTGGTGGAAACTGACGCGCCTTATCTTGCGCCTCATCCCTACAGAGGGCAGATGAATACGTCCATTCTTATGAAGCATACCGTGGAGGCAATGGCACAAATACGCGGTATATCCTTCGACGAAATGGCAAAAATTACGTCACAAAACGCCAAGACGATTTTTTCAATTACTTAAAAATAAACATTGTTTTCAATATTTTGAAGCCGTTTTTGTATATTTTATACAAAAACGGCTTCTTAAGTTCTACAAATAGTTCAGTAAATATTTAACGAAAAACCTTGAAAACATAAGGGCTTTATGATATAATCAATATGTTAGTTATTTTCTATATAAAGCACAAAATTATGAAAATAAATTTAGCGACTCTATGAAAGGGACCCTTTACAAAATAAGGGTTTAAGGAACAAAACAATGGCCCAGTACAACACAAAACAGATCCGAAACATTGCGCTTGCAGGACACGGCGGCTCAGGTAAGACATCTCTTGCTGAGGCAATGCTTTACGTAAGCGGTGGAACAGACAGACTTGGTAACGTTCCGGACGGAAACACAGTTTGCGACTACGACGCTGAAGAACAGGCAAGAAAGTTCTCGCTTTCCGCAGCAGCTGCACACGTATTTTGGAAGGACGTAAAGATTAATATTATAGATACTCCCGGTTACCTTGACTTTGAAGGTGAGGTTTCTCAGGGTGTTCGTGTTGCTGACTCTTGTGTAATTTGCGTAGACGGTAAGGCGGGTATGGAAGTTGGTACAGAGCTTGCTTGGGATAAGGCGGTTGAGGCAGGTATTCCGAGAGCATTCTTCATCAACAAGTGCGACAACTATGACGCTCACTTTAACGCAACGTTTGACCAGCTCCGCGAAAAGTTCGGCAAGTCGCTCTGTCCCGTATTTATCCCCGTTGGTAAGAACGGTAAGGATATTACAATGATCGACCTTCTCGATATGCAGTCCTACGTATATGACGACTCCGGAAAGAGAATCCCCACAGATACAACTCCCGAGCTTGAGGCAGCTGCTGAAAGATATAAGGAAGTTCTTTGGGAAGCGGTTGCAGGTACGAGCGAGGATCTTATGATGAAGTTCTTCGACGGCGAGGCATTCACGAAGGAAGAATGTGTTGAAGGTCTTCACCAGGGTATCATCGACGGTACTATCACTCCCGTTTACTGTGGCGCAGCTACAAGACTTTGGGGCGTTATCGCAATGATGGATTCCATCGCTGCATCTTTCCCCAGACATACAGCTAAGAAGGTTGAAAAGAGCGTTTACGGTAATGACGTTGCTATCAATCTCGAAGGCGATCCCGCAATCTTCGTATTTAAGACAGTAGCTGACCCGTTCGTAGGTAAGATGTCCTTCTTCAAGGTTATGAGCGGTACTGTTAAGAAGGATATGGTTCTTAAGAACGCAACAAGCGGATCTGAAGAAAAGCTTGCCCGCATTTACATTATGAAGGGTAACAAGCAGCTTGAGGTTGACGAGCTTGCATGCGGTGATATCGGTATGGTATCCAAGCTTAACGATACAAATACTAACGATACGTTGTCTCTTGACGGCGGCGCAGAATATAAGAAAGTTAACTATTCTACTCCTTATTACTGCAGAGCTATGTATCCTTTGACAGCAAAGGACGAGAGCAAGATCTCTCAGGCAATCGCAAGAATGACTGAAGAAGATAAGACACTCAAGTATGAAAACAACCCCGAAACAAGCCAGCAGCTTATTTACGCTATGGGTGACATGCACCTGTCCGTGCTTGCTTCTCACCTCAAGAACCGTTTCGGCGTTAATATCAGATACGAAATTCCCACAATTCCTTACAGAGAAAAGATTACAAAGACCGTTGACGTTGAAGGTAAGCATAAGAAGCAGAACGGTGGTTCCGGTCAGTTTGGTCACGTTTGGATCAAGTTCTCACCCGGTGAGGAAGAAGGTCTTACATTTACAGTTTCCGTTGTCGGCGGCGTAGTTCCGAAGAACTTCAACCCCGCAGTTGAAAAGGGTCTTCAGGATGCAATGCTCAAGGGTGCTTACGGTTATCCTATGACACGTCTTGCAGCTGACCTCCACGACGGTTCTTACCACCCCGTTGACTCCGATGAAATCTCCTTCAAGACAGCCGCTTCCTTGGCATACAAGAAGTGTCTTGAGCAGGCGGGTCCCGTTCTCCTCGAGCCCGTTGGCGATCTCGACGTAACTATTCCTGAGTACATGGTTGGTGACGTTATGGGTGACCTTAACAAGCGCCGCGGTACGGTAATGGGTATGGATGCTTCCGAGGACAGAGAAGGTTACACGATCGTTCACGCATCTGTTCCTAAGGCGGAAATCGCAGACTATCCTACAGCTCTCCGTGCTATGACACAGGGCAGAGGTAAGTTCGATTATAAGGTAACAGGTTACGAAACTGTTCCTGCAGCAACTGCACAGAAGATTATTTCTGAGAGAAAGTAATTGCGCCTTGTTGCTGCTTGCACTTTTGCGCAGAGCAAATGCCACTTTGTGTTAGGAGGTTCTAAAATGTTCGTTAGTTTCGGTCACAAATTACGCGGCCTTAGTAGTATGCGTGTTGGTATTCGTATGAAGGGCTCCACTGGATGCTTTTTCGTTTGTTTATATGCATGCATAAATGCATTGATTTACTTGTGTTGGTATGCTTTGCTTGCTTGCTTTTGGCTTATGTATGGTGTCTGCTATTTGTTTTTCTATTTGCCTATTAAGGGAATTGTTAAACTAATAAAAAAAGAAAGAATTAAAAACACCTCTAGTATAGATTCTAATTCGTGATAACAAAGATAAAAACCCTTGGAGTTATTCCAAGGGTTTTTTGTCTGGAATTTTATAAAATATAAAATACCCACTGATTTCAGTGGAGTTTTTTATTGCTTAAAAATTTTTGCAGGCATCATATAGTGACAAAATATATAGCTTGAAAATGATAATATATTATAAAACAATAAAAACGGAGGAATGAAAATGAACTGTGACGGAAAGCCCGGCTTCGATTCTGAATTTGTCGGGTGCTATTTAAAAATCAAGCTTCGCGGAGAGATCGACCACCATACCGCGACTACTATAAGAAATGCTATGGACTATGAGATATATAAGAAAAGACCGAGAGGGCTTATCCTTGACATGTCGAGCGTTGGATTTATGGATAGCTCTGGACTTGGACTTATTATGGGAAGATATGCGGTTATGAAGGAGTTAGGCGGCGAGGTCATCGTGCAGAATCCAAGCCCCGCTATCGAGAAAATTATGCTTTTGGCGGGAATGGAACGGGTTGTAAAAATAGAGGGTGCGGCAGTATCTCCTAAAGCCCCGCCAAGACCTGTCAAGCGAAGAAAAAAGACAAACACAACTGTAAAAAGAGAGGTGTCGGGATCATGAAGGGCGAGAAAATTTCAAATGTGATAGTAAATAAGATGCAGTTGAAGCTTCCGTCGCTTTCTGCAAACGAGGGTATGGCGAGAGCGGCAGTTGCCGCTTTCGTTTCCCAATTAGATCCTACTGCGGTTGAGCTTGCAGATATAAAGTGTGCGATATCCGAGGCGGTCACAAACGCGATCGTCCACGGATACCGACACACGCAGGGTTACATAAATATAAACGTATGGCTTCTTGAGGGCAGAGTTGCGAAAATCGAGATCCGCGACCGAGGTTGCGGAATCGAAAACGTCAAGCTTGCGCGTCAACCACTTTACACCACCGATCGCGAGAGTGAGCGGAGCGGTATGGGCTTTACTGTCATGGAGAGCTTTATGGATAAGGTAAAGGTTAGCTCGAAGATTGGTCGGGGAACGAGCGTTACGTTGTATAAAATACTTTCGGGAAGAGGTATTACATAATTAAAATATTTTCTTTTGGGAGTGTTTTATATGAATACTGATTTGATAACCTCGGACGGATTGGAAGCACAGGGCCGTGATGACAGATTTGCGGAGAATAGGGCGCTTATACTTTTGGCGCAGGCGGGGGATGAGTCTGCTATGGAAAAGCTCGTAATCGACAATACGCCGCTTGTTCGAAGCATTGCATACAAATTTCGCGATCGCGGTACGGAATTTGAAGATCTCATACAGATTGGTATAATTGGTATGATCAAATCCATCAGAAGCTTTGAAGCCCAGCGCGGGTGCGCTTTTTCTACGTATGCCGTACCCCTTATAGTGGGCGAAATACGAAGGCATCTGCGCGACGACGGACTTGTACGCGTAAGCCGTAGCTGTAAGAGAACGGGTATATCACTTATGCGCGAGAAAAATCGAATTATGAGCGAGGAGGGAAGAGAGGCATCAATTTCCGAGCTTGCGGCAAACGTTGGTGTAAGTCAGGAGGAGGCGGCGGTAGCAATTGATGCGGTAATGCCTATAACCTCACTTTCAGACAACGTATACGGTGAGGACTCACAGACTTATGATGCAATAATTCCCGATAAGGATAGCGCTAATGAGCTTGAAGCCATGACGGACAGAATCGCAATAGGACAGGCAATAAACCGAATGCCTGAGCCATGGCGAAAAATTGTACTGCTTCGTTATTACAGAAATATGACACAACAGCAGGTCGCAGACGTTTTGGGGCTTTCTCAGGTCAAAATTTCCCGTGAGGAAAAGAAAATAATGCAGTTTTTAAGGGAAGAATTGGCGTAGATCTGTAGGGGCGATTCACGAATCGCCCGATTGCAAAATGTAAAATTGCATGGCGGGGGCTTGCCCCCGCCATGCAAATAAAAAGGACAGAGAATATCTCTGTCCTTGATTTTATTCATTTGCAATTTGTTTGGTATATGCTGAGTCATAAAAATTGCCGTCGGGATCGTAGCCGTCAGAGGTCGTTCCTGTATGAATAATACCGCTTTGCGCCTCGAGGTTGAACCACGCGTCATTATATTTTTTCTCAAGCTCTTTTTTGTGCTTTCTTTGCTTGAAAATTCTTTTAATGAAATTCATATCTATACCTTCTGAAAGCGATGATATTTATCTTCAATTTTATTATAGCATACGCGGATTGTTTTGTCAATATTGTTTTAGTGTATAAAAAAGCCCTTGCAAATTTCTTTGCAAGGGCATATTTTTGCTTGTAATTTTTAAATTACTTAAGAGCGGCCTGAGCAGCAGCAAGACGTGCGATCGGTACTCTGAAGGGAGAGCAGGATACGTAGTCAAGGCCGATCTTGTGGCAGAACTCAACGGATGTGGGGTCACCACCGTGCTCACCGCAGATACCTACGTGGAGCTTTTCGTTAGCGGGTCTACCAAGCTTGATAGCCATATCCATAAGCTTACCAACACCTGTTGTGTCGAGCTTTGCGAAAGGATCGTTTTCGAAGATCTTTGCATCGTAGTAAGCGTTGAGGAACTTACCTGCGTCGTCACGAGAGAAGCCGTATGTCATCTGTGTAAGGTCGTTTGTACCGAAGCAGAAGAAGTCAGCGTTCTTTGCGATCTCATCAGCTGTGAGACAAGCTCTGGGAATTTCGATCATTGTACCAACCTCGTAGTGAAGCTCTACGCCTGCAGCAGCGATCTCAGCATCAGCTGTAGCGATAACTACGGACTTAACGTACTTAAGCTCCTTAACGTCGCCTACGAGAGGAATCATGATTTCGGGAACAACGTTCCAGTCAGCGTGTGCCTTCTGTACGTTGAT
>JAZQWL010000045.1:0-11769 GCA_045632305.1 Eubacteriales bacterium | reverse complement strand
TGATTTGGCTACAAATTTTGACGGGTCCTCATTTACATCAGTTGTAGACTCTTCCGTAGTAGGCTCCTCGCTCGTAGTCTCCTCAGTGGTGGACGCTTCGGTGGTCGGCACTTCGGTGGTCGGTGTTTCCGCAAGCCCGCCATCATTAGACTCCACATCGCACGCAACAAAGCAAAGCGTAAGAGCAAAAATTAAAGTTAAAATTAAAATAAGCTTTTTCATCATAAAAACCGTCCTTTCGCAAAAAATTAATCGAATACTAAAAAAGCGCACAAGTCCGCTAATAGCAGCTCGACTTGTACGCATCAAAAATTAATTTTCAGTTGTACCCGTTCAAATTGGAAAGAGCAATCTTTATTTTGCGCAAAGCCAAACTGATTTAAATTATAAAAAATCATAATTGCACCTCCGTTTTTTGTTTGGCATATTATTCCTGTTAATATTATATCATATTTCCAGTATATTGTCAATATGCAACAAAATGCTTTTCCCAAACATGTTTCGACAAAAATCCACAGAGCCGACCGTGCGGTCGGCTCTGCTCTCATTTTATTTTTGCACAATAAATCTTCCTCTGATAACACCGTCGATTGCATTTATATCGTCGATAACGCTCGCGGGAACCTCGCCGCACACGTCAAACATACTGTACGCCACGTCACCGCGGGACTTGTTCATCATGTGTTCGATGTTGATGCCGTGCTCCGACAAGCTCTGCGCCACCTTTGAGATCATCGCGGGAATATTCTTATGAAGAACGCAGACTCTGTAGCCCGTGCTGACGGGCATGCTCATCGCGGGGAAATTAACCGAATTCTTGATGTTTCCGTTTCTTATGTAATCGTCAAGCTGTGTCGCCGCCATTCTCGCGCAATTGTCCTCGGATTCCTCGGTCGACGCGCCAAGATGAGGGATTGCAACGACTCCCTTGACGCCAATCATTTTCTCCGTTGGAAAGTCGGTCACGTAAGCCGAGATCTTGCCGCTCTCGATTGCCGAAATAACGTCGTCTTCGTTTGCTAATTCAGAGCGTGAGAAATTAAGGATCTTAACTCCGTCACGCATCTTTGCGATGTTTTCGGAATTGATGATTCCCTTTGTGGTTTCCGTCGCGGGAATGTGGAATGTGATGTAGTCCGCCTTCTCGTAAATTTCATCATAGCTTGCCGCTCTCTCAACGTGGTGATTGAGGTTCCAAGCCGCGTCGACAGAAAGATAAGGGTCGCAACCGATAACGTTCATACCGAGATGGATCGCCGTATTTGCAACAAGGCCGCCGATTGCGCCAAGTCCGATAACGCCAAGCGTCTTTCCGCTGATCTCGTGTCCTGCAAACTGACCTTTTCCCTTCTCAACCGTCTTTGCTACGTCAGAATCAAGTCCTCTTGCCCATTCGATGCCACCGATAATGTTTCTCGCGGAAAGCATAAGTCCGCAGATAACAAGCTCCTTTACCGCATTTGCGTTAGCGCCGGGGGTGTTGAACACAACCACTCCCGCGTCCGTGCATTTTGCGATCGGAATATTATTTACACCCGCGCCCGCTCTCGCAATACCGAGAAGGGTTTTCGGCATATCCATATCGTGCATGGCGCAGGATCTTACCAAAATGCCGACAGGTGCGTCAACACCCTCACCAACGTTATAAATTTCGGGGCAAAGCTCTTCTGTACCGCACTTGGAAATTTTATTTAAAAGCTTTATGTTAAGCATAAATTTCACCTCACTGATTTGCCGCGGCAAATTCTTTCATAAGCTCAACGAGCGCCACAACACCGTCAATTGTCATCGCATTATAAATGGACGCTCTCATACCGCCCGTCGCTCTGTGTCCCTTAAGGTTTGTAAGTCCCTTCGCTTCAGCGGCTGCTACGAACTTCTTGTCAAGCTCCTCGTCGCCCGTGTTGAAGCAAACGTTCATCATGGAACGGCACGCCTTATCCGTTACTGCCTTATAAAAGCTCTGAGAGTCAAGATAAGAGTAAAGAAGAGATGCCTTCTCCTTGTTTCTCTTTGCCATTTCTTCAAGACCGCCCAATGATTCAAGCCACTCGTAAACAAGCTTCGCCATATAAATGGAATACGTCGGAGGAGTGTTATACATGGACTCGTTATCCGCCATTGTCTTCCAATCAAGCATCGTGGGAATATTAGCGTCAGAAAGACCGAGCAGATCCTCGCGAACGATTACGACCGTAAGCCCTGCGGGAGCCATATTTTTCTGCGCGCCTGCGTAAATTACGCCGAATTTCGTTACGTCGACGGGCTCGGACAGAATGCACGACGACATATCGGCAACGAGCGGAACTCCGTTCGTTTCGGGGATATAATTATATTTGCTTCCGTAGATAGTATTGTTGAAGCAGATGTGAACGTAGCTTGCGTCAGGATCGATCTTATCCGACTCAACGTAAGGGACGTACGTAAAATTCTTATCCTTGGAGCTCGCTACACACTCGACGTTAAAGCCCATCTTTTCGGCTTCCTTGTACGCCTTGTTCGAAAACATACCCGAAACGATATATACACCCTTCTTTGCTTTGCCGTAATTAATAAGATTTAGCGGCACGGACGAGAACTGCGTAGATGCGCCGCCCTGCAGAAAAAGAATCTTATAATTGTCGGGAATATTCATAAGAGAACGAAGGGATGCCTCCGCCTCTGTGATGATCTTCTTGTATGCACCCGAGCGGTGGCTCATTTCCATAACCGACATTCCGCTATCACCATAGCACAAAAGCTCTGCCTGTGCCTTCTCCAAAACGGGAAGCGGCAACGCGGACGGGCCTGCGGAAAAATTATATACTCGTTTCATAATAATATCTCCTTTATGAACGTTTGAAATATATGCAGACATTATACTCCTAAATTGTGTATAAGTCAATAGTTTTTGCGAATGTTTGTGAAGTTTTACGAATAAGTATATGCACAAATTGAGATTTATAGAACAATTTTCGACTATTTGAGGGGTTTTTTGCAAGAACACAAGAATTGATCATGCAATTTTCTCCGCGCTCTGCGCTCTCGTACAGTCGATGTCGCCTGCCCCTACACCTCCGCACTAAAAAAACGGCGGTATCCCGCCGTTTTCTCAATATGTGCTTATCGGAATGCTTTCATCATCCTCGCCCTTAACTATCGAGCGGATCTGAATGTAATAGCTGTACTTATCGTTAACGTGAACGAGAATTCTGTCGCCGACCTTCTTGCCGAGTATTGCCTTGCCAAGCGGAGATTCCTTTGAAAGCAATCCCTGAAGGGCATCCTGACGGAGGGTTGTAACGAGCTTGCGCTCAACCACCTCGTCATCCTCCTCGATATAAATTCCTACCGTGTCGAAAAGACAGATAGCGTCCGCATCCTGCTTTACGTCGATAACCTTCGCGGTCGCGATCATATTTTTAAGATAACGGATTCTGCTCTCGTTCTTGTTCTTTTCTCTCTTAGCTTCCTTGTATTCCGCATTTTCGGAAAGATCGCCAAATTCACGTGTTCTCTGCACCTCTGCGAGCAGCTGGGGGCGCAGGACGCAGCATCTGTAATCTATCTCCTCCTGCATTTTCTTTATGTCAACCTTAGTCAATTCGTCATGCATATTATTTCTTTCCTTCCTTACGTTCCTTCAACTTCAGATATTGCTCGCGCGTAAATGTAATATTGCCATACCCCACACCGAGCTTGGTGTCGGGCTTGTTCGCTCCGTGAAAATCACTTCCGCCCGATTCGAGTAAGCCGTATTTCTCGGCGGTTTCCTTTGCCTTTCTCGCGGTTTGCTCATCGTACGTGGTGTAAACCGTCTCCATTGCGTCAAGTCCCGATGCAACCGCTCCCTCAAGAAAGCTGTCCATATCCTCATTCGGGATACTGAGATAGGGGTGCGCCAAAACCGACACCGCGCCGAGCGAATTTAAAAATTCGATGCCCTCAAATACAGAGATCGTCTTGGGCGGCGTATAGTATTTCCCGTACGGCTGAAGGATCTTCTCAAACACCTCTTGTCTGCTTGAAAAATACCCCTTGCTTACAAGATACGTCGCAATGTGCGCGCGGTTCATATAACCGTTAACGGTTTTTTCAACCGCCTCATAGCTTATATCGTAGCCGTCGCTCGCAAGCTTTTCTATAAGATTTTTGTTTGAAATTATTTTGTTCCGCTTCATCTGATCCATAAGCTCATCGATCTTTTGTACGTCGTCAAGCTCAAGGAAAAGTCCGACAATATGAATTTCCTTACCGTCATAATCGCACGAAAGCTCCGTGCCGCCAACGGCTTCAATATCCTTGCCCTCCGCCGCCGCAAAAAACTCGGGCAGACCGCTCGCGGTATTGTGATCGGTAAGCGCGATCGCGAAAAGCTCGTTTTCCACGGCAAGCGCTACAAGCTCGCTCGGTGTAAGCGTTCCGTCGGAATACTTTGTATGAGTATGAAGATCAACTGTATTTTTCAATGTTCCGTCCTCTTTTTTAACCTATATATTCTCCCTTATAAAACAGATATATTCCCCGTTCTATAAAGATCTTTTTTCCATTTTCGAAATAATGCGGCTCGACAATTACCGACGTATATCCGCCACTCATCCCGCCCGTTTCAATAAAAAATTTTCCGTCTAACAGATCGGCGTCAACACACGTTCTGCGAATGTTTCCCGAAAGCTCCACAACAGTTATATCAAAATGACACCCGCCGAAGATCTCATGATCAGCAGATAAAATGATCCCGCCCGACGCGTCCGCGCCGCAACACTCAAGACGTGGCATGGGTGAAAAAATATCGCATTTTGCACCGACAAAGCAAACGTCAACCGCCCTTACTACGCCATTCTCTATCACCGCCGCGGGCTTCTCCGTAAGCGGCGAAAGCGCAAAATGGATCTTCTCCGCTCGCTCCGTGTCCTTCACCTTAAAGCAGAGCTTGATGACCTCGCCACTGCCAAGCCCTTCCCCACTATGCGAAAGAGCATTGATCCTTCCGTTATCCTCAAGCGTTGCCAACGTAGTAAATCCAAGAAATCCGCTCCCGCGGGAATATCCCGTAAACCAAAGCAGATCCGCATCGTATTCGACGGTAAATCCAATAGCGGAAACCTCCTCTCCGAAATACACAACAGAGCAGATGACAAGCTCTCTTTGGGCATCATATTCGCATACAAGATACGCCGTATTCTGCTCACTCCCGCTTGCAAAAGCACCGATCGGCGTACAGAATACAATTGCAAAAATCAAAATCAAAGCCGTCGCTCTCAAATTCCACCATCCTTATAATTATATAATATACTAAGGGTTTTGTCAATAATTCTATGAGGAAGATTGAGATTTTATGATAAAGGCAGGTCGGCTCCTGCCGACCTGCCTGCTTATTTAATTCTGAGATATAACACCTTCGCGGTACGCGTCAAGAAGCATTCTCAGATCGTTAATTCTCTCGACGAAAACGCCGCCCTGATCGGTATCGATCACAAACTGACGCTTATTCATCATCTCAAAAATAACGTCCTCCGCGGAAATAATATCCTTATTCTCCTCGATCGCCGCCATCTTTCCCTCAAACGGACTGTGCGAAACAAGACGAAGTCCTCTCGACGAATAAATGAGCGTATATCCCGCAATACCTGTCGTATTGTGATAGGACTTGCAGAAACCACCGTCGATAAGAATATATCTTCCGTTTGCCTTAATGGGGCTCTCGCCCTTTCCTACGCGCACGGGAACGTGACCGTTTATAATATGCGACTCGTATTCGGAAAGTCCGAATTCGTGCAGAATATCACAAACCGATTCGTATCTTTCAATATGACTGTAATAAGGATTCTTCTTTTCTACCCACGTATTCTTGTCGGAAACGAAGCATCTTTCAAACGTGGTCATTCTGTCACGGCCGAAAAGCGGGCTTCGTCTTCCGCACCAGAGATAGAACATAAAGTCGAGCGAATTGCGATCTCCGTTGTAGTACGCCGAGCGCGCGATTCTATCGCAATAGTCCATATATTCTCTGCCCGAAACGCGTCTGTCGCCAAACAGAGTCGCCACCTCAAAGCCACCGTCCTCGGTCATAGGCACGCAGCCGTGGAACAACAGGTTCTTGTTGTAAACGGTGTACAAGCTTCCCGCGGTGTAAAGGAACTGAATATGTCTTTGCAGAGCTGAGCTTCTTTTGAACGCCGCCTCAAGCGAATCCATCAAGCTCTCCTCCTCAGGAGAAAGCTTATAAGGGTCACTCGGGTCGACCGTCGGGAAATGACAGTCCTCAAGCTGATACTTTACTCCGTCGATCTCAACCGTCTTCTCTTCAAAATCGATCTTGTGAAGCAGGCGTCTGTCATCCATGCCCCACTCGGGGTGACGGGAGATAAGCTGTCCCTCAAGCTTGAAAAGGATGATCGCGATCGCCTTGTGCGCGCGGGACAGATTGTCCATGTTGTTCTTTATATAATACTTGCCGTCGAGCGTACGGGGTGAGAAGGCGGTGCATTCCGCATAGGTCTCCTGAGCGTACGCAACGAGGTCACGAAGACTTATTCCGTAAGAGTTTTCAATGATCGCCAAGGTGTTGTACTGAAGCGCCATGTGAAGCACCGAAGCGATACACGCGCGGCTTCCCGCCGCAGCTCCCATCCAGACGATGTCGTGATTACCCCACTGAATGTCAACGTCGTGATGTGCCATCAGCATATCGAGAATTTTATCGGCATGGTCTCCTCTGTCGAAAATATCTCCGACCACGTGGAGCTTATCCACCGCCATTCTCTTGATAAGTCCGCAAAGCGCCTCGATAAACGAGCCCGCCTGACCGATGTCTATAATAGTGGAAATAATGTGTATGTAATATTCCTGCTTGTTATGCTCCTCGCCCGAGGTGTGCAAAAGCTCGTCGATTATATACTGGAAGTCCACAGGGAGCGCCGCTCGCACCTTGCTTCTTGTGTACTTTGAAGCAACCGAGCGTGCAAGGTCGACAAGTCGGTAAAGCGTAAGCGAGTACCAATCCTCAGTATCCTTGCCGTGCTTCTTGATCTCCTGAAGCTTCTCCTTGGGATAATAGATCAGCGTGCAAAAATCGTCCTTTTCCTTCTCCGACATTATGCGGAAGAAAAGTGTGTCGACCTTCTCACGGATTACGCCCGAGCAGTTGTTCAAAATATGATTGAACGCCTCCGCCTCGCCGTGAAGGTCACTCATAAAATGCTCCGTTCCCTTCGGCAGGTTGGAGGTCGCGGTCAGCTTCACGATCTCGGAGCTGACCGACTGGATCGTCGGATATTCCTTCGAGAGAAGCTTTAATATTTTCAATTGTTCTGGAGTATAAACACGTTTTTTCATATTCGCCTCCGTAATAAAAGTCATTTTAAATATATTTCAGACAGGGATAAAATTATTACCCACCATAATGTTAACATAAATTGCGAATGCTTTCAAGTATAATTTGTAAATTTTGACGGGAATTATGTCGAATCATAGGGTGTGGAATATAATTCCATACCGTTTGTGCTTATAATAATTGACATTTTGCCAAAAATGTGTTACAATATGTACCGTGCGTAATTTTATTTTTGGAGATATAATATATGGAATTTTTTGGATTTACACTTTTTGCCTCCTTGACCGAGGGACAGCTATTGGCTCTCGCGAGCGCAATTTTTATAGTCGGACTTGTACTTACAATAAAGGGCGGAGACTGGTTCGTTGAATCCGCATCATGGTTTGCGGAGGCGACGGGTATACCGAAATTTGTAGTCGGCGCGACCGTAGTTTCGTTTGCAACAACACTCCCCGAGCTTTTGGTTTCACTAAGAGCTGCCGCGGGCGGCTCGGCTCAGCTCGCTATCGGTAACGCGGTTGGCTCGGTTACCGCAAACACCGCTCTCATTATGGGCATTTCCGTTATCGCTATTGCAGGCACGGTCAGTCGCAAGAACTTCGCGTTCAAGGGCGCGCTCTTCGTCGGCTCGGTAGTTGCGCTCACACTCCTTTCCTTAAGCAGAACTCTCCCTGTTTGGTCGGCGGCTATTCTTTGGTCGATCTTCATTGCGTTCATGATAAGCAGTGTGATCGAGGGTAAGCGCGGCGCAGAAAAGGATGTCGTTACCAGATTTGAAAAGAGGGAGCTCCCCGGAAAAATAGCTCTCTTTATTCTCGGAACGGCATTTATCATCTTCGGCGCGGAATTCTTGGTTTCCTCAGGAAAAACTATCGCGTTGGGCCTCGGCATCAGTGAAACTATAGTCGGCTTTATCGTTATCGCGGTAGGCACCTCCCTCCCCGAGCTTATCACTACCATCACAGCGATCCGCAAAAAGGAAAACTCTCTTTCCGTCGGCAATATCATCGGCGCGAACATTATTGACACAACGCTCATTCTTCCCCTCTGCGCGGTGATCAGCGGTCAGAGTCTCCCCGTGGACAAGATCAACCTCAACTTCACCTTCCCCGTCGCTATCGGAGTCGCACTCATCGCAACCGTCCCCACAATTATTCAGGGACGCTTCAAAAAATGGCAGGGCTTCACTCTCCTTAGCATATACGCGATCTACCTCGTTCTCATCGTGTTGAACGAATTCTCAGTAATCGCGCTCGGATAAAAAAACCAAAAAGTACCCCACGGCGACCTGCGATAAAGCAGGTCCGCCGTGGGGGTGCTTTTTATATTATTGAACCTTCATTACGCGCCTTATTGCGGCTTCAACCGAATCGCTCGCTCTTACTACGTTCAGGGTTATTCTCGGATCGCTCTTCACACAGTTTACAAATACCTCCTGCGCAAAATCCTCGCTTATATATTCGATTCCCGAAAAATCCAGAACGATGCCTATATTTCCGTCAATGTTGGAAATAAGCTCCCTTGCACAGGCAACCGTCTCGAGCTTGTGAGTACCCAAAAGCTCCTTTACAACCAACGTCTTACTCCTCATCTGCGTTCACCTCGCAAATTCATTCGAGAATGTCGCAAAGCTGTGCGATGGCTTCGCTGTAATCCTCAAAGCTGATCACGTAATCGCAGAGCGCGGCGTTCTTTTCCATGTACTCCAGGCCGACCAGACGGTTAACCTTGTCCTCCACGGAAGAATTTTTACGGATAATATTTGCCATGACCGCTCTCTTGTCTCGCTTGATATATACGGTCGTAACGTTCTTGAAATGGGTTTTCAGCGACATAGCGCCACAAATATCCATGGTAGTCAACACTCTCTTGCCGCGTAAGAGTATGTCATCGATATCCGCCTTCTTTGATCCGTATCCGTGACCTGCGTACATTGTGGACTGAAGCATCTCACCGCTGTCACACATGTGCCGAAAATCCTCAACGGAAACGTAATTGTACCACGTGTTTTCCTCAAGCGCAGTATCGTCTCTGGTCGTATAGCTCGGAAGCTTTTCAAAATCGCTATGATCCTCAAGAAAACGCGCCGCAAGCTTGGATTTTCCGCTACTCGAAGGGCCTACCAAAACCACAACGTCGGAATCCTTGGGAGCGTCCTCGTGCGGCTTTGCGGAATAGCTCTCGGCTATGATCTCGACGATTTTCAAGAATTCGTCATACGTATTTACCGCAAGCATTCCCGTCGCCTCCTGATTCCACGGGCGTCGCATAAGCACGGGATACTTTGCGCTTGAATTTAAAATGTTGTGCATCGCATCGTCAAACAGAATATCCGTGTGAATATTATCCTTTCGCGCGCCCATGTAAATATGGTCGGCGGAAATTTCGGGAAATTCCTCAAGAATTCTCTGGGCTCTGATACCCATAAACTGCGGAGGGACTGCCGTGCAAACGTAAACCTCGGTCATCTGACTGAGCTTGCGCACGAACTCCTTCGCGCCCTCGTAAACGGGCTGCGTGCGATAGAATTCGGGATCGTTAAAATACTTGTAAATACTGTCAACGCGAGTTCCGAGCTTTCCCCAGCTCGACTTTTCGTAAATCGTCATAGGGGGATCGAACTTGTTCTCTTCGTTGGCGAGCTTGATCGCATAGCTTGTGCATTCCATCAATAAATCATCTATATCAATGGCTGTTGAAAGTCTGTATTTTCTATTCATGTTTTTCTCTCTTTCTTTTATATGTTAAAAAAGCGCCGCCGCTCATCAATCGCATCTCTCTTATCAATATTGTGACGGACGCTCCTCGGAGGGCAAAAAAACAGCCCTTCGCGTTTGATACAGAAACGCGGAAAGCTGCAAGATTCACCTTATATATTATACCACATAATGTAAATTTGTCAATAGGCATTTGTAAAATTTCGATAAAACCGCTCGCAAAACTTACAATATTTTGTCGAATTGACTAAAATGTTACATGCAACGTCTATATTTGCAACTTCAAATAGCGAAAACAAATGATTTTTTAAAAACATAAAAAACACTTGACACGCCAAGCTATATTTGATATAATATACAAGTAAATTTTATTGGGATGTCGCCAAGCGGTAAGGCACGGGACTTTGACTCCCGCACTCGTCAGTTCAAATCTGGCCATCCCAGCCAACACAAAAGGCACCCACAAGGGTGCCTTTTGTGTTGGTTAGAATACTTTATGATGCAGAACTGCGCACCTCGCGGAACGCGAGCGTGGGTTTTGCGCTAAATCAAAACAAGCAATTATAATAAAACAAGCGCAAAACCTCAGTTCTAAATCTGGCCATCCCAGCCAGAAAAAAGCACGCGTAAGCGTGCTTTTTTCTATCCAATCCGAAGGATTGGTATGTAATCACGACGCAGTCGTGTATGGAATCGCCGCAGGCGTATGCCATCACGCGATAGCGTGTATCTTCCCTTCGGATTGATGCCATGCATCACTTCGTGATGATTCCATACCGCAACAAGTTGCGGATTCCATACAAGGCTTCGCCTTGATTTCATACACGCCTACGGCGTGATTGAAATGCGGAGGTGCGCATTTCGGGCATTTCGGGTCTGTAGCCAGATTCGAAGGGGCGAAATGCATTTTTTGATATAGATTCCCCACAGAAGCAAATCCGCAGACAGATCCAAACTACCGAAAACCAAACACCGACCTGTCAAAGACAAAGAAAAAGTCTTCTTCCGGGCTATTTTTTATATTATCAAAATCAACACATTTTTTATTTGTGTTGTTGTTTTTTCAAGTTTTATTTGTTATAATTAAGATAGCCAAAAGATCATTGAATATTTTATCTTATCCAATTAATAAGTCATCGGAGAACATATATGTATAAATCAAGAAATTCAATTACGTCTTCATTAATGGTTGAAGCTTTACTTCTGTTATTAGAAAAGAAGGAATATGACTTCATTACCGTGAAAGAAATTTGTGAAAAAGCCGGGGTAAATAGAAGTACATTTTATATGCATTACGATACTAAAGATGATTTGTTAGTAGAAACGATGAAGTATATAAATGCAAGATTACTATCTGATTCTAATTATGATGCTATTATTCGTTCAAATGATGAGAAGAACTTTAATTTAGATGAAATACATTTAGTTCCATATTTGAATACAATAAAAGAACTTAAAAAAATATACCGAGCACTTCCACATAAACCACATATATTTAAAAATTCAAATATAAATAAAGAATTATACCGAAATTTATGTGACAAATTATTGCAAAAATGCAACATAAAAAATGATGAAAGGGAATTTGCATGTGCGTATTTTAATTATGGTGTGTTAGCAATTATAGATAAATGGGTAGAGTCTGATTGTAAAGAGGATGTTTCTAAAATAGCTAACTTAATCATAAAGCTGATTAGTTTGTAAAATTAAATTTTGTTATTAGCTTAGGAGGTTAAT
>JAZQWL010000044.1:0-58221 GCA_045632305.1 Eubacteriales bacterium | reverse complement strand
AGCCCGGTTACACAGATGTGAAATACGTAAAGATTTCCAATCTCGGGAATCTTGCATTGAAGTGGAAATTGAACATCACACCTCAGGGTGTGTTAACGGCACTTGCAGCCGTGATCGACGTTTATTACGTAAATCCCGTTGATGCAGAGGTAACAACACTTAACGGCAAGACGTCCGCAGGTGTTCTTTCCGACGTTATTGAAAATCACAAGACGACAGAAGGCGTATTGCTTCCCATAGGCGAGAGCGATCCTGACTACGCTACGGGTGATACTATCATTGCCATCGCATTCCACATGCAGGAAGAGGCGGGCAACGAATATCGCGACATGTACGTAGACAATGCGGGCTTCGGTATCAACCTTCTCGCAGCTCAGTTCAACTACGAAACAGACGCATTCAATAATCCCGATTACGATATTGATGCAGAATGGGAAGCTCCCAACGTAAACTTTGCAGCATCTACTGCTGTTAGCGCCACTAACCTTGTTTACGGTGCTCTTGCAAATGATCTCGTTATCGGCGGCGAGGGCATCAATGCAACTGTTCCTGCAAACGTAAAGCTTGCAGACGGTGCTACAAACCTTGCTCTTACTGTTAAGGCAGTAGAAACCGATGCTAATCTTACTATTGGCGAAGGCGCGGCGGCAATGGGACTTGACGTTCACATTGACGGTATCGCGGCAGACAATACCGTTCCTATGATAGTTAATCTTGGCCCGATCTTCAAGCCCGGTCTTGATAAAACCGAGATTAAGCTTTACCACACAGAAAACGGTGTTCCCGTTGTTATGACAAGAGTTGAGAGCGTTAACGATTTCGCTCGTCATAACCAGTTTACTTATAACGCTGCAACCGGTGAAGTAACAATTTACGTTGCAACATTCTCCGTATTCTCCGTAGTACAGGCAGAGGTTAGCACATGGAACGGTCAGGATGTAGCGACTGGCTTCGAAAAGGGTACAGGTACAGAAGCTGATCCTTTCGTTATTAAGACAGCAGCTCAGCTCGTATACTTCAGAAATCAGGTTGACGCAGGCGTATCCTTCGATGACCAGTACGTAAAGCTTGCTTCTGATATCGACCTCCGTAACTACTTGTTCGATCCTATCGGCTTTGGCTATACTTACGGTAAGGATAGCACAACAGCATTTATGGGTACGTTCGACGGCGGTAACCATACAATTTACAACCTCTATCAGAACGGTTGGGATCTCGACCCCGACAAGACAAATTACAGTACATACACATACAGCACAGCAGGTGGCGGCTTGTTCGCTTCTATTGAGAACGCAACGATCAAGAACCTCGTTGTAAGCGGTGCTGACATTAAGTTTGAATGCGTTGACATCGGTATCGTTTGTGGTTATGCACAGGGCAATTGCCACTTCGAAAATATCGTTGTAACAAATTCTAAGATCGCAAACTACAACAGAGCAACAGGCGGTCTTCTTGGTGAAGTTTGCTACGGCTCTTATGGTACTGACGTATCAAAGGGCTTCAGCCATACATTTAAGAATATCGTTATCGACTCCTCTGTAACAGTTTCCTCTTTGTGGGGATCCTTTGACACACTTTGCGGTGGTGTTATCGGTGGTAAGTGGGGCGATGCAACAGTAAAGATGGAAAACGTTGTTTCCGCTTGTAAGCTCGACGTATTCAGTGACTGTACTGCCGCATATCAGTGGTTCGCATACCGTCGTTGTGGTATGCTTATCGGTCATACAGAGCAGAACAGCCCCAAAAAGGCACTCAACGCAGCTGCAGGATTCCTTGTATGCGAAAACGTTGACGTTTACTACGGTGACTGGGTAAATTATCATTATTATCAGTTTACAAATCAGACTGATGAAGCAGGCAACTCACTTTGGTATAATAATTATCCTTGGGTAAGAGCCGAGGCGGGTCTTAACAACGGTGCGTTCTCCAACCCCAGATACGGTGTTCCTGTTGTTAACGGAGTAAAGGTTACCGAAAACAATAGAGTAGAAGAACTCAAGACTGACTATACACCCATCGTATTCGGTCAGCTTTACGGCGGCGGCCAGGGTGTTTACGGCTGTAACGAGCATGACGGTGTAACTATTCACAACAAGTTCTCCACTTCCTCCAAGACAGTTTACATTGTTAATAACCAGAACCTTTCCGGTTTGAAGCTCAGAAGCTGGTTCAAGCATGACAAGAGTGGTGAAACTTGGACAACAAATATCGACGGTATCGATATGACTGCCTTTACAGCTGCTGCTTCTAATGGCATCGCGAAGGCTTACGAGGTTGTTCTTCCCGCATACGCTGATGGATTTGAGATCCTTTACAACGGTGAAGTGATTGGTAGATTCGAATTTGCTAACATCACGGAAGGCGCAGCATACAACCTTGATGCAAGCGTACACTCTCACAAGTATTCAAACGGTGTTTGTCCTTGTGGATATGCGTGTCAGCATACAGGCGGTTCTGCTACATGTACGACAGCAGGCGCTTGTACGGTATGTGGCGTAAGCTACATTCCCGCAACAGGACACTCTTACAGCTGGGCAAGCGATAATGAAAACTATTGCTATCAGAAGTGTACGACTTGTTCGACACAGCTTTCAGAAAGCAAAACTTCTCACCAGTGGACAGGTGGCTCTTGTACACAGTGTAAGAGAACATCGGGCTATCTTGGCGCTCCTTCCGACGAAGATGTTGCTTACGGATTTGACACTACAGTTTCGATTTCGTGTAACCGTGGTTCAGGCTATACAGTATACGTTATGAGTGGCGTATCTCCTGTGCTTTCTACTGCTGCAAATGGCGGCACAGTAAGCTTTAACGTAAGTGGACTTGGTGTTGGCACATACAGTATTGCAGTGGTAAACAATTCCACAGGACAGTGGGTTGATGCTAGACAGTTCCAAGTAAGAGATACGGGTCTTAAGAAGATGTGGACTTCTGTTGACATGTACAACAATTCTGATGTAAGCGGTTGTACAAAGGGTGCATCTACAGACGGTTTGTTGAAATTGACTTGTAACGGAGCGTTTGTTGAAGGTGGACTTGCTCAGATGCGACTTGTTGTTGATGCTGAGGGCGGTGCTACCTACGGTGGCGGTTACCTCGTTATCAAGTACAGAAATCACACATCTCTCGGTAAGGTTGAGGTTATCCCCAGCATCAACGGTGCATGGCAGGAGAGCGGCAGTATGTGGATCGCGTCCGGTAATGGCGGTGCACTTTGTGTTACTCCTTGGAACTACCAAAATAATAACACAATGGACGGTTTGATTCTTGACTTCTTCCTTGATGGTTCTCTTGCGAAAAATAGTGTTGTTGAAATCGAATACATCGCATTCGCAACAAGCCCCAACTACATCGGCTAATTTAAAACAGTTCAATTCAATTGAATAAACAAACGGCGGGAGCTTCGGCTCCCGCTTTTGCAAGCAAAAACACGCCCTCAAATAAGAGGGCGTGTTTTATTATTCCTTTGCAAAATTACTTGGGCTTATGCCATATTCCGCCTTAAAGACTCTATAAAACGTGGGATAATTATGAAAGCCGCATTTTCTGGCAACCTCACCCGCCGCAACTCCTTCCGCGAGCAGCTCCTTTGCGGTGCTTAAGCGCTTCAGAGTCAAATACCTATAAAGTCCGACACCAACCTGTTCTGCAAATTCATGTGAGAGGTGATATTTACTGATAAAGTATTTTTTAGCCAGCATTTCCAAGGAAACGTCTTCACTGTAATGATCGTTTATATACGTGGTTACTCTTCCGACAAGCGTAGGAGGATCGAGCTTTTGCGGAATGGTATTGTTTGACTCCTCGACCATGCGTCGAAGCTCACAAAGCAACTGAAAGAGAATACCCTCGGCATATTTTTCATGCCCGATATCATCTCCGTATACCTCGCGGAAAATGTGAACGAAAAGCTCGTAAATTCTACCTCGCATAAGCACATTTGTATGCAAAATATTACCCATATCCTTGTTTGAAAAGCAGCTTACAAAGTCTGCTCCTACATCGCTTATAGAGGAAAGATAATTTCTGTCTATCCAGAGAACGATTCGCTCATATACCGAGCCGGAATTCACTATCGGCTGGTGAAGCTCCTTGGGATTTATGAAAATTATATCCCCGACGTTTAATTTATATTTTTTTCCTTCGATCATATATGAAACGTCACCGCCAAGGAAATAATATATTTCGTAAAAATCGTGATGGTGAACCTCCACAGGACTTAGCTTGGCGTCGCGGTAATGAAATATCTCAAAGGTTTTCTTGCCCATTTTTTGTCTTGTATCAAACGTTTGTGTATGCTTTGCCATAAATTTAAACTCCGTACGTCTTAATATTACAATTATACCGCAATAATTGTAATATGTCAAGCAATAATTGTAATAGATATTACATTTATTTTTTGATATAATTATATAAACAAATATAAAATAATAGGAGGGATTTTATGGAATTTTTATCTGATAACTTCCTTTTAACAAACAAAACGGCAGAGAAGCTTTATTTTGAGTATGCAAAGGACATGCCTATTATTGATTACCACTGCCATATCGACCCTCGCGAGATATACGAGGATCGCAGATTCGAAAATATCACTCAGCTTTGGCTTGGCGGCGACCACTACAAGTGGAGAATAATGCGCTCAAACGGAGTTTGCGAGAAATATATAACGGGAAATGCACCCGACAGAGAAAAGTTCCAGGCATTCGCCGAGGCACTTCCTCGCGCGATCGGTAATCCCATGTACCATTGGTGTCACCTTGAGCTTAAGAACTATTTCGGTTATAACGGAGTTCTCAACGGCAAGACTGCAGAAGAGGTTTGGCAGCTTTCTCTTAAAAAGCTCGCAGACGCCGATTTTTCTGCAAAGAATCTCATTCGCCGCAGTAACGTTTCTATGATCGGCACGACCGACGATCCTACAAGTGATCTTCGCTACCACAAGCTGCTCGCAGACGAGGGCTTTGAGGTAAAGGTCCTTCCGTCATTCCGTCCCGATCCCGCGCTCAACTGCCACAAGGTCGGCTTTGCGGATTATATCGGAAAGCTTTCCGCGGCATCGGGCATTGAAATAAGCTCGGCAGAGGACGTAGCGCGCGCGCTTACACAGAGAATTGAATTTTTCAACGAACGCGGTTGCCGCGCTTCAGACCACGGACTTGACTACGTTATGTACAGCGAAGCGTCCGCAGAGCAAATAAACGCGACCTTCAAAAAGGCGATGCGCGGTGAGGTAGTTACGCTTGAAGAAAGAGAAGCATATCAGACTTATCTTTTGCTCCATTGCGCAAGAGAGTACAGCCGTCTCGGTTGGGTTATGCAGCTTCACTTCAGCTGTATGAGAAATCCCAACAGCAGAAGATTTGAGACACTCGGAGCAGACTCGGGATTTGACTGCATTGCATCTACAGACAACTGCTTTGCGCTTCGTTCGATTCTTGATGCGCTTGAATATGAGGACAAGCTCCCGAAAACCATTCTTTATAGCTTGAATCCCGCAGACGACGCATGGATCGACACGCTTATGGGCGCATTCCAGGGCGCAGGCGTTAGAGGAAAGATCCAGCACGGCTCGGCTTGGTGGTTCAACGACAACAAGGTCGGAATGGAAAATCAGATGACCTCTCTTGCAAATCTCGGACTTCTCGGAAATTTTGTGGGCATGCTCACAGATTCAAGAAGCTTTCTTTCTTACGCAAGACACGAATATTTCCGCCGCATTTTGTGCAACCTTATAGGCAAGTGGGTTGAGGGCGGAGAATATCCCGCAGATATGGACACTTTAGGCGAGATCGTTCGTGATATTTGCTACAACAACGCAAAAAATTATTTTAACATATAAGGAGAAGATTTATGGGAATGAAGATGGGCTTTCGCTGGTACGGCGAAGGAAATGATAACATAACTCTCGCTCACATCAAGCAGATACCCGGTGTTGAAAGCATTGTTTGGGCTCTCCACCACAAGATGCCCGGTGAAGTTTGGGAGGAGCATGAAATTGCCGAGGTTAAGCGTCAGCTTGACGAGTACGGCTTCCTTATCGACGTAGTTGAATCGGTTAACGTTCACGATGACATCAAGATCGGTTTACCTACTCGCGATATGTATATTGAAAACTACAAGACAACTATCAGAAACCTTTCTAAATTCGGCGTAAAGGTTATTTGCTACAACTTCATGCCGATATTCGACTGGACACGCTCAAATCTCTTCCACGAGCTTCCTGACGGCTCTACGGCGCTCTTCTACGAGAAGAACATGATTCAGGACGACTACAACGCTATGGCAAAGTACATTCTCGACTTTACAGAGAAGTACAATATGTCCTTCCCGGGTTGGGAGCCCGAGAGAATGGCGAAGCTTGACGAGTTGTTCAAGGCATACGCCAACGTTGATCACGAAAAGCTCTGGGCTAACCTCAAATACTTCCTTGAGGCAATTATGCCCACGTGTGAGGAATGCGACGTCAAGATGGCTATTCACATGGACGACCCGCCGTGGGATATCTTCGGTCTTCCCAGACTTCTTATCAACGAGGCAAACATTGACCGTTTCCTCAAAATGGTGGACAACCCCTACAACTGTCTTACACTTTGCTCGGGAAGCTTGAATGCCGATCCCACAAACAACGTAGCGGACATCGTTCGTAAGCATTGCGACAGAATTGCTTTTGCTCACATCAGAAACGTAAAGCACTTTGAAAACGGAGATTTCTCCGAGGCATCCCACCGCGACTGCGACGGCGATACGAGAATTCTCGACGTTCTCAAGGCATATCACGATTGCGGATACGAGGGATACATCCGTCCCGACCACGGTCGTCACCTTTGGGGTGAGGGCGCAGGCACTGTACGTCCCGGATACGGTCTTTACGACAGAGCGCTCGGTATTATGTACATGCTCGGCGTTTGGGATATGCTCGACAAACTTGATAACAAAAACTAATTGAGAGGTATATATAAAATGATTAATCTTCCTTTAAACATTGATTATTCAGGCAAGGTTGTAGTTGTAACCGGTGCAGGCGGTCTTATCTGCGGCGCTATGGCTCGCGCTTTCGCTCAGAGTGGAGCTAAGGTTGCGGCTCTCGACCTCAACGAAGATGCTGTAAAGAAGCTCGCTGACGAGCTTAAGGCAGAGGGCTTTATCTGTGAGGGCTACAAGGCAAACGTTCTTGATCCCGAGGCACTTGAAGAGGTGCACAAGGCGGTTATCTCCGACCTCGGTCCTTGCGACATTCTCGTAAACGGTGCAGGCGGCAACAACCCCCGCGCTACTACCGACAACGAATATCAGCACGAGGCAAAGGAAGGCGGCAAGTCCTTCTTTGATCTCGACGCGGGCGGAGTTGACTTTGTTTTCAAGCTCAACTTCCAGGGAACACTCCTTCCCACACAGGCATTTGCTAAGGACATGGTAGAGAAGAAGGGCGGTTGCATTCTCAACATTTCTTCTATGAACGCTTACACGCCCTTGACAAAGATCCCCGCATACTCTGCGGCTAAGGCGGGCATTTCCAACTTCACACAGTGGCTCGCAACTCACTTTGCGGGTACGGGTATCAGATGCAATGCTATCGCTCCCGGTTTCCTTGTTTCCGCTCAGAACTACAAGCTTCTCTTCAACGAGGACGGTACTCCCACAGCACGTTCTGCAAAGATACTCAACGGTACTCCCACAGGCAGATTCGTTGACGCAGACGAGCTTCTCGGCGCAACACTCTTCCTTTGTGACGACCGCTCCGCATCCGCTATTACAGGCGTAGTTCTTCCCGTTGATGCCGGCTTTGCGGCTTACTCAGGCGTTTGATCCAAGGAGGGAAATACAATGACAGTTTTAGAAAGACTCGCTAACTCGGGCGTAGTTCCCGTAGTTGTTCTTGATAAAGCAGACGATGCAATACCCACTGCAAACGCTCTTCTTGCGGGTGGCGTTGACGTAATGGAAATTACGTTCCGTACTCCTTGCGCTCCTGAATGCATCAAGAGAGTAGCAGAGAACTGCCCCGATATGCTCGTTGGCGCAGGTACTATCCTCAATCTTGAGCAGTGCAAGCTCGCAATCGAGATGGGTGCGAAGTTTATAGTTTCTCCCGGATTTGACGCTGAGGTCGTTTCCTACTGTGTAGAAAACGGCATCGCAGTTACTCCCGGTTGCGTAACTCCCACCGAAATTATGGCAGCTATCAAGCTCGGCCTTAACGTTGTTAAGTTTTTCCCCGCAAATATTTACGGCGGTCTTAACGCAATGAAGAACCTTTCCGCTCCCTTCGGCCAGATCAAATTCATGCCCACGGGCGGAGTTAACACAGCAAATATCAAGGAATATATTGACGCTCCCTTTATTCACGCGGTTGGCGGCTCTTGGGTATGCCCCAAGGCGGATATCACGGCAGGCAACTTTGAAAAAATCACCGCTCTTTGTCTTGAAGCAAGAGGTGCGGCATTCGGAAAGTGAGGATATGTAATATGGCAAGAATTATAACCTTCGGCGAGCTTATGCTTCGTCTTCAGCCCTATAACTACGAAAGATTCGTTCAGTGCGACCACGTTGAATTTACATTCGGCGGCGGTGAGGCAAACGTTGCGGTATCCCTTGCAAACTACGGCATGGACGCGGCTTACGTTACAAAGCTTCCCACACACGCAATCGGTCAGTCCGCAGTAAACAGTCTTCGCAGATACGGCGTTGATACGTCCCTCATCGTTCGCGGCGGAGACAGAGTAGGCATCTACTTCAACGAAAAGGGCGCTTCCCAGAGAGGTTCCGTTTGCATTTACGACAGGGCAAATTCCGCTATTGCAAAATCTACAAAGTCCGACTTTGACTGGAACAAGATTTTCGACGGCGCGGATTGGTTCCACTTCACAGGTATCACTCCCGCTCTCGGCGGCGAGCTTGTAGAAATTTGTAAGGAAGCTTGTATCGCCGCAAAAAAACACGGTCTTAAGATCTCCTGCGACCTCAATTACCGCGGTAAGCTCTGGACAAGAGCAGCCGCTAAGGAAGCGATGACTGAGCTTTGTCAGTATGTTGACGTTTGCATTTCCAACGAGGAGGATGCAAAGGACGTATTCGGTATCGAAGCGGAAGCGACAGACATTTACGCAGGCGAGCTTAACCACGAGGGTTACAAGTCCGTAGCAAAGCAGCTCGCGGACAAATTCGGCTTCGAGAAGGTTGCTATCACTCTCCGCGAAAGCCACTCCGCATTTGACAATGGCTGGTCCGCTATGCTTTACGACGTAGCAAGCAACGAATACTGCTTCTCAAAGAAATACGAGCTCCACATTATCGACCGCGTTGGCGGCGGCGACTCCTTCGGCGGCGGACTCATTTACAGCTTGCTTTCGGGCAAGTCCACTCAGCAGGCGGTTGAATTCGCAGTTGCGGCATCCGCACTCAAGCACTCTATTGAAGGCGACTACAACATGGTAACAGTTGCCGAGGTTGAAAAGCTTGCAGGCGGCGACGGCTCCGGTAGAATTCAGAGATAATTTATATATTCGCATTTCCCCCTAACCCCATTTAAAATTATTTAATTATAATAAAGAAAATTTTTTAGGAGGACTTTTGTAAAATGGCAAAAGACACAACAAAACGAAAATTCGGTATGCGCGATAAACTCGCGTATGCCGCAGGCGACCTTGGTTGTAATATGAGCTTTGCTCTCAAGGGAACCGTTCAGACATTCTGGCTCGTTTACATGATGATGGAAACAGGCCTTCTCTCCGCTCTTCTTCTTATCGTTCAGATTTGGGACGCAATCAACGACCCGATGATTGGTTCTATTATCGACAGCGATAGAAGAACCTACAAGATGGGCAAGTTTAAGACTTACATTTTCTTCGGTGCATGCGGACTTTTAATCGGAGGCGCAGCAGTATTCCTTCCTTTCCCGAATGCAAACGTTGTCATCAAGGCCATCCTTTTCGTTCTCGGATATATCGTTTGGGATGCATTCTACACAATAGCAAATGTTCCTTATGGCTCAATGCTTTCTCTTGTAACTGAGGACGCAGGTGAGCGTGCACAGCTCTCCACATGGAGATCTATCGGTTCTATGATTGGTAATATTCTTCCCAACGTAATTCTTCCTATGCTTATCTGGCAGAAGGTTGTTGACGAAAACGGTGATCCTGTAATTAACCCCGAAACAGGAGTTCAGGCCGAAATCCTTCTCGGCGACCGCGTATTCATCGCTGCTCTTATCATGGGTGTTCTCGGCTTTATTTGCTTTATGTTCATGATCAAAAAGATCACTCTCCGTGTAGACGAAAACTCCGTAAAGACAAACGAAACCGAAAAGTTTAACGTTATTAAAGCATTTGGTAACTTTGCAAAGAACCGCCCTGCAGTTGGTGCAACACTCGCGGCTATGGGTATGTTCCTCGGTATGAACGCTGCTACAACTGCAGTTGCTATTATGTTCGCAACATATTTCGGCATGGCATCTCTCTCCGGCTTGGTTCAGATGATAGGATTTGTTCCTATGTTCTTCTTCATGCCCTTTATAAAGAAGCTCGTTAATAAGTTTGGCAAGAAGGAAGCTTCCGTTGCAGGTACGATCGTATCTCTCGCAGGCGGTCTTGTTATGCTTACGTTCCCCCTTATCTCCAATAAGAGTCTCTCCCTTGTAGTTTACCTTATCGGTCTTGTGCTCTTCGGTCTCGGTATGGGTATATATACATGTGTATCCTGGGCACTTATGGCTGACGCTATCGACTATAGCGAATGGAAGTTTGGCAAGCGTGAAGAAGGTACGGTTTATTCTCTCCATTCCTTCTTTAGAAAGCTCGCTCAGGGTGTAGGTCCCTCTATTGTACTTCTCATCATGGGTGCGATTGGATACGTTTCCGATCTCGGTACAGGCGGTCAGTCTGCGACTACATCCTACAACATGTGCTGGCTTGTAGCAGGTCTTTATATGTTCAGCGCAATCGTTCAGTTCATCGGTCTTGCTCTTGTTTATAACCTTGACAAGAAAACTCTCAACAAAATGACTGAAGAGCTTGCAGAACGCAGAGAAGCTACTGCTCCCGCAGAAGTTGCAGCAACAGACGTTATCGAAGGCGTAGTTGAAGGCAACGAATAATTTATACATAGCTTAACGGTATAACCCGTCAATATTTACGGGTTATACCAAGAAAGGATAAAAATGAGAAAAATCATTAATATTAATGCGGGCTGGCAGTTTGCAAAAAACACACCCGATTTTCCCACAGTAAAGCCCGAAAGCTTTGAGGCGGTTAATCTTCCTCACTCCTGGAACGCAACAGACGGTCAGGACGGCGGAAACGATTACTTCCGCGGCACTTGTGTATACACAAGAACAATTGCCTTAGAAGAGCTTGTAGAAGGCAACAGACACTACCTTGAAATTCAGGGTGCAAACTCTTCCGCATGCGTTTACGTAAACGGAGAGAAGCTTTGTGAGCACCACGGCGGTTACTCCACGTGGAGAGTTGATCTTACAGGCAAGGCAACTGCAGGTAGCGAGCTTGCAATCACAGTTGACAACACCGCTAACGACACAGTTTATCCCCAGATGGCTGACTTTACGTTCTACGGCGGTCTTTACAGAAACGTAAATATCATTTCCGTTCCCGAAACTCACTTCGATCTCGAGTATTACGGTGCTCCCGGTATCAAGATCACGCCCGAGGTTGAAGGCAAGGACGCGAAGATTGAGGTTGAGGTTTACTCAACAGACCTTACTGAAGGACAGACATACGTTTATACACTTTACGACAGAGAAGAGAACGAGCTTGACAAGATCGTATCCACAGATAAGAAGGTTGTATTCGAGATCAAGGACGTTCACCTCTGGCACGGTAAGAAGGATCCTTACCTCTACTGCTGCGAAGCGGAAATCGTTTGCGGCGAAGAGATTATTGACAACGTTTGCTCAAGATTCGGTTGCCGTACGTTCAGAATCGATCCCGATAACGGATTTATTTTGAACGGGGAAGAATACCCCTTGCGCGGCGTATCCCGTCATCAGGACCGCCTCGGTATCGGTAACGCGCTTCTTCCCGAGCATCACGACGAGGATATGGCCCTTATTCTTGAAATGGGCGCTACAACGATCCGTCTTGCTCACTATCAGCACGATCAGTATTTCTACGATCTCTGCGACGAAAAGGGTCTTGTGATCTGGGCAGAAATTCCTTATATTTCAAAGCACATGCCCACAGGTCGCGAGAATACTATCACACAGATGAAGGAGCTTGTAGCTCAGAACTATAACCATCCTTCAATCGTAGTTTGGGGACTTTCCAACGAAATCTCCATCGGTGGCTCTACAGAAGACCTTCTTGAAAACCACAGAATTCTCAATGACCTCTGCCACGAAATGGATAAGACAAGACTTACGACCATTGCCGCAGTTTCAATGTGCAAGATGGACGATCCCTATCTTCTTATCCCCGACGTTGTTTCCTACAACCACTATTTCGGTTGGTACGGCGGCAGCACGGAAATGAACGGGCCTTGGTTTGACAAGTTCCATGAAACTCATCCCAACATTCCGATCGGCTGCTCCGAGTACGGCTGCGAAGCACTTAACTGGCACACATCCGATCCCAAGCAGGGCGACTACACAGAAGAATATCAGGCATATTACCACGAAGAACTCATAAAGCAGCTCTTCTCCCGCAAGTATATGTGGGCAACACACGTTTGGAATATGTTTGACTTCGGCGCGGACGCAAGAGCAGAGGGCGGCGAAAACGGACAGAACCACAAGGGTCTTGTAACTATGGACCGTAAGTATAAGAAGGACTCCTTCTACGCTTACAAGGCATGGCTCGTATCTCCCGAGGAAGATCCCTTCGTTCACGTTTGCTCCAAGAGATATATTGACAGAGTTGAGGACGTAACAAAGGTTACTGTTTACTCCAACTTGCCCGAGGTTGAGCTCTTTGTTAATGGCGAATCCATCGGTAAGAAGACAGCTGAAGATCATTTCTTCTACTTCGACGTAAAGAACGTTGGCGAATCCACGATCGTTGCAAAGGCAGGCGACCTTACTGACGAATCCAAGATCCGCAAGGTTGACGAGATGAATATGGACTACGTTCTCCGTGAGGTTGGCGCAGTTCTTAACTGGTTCGACGTAGTTGAGATCGAAGGCAGATTCTCTCTTAACGATAAGATTTCCGATATTATGAAGTCCAAGAGAGGTAAGCTCTGGCTCATCAGAAAGGGCATTATGCTCAAGAAGATGATGGATAAGAACAACAAGAAGAACAAGAAGGGCGAAAAGAAGTCGGGCGGCTTTGAGGTTAACCTCAAGGACGGCGCGCCCAGCGGTCTTATGGACATGATGGGTGGCTTCAGCGTGCTTCGTCTTACCAGCATGATGGGTATGATGAATCTTTCCTTTACAAAGGAAGAGCTTCTCAAGTTCAACCGACAGCTCAATCGCATCAAAAAGCCCAAGAACAAATAAAAAATAAAAACAGCCGTTCAATGAACGGCTGTTTTTTTATATTATATAGCTTAAAGCATAAATTACAAGAAGGTGCGCGGGATAGAAAATATAGAAGAAATATTTAGTATTTAATTTACCCTTTCGTCCCGAATAAAAGAGCAGGGGAATGATTGATATCAGATGGTAATATTTGAACGTGTTTTGCGACTCGAAAAACAGTAAGACGAGGCCGAGCGCAAGACAGATAACGTGAACAAGATTGCAATCGAGCTTTTTCTGTACTGCGGTGTCAGTTTTGGGATCAAACATAAAAATACTTACGAAAACGGGGAGCAATGCTCCAAAAAATCCGTAATCAAGATCAATAAACCGTTCAAACGCGTAAACACCGCAAACCGATGCCACAAATAAAAGGGCAGATAAAGCTATCCTTACCGCGCTTTTGTTTTCGTCCAATATCTGTTTTTTGAAATTCTGCAGACAGTATATCATTATTATGGAAAACGAGAACGTAATGAGAATATTCATATATTACAGACCGCTCTCGACGTCTGTTGCAACGTACGCCAGCTGACAGAGAATACCCAACCCGAAGATCATTAGAAAATGCTTCAATTTGTTCTTAGTATACCTGCACCCCTCGGCAATCATAAACGCGAAAAGAGGGAAGGATATACGTCCCAAAATTCTGAAAATAGCAAACTGCGGGAACAAAATAAGCCCTACGTGATCTATGAGCATCGTAATACACGCGATAAACTTGAGCGTATTTCCATTTAAAAATCCAAAATTATTTTTCGTCATAAAAATTTCCTTTTAACTCTTGATAATAAAATTATATCATCGGGAGGGAAAAATGTCAATATAATACCTAAATCAATTAAATTCACATTTTATTGACAAAATATTTTAAAAATACTAAAAATATGGTATTGCATCTTGACAATTAATCATTTATAATATATTTGTACGAAAATTTTTAAATTTAGAGGTGTACAGTATGAAAAACGTAAGAATAGTATCCATTATTCTTTTGATTACGTTGTTCCTTTCTTGCTTTGCGGCATGCAACACATCCGACGACGTAACAAATGAGACTCCCACAACGGAAGCTCCTACTACAAAGGCCCCCTCAAACGAGCCCGATGATGACGAGGGTACAACAACAGAAGCTCCCACTACTGAAGCTCCTACTACGGAAGCTCCCACAACCGAGGAGCCCACAACTGAAGAGCCCACAACTGAAGAGCCCACAACTGAGGAGCCCACAACTGAAGAGCCCACAACCGACAACAGTGACGATCCTTGGGCAGAGTACGACATCATCTCCATCGAGGAAGCTCTTGAAATCTGCGACCGTTATTCAAGCGGAACCGCATCCACTGAGCGTTATTACGTTCGCGGTACGATCAAGACTATCCTTAATGCTTCATTCGGTGAAATGATCATCACAGACGGCACAAACGAGCTTTATATTTATGGCTCTTACGGCGCTGACGGAGTTAACAGATACCCTGAGCTTGATGAAAAGCCCTACAAGGACGACGAAGTTCTTCTTTACTGCACACTTCAGAACTATAACGGCTCTACAAAGCAGGCAAAGAGCGCTTGGATCATTGATTTTATTCCCGCTGATATCGAAATTGACGATTCCGAATATACAGCAGTAAGTATCGATGACGCAAGAAACGCCGCTGTTGGAGAAAAGCTCTCCGTAACAGGTGTTGTTGCCGCAATTACTTACTCTAACGGCATGATCCCCGCGGGCGTTATCCTCGTTGATCATACTCACTCCATTTACATTTACTCATCTGACATCGCACAGAGAGTTTCCGTAGGCAACACAATTACCGTTCTCGGCACACGTGAAAACTGGATCCTTTCCACTGAAGCATCTAACGCGCAGAAGTTCGGATACAACGGATGCTGCCAGCTCACAGACTGTACTCTCGCTTCCAACGATAACGGTAACACTGCATTCGACACATCCTGGATCCGCAGCAAGACAGTTAAGGAGATCCTTGACACTCCCGTAAGCGAAAACATTACTACTATTATCTATAAGGTAGACGCGCTTGTAAAGAAGGTTCCCGGCAACGGATTTACTAACTACTACTTCTACGATATCGACGGTAAGACAGGCGCATACACATATACACAGTGCAACGGAAGCGACTTTGCTTGGCTCGATGCATTTGACGGCAAGATCTGCACAGTATACCTTACCGCTCTCAATGCAAAGTCCACAGCTACTGACTGCTACTTCAGATTTGTACCTGTAAAGGTTGTAGACAATAATTACGAATTCAACAAGAACGCTGCCGCTGAATACGCAGTTAAGTATCACGGTGTAGATCAGTTCCTTAACGCATACTCGGGCGACCCCGCTCTTGAGCTTGTTACAAACGTTGATTCCGAGCTTCTCGGATTTACCGGCGCGACACTCTCCTATCTTTCCAGCAACGAAGACTTGATTTACTTTACAGTTGAAAACGGCAAGACAATTATGCATTGTCAGGGCGCAGGTAAGGCAATCATTACAATTACCGGTTGCTACAATGAAATTTACTATGACGAAACAGTTGAGATCGTAGTTACTGAGCCCATTGAGGTTGATTACGTTGACGTAAAGACGGCAATTGAAGCTGAGGAAGACGAGATCGTATACGTTAAGGGTATCGTTGGTCCTTCCATCGTTAACAAGAGTGGCTTCTACCTCATCGACGAAACGGGTGTTATCGCAGTTATGTGTCCCGCAAGCCAGTTCGAAGGCCTCCAGATCGGTCACGAAGTAATTATCAAGGGTAGAAGAGAAAACCACAATAACGGTCAGGATTACGAAAGATTCGGTCAGACATGCATTATGGACGCAGAGATCGTAGCTAACTTCTACGGTAGCCACGAATACTCCACGGCAACATTCGGCAATATTACAGTTTCCGAATTCGCAAATCTTGCAGTTTCCAAGGATTACACAACAAGCGTATTCTACATGGACGTTAAGATCTCCGTTGAAGAAACCACTTACTACACAAACATTCACGTTCTTGATCCCAACGATGACAGCGTTTCAATTCGTCTCTATTCCTCGAGCGCAAGTCAGTACAGCTGGCTCCAGGCATTCGCAGGCGAAACTATTACAGTTGAAATCGTTCCTTGTAACTGGAATGACAAGAAGTATTACACGGGCTGCGTACTTTCCGTAATCACAGAAGACGGAAGAGTATACAACCAGCTTAACTTCACAACAAAGATCTAAATCTAAAATTAATCCCATCCGCAAATGGGTGATGTTCTTAGCGAAGAATTTCAAAAGCACCGCTAAGTGCACACGCTAATGCGGGTGGGATTTTTTGCCGTCAAATATTTTTTACAAATTATATACTTATTGTATTTGCAAAATTGCAAAGATTGTGTTATAATAAAAAGAACGATGCTTTTATCGTTCGACAAAAAAACAAACGGAGGTAAAAATGCCCAATTATAACGTATTATCAAGTGATATTGCAAACGAAATAAAGCAGATGCAAGCGGCAGGACAGCTCTCGCCTTACGCATTTTCCGATAGCAGCGTTATAAGACGACAGGACACCGATCGCGATCGCGCGAATATCTGGCGCCCCACATTTGCCCGCGATATAGATAAAATACTTCATTGCCCATATTACAACCGATATACCGACAAAACTCAGGTGTTTTCGCTTTATAAAAACGATGATCTGACAAGAAGAAGTCTGCACGTTCAGATCGTATCCAGAATTTCAAGAACCATCGGACGAGCTCTCGGACTTAATCTTGATCTTATTGAAGCGATCGCGCTTGGCCACGACATGGGACACCCGCCATTCGCTCATTCGGGAGAAAAATATCTCGACGAGATTTATTTTAATCATACAGGCAGACGCTTCGTTCACAATCTTCATTCTGTGCGCGTGCTTGACGGTGTATTTCCTTACAATATAAGTCTTCAGGTGCTCGACGGAATTCTTTGTCACAACGGGGAATTCGAGCTTGAAGAATATCACCCGTCAAAGCTTTCTTCATTTGAAGAATTCGATGAAATAATTGAAAAATGCTACAATGACAGAGCTTTTGCGGACAAGCTAATGCCCTCAACACTTGAAGGCGCAGTTGTGAGAATTTCCGATATAATCGCATATCTTGGAAAAGACCGTCAAGATGCCGTTCGCGCAAACATGGTGACCGAGGACGCCTTTTCTCCGCAAAAAATCGGGGCTATCAACGCAGAAATAATAAACAATCTTGTAGTCAATATAATCGAGAACAGCTTCGGTAAGCCGTATATAAAGCTCGACTCCACACATTTCAATTCGCTCAAGCAGGCAAAAGCAGAGAACTACCAAAAGATCTACAACAATGCGGCGGCAAGCGCAAAGCTTGGAACGACTGTAAAGCCAATGATGGCGCAAATGTATGACAAGCTTCTCGATGATGTTGTAAACAATAACACAAGCTCCCCCATATTCACACATCATGTGGCGTATATTAACAACATTCATTATAAAAGAAGCACCCCCTACGAAAAAACGGATGCCAATCAGATGGTTGTAGACTATATCGCAAGTATGACCGATGATTATTTCATCGAGCTTTTCCACTATCTTTTCCCCGACAGCAAGCTTTCGGTTAATTACCACGGATATTTTGATTAAATTTTAAAAGGAAATATAAATATGTTTAAACAGGTACTTGAACAAATCAAAAAGTATAATACTATTATTATACACAGACACACAAATCCCGACGGCGACGCACTCGGCTCGCAGATCGGTCTTAAGCACATCATTCTTCACAACTTTCCCGAAAAGACTGTTTACGTAGTTGGTGACGCATCAAAGCGCTACGGCTTTATGGACGGTTCAACAATGGATGAAATTTCCGACGAAGCATACAAGGGTGCGCTTGCAATCATCCTAGACTTATCTGCAAAGCATCTCATTTCCGATGACAGATACTCTTTAGCAGACATGAGAGTGCGAATCGACCACCATATTTTCGTGGAGAACATAGCCGAGGTCGAGGTGGTTAATACCACCTATGAAAGTTGCTGCGGACTTATTGCAGAATTTGCATACACCTGCGGTCTTGCGCTCAATCCCGCTGCCGCAAAAGCGCTTTATACGGGTATGGTAACGGACTCGGGCAGATTCAGATATGACTCTACAACGTCGCAGACCTTCCGCCTGGCATCCTTTATTATGGAGCAGAATTTCAGCACTAGCGATATCTTTAAGAATCTTTACTGCGACGAGCTTAAAAACGTTCAGCTCCGCGCAAAATTCACGCTCAAGATAAACAAGTGCGAAAACAACGTCGCCTATATTTACACGACTCTCGATGAGCTTAAAACCTATGACGCAGACATTTTCGCGATTTCACGCGGTATGGTAAACACCATGAGTGACATCAAGGGAATTGACACGTGGGCAAACTTCACCGAAACCGAAAACGGTGTGCTTTGCGAGATCCGTTCTTCCAAGCATAATATCAACAAAATTGCAGTTAAGTACGGCGGTGGCGGTCATCTCAAGGCAAGCGGCGCAACACTCAAGGACAGAGAAGAGGCGATGGCACTTCTCAATGATCTTATAAATATCACGGAGAACTAAAATGAACAGAGAAGTAATGCAGTCCATTCTGGACAAAATCAAGGAATATAACAGAATAATCATTTTCCGCCACAAGCGTCCTGACGGTGATGCTGTCGGCTCAACGAAGGGTCTTGCGGGAATTTTGCGCGAGTCCTTTCCCGAAAAGGAAATACACCTTATAAACAGCGATTACGCAGAATACGTAAAATTTCTCGGTGACGAGGACAAGGATATTGACGACGCTCTTTATGCAGATGCTCTCGGTATCGTGATCGACACGGGTACGACTGACAGAATCTCCAACAAGAAATTTGAGCTCTGCCGTGAAATTATAAAGATCGACCATCATATCGACCGTACCCCTTACGGTGACATTTCATGGGTTGAGGAAGAAAGATCCTCGGCTTGCGAGATGATCGTTGCATTCTACGACACGTTCCGTGACGAGCTTAAAATCACTCCTGAGGCAGCTAAGGCGCTCTACACGGGAATGGTTACCGACTCGGGCAGATTCCGCTTTAGCAGCGTTTCAGGCGACACTATGCGTCTTGCGGGCGTGCTTCTCGACGTTGGAATCGATACCGACACACTTTTTGCAAACCTCTATCTTAAGGAATTCAATTCACTCAAGTTCCAGGCATACGTATATAAGAAGATGAAGATCACTGACGAGGGCGTGGTTTACCTCCGCGTAACTCGTAAAATGAAGAAGAAGTTCAATCTTTCAAACGAAGAAGCAAGCACTGCCGTTTCCTTCATGGACTCTATCAAGGGCTCTCCTATCTGGATCGCCTTCATCGACGGCGATGACGCTATAAGAGTTCGTCTCCGCTCAAGATTTGTTAAGATAAGCGATATCGCAGAAAAGTATCGCGGCGGCGGTCACGCTATGGCGGCAGGTGCTACTGTTTATAACAAAAAGGAAATGAAGGCACTTATTGCCGACGCAGACACAACGCTCAAGGCATTTAAAGCATCGGGAGAAGCTTGGTTATGAGAATTCTTATCACTAACGACGACGGAATAAATTCTCCGAGTCTTAATAAGCTTGCTATTTGGGCAAACAAATTTGCTGACGTTACGGTCGTGGCTCCCAAGGTTGAGCAAAGCGGCAAAAGCCAGGCAATCGACATTATAAACGCCGTTGAGGTTGTAAGAGTTGACTTTGAAGAAAATATCGAGGCGTATGCCGTGGACTCAACTCCCGCGGACTGCGTAAGATTCGGCACGGTCGGTCTTCACAGAGAATACGATCTCGTAATTTCGGGTATCAATCGCGGCTATAACATGGGTAAGGACATCATCTATTCGGGTACTGTGGGCGCGATCTTCGAGGCGTACGGTCAGGGCTGCAAGGCAATGGCGATCTCCACGGATTACACCTCTTTCGATACCGCGGTGGCTAACCTCGACCTCGTTTATAATTATATTATAGACAACAAGCTCTTCGATATTTGCGATCTCTACAACGTAAATATTCCGACCGAGGTGAAGGGAAGTATCCTCATCACCCGCCAGGGTAAAGCATGCTATTCAGATGAATTCGTGCTTGTGGATGCCGATAAATGCTTGTATAAGCAGCATGGCGAATTCATTCCCGAATGCTGCAGTGATATGTGCTTTGATACGAACGCAATTAAAAACGGCTATATCTCAATTTGTCCTATGACAACCGAGAGAACGGATCTTAAAGTATATGAACAGTTAACAAAATAGTAAACAGGCGGAGTAAATCCGCCTGTTTTTATGTTTTTTGCGAAAAGGTATTGATTTATTTGATTTGTGTAAGCATGATCGCAATGCTCCTTGCAGCATGCAACTCAAATAAGGATTATTATACCCACTAGTGTTACGAGCGTAGGTTCTAGTGCCTTTGCAGCTTGTCATGCCCTAGAAACAGTTTATTATTCTGGCACAGAAGAAGAATGGAAAAAATCGCAATAGATGATAATGACAACGATTATTTGAAGAACGCCACTATAATTTACAACTACCGGCCCGAATAAGGGTTAAAAATAGAGCAGGGGAGTAATTCCCCTGCTTTGTGGTTATAACGAAGTCATGTAGGGAGAGGGCTTGCTCTCTCCGTTATTTTTATGAAAATATTTTCAAAAAGGGTATTGACAAATAAGATAAAGTATAGTATAATAGTCAAGTCGTCAAGACACGCGGAAGTGGCGGAACTGGCAGACGCGCACGTTTGAGGGGCGTGTGGTTTACACCGTACGGGTTCAAGTCCCGTTTTCCGCACCAAAAAATAAAGGGTAGCAGTAGCTACCCTTTATTTTTTCGTTCTGCAAACGGTCCTTTACCCGTACCGCCGAGCAACGCGAGGCAAGTACGGTCGTTGATGCAAAGCATCAATGATTAGTGAGCGAAGCGAACGTTGTTCAAGTCCCCGTTTTCCGCATTAGCTACCCTCTATTTTTTGCGCTGCATGCTTTGGCGCATTTGATGTTGCGGAAGCAACGCGACAAATCTCAGTTCTAAGTCCCGTTTTCCGCATATAAATCGTTCACTTTATACCCCTTTCGTTCAATTTATAGAGTATCGTTCAATTATTGATTCGCTTAAAAGAATCATTGACTTTCAATGGATTATGTGATATAATAAACTCACCGATAAATAAGAATTTAACGGAGGACAATATGGCTCAATGTAAACTATGTGGAAATAAAGGTCTGTTTTTACGTGTCAACGCGCATGGGCTCTGTGAGACATGTAGTAATGATTTAAAAAAGAAGGAAATAGAAAAAGCAAAAGAACAAGAAAGGCAACGTGAGGAAGCGAAGATAAAAAGGCAAGAAGAGGATAGAGTTGCCGATAAGCAAATAAATCAGTTAAACGATGCACGCAATAAATATTTGTCTGTCGGTGAATATGATAAACTCATTGCCGTATATGAAGAGGTTTTTTCTGTTCCGACAACATGGAATTCTGCAAGCCATAAATTGTCTTTAGTTGAATTTTATCAAAAAAATGGACAAAACGATAAAGCATGGTCGTTGTTAAATTCTATTCTTCTAGAGTATCCCGATGAAGTATATAGAGTAAGACGATCTCAATATCGTCAGTTGAAAAACGAAAAGAACTACTTAGAAGCGCTTAAAATATTCTTTTTATATAAATTCAATGATTGCAAGGCTATAACCTGCTGGCCAGATGTCAAAGAAAGAGAACGCGCCTCTTTTTTAAAAGAAGCTCAAATGCTTGCAAAAAAAGCAATGCTTGATATTGATGCAACATCCGAACTTGCAAATATTTTAATTTCTTTGGTAGAGAGCCCGCGATCAACAGAAGCAACAGCATCCAAGAAATTTAAAGAGTGGTATAATTCAATGGCAAAATAGGGTTTATATCAACTGTATTAATGTTTGAGAACTTTATACGGGCATTTTATAATACAGACAAACATAAAAATAAGAATTTTGCGGAGTGATAAAGAGTGAAATTAAAGGAAATTATAGACCGCATCGATGTTGTCTCTATACCCAAAGAAGCGTCTATAACACAGTTAAAACATGAAGAAGATAATGATCTTTATCAAGTGTGGATAATTGATGCCGATAACACCAAATACATTCTTAAAGAAGCAAAAGGGAACGAACAAGAACTCTATTCTACTGTCCTTTCTACTGCAAAAACGAGCGTTCCAACTTTATATCAAGTTATAACAAGTAATGAAAAAGCATACCTTCTTTTAGAATATATAGAAGGCGAAGATTTGTGTAGATGTAATCGAATAAAATTAACACGCACCTTAGATGCTTTGATTTCTTTACAGAAACAAACCTGGGAAATGGAACCAACGGACTATTTGGAAGATGTTTTTGATAAAAGCTTCATTCAACGAAAAAAACGTGGAAAGTATTTAAATAACACGGATTTAGAAATAGCATATGAAAGATTCTTAAGTGTCTATCAATCTGTGCCCAAAACCCTATGTCATGATGATTTACTGCCGTTTAATGTTATTTGCAGTAATGAAAAGGCTGTATTGATAGATTGGGAATGTGGGGGTATTTTGCCGTATCCCACAGCATTTGCGCGATTGGTAGCCCATGCCGAAGAGGTTGAAGATGCTCTTTTCTATATGACAAACGCAGATAAACGCTTTGCTATTGATTATTATTATGATAATCTACTCAAGGAAAAGGGGATTTCGTATACTAACTGGTTAAATACACTTGAATACTTTTTATTTTACGAATACTGCGAATGGGTTTTTGTGGGAAATAGGTATAACGCAACAGATGGAAAATACTATCAAAAATACTTACCTATCGCAAAACAGCAAGCTATCAAATTGTTAAAAAACAAAGCTAAATAAATTCCAATTTACTGAACAAAAACGGGTGCAAACCCTTATATTAAAATTTGCACCCATTTTGAAATTGTATCAAAATTTCAGAGCTTTAATACATAGGGAAGCTAACACTTCGGCATAGATAAAATTATACAAAATCAAAATTTTGTATAATTTAGGGGAGCAAAAAACAGCAAAAAGGGCTGATTTTCGGCTTTGACGCATGTTCTGATCAATTTTGCCCGATCAACCCTTTGTATCTTATTTATATTCTCTTGTATTTCTCTTATAATATTGCTACTTACATTATCATTATTCTAATAGTTATCAGCTTATTTCTTTTTCGTGGCAATATTTATTTTTCGTTGCCAAGCCGCCGCGTATGTGACGTTCCTCCTTGTTTTTTTCAAGAACCTTTTTAACGTCCTCGTATAAGGATATATTTACGCCTCGCAGCTTCTCGGTCACGTCCTTATGTACTGTGCTTTTACTGATCCCAAATCTCGCGGCAACCGACCGTACCGTAGAGTTATTTTCAACGAGATACGTGCCAAGAATCACGCACCGTTCTTTACCCGTTGATAAATACGCCATACAATTAACCTCAATTCATATATTTGTACTGATTAAATATATGTATTAATTTGTCTTAATATACCTTATTTAAGCTGGATTTTATAGCAAAAACGGCAGATTGGAGTCCTATATGGATACGCAAAATTATCATATTTTTGAAGGCATGACGTCAATTTCGGCGCTTATAGGCGCTATAATCGACGGCAAAAACGACCGAAAAATCATCAAAATTTTATACGATGGCGCTTCGAAATCCAAGAAAGAACGCGAAATCGCATTCCTTACACACAAGGCACGGGAGCTTGATTTCAAGCTTTTAGAAGCTGATTCCGACACGATCGACTCCTTGGCAAACGGCAAAACTCACGGAGGAATTATCGCATTGACAAGCGACCGAACCTATCCCTCGGTTAATTGTGAAAATATTAACAAGTACGGATTTTACGCCCTGATCGATGGTGTTGAAGACCCCTATAACTTCGGATACTGTGTACGCTCACTTTACGCTGCGGGAGCTGACGGGCTTATTTTACCTGAAAGAAACTGGATGTCGGCGTCTGGTGTTGTTGCTAAATCCGCTGCAGGTACAAGCGAGCTTTTTGACATTTACGTTGACGATCTCGAGGATGCAGTTGCCAAGTTCAAGTCATGCGGTTATAGAATTATTTGCGCCGAGATACGCGATTCTGTTTCTCTGTACGAGGCGGATCTTACAGGCCCGATCCTGTTTATTATCGGCGGCGAAAAGCGTGGAATTTCAAGCAAACTTAAGGCGTATGCCGATATGAATATAAGAATTGATTACGAGCGTTCGTTCCGTGGCTCACTTCCGACTGCGTCCGCAGTATCAATCATTGCTTTTCATGCTGCAAACACACGAAAAACAAAATAAATTCGTATAATTTAGCAATTGTTCATCATTTGTTGACAATATTGTGATATAATATTTAATTAGTAATCTAACCTAAGGACGGTTTAAATAAATTGGCTAAACAAGAAAGAAAGCCCCGCATTCGTCTGCTTGACATCACGCGCGATGGCAAAGGCGTCGAAAAGGGCGAGGACACAACACCAAATTTAAAATATTTCTTTAAATTATTCGGTCGAAAGTTCACCAAGATAATCTCTACTACGATGATCATGAACTTTCAGATCTTCCCTCTTTTGATCGCGCTTTATCTCTACTTTTTCGCGAGTCCCACAACGCCCACGGCATACTACACTGAGTTCCCTGCTCTTTACGGCATCGGTCAGCTTTCAGGCGACATAGTAAACTCTGTCAACACGAACGCATTTCTGACTCAGTTCGGCTTACCCGCATTCAATACTTACGTTTACTACGTTATAGGCGCGCTCGCTATCTTCCACATAGCGACGTTTGGATTCCAGATGGTTGGCTCTACCTACATAATGCGAGGACTTGTGCGTGGTGACAGCGTATTTATCTGGTCGGACTTTTTCTACGCAATCAAGAAAAACTGGAAGCAAGGTCTTATAATGGGTGTCATTGATACTGCATGTATCGGCGTGCTTGTATTCGACTTCATACATTTTTACACCTCTGCATCCACACCGCTTACAAACTTTATGTATGCGATGACGGTAGCGCTCATTTGTCTGTATCTTGTATTCCGATATTACATTTACCTTGTTCTGATCACCTTCAATATAAAGCTCACAAAGGCAATCAAGAATTCCTTCATTTTCACGGTTTTAGGACTTAAGCGCAATTTCTTGGCGTTCCTCGGAATCTTCATTTTAACAGCGTTCGCAATAGCCCTTATGGTGCTTCTCCTGCCCATTGGCGCAGGTGTGGTATTAGTGCTTCCCCTTATATATCATCTTGGCGTATGCGGCTTTATTTCAACTTATGCGGCATACCCCGTAATAAAGAAATATATGATAGATCCCCCGACGCAGAAGAAATCCTCGGCAAATGCACCTACCGAAGAAACTCCCGAGTCAGAGGACCCGGACAAGGCCTAATCATCACATATAAGCTCACTCACAACAACGAAATTATAACCCATATCCAACAACTTGGGAATAAACAGTCTTAACGCCGCGGCGGTAGGGCTGTTTTTTCCTATATAATCGTGCATCAGAATAATATCTCCCGATTGAATATTACTTATAACGTGATTAGCAATATTCTGAGGGCTTGTATGCGCCCAGTCGCGGGTATCAATATCCCATAAGATCACCTTATATCCCAATTCGCGCGCAACGGATTTTACGGAGGTATCGATCATGCCCTCAGGAGGACGCAAAAGCTTGGTTTTATAACCTGTTTTTTCAAATATCTTATCCTCACAGTCCACTATCTGCCTTTTAAACGAATCATAATCAAGCCCGCTGACCTTGGTATGACTATAAGTGTGATTTGCGACCTCATGTCCGCGCTCAACAACCTCGCAAAGCGCGGAGGTATAATTTTCAACGTTCACACCGACCGCGAAAAACGTTGCCTTTATTCCGTATTCATCCAAAATATCAAGAATTACGCGCGTCTGTCTCGGATGAGGCCCGTCATCAAAAGTCAAGGCGATTTTATTATCACTGTTTTTGAAATTATAAATTATAATATCCTCGGGCAATTTATCTTCCTTTGCCTGGGATCTGATTCCGAAAATCCGCAAGCCGGAGATCACTAATACAAATGCAAAAATTACAGACAGTACCTTTACCGATTTCATTCTCTTATACCTTTATTTCATCAAGACAACCGAATCTGTAACCCATACTCTTGAGCTCTCTTATAACGTCACCTAATATTTTCACGTTTGTCGCAGACGTGGGATGCAAAAGAATAATAGCGCCGTTATGAATATTGGACATAATTTTTTCCTTGGCCGCCTTCTCGCTCATCTGCGCCCTGTTATCCCAATCCGCATAAGCAATACTCCAAAAAACGGTTTTATATCCCGCATCCTTAGCGTACTGAAGCGAGATTTCATCGAACTTACCCTCGGGCGGTCTGTAATATTTGGAAAGCTCCTTTCCCGTATACTGCGCACATGTTGATTCCAGCTTATTTATTTCCTTTAAAAATTCTTCTTTGGAAACGTTTACCATACTTCTGTGCGAATAGGTATGATTGCACACAAGATGCCCCTCATCAAACATTCTCTTTACAAGATCCGTATTTCTGACGATGAGATTTCCAAGCACGAAAAATGCGCCCGTAACGGCTTCTTCCTTCAATATATCGAGAATTTTTTCAACGTTTCCGTTCTCATAGCCCGCGTCGAACGTAAGATAAACAACCTTTTCTTCGCACCCGTCCCCATGGGATTTATCAACGCCAATCCCGTCATATTTTTCAACAATGCTTAAATTGTTGTCAAGAATGGGCTGCTTATGATTTTTATTTCGAATACAGTACCAATTTATGACCTGTGAATTCTCTGCCGCGTTCACCGAGATTGCTCCCGCGCAAAATACAAATATCAAAAAAACTAAAATTCCTCTCTTTAAAAATTTTTTCATTTTTCATCCTCCTTTCTATAATTAGTTTTTCAGAACTGAAGGAAAATAACAAAGACAAAAAATTAAAAATTTGTTATTTGATTACATAAAAAAAGGACTGCCTCCGCAATCCTTGATTTTATTTGTTGTTGCTCTCAGTAATACTGTCAATAAGATATTTTCCATCAATTTTACGAATTGTAAAATACTGAATTTTTGCCATATCGCTTCCAATATCGGTTCTGAAGGTGCCGTTATTTTCGTGGATCTGATATTCCACCTTAAAATTATATCCGTCGCTCTTTGAATCTCGGTTGTCTATCGAGGTAACGTGTATCTTATACACCTGCTGCTGTGTGAAATCATCCTTCGGCTCAATGTTTTCCGTAAGTAACGCGTTGTATGCGTCCGCATCTCCTGCGATAATTGCCTCAAACATATTATAAAGAACCTTTACGCCCGAATTATAATCCACAAGGTCATCGCGCTCAAGCTCACTTGTCTGTCCCGTAGAATCGTCAAGGTAATAAAAACCGCGATCAAGGCGTTTATATTCCTCATAATTCATTATATTGAAGGTATCGGGATACGGATCGTGGAAGATATACTGCACACGATCGTCAGAATTTTTCTTCTCCTCGAGCATTGACATGTTCAAAAATCCCGGTATGAGCAGGCAGCAAAGCATAAATGCAAGCATTCCCGCAAACACCGAAATTATAATAATTTTCGTCTTTTTTAATTTTTTTGCCGCCAAAGCAGACTGTGAAATTTCATCATTCATCGCTTCATCGATCACGCTTTTATTGCTATTGTCGCTCATATAAATTTCCTCAAAATAATCTATTATATTCAGTATAGCACACAATTGAAGATTTTTCAAGTAAAATGCAATAAATACAAAGAAAAAAGGACAAATTTTATTAAACTTTTTTCCCTTTTGGTGTTGTCATTTAAGTAAAATTGTGATATAATGTAAGATGAATATTTTTATTCTCACGAAAACAATTTCAAGAGGTCGATATATGAAATACCTGGTTCTTATTCCCGACGGTATGGCGGATGAAAAAATCCCCGCCCTGAAAGATAAAACTCCTATGGAGGCCGCATTCAAGCCCACGATGGACGAATTGGCTAAGCAGTCGCTTGTCGGCACTGTTTCCAACGTGCCTCAAGGTATGGTTCCCGAAAGTGACACTGCCAATATGGCGATCCTTTCGTTTGATCCAAAAATCTATTCAAAGGGCCGCTCACCTCTTGAAGCGACAAGTCTTGGTATCAAAATGGCAGATGATGAGGTGGCTATAAGATGCAATCTCGTTTCCATATCCGACGAAGAAGAAAATTACGAGGATAAAATTATGCTCGATCACAGCTCGGACGAGATCGCGACCGAGGAAGCCGACGTGCTTATTAAATATCTTGAAGAAAAGCTCGGCAACAAATACCGCAAATTCCATACGGGTATCAGTTATCGTCACTGCCTTATATGGAAAAATTGCTCGGACTCCTACGATTTTGCGCGTCCTCACGACATTCTCGGCAAGCGAATCGGCGAATATCTCCCCTTAGGCGACGACGGACGCGAATTTTACGAGCTTATGAAAGAAAGCTATAATATTTTGCGCGACCATCCGATAAACGTGGAGAGAAGAAAAAAGGGACTCCGTCCCGCTAACTCCGCATGGCTCTGGAGCCCCGGCAAGAAGCCCTCTCTTCCCTCCTTTTCTGAAAAATACGGAATGAGCAGCGCGATCGTATGCGCGGTCGACTTAATCAAAGGCATCGGTCTTTGCGCTGATATGAAAGTAATCGACGTAGAAGGCGCTACGGGTAACTTCCATACAAATTACCGCGGCAAGGCAGAAGGCGCGATCAAGGCGTTCGACGAGGGCGCAGAATTCGTTTACGTTCACGTTGAAGCTCCTGATGAATGCGGTCATCAAGGAGATGCCAAATCCAAGGTAAGATCGATCGAGCTTATAGACAGTGAAATTTTAAAGCCCGTGTACGAGTACCTCAAATCCACGGGAGATGATTTCAAGATAATGGTTCTTCCCGACCATCCTACTCCTATAAAATACAGAACTCACACTATTGATCCCGTTCCCTTCATGATCTATTCTTCATTTGAAGGTCAATCGGGAGTTAACAGCTTCACGGAAAGCTCCGCTGAGGAAAAGGGTCTGTATCTTCCGCAGGGACACAAGCTTCTTGAATTACTTATAAAATAATCGGAGATTACAATGGATAATCATAACAATACAAACGGTAATGATATAATAGAAAACGCCGAAACCCCCACCGACGACGCCTCCAAGGAAACGAAGCCGAGCGCGGCGCATTCCGTTCTCGAATATGTGGAGATGTTCGTTTTAGCGGTAATAGCGGTGCTTGTGGTTTTCACCTTTGCCTTTCGACTTTGCCAGGTTCAGGGCTCGTCAATGATGAACACTCTGAAGGATGGCGAAAGAATTATTACCACAAATGCTTTTTACACCCCAAAGCAGGGCGACGTCATTGTTTTTCACCAGACCTCGGATATAAATCCCACTCTCAACGAGCCAATCATAAAGCGAGTAATAGCGACTGAGGGACAGACGGTGAAGATCGATTTCAGCGATAAAAATGACATGAAGATCTGGGTTGACGGTGTAGAATACGCTGATGAAAACGCGTATTTCGACACGCTGAGAGCTCATATTTACCCACAGCATAGCTTTAATAAAGCAACGGGAATTTTTGAGGCGACCGTCCCCGAGGGACACGTTTTCGTTCTCGGTGACAACAGAGATAATTCAAACGATTCCCGATCCGTCGCAATCGGATTTATAGACGAACGCCGTATCCTCGGCAAAGCAATATTCAGAATAAAGCCCTTCACGTGGCTGAGATGAAAATAAAACGCAAAGGAGAATTTTTGTGCCTTCACAAACAATTCAATGGTTTCCCGGACACATGGCGAAAACCCGCCGAATGATATCCGAAAACCTCAAAAACGTAGATATAGTAATCGAGATTCTTGACGCCCGTATCCCCTACTCCTCAAGAAATCCCGAGATAAAAAAATTAATAGAAAACAAGCCCTCGCTTATTCTTCTCAACAAGGCGTCCTTGGCGGACCCCGCCGCAAACAAACGCTGGTGTGAATATTACAGCTCGGAAAACTGCATCTGCATTACAGTCGACTGTCTTACGGGTGAAGGTCTTCAGTCCATTCTCCCAACGATCAAAACGATCTTGAAGGACAAGCTTGAAAGATATGAGGCAAAGGGTATGCACGGCCGCAGACTTTTCGCTATGGTGCTCGGCATTCCCAACGTTGGCAAGTCAACTCTTATAAATAAGCTCTCGGGCGCAAACAAGGCGAAAGCCGAAGACCGTCCCGGTGTTACACGCGACAAGCAGTGGTTCTCAACCGGAATCGGCGTTGATATTCTCGATATGCCGGGTATTCTCTGGCCTAAGTTTGAGGACGAAAAGGTTGGCGATAACCTTGCCTTCACGGGTGCTATCAAGGATGACATTCTCGACATTGAGCTTCTCGCAATGAAGCTCTGCCGTCGCCTGCGCGACAATTATCCCAAGCTGCTCTGCGAACGCTACAAGCTCGGTAGCATTGAAAACTATGCGGATCTTGACGATTATGACTTCCTTTGCGCGATCGGTAAAAAACGTGGCTTCCTCATTTCGGGCGGCGAGGTCAATACTGAGAGAACTGCAAACATGATACTTGACGAGTTTCGCGGTTGCAAGATCGGACGCATTACACTTGACAATATTGAAGATATAAAGGAATAAAGATATGCCTGATTATTCAAAGGAACAGGAATTTTACGAGCAGGGCTACAAGGTAATTTGCGGCATTGACGAGGCAGGACGAGGTCCTCTTTGCGGTCCCGTAGTTGCCGCGGCGTGCATTCTGCCCGACGGACTGTACATTGACGGTCTCAACGATTCAAAAAAGCTCACCGAAAAGAAGCGCGAAAAGCTCTTTGATATTATAAAGGAATCCGCTCTTGCCTACTGTATTGCACAGGCGAGTGTGGAGGAAATTGATAAGCTCAATATTCTTGAAGCCGATCTTCTCGCCATGAGACGCGCTATCGACGGTCTTTCTATCAAGCCAGACTTAGCTCTTATTGACGGAAACATAGCAAGAGATTTCCAAATCGACGCAGTTCCCGTAATCAAGGGGGATGCAATTTCTATGAATATTGCGGCGGCATCGATCCTCGCCAAGGTTACACGAGACAGAATGTGCATAGATCTTGACCGAGAATTTCCCGAATACGGAATTGCAAAGCACAAGGGTTACGGCACGAAGGCGCACATGGACGCGCTCCGTCAGTACGGCCCGTCTCCCATACACAGAAAGCAATTTATAAGATTTCTTGAAAAATAAATTTCGGAGGTAAGATACGTGGCAGATGCAACACATATAAAGCTCGGCGCTCTCGGTGAAAAAATCGCCGCGGATCATCTTGAAAAAAACGGATATAGGATCGTTGATAAAAACGTTCGTATGTCTAAAAACGAAATCGATATTATTGCGGAGGATGATTCATTTCTCGTATTCGTTGAAGTGAAAACTCGCTCAGTTGAACACGAAGGTTCAAGTCTTTACGGATCCCCTGCCCGCGCGGTTGATTCCAAAAAGAGATCTAACACCGTTAAAGCTGCGATCGACTATCTTAGAATCAACCACACCGATAAGCAGCCACGTATAGACGTTATAGAGGTCTATATGAAGGAGCGCGACGAGACAAAAACAATTTATCCGCAGATACTCAGTATAAATCACATTCGAAATGCCTTTGACTCCAAAGGCAGAAAGCATTAAACGAGGTTACTTATTATGAAACTTATCGACACACATTGCGATACCGCGCTTGAAATATTGCGCAGAGGCGAAAGCATTGTAGAAAACTCCAGACATATCTCCCTTAACAAAGCAAGCAAATACGAAAACTACGCTCAGTTCTTCGCTCTTTGGGCTTGTGAGGATCGTACAGATGAGGACAGTTATAAAGAATTTATCGCCATGAACGATAACATGATGAAAGAAATTGCGGAGCATTCCGACAGAATAGCTTACGTAAACACATTCTCCGAGATGAAAAAAGCATGGGATAGCGGTAAGACAGCGGCGTTCTTTGCGGTTGAAGACGCGAGAATGCTCTGCGGCGATATTAACCGCCTTTATGAACTTAAGCGTCGCGGAGTTAAGTATCTTACGATCATGTGGGGCGGATATACTCATATCGGCGCATCTCACGACGTTGAGGGCGGCCTTACGGATTTCGGTAAGGAAGTAGTACAGAAATGCTTTGAGCTTGGCATTTGCCCCGACGTTTCTCATGCTAACGAGCAGGTTACAAATGAAATTCTCGAAATGGCATTCAAGGCGGGCAAGCCCGTTATCGCATCCCACTCCAACTCCAAGTCCGTTTGGAATCACACAAGAAACCTTCGTGACGATCATTTCCGCGCGATCAAGGAGCTTGGCGGTATCGTCGGAATCAGTCTTTGTTGTGCGCATCTCCGTGACGGAAGCACGGGTATTCCCTGCACGGTCGATCATATAGTACAGCACATTGAACGCTATATTGAGCTTGGCGGCGAGGATATTATCGGTCTCGGCTGCGACCTTGACGGCACACGCCTGCCCGTAGGAATTACAGGTGTTCAGGATCTCGGCGTTATTGCCGACGCTCTTCTTGCAAAGGGTCATTCACAGGAGCTTGTTGATAAGATATTCTACAAGAACTATTATAACTTTATCGAGCGCAATTTCAAATAAAGCGAGGACGTAAAAATGATTTATAAAAGTACGCGAAATATAAATTCCGAAGCAAAAAGTGCGGCAGAGATCATCAAGCAGGGACTTTCCGAGGACGGCGGTCTTTTCGTTCCTATGAGTATTCCCACCATCACAGAGGCGGAAATACTTGAAATGTGCGCTGATTCCTATCCCGTAAGAGCTGCAAAGGTTCTTTCAAAGTACCTTTGCGACTACACATACGAAGAGCTTCTCTCCGATTGCGAGAAGGCATACTCCGAAGAGTCCTTCGTTGGCGGCGCGGCTCAGCTTGTTCATACATACGGTAACATTTATTCTCTTGAGCTTTGGCACGGCCCTACTGCGGCATTCAAGGATATGGCGCTTCAGATCATGCCCCGCCTTCTCTCCCGCGCTCTTAAAAAGACGGGCGAGACACGTGACGCACTCATTCTCGTTGCAACGTCAGGTGACACAGGTAAGGCGGCTCTTGAGGGCTACCGCGACATCGATCAGATCAAGATGATGGTATTTTACCCCGCGCACGGTGTAAGCCAGGTACAGAAGCTCCAGATGGCGACACAGGTGGGCTCAAACGTAAACGTCGTTGCGATCGAAGGCAACTTTGACAACGCGCAGAGCGGTGTTAAGGAAATCTTCTCCAATCCCGAAAGCGCGAAGATCTTAAACGAAAACGGATATTTCTTCTCCAGCGCAAACTCCATAAACTGGGGACGCCTCGCGCCTCAGATAGTTTACTATATTTCCGCGTACTGCGATCTTCTTTCTGCAAGTAAGATTAACATGGGCGACAAAATTAACGTTTGCGTCCCCACGGGTAACTTCGGTAATATTTTCGCGGCGTATCTTGCAAAGCTTATGGGACTTCCTATCGGAAAGCTCATCTGCGCTTCAAACAAGAATAATATACTTACCGACTTCTTGCGTACGGGTACGTACGACAGAAACCGTAATTTCCATCTCACAATGTCTCCCTCAATGGACATTCTCATTTCCTCGAATCTTGAGCGCCTTCTCTACTTCACGGCAGGATGCGAAAAAACTGCGGAATATATGGAAGCACTGAAGACACAGGGTGCATACACGGTTGATGCCGACACTATGGCAAAGATCAACGAAAACTTCATCGGTTACTTTGCGGACGAGGAAACCACAGCGGCAACGATCAAGGACTACTACGAAAACCACAATTATCTTTCGGACACGCATACTGCAGTAGCGTTAAGTTCCGCTGAGCAGTATATTAAAGAGAGCGGCGACACAACTCCCATCGTAGTCGCGTCCACCGCTTCACCTTATAAATTTGCCATCGACGTTTACAGATCCCTTGCTGACAATTTCAACGGAAGCGATCTGGACGCTCTTGAAGCGCTTTCCAACCTCACCAACACCGAAATTACGTATCCCCTTCGCGACCTCGATAAGAAGGAAGTAAGATTCACTAAAGTTATCGATCACAAGGATATGCTCTCAGAGGTTTATTCTTATATCAGAAAATAAAAGAAAATTGCCGCCCGAAAAGGCGGCAATTTAAAGAATTTAACAGCAGTGCTTATACGTCTTGCACTTTGTGTCCTTTGATTCTGTAACGTTTCCGCATGCGGGCTCAACAGAGATCATTTCTGCGGTGCAGTAACGCTCGCCGTCATGGTATGCACAGCTTTTAACAGAACAGGAAATTCCCTTATTGTGTTCCTTGCAATCATTGGTATAGCAAGCTTTCTTTGATTCGTTCATTTTCGGTTGCCTCCCTAAACTTTCAATTTATCAGATTTATCTGACAAAATTATTATTGCCTGCTTTTTTAAAATTTATTATTTTTATTTGAGGTGAAACATGTCTCTTTTTGTAATTGCAGACCTTCATCTTTCAACCGACAGCGCCACAAATAAATCCATGGAGGTTTTCGGTTCAAGATGGACTGACTATACGTCAAAAATCCAAAAAAACTGGAATAGCATCGTAACCGAAAACGATACCGTAATTGTTCCGGGTGATATTTCCTGGGCATTGCGTCTTGAGGAAGCTACGTCGGATTTAGCTTTCATTGATAAGCTCAACGGCAAAAAGTTTTTAGGCAAGGGCAATCACGATTTCTGGTGGACAACAAATAAAAAAATGAACGCCTTTTTCAAAAATTCAGGATTCAACACCCTTGAGATTCTTCACAACAACGCATTTATTGCGGAAAACACCATTATCTGCGGCACTCGCGGATGGTTCCCCGATGAATCCCAACAGACTGCTGTCAACAATGCGGATTACGATAAAATCATCAACCGCGAGGTCGGTAGACTGAAAATCAGTCTCGACGCCGCAAGAACGCTCCGGAATGAATACGAAAAGGAAAACGGCGTAAAGCTCCCGATACTTGTGTTCCTCCACTTCCCGCCCGTTCGCGGTGAATACTGTATTCGCGAGCTTGTCGACGTCCTTAAAGCTTATGAAATCGAAAACGTCTATTACGGACACATCCATAATAGCTACGATACACCGAGAAGCTTTACTTTTGAAAATATTAAATATACCATTGTTTCTTCGGATTTTCTGAACTTTTATCCCTTAAAAATTCACTAAATTCGCAAAAACTATTGACAAACGTCAAAAAAAATTATAAAATATAATGTATGCTTTTTTACAAAGTTAAAAAATTTTTTCACATAAATATTCGGAGGAATTAAAAATGAAATTGATCAAAAATGAAAAGGCAGAAAAGAGCACAGTAAAAATTGAATTTTCTGTTGACAAGGAAGTTTTTGATGCTGCGGTTGAAAAGGTATATCGCAGACAGGTAAAGAAGATCACAGTTCCCGGCTTCAGAGCGGGCAAGGCACCCAAGGCAGTAATCGAGAAAATGTACGGCAAGGGAGTTTTCTATGAGGATGCAATCAACGACCTCATTCCCGAAAACTACGAGGCAGCTCTCAAGGAAGCTGATATCACGCCCGTAGGTCAGCCCGAGATCGACATCGTTTCCATCGATGACAACGGTCTTGTTCTTTCTGCTATCGTTCCCGTTAAGCCCGAGTGCAAGCTCGAGGGTTACCGTGGCCTTGAAGTAGAAAAGGCAGTTGTAGTTGCAACTGAAGAAGAGGTTGACAACGAAATCAAGACAGTAAGAGAAAGAAACTCCAGAGAAGTTGAAGATAGCGAAGAAGCTGCTGCGAACGGCGACATCGCAAAGATCGACTTTGAGGGCTTTATCGATGGCGTAGCATTCGAAGGCGGCAAGGGTGAAAACTACTCCCTCAAGCTCGGCTCCGGATCCTTCATTCCCGGCTTCGAAGAGCAGGTTGAAGGTCACAAGAAGGGCGACGAATTCGACGTAAACGTACCCTTCCCCACTGACTATCATGCAGAAGAGCTCGCAGGCAAGGCGGCTGTATTCAAGGTTAAGGTTAACTCCGTAACTAAGGTTGAGCTTCCCGAGCTTGACGACGATTTCGCAAAGGACGTTTCCGAATTCGATACACTTGATGAATACCGCGCAGACGTTAAGGCAAAAATTCAGAAGAGACACGACTCCATGAGCGATTCTCAGGTTGAAGAAGCTCTCATTAACGCTCTTATGGAAAAGCTCGAGGCAGAAATTCCCGAAGCAATGTTCGTAGCAGAAACAGAAAACTTCGTAAGAGATTACGACAACAGACTCCGTATGCAGGGACTTGATCTCCAGACATACTTCAAGTACACAGGTCTTGACCTCGATAAGCTCCGCGAGCAGCTCCGTCCTCAGGCAGAAAAGCAGGTTCGCGCAAGACTTTGCCTTGAGACAGTTGCAACTCTTGAGAACGTTGAAGTAACAGAAGACGAGCTCAACGCAGAATTCGCTTCTATCGCTGCTGCTTACAATATGGAAGCTGACAAGGTTCGCGAGCTTGTTGACGCTAACATGGTTTCCGCTGACATCAAGGTTAAGAAGGCGATGCAGATCGTTAAGGATGCGGCTGTAATTACTGAAAAGGCATAATAGAATTTAATTTAACGCGCCGTACATACCACAGGTCATTTAATAAAGCATTTATCAATATAAATGTTGTATCTGTGTTCCGTACGGCGCGAAATTCACTGTAACAATTAAACTAATATATTTTGGAGGTTTTTATGAATAATTTACCAATAAGAGGCGCTCTCGTCCCCATGGTTGTTGAACAGACAGGACGCGGCGAGCGTTCCTTCGATATTTTCTCTCGCTTGCTCAATGACAGAATTATTTTCTTGTCCGATGAGGTAAACGATACCACGGCCTCCCTCGTTGTTGCTCAGCTCCTCTTCCTTGAGGCGCAGGATCCCACTAAGGATATCTTCTTCTACATCAATAGCCCCGGCGGTTCCGTTACTGCGGGTATGGCTATCTATGATACAATGCAGTACATCAAGTGCGACGTTTCCACAATTTGTATCGGTATGGCGGCAAGCATGGGCGCATTCCTCCTTTCCGCAGGTGCAAAGGGCAAGAGAATCGCGCTTCCCCACTCTGAAATTATGATCCACCAGCCCCTTGGCGGCGCTCAGGGTCAGGCGTCCGACATCAAGATCCGCGCAGAGCTTATCTTGCGCACACGCGATATGCTCAACAAGATTCTCTCCGAGAACACAGGCAAGTCTATTGAGCAGATCGAAAAGGACACCGACAGAGATTACTTTATGACTGCAGAAGAAGCCCTCAACTACGGTATAGTTGACCGCATTCTTACAAAGCACGAATGAAAGGTTGATCATAATGGCAACAAATAACACTCGAACACCGACAAGACACGGCGGTGAGGGACATCTTCGATTCTGCTCCTTCTGTGGCAGAAACGAGAATCAGGTGAATTTCTTGATTCCCTCTCCCAACGCGATCTACATTTGTGATTTCTGCGTTGAGGCATGCTCTGATCTTATTTACGAAACAAAAATTCAGGATAGCGCGAGCGAGGAGCTTTCCTTTGAAACTCTTCCGAAGCCCATTGAAATAAAAGAAACTCTCGATGAATACGTTATCGGTCAGGACGATGCAAAGATCGCCCTCTCCGTTGCGGTTTACAACCACTACAAGAGAATTCTCTACAAAAAGAAAAATCTCAAGAAGCGTGGCAAAAAGACTCAGGCCGAGGACGACGGAATCGACATTCAGAAGAGTAACGTTCTTCTTTTAGGCCCTACGGGTGTCGGTAAAACTTATCTTGCACAGACACTTGCAAAAACCTTAAAGGTTCCCTTCGCTATTGCCGATGCTACAACTCTTACAGAGGCGGGTTACGTTGGTGAGGACGTTGAAAACATTCTTCTACGCTTGATCCAGGCGGCTGATTACGATATTGAACGCGCGGAGCGCGGTATTATCTATATCGATGAGATCGATAAGATCTCAAGACGCAGTGAAAACCGCTCGATCACACGTGACGTTTCCGGTGAAGGCGTTCAGCAGGCGCTCCTCAAAATTCTTGAGGGTACGGTTGCAAACGTTCCTCCTCAGGGCGGACGTAAGCATCCCAACCAGGAATTTATCAAGATAAATACGGAAAACATTCTCTTTATCTGCGGCGGCGCATTCGACGGTCTCGATCAGCTTATCGAGAAGCGTAAAGGAAGCCGTACGATCGGTTTTGATAGCATTTCAACAGGAAGTAACATCAAATCCACAAACACCGCTAAAAACGGTATTTACAAGGATGTGACCGCTCACGATATCGTTAAGTACGGTCTTATCCCCGAGCTTGTAGGACGTATGCCCGTCATCGTTTCCCTCACCGAGCTTGACAACAACGCGCTCGTAAGAATCCTCTCCGAGCCGAAGAACGCAGTTCTCAAGCAGTATATGAAGCTCTTTGATATGGACGGCGTAAAGCTCACGTTTGAGGACGATGCGCTTACTGCAATCGCCGAGCTTGCAATTCAGCGACAGACCGGTGCGCGCGGACTTCGTTCCATTATGGAAAGCATTATGCAAAGCATTATGTACGAAATTCCCTCTCGCGACGATATCGCCGAGGTTGTGATTACAAAGGATTGCGTAAACGGTATTTCCGAACCCAAGCTTATAATCAAAGCGCCTATGCTTGAAGCACCCGCTGAAGCGGTGGGAGAATAAAATAAAAAAACAGGACGAATTTTCGTCCTGTTTTTTTATTTTAATACATCAAGAATCTGCTTTGCAATCTGCTCCATGCCAAGCTCGGTGGGATGGCGGTTTTCTTTATCTATATTAGACAGACCAACAAAGGTAAGGTCGTAATGCTCGCAAGATTTTCTTATTGCATCGATAACCTCTTCTTTGATTTCACAGTTTGCAATAAATACAATTTTCGTATCAGGCAGTTTTTCCTTGAGAGCACCCGCAAAATAGCTTATAGCAGGCAGGACGCAGAAAAGATCACTCTTTTCAATATTGTCAAACTTCAATTCACCAAGAGGCGCTTCCGACCAGCTATCATTCGTGCCACCGAAAACAAAAAGCGTATCAATTCTGTTTTCCTCAAAAAAGCCCTCGCTCCAAAGCTTTTCAAATCTATAAATGAACGAAGAACTATTTGAACAGTCCGTATTATTATAGCCGGTATTGCCAAGAGTCGAGCCCGACCAGCTGTTATTCTGAACGAGTGTCGAATCGGTCGCATCAAGAATTCTTCCCCACCACGTACGCTTTACGTCAAAAACGTCGGGAGGTAATTCACGGTGTCCCGAATAATACACGGCAAATCCAGAGGGGATATAGCCCTCATACGTTGAATAGCTATCCCCGAAAATCATTATATTTCCAAGCTTCATATCTCACCTCGAGCTATCAATAGAACGTAGCAACCTCACGCTCGGGCTTGTCCGTATATGCGCTCTCAAGCGCATAGATAACAGGTCCCTGACGACCGTACATTTTGTGCTTTTCAATTCTAATAATACCCGTAACGGTTATCCAATCGCGAGTCTTATAAGATACGTTGGACTTAAAACGGCAAACGAGACCGTTGTATGCAATGTCGTCAGCGCAGCACGTCATAACGTGACGTCCGATTACAAGACCGTCCTTGCCGAGCTTGAGATCACGCGCGACAATGCCCTTGAACTTAACTGTCTTATTCTCATACTTCATCATTTCCTCGCCGAGATCACGGTACCAGATCGCGTAATCGTCGTCCTCAATAACGATAACGTCCGCATCGATATCAAAAGGCAGAGGATCTTCAATCTCATCGTATTCAACGTGTCCGTCGGGATAGTCATAAGTAATTGCCGCGCGCTTTGAAACTCCGCGAACGATCTTATGCACCTCATCCTTATCGATATTATCGGGAGTACGGTTAAGCACGATCATCTCACAGCCGAGAAGCTTGTCAAACATAAGCGATCTCATATTCTGGTTATAAATAAAGAAGGTATTTGCATCGGCAAACATCATATTCTGGAAGATAAACCAATCATCAGGAAGATTCTCATAAAGGGTATTGAGCATCCACATACCGTTGTATTCGATAATAACACGGTCGATCTTATGTCCGCCGGCACACTTTAAAAGATTTTCAGCCGTTACGTCTGCCTCGTCCTCAAGGGTAGCAAAATAAACGTTTTTACCCGAGAAGAGTGTGGGATCAAGCTCCTCGATTCCCTCCTCACACATAATAATGAGGGTTTTCTCTCCCGTATTAAAGCGCTCGTCGGACATAGACTCCTGGATTATGTGAGTCTTACCGCCTTCAAGGAAGCCCGTAAAAAGATAAACGGGAATATTGGGTGTATTTGCCATATTATGCCTCCATACCGAAAAGGTGAGCAATTTCATGCTCGTTGATCTTTGAACCGATTACACAAAGACGTCCGATTACGGAAGAAACGCCGAATCTTACGTCGGGCTCACCGGGAATATAGTCAAAATTGATCCATCTGCCATCATTCGAAGCAACGATACCCTTCGCGCGAAGGATTATGCCGTACTTCTCCTCGTTTTTTAGCTCATGCAAAACTGCTTCAAGCTCTGCTGCATCAAACTTCTTATTTGTTTCAATACCCCAGCTTGTAAATACTTCGTCTGCGTGATGATGATGGTGATGCTCGTGATCGTGGCAACCGCAGTCACATTCCTCATCGTGATGATGGTGGTGATGCTCATGATCGTGGCAACCGCAATCGCATTCCTCATCGTGGTGATGATGGTGATGCTCGTGATCGTGACAACCGCAGTCACATTCCTCATCGTGGTGATGGTGGTGATGCTCATGATCGTGACAACCGCAGTCACATTCCTCATCGTGGTGATGGTGATGATGCTCGTGATCGTGGCAACCGCAGTCGCATTCCTCATCGTGGTGATGGTGATGATGCTCGTGATCGTGGCAACCGCAGTCGCAATGCTCGTCATGGTGATGATGATGCTCATGCTCGAGCTTATGAAGCTCGGCTTCAAGCGTATCCTCTCTTTCCATAGCAGAAATGAGCTGTTCACCTGAAAGCTGTCCCCAGGGTGTTGTCACAATAACCGCCGCAGGGTTCTTCTCGCGGAGCATATTTACACATTCGGTAATCTTTGCCTCGCTGAGCTTATCCGTATGGCTGAGCACGATGCAACCCGCGTTTTCAACCTGGTCATTAAAGAACTCGCCAAAATTCTTCATATACATCTTACACTTCGTAGCGTCTACGATCGTCGTAAAGCCATTAAGAGTCGCGTCATGCTCCTCTGCACTCTTTGCCGCCTTGATAACATCAGAGAGCTTTCCTACGCCCGAGGGCTCGATGAGAATGCGGTCGGGCTTATACTCATCAATAACGTTTGCGAGCGCCTTGGAAAAATCTCCAACAAGCGAGCAGCAGATGCATCCCGAATTCATTTCGTTGATCTGAATTCCCGCTTCCTGCAAAAATCCGCTATCGATACCGATAGTACCGAATTCGTTTTCAATAAGAACGAGTTTTTCTCCCTTGTACGCTTCCTCGATCAGTTTCTTTATAAACGTGGTCTTTCCCGCGCCGAGAAATCCCGAGAAAATATCAATCTTTGTCATATATTTATTTCCTTTCAGTTTTAATTCTTATTTTGTACACGGTAAACGTAATTCAATCTGCCCAATGGAGCAACGTCACCGTTGATATAGAAATCCTCAAATGAGCAAATTTCCTCTCTTGAATCCGCAACCTTAAACCAGATTTCAAAATTATCGGATAGCCCCAGATGCTCCTTTTTGACCTTGATCTCAAGCTTGTTTCCGCAAACGGTATACTCTGCCTTTGCAATATCCGTAGCGTTGAATTTTTCATCTGTTTTGGCAAGAGTGCTCTCTCCGTTGGCACAAGGTGTATTATTGAGAACAAAATCGTAATGTATACCCTTGCCCGTGTTTATGTACATCTTCATCCAAGTGCCGTCGCGGTTCTTACCGATCTCGTCCTTGGTATGAATAGTAAAGGTGATATATTCACCGTCACTCACAACGTCTATCTTATTTATTGCATTCCTTTGCGTATAATTGGTGTACACCGTACCCGAGCCCTCGCAATTTCGCGAAAAGTCTCCGTCGGAAAAATTGTAATACTCAGCAAGCTCACGCTCCTCAAATATCTTATTCTCCTCAACGCCCTTAAATCTTCTTACGTAATCCGCAAGCTGCATAAGATAATTGTCAAAATATCCTCCGCGCATCATTTCAATATCGCGGCTATATTCATAATTCGCGCAGTCAACGAACATAACGGGACGGTCATCAGTACCCTTCCATCTTCCTGCAACCCACTCGTTCCAACCCGTGACAAGAACGATACGAGGATCGATTTTGATCGCCCAATCCCACTGCTCCGCAAAATTATATCCATGCTTGTACGCATCGGGATGAGGATCGTTCTCACCGTTATGATATCCGCGGCCACGGTTTGTCTTCTCACCGTAAAGCACGCTATCTCCCATCTTTATCTGCGGATGCTGCGCTACCGACACGCTCATCGTTTCGCGGTTTCCGTCATCGTCAAGGAAAACTCTCTGCGGTCTTGTAAAATCCATCCAGGGCCAACCGCCCGGCTTGTCCGCCTCGTTCGGCCACTGAGCGGGTTTAATTCTGAAGTATCTGCGAAGATATGGCTGACAGTCCTCATAATTGGCGACAATTACGGGTTTTCCTCTCTCGCAGAACCATGTCTCGGGGCAATAATTTTCCTTGTAGATCGCGTTATAGATCTTCTCAACAGTTTCACCCGATCGGGTATTGGTATAAAACATGACCTTCGGGATCTTAAATCCCTCACGCCTGTATTCATCAAGTACGCTCATAACGAGCTTTGCATTATTTTCATATATTACGGCATTGGTGGTATCAAAAAATAAAAAATCAATATCCGCCTGGATAATAAGCTTCATGTGGCGTCTTATGACCCATTCATCCGTTGAATAATAATATCCGTAAAGCGGCTCGCCCCAATGATGATACGCGCCGATGCGTCCCCACACCTCGGGACGAAGGTCAAAGCCCGCGTTCTTGTTTTCCGCAACGATCTTTGATATATTGTACGGCTTATGTCTGCCATGCTCACCGAGCCACAAAAAATAGAATATGCCGACAAGCTTGCCCTCCCTTTTGCGCGGAGCGCATCCGATATCGGATACTACTCGGCCAAGGGCATCGACCGCCATAAGCGGCCCATTAGAATAATTGTTTTTCATTTCAGCAGTTTAATTCTTTCCCGTCGAACCGAATCCGCCCTCGCCGCGTACTGTTTCGGGCAAGGAGTCACACTCATCAAATGCCGCCTTAAAATAAGGAACAAAGCAGATCTGCGCCACTCTGTCACCGTGCTCAACTGTCTGAGGTGTGTCACCGTGGTTATGAAGGGCTACCATAAGCTCACCTCTGTAATCGCTATCAATTACGCCAACCTTATTTGCGGGAGCAAGGCCACGCTTTGCCGCCATGCCGCTTCTTGCAAAATTAAGTCCGACAAAGCCCTCTGGTATTGCCATAGCAAGCCCTGTATGTATGAACACCGTCTCACCGGGCGCAATCGTCACGGGAGCGTCAAGCAAAGCGCAAAGATCCGCGCCCGCAGAAAAATCCGTTCCGTAAACGGGAATTATCGCGCGCTCATCGAGCTTCTTTATGCTGATCCTGATATTGTTCATAGGTTCACCTCATAATATAACAAAATAATATATAAATATATATAATAATTATACCCCTTTTCGCCCCCTTTTGTCAATAGAAAACGCAAAAGAAATCCCCCGCAGAAAGCTTCTGCGGGGGCTGTTTTAAATCAAATAAGCCGCTGGCCGTTGATAACGAGTCTGAAACGAAGACCCAATCTCTCCGCCGCCTTACGGCACAGGATCATTCGGTTCATAAAGATTTCGAAATAATCCATAACTGAGCTAATTTCAGCATCGATCTTAAGCTCAAGTGTAATTTCTGTCTTCTCGGTATTTATCCTTAAATTCGAATCCTCGACCGAATAATTAACTCTGTCGTGAATATCAAATTTAGCAAAATCGCGGTTTCTTACACGGCTTCGTCTTACGTCGCTCTTATCCGCGATGATAAGCGCCGCCGCAACAGCATTTACGGGAACTCCCGTGCCCTCGTCATGATTTCCGATAGCGGTTACTATCGTGGCAATATCCTCTGCGGGCATATCCATGCGGTCAAGAATTCTGAACGCCATAACCGCTCCACTCTGGGAATGCTCAATTCTGTTTACAAGATTTCCTATATCATGAAGATAGCCCGCGATTTTTACAAGCTCGATCTCTTCCTCACTGTATCCCATCTGCTCGAGAATATACGCCGCAGTCACCGCAACCTTTGTTACGTGGGCAAAGCTATGCTCGGTATATCCCAATGCAGCCAAGGAATCGTCGGCGCGCTTTATATATTCACGTATAGCGGGATTCGCTCTTACGTCAGCATACGTTACCATATTTTAACCTCCGCGTTTATATGATTCGTTTTATTTCTGCATTCTATTATAGCATATTTCCATTAATACGGTAAAAATATTATGTGTACGAATGGTTAATATTTTGAAAGCTTAAGTGCCGCAACCGCACTTGCCGCCTCTCTCTCCTCCGTGGAACGTAGGAGTAGTACCTATGCAGAACTCGGAAGTCGGAAACGCCATTGTCTTGAATACACTGCAAGGGTCGTCCTTGGGCGACTGTACGCACTCCTTATCAGGAATGCAATATTCCTGCGCATTGATCAAATACTGCGAAGGACGTACTATTCTGATAACCGAGAAAATACCGAGAGAAACGGTAAGAAATCTGCCGTTGTCATCATCGCATACGTTCCCTGAAAGGGTTGAAACAACGGGCTCGGGAATGTCACAGCAGCAGCAAGGACAAATACAGTGGGTCACATGTTCAAGCACCTTAACGTCAAGCACGATGGGATCAACAACCTCGACAACCGCCTGCGGAAGATTCTTTTCACAGTGACAGGGCTCGGGCATAGCGCAGAAGCCGTCGTTTGTAGTGCTGCTTCTGAATACATTCACGTTACTGTCACCGCCAAAAAGAATTACCTTCTTTTCAATAACTGCAATTCCATCGAATTCTTGCGCGTGGCCTACACCAACACAGCCCTCAAATACAAGGCGCACGAAAAATCTTATCGTAATTGTGTAAAAGCCCCGATTGAATGCAACGGGATCGAGACCGATGAACGTCCATGCTATGCACGCGTCTTTTACTCTTACGGTATTTGTTCTCTCTATGATCTGCTGACCGCAATCTGTAAGAAACACCCTTACGTTTTCATAGCAATCTCTGTCCTTGCAGGAATCAAGAATTCTATTTGCCTCTATTGCGATATTATCCTTGATGCCGCATGAAAATCTGTTTTCGGGCATAAAAATTCCTCCATATGTTAAATTTAAAAAACGCCATTAGCCGAAAAATAGCAAAGTGTTTTTTATATTACCATTTTATGTCGAAAAACATATTTCGTTACGGTGAAATTTTTTCTTTATTTATGAATATACGGACATGCAGTTTAATATTATGTATCAAGGACTTGTCCCTAAATCTACGACAAAAAATTCGTCAAAACATCCAAAAAACACAAATTTGACAATTTTGGGTTGACAAAACAGCGTTTAAGGTGTAAAATAAATTAAGAATTACTTACGGAAAGGAGAATGTCGTATATGAAATATTTCGAAATCGTTGAATATCGCGGTATCAGATATTCTATCGAAAAAAATCTCGCGACAGTTGTCGGTCTTGCCGACTCGTCTATCTGCGACATTAAAATTCCCGAGTACATTTTTTCAAACGTCAGGGTCGTATCCATTGGAGATAAGGCGCTTGCAAGGCAGAATCAGCTTGTATCGGTTACCCTTCCCGCATCGGTTGAGACCCTCGGCAAGAACGCTTTTGCATGGTGCCCGTCGCTTAAATGCATTCAAATGCGAGGCGTAAAGATCATTTGTGAGCGCGCGTTTATGGGTTGCGCTCAGCTTTCGGAAATTGAATTTTCAAACGAGCTTTGTGAGATCGGTGATAAAGCGTTTGCTTATTGCAATTCACTCATTTATCTCGAGATTCCCGAATCTGTTGAATATATCGGTTGCGGAATTTTTGAAGGATGTAGATACCTAAAATTCGTTTCTATTCCCGACAGAATCAACATAATAGGTAACGGCACCTTCTACGCCTGCACCGCTCTTATTGAAGTCAAGCTTCCCAAAGAGCTTACCTATATTGACGAATACGCATTTGCATACTGTGTATCCCTTAAGGACATCACAATTGCAAATACGACTGTGATTAACCGCGACGCGTTTTATGAATGCGGAGAGACAAAATCTAAAATTCTCGTATCCTAATTTTATAGAAAAAAGCATCGGCTCTCGCCGATGCTTTTTATTTTAAAAGAATGTAAGCTGGTCTGTCTCGTCAAGACCTTCAAGTGCGCCGCTATTACGAAGCACCTCAATAACGCTCTTTGTCAGCTTCGCTCTTATCTGAAGATCCTCAACCGAGAAGAAGGGCTCTTCTTCTCTTGCCTTAACAATATTCGCCGCAGCATTTTCACCAAGTCCCGCAAGTGCCGAGAAAGGCATTCTTATCCTTCCGTCCTCGGGAACAAACGCGCTCGCCTCGGATTTCTGAATATTTATAGGCAAAAACTTCATTCCGCGAGCAAACATTTCATCAACCAGATGAAGCACGGGAATGGACGCCTGTTCCTTGGGAGATGCTTCCTTACCGAGCGCCTCAATATGCTTTATTGTCTCCTGAACCTTACGTCTGCCACCCATAACGGTCTCCGCGTCAAAGCCACCCGGAGCAACCGTGAGCATCGCGCAATAGAATGCGATCGGAATATGAACCTTATACCAACCGAGACGGATAGCGGACATAACGTATGCCGCCGCGTGCGCCTTCGGGAACATGTATTTGATCTTCTTACACGACCCGATATACCATTCGGGAACGCCTGCCGCAATCATGGCTTCCTCCCACTCGGGCTTGAGTCCCTTACCCTTTCTTACGGATTCCATGATCGTAAAGGAAAGGGATTTATCAACGCCGTATGCGATAAGGTCGTTCATGATATTGTCTCGACATCCGATAACCTTGGAAATATCGCAAATACCTTCCTTAATAAGATCTTGCGCGTTTCCGAGCCAAACGTCGGTTCCGTGGGAGAGTCCCGATATCTGAAGCAGGTCGGCAAAGGATCTCGGCTTCGCGTCCTCGATCATCTGCATTACAAACTTCGTACCAAACTCAGGAAGACCGTAAGTGCCAACCTTACAGTCGAGCTCTCCTTCCCTTACGCCAAGCGGCTTTGTTGAAAGGAACAGCTCATAAACCGACTTGTCATTCATCGGAACGTCCATAACGCTTGTGTTTGAATACTTTTCAAGATATTTATATTTCGTCGGAATATCGTGACCGAGCTCATCAAGCTTGAGGAGCGTATCATGGAGATATTCGAAGGTAAAATGTGTTGTTATAATATCGGAATTCGGGTCATCCGCAGGATGCTGAACGGGACAGAAATCGTAAATTTCATACTGCTTCGGTACAACTACGATGCCGCCCGGATGCTGACCTGTGGATCGCTTTACGCCGACGCAGTTTGCAACCATTCGGTTGATCTCGGCTCTCGGCAAAGAGATATTCTTTTCTTCAAGATATTTCTGCACGTAACCGTAAGCCGTTTTATCCGCAAGAGTACCGATAGTTCCCGCACGGAACACGTTCTCGGCGCCGAAAAGCTCTTCAGTGTACTTATGCACCTTACCCTGCACCTCTCCCGAGAAGTTAAGGTCGATATCGGGAGATTTTTCACCGTAGAATCCAAGGAAGGTTTCGAACGGAATATTGTGTCCGTCGGCATTGAGCTTTGTTCCGCAATGAGGACAGCTTCTGTCGGGCAGGTCGAAGCCCGAGCCCGCGCCGTCAGGATTAGAAAAATCGTTATACTGACACTTCGGACACCAATAGTGAGGCGGCAGAGGGTTAACCTCGGAAATACCCGCCATTGACGCAACAACAGACGATCCAACTGATCCTCGAGAGCCAACGAGATAGCCCTGGCTTTCACTGTACCAAACGAGCTTCTGCGCGATCATATAAAGTACGGCAAAGCCGTTATTTATAATTGACGTAAGCTCCTTATCAAGTCTCTGAGCAACTATTTCGGGCAAGGGATCGCCGTACATGGACTTAGCTCGCTCGTAGCAAAGGCGGGTAAGATCCTCCTCCGCTCCCTCCATATCGGGAGTAAACGTACCCTTGGGGAACGGACGGATGTCGGATTCGATCATATCGTTAATAAGGTTGGTGTTCTTGACAACCACCTCGTATGCCTTTTCCTCGCCAAGATACGAGAATTCCTCAAGCATCTCCTCGGTAGTACGGTAGTAAAGCTCGATATCTCTGTCGTAGTCCTTGAATTTCTGACCTGCAAGCAGGATCTTTCTGTAAACCTCGTCCTCCTTATTCATAAAGTGAACGTCACAGGTAGCAACAACGGGCTTATTATATTTCTCGCCAAGAGCTACTATCTTTCTGTTAAGATCGCGCAACTCCTCGTCATCGCGCACCTTTTCTTCTGCAATAAGGAAACGGTTATTGGAAATGGGCTGAATTTCAAGGTAATCGTAGAAATTCACGATCTCCTCGATCTCCGCTTCGGGTCTGTTATCCAAAATCGCCTGGAAAAGCTCGCCCGACTCACAAGCAGAGCCGATTATAAGACCTTCTCTGTGTTTTTCAAGCTCTGTTTTGGGGATTCGGGGATTTCTCTTGAAATACTTCAAGAATCCAAACGAAATGAGCTTATAAAGATTTTTAAGTCCTATCTTATTCTTAACAAGAATTATCTGATGATACGGACGGAGTGAGAGCGGGTTCGTGCTTGTGCTCATTTCCCTCTTCAAATGATCAAAGCTGCGGATCTCTCTTTCACGCATCGCGAGTATCATCTTAAGATATATCTTCGCGAGCGTTTCCGCATCGTCGTCCGCTCTGTGATGATTGAATTCACCGAGATTATAATATTCTGCCAAAACGTCAAGCTTGTGCTTTTTAAGATCGGGATTTAAAAATCTTGAAAGCGCAACTGTATCAATATAAGGGTTATTGAATTCCATCCCGCAATCGCTCGCCGCCTGACGAATAAAGCCCGTATCGAAATTGGCGTTATGCGCCACAAGTAATTTCTTTGCGCGGGCACTCTCATCACCAATAAATTCAAAGAAGCTTGTAAGCGCTTCCTTTATTTTGGGCGCATCAGCTACCATTTCGTCGGTGATAGACGTAAGCTCAACGATATCCGCAGGAATGGGTGTTTCAGGATTTACAAACGTCTGGAATCTATCGGTTATCTCTCCGTTTTTAACCTTGACCGCGCCAATTTCAGTGATCTTGCAATTTTGAACGGAAAGGCCTGTAGTTTCTATATCAAAGACGATGGTTTCTGCATCAAAATCCTCGTTATAAGCCCCGAAGATCGCGCCTGCAGTGTTGTTTACAAAGTACGCTTCAACGCCCCAGATAACCTTCTGACCTATCTTCTCGGCGGTAAGCATCGCCTCCTGGAATCCCTGAACAGTACCGTGGTCAGTAATTGCGACCGCGGGATGTCCCCATGCCTTCGCCTGCTTTACCACCGCGTCAGGAGACGCCAAAGCATCCATATGCGACATATTGGTGTGAAGGTGAAGCTCTACTCTCTTCTCGGGCGCATTATCAACACGGAAGAGCTTCTTTATCTTTGCTATAGAGCTTACGTTGATCTGAAGCTCGGGACCCTCTGTCTTATCGCGACGGATCTCGCGCTTGACGTAGCCGCGGATCGCAAGCACGCCGCCCTTATCCGCCACTGCCGTAATTTCCTTTGCCTCGTCAGCGGTTTTCGAAAAGCATTTGACTTCAATAGAAGAATTATCATCGGTTATCGAAAACGAAATATTGAATTTATCTCCCGAACGGTTCGGCTCGCACGTATATCCAAATGCGGTACCTACAACCACGACGTTCTTCATGGGAGACACGATATCGGCAATAGGTGTGGGAGTGATCTCGAACACGTCTCCGTAAACGTACTGTGGCTCGGATATATCAAAGCTTCTGACTCCGATCGTGCAGATGCCGTCATGGATCTTGGTGGCGTGATCAACCTCCGATAAGGTCTGCAATCTGGGGAAAACCACCTCATTCTCTGCCTGCGCCTCGTTCGTATTACGGCTTGCATAGGATTTTGCCTCGGATGCAAGCTTTTTATCAAATTCCTCAAGCGCTCTGTCAAGAGAGTTGTTGCTTGCAAGGAAGATCTCGTCACGCGTATGTATAATAACCACCGTGATCGCAACGCCGAATTCGGACATTATAATCTTCTGCATAACCTCGGGAGTTCTCGCATCATAAAGCAAGCTAACACCGTCGGACGTAAACGGGATCTCAATGGTCAGTATCTTATCCTCATAAGTATATCTGTATTTATCGAAAAAACCGCGAGCAATTACCCCCACGCATTCAGCTTCCGCCAAAAGCTCGGGAACGTAATCCGCATCAAAAAGCTCCGACGGATAATGCGGAATAATATTTACCCAGCTAAGCTCATAAGCGCTCTGAATTTGATTTTCTATAGCATACAGCTCTTTTTTCGGCACGATCTTATCAAAATCAAGATTTACCTCGAGCGCTCGGTTTTCTTTATCCGCTCGAAGTCCTATATTTTTAGCCGAAAGAAGAATTCTTGCATGTTCCTCACTCGGAGTATATTTATTGAATATCTCCAAAAAATTCTTTGCCATTATAAATTTCTCTCTTCTTTTATTCTCTTGATCTCCGCAATAAGCGAAGGGATAATTTCTTCTTCCTTAATTTTCTTTATAATTTCACCGCGACGGATAAGAACCGCCTCGCCTTTTCCACCCGCAAATCCGATATCTGCTTCCCTCGCTTCACCCGGGCCGTTTACGATACAACCCATAAGCGCGACCTTTATAGGCAAGGACGAAAGCCCCTCCGATTCGACCGCTCTCTCGAATTTTGAAGCGATAGAAATAAGATCGATCTTCGTTCTTCCGCAGGTGGGACAGCTTACGATATTCATGCCGCACTGCCCTTCAATTTCAAGCGCATTCAGAATATCTCTCGCCGCGCGGGCTTCCTTTGTGGGATCATCAGTCAAGGAGACACGGAACGTATCACCGATACCCTGACACAGACACGCGCCAATGCCTGCCGCGCTCTTTATGCTTCCCATTCTCTCACCGCCCGCCTCGGTCACACCAAGATGCAGGGGGTAATCGCATCGTTCAGCAACGAGTCTGTTTGCCTCGATCATCTCATAAACACTCGATGCCTTGATCGAAATAACGATATTATTAAAATCAAATCTTTCAAGCAAGGACGCGTGATACATTGCGCTCTCGCAAAGAGCTTCGGGTGTGGGAGCGCCGTACTTAGCAAGAATATGCTTTTCTACGGAGCCGCTGTTCACACCGATACGAATGGGGATATTCTTGCTATTACAGATATCCGCGACCATTTTCACTCTCGCCTCATCACCTATATTTCCGGGATTTATGCGGATCTTATCCACGCCGTATTCCGCGGACGCGATCGCCGCGCGATAATCAAAATGTATATCCGCAACGATAGGGGTATCAATACCCGATTCCTTTATGTACTTTACTGTTTTTGCCGCCTCTACATCGGGAACTGTGATTCTTACGATATCGCATCCCGAAACGGCAAGCGCTTTTATCTGCTCAAGAGTGGCTGCTCTGTCCAACGTGTCAGTGTTTGTCATGGACTGAATGGCAATTTTATTGTTGCCGCCAATTATGACCTTGCCGATCTTAACCTCTCTTGTTGGTCTTCTTATTTCATTGTAATTCATAAAATCCTCCAATGAATATGCAAAAATGGGACATCAAAAACGATGTCCCACAAAATTATCAAAATAAATTTAGAACATCCTTAACTGTAATAAACAACGCAAGAGCCATAAGGAGCATAAATCCGATAACATTCACCGCCTGCTCAAATTCCTTCTTTACGGGCTTTCTCATTATAAGCTCGTAAAAATAGAATATCAAATGCCCGCCGTCAAGCGCGGGGAGCGGTAAAAGATTCATGACACCGAGGTTCATGGTAATGACAGTAAACAGATAGAGCGCACTGTGGAAGCCCGCGCTGACCGCGTCACCAACCACACTTGACACACCGACAGGACCTGATACTGCGTCGATTCCGTATCTGCCCGTAAGCATATCAGAAATACTGTCTATTACCATTTTTATAGTTGAAAACGAACGGAAAAACGCATGCCTTACAAATCCGACAAAGGTCAGCTCCTCACCGTAAACCCTGAAGTCCACGTCTCCGAATGTGACTCCCTGTGTCTCCATAGTCGGGAAAACAACGTCCTCTAAAACTATCTTCTCGCCGTTTCTTATAACAGTAATATCGATTGGGTTATGGGCTTTATGAGCGATCTCGTAAACAACCTCGTTGCCTGTATGAACGCGAACGTCCTCGACCTTTATGATCTTATCCCCGACCATAAGAGGATTTTCGCACTCGTCCGACTTAGAATCAAAGTAAAGAGTTTCCCCTTCCGACTCATAAGTTTCGTTTATAAACTCACCAACCGTATTACTTGCGACTCTGCCATCGTTTATATTGGCTTCTATACCAACGAGCAGACACATGCAAAGAATTCCCAAAAGAAAGTTCATAACGGGGCCTGCCAAAGAAATGAGTATCTTCTGGATGGGCTTCTTATTACAGAATGCGCGAGGATCGTTTGAGCTTCCGTCCTCTCCAAGCATGCTTACGTATCCACCGATGGGAAACGCTCTTATACTGAACGCAGTCTTACCATCTTCGGCTTCTTCTAAAGGATCCGCAACATCATTTGATGGCCTATCCTCTTTTTCTTTATCCCGATCGGAATAATTGAAGCTGTCTGCCAGATCAAACGGCTCGTTATTCTCTTTTTCTTTCTTCTCTGCCTTCTTTTTAGTTGTAAACAATGCAGGACCCATACCGATGGAAAATTCCAACACCTTGACCCCAAAGAGCTTTGCGAACAGAAAATGTCCAAGCTCATGTATAACAACCATTACGCAAAGCATAAGAATTGTCAAAATCAAATTACCAACCATTCGAATACCGCCTTGAAATGTTATCTTGCTATCTTTGATCTCGCATACGAGGTTGCCTCGTCGCTTATCTTCAAAATTTCGTCAATATCAAGCACTGTCGACGCCGACGAATATTTTTCAACCGTATCCTCAACAACGTCGAAAATATCAGTAAACCCGATCTCTCCCTTAAGGAACGCATCAACCGCGACCTCATTTGCAAAATTGAGCACCGCGGGAACTCCACCACCGAGCTTGATCGCTTCGTAAGCTAAAGGAAGCAATCTGAAGGTCTCCATATCGGGCGCGGCAAACGTAAGCGTACCGCGAGCGAAAATATCAAGCGGCTCGGTTACTCCGTAAGCACGACGCGGATGAGTTAGCGCGTACTGAACGCAGTGACGCATATCGGGATTCGACATCTGCGCGATTATGCTATTGTCAATATACTCGATCGCAGAATGAATTATGCTTTCTCTGTGTACTACGACCTGCACATCATCGGGCTTAACGTCAAAGAGATGCACCGCCTCGATCACCTCAAAGCCCTTATTCATTAAGGTCGCGCTATCAATTGTGATCTTTGCGCCCATTTTCCACGTAGGGTGAGCTAAAGCGCGCTCGGGGGTAATTCCCGCAAGCTCCCGAGATGAATAACCGAAGAACGGGCCGCCCGATGCAGTAAGCAAAATCCTCTTGATCTCTTTTTTATCTCCTGCGCGCAAGCTTTGGAATATCGCGGAATGCTCACTGTCAACGGGAAGGATCTCCGTGCCCTTTTCCTTTGCAATACGCATAACCTCATGACCGCCAACGACCAGAGATTCCTTATTTGCAAGAGCTAGTTTTTTTCCCGAATTCAATACCGCAAGAGTCGGCAGAAGTCCCGCTCCTCCGACGATTGAGTTAATGGCAACCGTATTGCCACCGCAGGAATCAATATCATGGATCATGGAACAGATTCCGTCCCTGCCCGAATATACCTTGATGTCGGTATCGGCAAGACGGATCTTAAGCTCTTTTGCCGCGCTCTCATTACTCATCGCACATGCGGAAACACCAAGCTCCCTCGCCTGAGCTTCGATAAGCTTTACGTTCGAATCAGCAGAAAGAGCCCGAACCTTGATCCCCTCTTTTTTTGCAACGTCAATCGCCTGAGTTCCCACCGATCCCGTAGAGCCCAGAACTAAAACGTCGGAATAGTTATATTTTTCCATTATATTATTTCCAGAAATCCTTTAATTAAACATACTGAAATACGTACCGATCACTGTAATAACGATCGTAACCGCCAAAATGGAGTCACATCTGTCAAGCACACCGCCGTGTCCGGGGAAAAGCTTACCGTAATCCTTGATACCGTATTTTCTCTTTATAAGGGACATAACAAGGTCGCCGATCTGAGAAACCACCGAAATGAATACGCCGCCTATTGCAAGAACCAGATAATTTGCGTCTGCGCCAACAACTGTGGCTTCAACGATAAATCCGAAAAGAACTAAGAAAATCACGCAGAATACCACGCCGCCGATAGCTCCCTCAACAGTTTTCTTGGGGCTGACCGCGGGAATGAGCTTGTGCTTGCCGAAAAGATATCCCGTAAAATATGCGAAAATGTCAGTAGCAAACGCGCAAACAAGACACAAAAGGAACATTGCCAAGCCGGGGAAAAGTATATCGCGAACATACACAAGGCACGTAAGTCCCGCAATTATGTACACGGTCGCAGATGCAATAAGCCCCGCCTCGGTTACAGCCATTTTCTCGGTCTGGAACACTGCTACGGCGAATACGTAAAGAATCGTTCCGAAAACACAGAATATTGCTATTTTAATAAAATCGTCCATTTTTCCCATAGTCGAGCAATATCTGAGGAAATTTGGGAAAAAGAGCGCCTCTATGTAAAGCGGAATCGAAACGACAAGATTCTTTTTCTGCCCTACGCAGGATATCATCTCATAGCAACCGATCGCGCATACAAGAGAAACCACTATTGGAAAAACCCATGTATCACTGAAAATAAACACGGGCAACAAAATTAAAATTGCAACGATAGAAGTAATTATTCGTTTTAACATTTCTGTCACCTGAAATTAAAATTTGCCTTTCGAATTATCTATATGATAGATTCGACGGAATTATTTGTCAAGTCCGCCATATCTTCTCTTTCTTGAATTAAAGCTCAAAACAGCGTCCGCTACATCACTCTCCGACATATCGGGCCACAGCTTATCCGTAAAATAAAACTCCGCATACGCCGCCTGCCAGAGCAAGAAGTTTGAAATTCTCAGATCTCCGCCCGTACGCACGATAAGATCAAGATCAGGGGATCCCGCAGTATAGAGCTTACGCGAAATATCGTCCTCTGTTATACTGTCCGCGCCTTCCTTGATGAGACTATTCACAGCATTGGTGATCTCCGCTCTCGAGCCGTAATTTATCGCAATATTAACAGTCTTTTCCCGCCCTTCGGTAGCATTCTGAATGTTAATTATCTTTTCTCTGATTCGTTCATCAAGCGCGCTAATATCGCCGATAACGCGAATTGAAACACTATCAGGACAGCTTTTATCAAGATATTCGTCAAGGAGCTTCATAATGGAATCGACCTCCCTTTTCGGTCTCTTCCAATTTTCCGTGGAAAACGCGTAAACGGTAATACATTCAATATCAAGCTTATCACACACTTCAATAACGCGCTTAAACGCTTCCGCACCAACCTTATGTCCGTATTCTCGCGGCATTCCGCGTTTTTTCGCCCATCTGCCGTTACCGTCCATAATAAAAGCGATATGGCGAAGCGACCGCTCACGCACAACCTCTTTTATTTTTTCAATATCGTAAGTGATATCCGACATATCAATCTCCAAAATATTAATGAAATTTAAAAAACCGAAAAATCTTGGCGGGAGCCATCTTTATTCTCCCGCCAAATTTAGGTGAAAATTAAACCTTCATAATTTCCTTTTCCTTAGCTGCGGAAAGGACGTCGATGTTCTTTATGAACTTATCTGTAATATCCTGAACGAGCTTTTCTGCATCCTTAACGTCATCCTCTGTAAGAATGTTGTCCTTCTTCTGCTTCTTGATATCGTCGTTAGCTGTACGGCGGATGTTACGGATAGCAACCTTTGCGTCCTCGCCCATCTTCTGAACCTGCTTTGCAAGCTCACGACGTCTTTCTTCTGTAAGCTGGGGGAAAATGAGTCTTAAAACCTTACCGTCATTTGCGGGATTGATACCGATATCGGAGGTCTGGATCGCCTTTTCCATTGCCTTAAGTGTGCTTGCGTCGTAAGGTGTGATAACAAGTGTCTTAGCATCAGCTACGGATACGCTTGCCATAGCGGTGATCTCTGTGGGCGCGCCCCAGTAATCAAACGTCACGCGGTGAAGAACTGCCGCGTTTGCCTGGCTTGCTCTGATAGAGCCGAGGTTTTCTTCGTAAGACGCGATTGTTTTCTGCATTTTCTGTTCAAGGTCTTTTGTATTGTACTTCATATATGTTTCCCTTTCTATGTATAGAAATTATTATTATCTGTGCATCTTTGTGCCGTTTACCTGTCCCATAACGGCAGCGTAAATATTTTCAGGATCGGAGAGCGCGAACGCAAACGTATTGATATCGTTTTCGTTGCAGAAAGAAATTGCCGTAAGGTCGAACGCCTTGAGGTTCTTCTCAAGAATCTCCGCATACGTAATATCATCGTAACGAACGGCAGTGGGATCAACCTTGGGATCCGCGCTGTAAACGCCGTCAACGTTCTTCGCCATAAGAACTGCATCGGCTCCTACCTCTGCCGCTCTTACAACTGCGGGTGTATCGGTTGAGAAGTAAGCCATACCGCTTCCGCCACCGAAAATAACGACCTTGCCCTCTGAGAGAAGTCTGTCAGCATCTCTGGACGTATAGAAATCCGCAAACGTGTTCATTTCAACGGTTGAAAGAACTCTCGCGTCGATCTTATGTCTTAAAAACGCGTCCTGCAAAGCCAGAGCATTAATAACAGTTGCAAGCATGCCCATGTGATCTGCGCGAGCGCGATTCATACCAACGCCCTTTCTCGCACCTCTCCAGATATTACCTGCGCCAACGATGATTGCGACCTCAACGCCTGCCTTGAGACATTTATCAACCGACTCAACGACTCTGTCCATAAAATCGAAATCGATAATATCGGTCTCATGATTGTTCTTGAGCGCCTCGCCCGAAATTTTGAGAACTATTCTCTTATAGATAGGTTTTGTCATATTCCACCCCGTAAGATTTATAATAAAAATATGAAAATATTTTCTTCTTTTTATTTTACAACATTTTTGGTGTTTTGTAAACAGGTATTTGTAAATATTTTATATTATTTTACAAATATAATATATTATAAACAAAAAATAAAGCGGGGGGAGGCCCCCCGGACCCGTTTTTTGAAATTTCTTTTCTTTTTCCCCATTTTTT
>JAZQWL010000043.1:0-66164 GCA_045632305.1 Eubacteriales bacterium | reverse complement strand
ATTCTGCCTCGTGCCGTAGAAAAGGTCAGCAAAGAATTGGCTGAATAATGAAGAAATATTGAATCCAAGCAACTGAAAATAGGAGAATCAACATGAACGTATACGAAACTAAAAATATCGGTACGATCCTTGCCGGCAACACTTATCCCGGCAGAGGCGTGATCATGGGCAAGTCCGCTGACGGACGTTATGCCGTTACCGCATACTTTATCATGGGCAGAAGCGCAAACAGCCGCAACCGCATTTTTGCCGAAAAAGAAAACGGCGAGGTTATCATCTACCCCCACGATTATTCCAAGGTGGAGGATCCCTCTCTTATTATCTACTCTCCCGTAAAGGTTTACAAAAATTCCATAATCGTTACAAACGGCGATCAGACGGACACGATCTACAACTTCCTTTGTGACGGAAAAACGTTCGAGGAAGCGCTCCGCACCCGTGCGTTCGAGCCCGACTACCCCAACCTCACACCCAGAATCAGCGGTATTATGGATTTTGCAAACGGTGATTTCACATATAAGATGAGTATTTTAAAGAGCGCAGACCCCGAAGGTACGGCTTGCAACAGATACACATATTCCTATCCCGCACTCGCAGGACTCGGTCACTTCATTCACACATATATCTGCGACGGAAATCCCATTCCAACATTCTGCGGCGAGCCCGAAAGAATGGCAATTTCAAACGACATCGACGAGTTTGCAGACAGAATCTGGAACGCACTCGACGAAAACAATAAAATTTCCATGTACGTTCGCTACGTTAACCTTGAAAACGGCAAGGTAGAAAACAGAATGGTTAACAAGAACGCTTAAGACGGAGGACATTAAAATGAACGAATTTTCTTTAAAGTACGGCTGTAACCCCAACCAGAAGCCCGCAAGAATTTTCATGAAGAACGGTGCAGAATTGCCCGTTACAGTTCTCAACGGCAGACCCGGTTACATCAATTTCCTTGACGCGTTCAACGCATGGCAGCTTGTAAAGGAGCTTAAGGAGGCAACAGGACTTCCCGCGGCAACGTCCTTCAAGCACGTTTCTCCCACATCCGCGGCAGTTGGTCTTCCCCTCTCCGAATCCCTCAAAAAGGCATGCTTCGTTGAAGGAAACCCCGATCTTGACGTGTCCCCTCTCGCTTGCGCTTACGTTCGCGCAAGAGGTACCGACCGCCTCTGTTCATTTGGCGACTGGGTGGCACTCTCCGACGTTTGCGACGTTGCAACCGCAAAGCTCCTCGCTCGCGAGGTTTCCGACGGTATTATTGCTCCCGGCTACGAGCCCGAAGCTCTTGAAATTCTCAAAGGAAAGAGAAAGGGCGGCTACAACGTAGTTGAAATCGACCTAAGCTACACTCCCGAGCCCATTGAAACAAAGGACGTTTACGGAATTACATTCGAACAGGGCAGAAACGAATTCAAGATTGGCGAGCATCTCTTCGAAAATATTGTAACAGCGAACAAAAATCTTACGGAGAACGCAAAGCGCGACCTCATTATCGCTCTTATCACACTTAAGTATACACAGTCCAACTCGGTTTGCTACGCTTACGACGGTCAGGCGATAGGCGTGGGCGCAGGTCAGCAGTCCAGAATCCACTGCACTCGCTTGGCAGGTACCAAGGCAGACACATGGCTTATGCGTCAGCACCCCAAGACGCTTGCCCTTCCCTTCCTTGAGAAAATGGGCAGACCCGAGCGCGACAACGTGATCGACGGCTACATAAACGGCAACGAAGAAGACGTTTGCGCCGACGGCATCTGGGAAAATTATTTCACAGAAAAGCCCGAGCCCATCACAGCCGAGGAACGCAGAGCTTGGCTTGACAGCTTCACCGACGTCGCTCTTGCATCCGACGCATTCTTCCCCTTTGCAGACAATATTAAGAGAGCATACATGTCCGGTGTTAAATACGTAGCGCAGCCCGGCGGCTCTATTCGTGATGACCTCGTTATCGCAGAATGCGATAAAAATGATATGGTCATGGCATTCACGGGAATGCGACTTTTCCACCATTAATTCAAAAGCTCCCACGGTTGTGGGAGCTTTTTTAGTGCAGAGTTAAGAGTTACAAATGCAGAGTTATAGTGGAATTTCGAACGGGTCGAAAATCTGCATTTTATTTCATCTCCGCACTCTGCGCTCTGCATTCTACGCCTCATCTTTCGCAATTCCGTGCGCGATATTGTCCGCTTTTTACTAATTTTATGCAAATTCAAGCATGGAAAATCTTCTCATTCGCATACGGCTTCTGCGCGTTCTGCAAAGAAAATTCTTGATCAAATTTATCATATATAAAACAAAGGAAAACAAACGAATTCTCAATATTATTATTCCCGCTTTTTCTTATAATATTTTCAAATGAAATCAGTAAAATCCTTTAAATAAAAGCAAAAAATGCCACAAGTGGAATATATTGTTCCTTGAAGAAGAAGTATATCTGTGTTACAATTATTATACAAATTCCAGTCGACTGAATCAAAAAAGGAGGATTTGTATGATAAAATGTAAAAGAATAATTTCAGGACTTTTGGGGGCTTCGATCGCCTTATCCGTGAGCGCCGCTACCCTGTCACTCAGCACCGCGGCAAAAGAAGTGGAAGCCGCGCCCGTAACCCTCACTGCCGAACGAACGGCAGACGCTCACGCAACGTATTACGGACACGTGGAAATAAACGGCAGATCTCTGTTTCACGGCGAGATCTTCAATATTGACGGCGTTACATACGTTCCTATGTTTCGTTTTGCCGCATGGCTCGGAAAATTCAGCAACAAATACGATTCTAAAAGCAGAACGGCTACAATCTCGGGCGAAAATCTTAAAATTTCCGCCAAGGAAGGCACGCTCTACATAGAAGCGAACGGCAGATATTTCTACACACAGGAAAAAATTCTTTTGAGAAACAACGAAATGTACGTTCCCATAAAGCCGCTCGTCAAAGCGCTCAATTCTCACATAAAATACGATGATAAAAAGCAGACCTTCGTTGTAAGCTCGGGAGATACCCGTCTGCTCAAGGATGCTAAGCAGGTTTATAATGAAAATGATATTTATTGGCTTGCAAAAATCATATCTGCGGAGGCGGAGGGTGAGCCGATGCGCGGAAAAATAGCCGTTGGAAACGTAATTTTAAACAGAATGCGTTCAAATCAGTACCCAAACACGATTTACGGAGTCATTTTCGATAAAAAATACGGCGTTCAATTCGCGCCCGTGTCAAACGGCAGAATTTACAAAACCGCGGATGCGGAAAGTATTATTGCCGCGAAGATGTGCTATGAGGGCTATTCCCTCTCAAGCGAAATCCTGTACTTTTTGAATCCGAGCGCATCGTCATCAAATTGGATCGTAAAAACGCGTCCGTTTGCGTTCTCAATTCAGAATCATCACTTTTTTAAATAAAAATGAGCGGTTTAGCATTGCTAAACCGCTTTATTTATTTGCATTTTTCAATAAAAGTCATAAACAGCTTTTGCATCGCCGCATCGCTCTTAAAATAAATCTCAGGATGCCACTGAACCGCTACGAAAAAGTCTCTTTCCTTGTGGTGAACCGCCTCGATAGTGCCGTCCTCCGCCACCGCGTCAACCGCAAGGCAAACGGCCACTCGATTAATCGCCTGATGGTGGAAGGTGTTGACTGTAAGCTCGTTCTCACCCGTGATTTCGTGGAGCTTTGAGCCCTCGACAACCTTAACCCTCTGTGTGGGCTCGGTTCCGGGCGTCGGTCTCTGACTGTGTCCGTCAATATGCTGGAAAAGCGAACCGCCAAGGAAAACGTTAATTCCCTGAAGTCCGCGGCAAATTCCAAGCACGGGCTTTTCCGTCTTGTAAACCATGGGGAAAATTGCTTTTTCAAAATCGTCTCTTGCGGGGTCTGTCTCAACGTTGTCAAACTTTACTTCCTCACCGTAAAGCGCGGGGTCAAGATCAAGTCCGCCCGAGAACAAAAATCCGTCGCAAGCATCTATGTATTGAGCAAGTCTTTCACTGTCAGTCGTATAAGACAACGTAAGCGGAACACCGCCCGAAGTCCATATCGCCTCGTGATAAGTATTCTTAAGTCTCATATAATCTCCGTCGTGAGACGGCATAATTCCTATTACAGGTCTTTTCATATAATCTATATTGTTAACTCCTTATTATCGTAATAAAATTATCCGCGAACATGAGCATATCGGGGATGACTGAGCAGAGAACAGCGCAGAGGATGATACTGATAAGTATAACCATAATAGCAGAAACGATATTCGCTCCCTTTGTGCTGAACTTTACGTCCGCCTTGTATTTAAGCTCACTCGGAATATAAAATCTCATAGTATCGGGATCACGCTTGAATGCGGGATAAACATAGCTTTCACCCGGATGTTCCGCCTCGAATTCAACTCTTTTTTCTTCAACCGATGCCCAGAACTCGTCTTCCTCGACGCATTTCACCCATCTCTTAAGGGTGCTGCCGCTACGTAAGCTCGAACGGATCGAAGGATTTTTCCCAAATCCAAGCTCCTGAAGCGTCTTTGCCTTATCCGAGCCGACACAATCCTCGTAAAGCAGCTTTTTGACAAAGCCGCCGATGACTCTCTTTTCATAAAGAACAGCGATCGCCGCCGCGCAAAAGCCGAACATTATGCCTATGATAATTATACGCAGCGTCACAATTCCGCCCGAGGTGTCGATATTCTCAAGCGCTACCTTTTCGGGATTGAAAAATATATCAAAAATGTTCTCAAAAAACTGATAAAATTTCGTTCCCTTGAACTTTTCTAAAAATTCCATGTTTTTTCCTTAAAAATTTTCAAGTTATATAAGCAGAAAAAGAACATTTGTTCTTTTTCTGCTATCCCATCTTATTTAATTACGTCTACTCCAAGATACTTGCGGAGAACCTCGGGCACTGTTACAGAGCCGTCAGCATTCTGATTCTGTTCCACGAGTGCGGGCAGAATTCTGGATGTTGCAAGGCCGGAGCCGTTAAGAGTATGGAGATACTCAATTCTGCCGTCCGCGCGCTTAACTCTCATCATACCGCGGCGCGCCTGGTAGTCACGAGCGTTGGATACTGAGCTTACTTCCTTATAGCCGTTCATGGAAGGAATATTGATCTCGATATCGTAAGTTCTTGCCATGGATGCCGAGCAGTCCTCTGCTGCGAGCTTAACCGTTCTGAAGTGGAAACCAAGACCGGAAACAAGCTTTTCTGCCTTATCAACAAGCTCGTCGAACGCCTCGTCACTCTTCTCAGGAAGTGTATACTGGAACATTTCAACCTTGTTGAACTGATGTCCTCTTACCATACCTCTTTCGTCGGAACGGTACGAGCCCGCCTCACGTCTAAAGCAGGGTGTGTAGCTCACAAGCTTCTTGGGAAGGTCTGCTTCTGTAAGAATTTCATTTCTGTAAAGGGATGCAAGAGCCGCTTCAGCTGTGGGAAGCATGTATCTCATTCTGTTATCTGTGGGATTTTCGATCTTATAAACCTCATCAGCGAACTTTGGGAACTGTCCTGCAGTCAAGCCGCACTCATATTCAAGCATGTGAGGGGGCAAAATAAGCTCGTAGCCGTCACCGAGATGTGTGTCGATAAAGTAATTGAGAAGTGCCCATTCAAGGCGCGCACCCATACCGCGGTAGATCCAGAAGCCGGAGCCGGAAAGCTTTGTACCGCGCTCGTAGTCGATAAGACCGAGATTTGTACAAAGATCAACGTGATTCTTCGGCTCAAAATCAAACTTGTGGGGCTCACCAAAGTAACGGATGGGCTCGTTGTTTTCCTTGCCGCCTGCCTTGAGATCACGGTCGGGAAGATTGGGAAGCGCGAGCATATAGGAGGAAAGCTCCGCCTCAAGTGCCTTGATCTGCTCGTCGTTTGCCTTTACGGTCGCGCCGATCTCACGGGATTTAGCGAAGATCTCGGAAGGATCCTTTCCTTCCTTCTTGTACATAGGGATCATCTTGGAGAGCTTGTTCTGCTCTGCCTTGAGTGATTCTGTCGAAGAAATAAGGGCTCTTCTCTTGGCGTCAAGCTCAAGGATCTTTGCAATTTCTTCCTTTGCGTCCTTGCCCTTTGTGGCAAGTCTTTCAATAACCTCTTCGGGATTGCTCTTTATATAATTGATATCAAGCATGGTGTTTTTCCTTTCAGTATATAGATTTTTTGCGACAAATCACGCCTTGAATATATCATTGCCGCAGATAAGCTCGAGAAGCTCTTCGAGGTCTGCGTCATCGTCATAGGAAAGCTCAAGGGTCTTTTTCTTTGCAGACTGATTGATCTTTGCCTTGCGTCCGAGAGTTTCCATGATCTTTCTTTCAAGATCTCTCATGTAAACGCGTCTCTGTGCGTCGGGCTTGTTATTAGGAACGTCCACAGGTCTTTCGGCAGCCATAAGACGAACGATTCTTTCAACGTCACGAACTGAAAGCTCGTTGTCGCAAATCTTCTGCGCCAAAGAGATCATCTGCTCGTCACTCTTGAGACCGAGAAGCGCTCTGGCATGACCGTTTGTGATCTTTTCTTCCTTGAGCATCGTGAGAACCTCGTCAGGAAGGTCAAGAAGACGAAGCATATTCGCAATTGCCGAACGGCTCTTACCAACCTCGCGAGAAATCTGCTCCTGAGTCATATTATATCTCTCGAGAAGGGCGCTATATGCAAGCGCTTCTTCAACGGGATTAAGATTTTCTCTCTGTACGTTTTCAACAAGAGAAATCTGAGCGACCTTAAGGTCATCTCCGTCGATAACAATAACGGGAATTTCGGAAAGTCCCGCCATTTTGGACGCTCTCCAGCGTCTTTCACCCGCAATTATCTCATAAGAACCAGGGAAGCGGGCATTTTCTCTTACTATAATGGGCTGAAGAACGCCATGAATAGCAATAGAATCAGCTAAAAGTTGCAAGCTTTCATCATCAAAAGTCTTTCTGGGCTGATCCCCCCTGGGTTCGATGTCGGAAATGCGGATAGTAGTAACACTATCCTTCTTTTCTTCGATCATATTATCGTCAAGAATTGAATAAAAATCTCTTCCAAGACCGCCACGTGCCATATTTATCTCCATTCCGCCGATAAACGGCTGTTTTCTTCATTTATTTATATTAGATTCTTGTTGCAAGCTCTTTTGCAACCGCAAGATACTCGGTTGCACCCTTACACTTCTTATCATGGTAATATACGGGCATACCAAAGCCGGGCGCCTCGGAAACCTTTACGCCACGGGTGATTTTTGTCTCAAAAATTCTATCGGAATAGTGCTTTTTAAGCTCATTAATTACCTGCATGGACAAAAGAAGTCTACCATTGTGCATTGTAATAAGAAGTCCTGTGATATTGAGCTTGGGATTGAAGTTCTGCTTGATCTTATTTACCGTAACAGTAAGCTGAGACAAGCCCTCGAGCGCGTAAAATTCGCACTGCATGGGAATAACGATACCGTCGCTCGCCACCATGGAGTTAACCGTAATCATTGAGAGCGAAGGAGGACAGTCAACAATTATGTAATCGTAATTATCCTTTACGGGTGCTAAAGCATCCTTTATTATATGCTCGTTGCCTCCATCATCGTAAAGGTTGTATTCCGCGCCTGCGAGCGCAATATTTGCAGGAATCACATCAAGATTCGCAAATTCTGTTGTTCGAATCGCATCCTTAGCAGGAACATCGCCCAAAATCACGTCATTAATGCTTGATTTTAAGCCCTTTTTAGAAATGCCCACGCCACTCGTCGCGTTACCCTGGGGATCAAGGTCGATAAGAAGCACCTTGTAACCGAGGATTCCGAGCGAAGCAGCCACATTTACGGCAGAGGTTGTTTTACCTACGCCGCCTTTTTGGTTGCAAAATGAAATTATTTTACCCAAAATCTTATACCTCCGAATTTTTTCATAGTTCAAACTACATCAATTATACAACATATTTTCTTCTTTTTCAATAGCATTTCACAAAAAACTTGAGGAATTTTTAAAAAATATCTCCGTTTTTCCGCCACAAACGCAAAATGAAGGCGTGTTTCACGTGAAACACGCCCGAAAATTGGTCGCTTGGCGATCCAAGACATAATATTCTTGTTTCACGCGAAACACAAACTGGCTCCTGTAACAAAAGTTTCACGTGAAACAATCCTCAACTCTCGTAATAAAAGTTTCACGTGAAACAAAAGCCGCCCGGATCGGGCGGCTTAACGTTATAACGGCTTATTTTTAATTTGTCCAAACTTTCTCGGATAAGCCGAGAGGGTTTCGCTTTTCTTTTCGATGATTATTACTCCGCGAGAATTAATTTCATCACCGCCGAGCAATTCAACGTCAACTACATCCAGGACCTCCGCGCCAAGCTTTTTAATGCCACCTAGTGCCTCGTCAAGCTCTTCATGTACCGCCGACCCCTTCATGGCGAGGAATTTACCTCCGATTTTAACGTAAGGAACAGTCAATTCCACAAGCATATTCAATCTTGCGACCGCGCGGCTTGTTGCAAAATCAAAGCTCTCGCGTTTTCCGTCAATAAATTCTTCAGCACGAGCAGAAATAGCATTTACATTTGAAAGTTCAAGCAACCTTGCGGTGGAATTCACAAAATCAACCTTTTTGGAGGTGCTGTCAATTGCCGTGATCTTAAGGGATTTCTTTGCTATTGCAAGCGGTATGGTGGGAAAACCGCCGCCACAACCAACGTCGATCAAGGAAAACTCACCGTCGGGAATCATTTCCGCAAGCAGGAGACAATCGGCAAAATGCTTCACGATAGCATCCTTGGCGTCAAGGATTCTCGTTACATTCATCGTCTTGTTTGTTTCAACAAGTATATTATAAAAGTCAAAGAACTTGTGGCAAATCGCGTCGTCGATATATTTACCAAGATTGTTTTTTGCCAAGATTTCTTTATACAATAAGGAAAATTCGTTGTAATTCATATATTTTCTCCTTATCTTATGCCAAGATATATCAGAAGCACGGATATATCCGCGGGGCTCACGCCGCTGATTCTGGACGCCTGACCGATAGTTAACGGCTTGATATTATTGAGCTTTTGCGCCGCCTCAATTCTTAATCCGAGGATCTTTGTGTAATCGATCTCAGGAGAGAGCGATTTTGTTTCAAGACGCGCAAGCTTTGCAACCTCGGAAAGCTGTCTTTTAACGTATCCTGCGTATTTTATATCAGTTGACGCAGTTAAGGAGACACTCTTAGGGAGCTTGGGTCTGTTAATATCAACCTTGGCAATCGTATCGTAATCGATCTCGGGTCTGCGAAGAAGATCTGCCATCGAAACTCCCGATTTTGCGGCGTCTTGTCCTTGTTTTATAAGGAATTCCGACGCTTTTTCCTTCGAAATGCGCGTATTCTCAAGGCGTTCTTTTTCTGCATCTACAAGCGCCATTTTACTCTCAAACGCCTCTTTTTGCGCCTCAGAGACAAGTCCGCAACGGATAGCAATAGGGGTAAGACGCGCATCGACGTTATCCTGACGGAGCAAAAGTCGGTATTCGGAGCGCGAAGTCATCATTCTGTACGGCTCGTTTGTGCCTTTTGTAGTCAAATCGTCGATCAAAGTACCGATATAGCTCGAAGAACGCTCCAAAATCATTGGCTCTTCACCCTTTATTTTAAGTGCCGCATTCGCACCCGCTACAAGACCTTGTGCGCCCGCCTCTTCATATCCCGAAGTACCGTTGAACTGTCCTGCGCCGTAAAGTCCCGATATTTTCTTGAATTCAAGCGTAGGGTAAAGCTGCAAAGGATCGGCGCAATCGTATTCAATTGCGTACGCATATCGCATGATTTCCGCATTTTCAAAGCCCTTGAGCGAGCGAAGCATCAAATACTGAACGTCCGTGGGCAAAGACGTCGAAAATCCCTGAATATACATCTCTTCGGTGTCGTATCCCATGGGCTCAACGAAGAGCTGATGGCGTTCCTTATCGGCAAATCTTGTGATCTTGTCTTCGATAGACGGACAGTATCTGGGGCCCGTTCCGTGTATCTGACCCGAATACATTGCCGAACGGTGTATATTTTCCTTTATAATCCTATGAGTTTCCGCGTTTGTATACACGATATGGCAGGGTGTCTGCTCGCGCCCCTCATAATAATTCTCATCAGTTGCCCACGAGAAAGGCAAAAATCCGTCCTCACCGTCCTGACGCTCCAAAACATCAAGATTTATGGTGGATTTTTTTACTCTTGCGGGTGTTCCCGTCTTGAAACGCATGATTTTAATGCCGTTTTCAAGCAAAGATGCCGTCAAGGCGTTTGCGGGAAGCATTCCGTCAGGGCCTGCGCTGTAATTTTTATCACCGACAAAGATTCTGCCCGCAAGATGTGTGCCTGTCGCCAGTATCACCGCCTCGCACTTCCATTCCTCTCCAAGGTGAGTTCTTACACCGAGAATTCTTTTTTCGTATGAGGAGTCCTCAACGTTTTCAGTTAAAATATCGGTGATCTCCGCCTGAACTATGCGAAGATTCTCTTTATTTTCAAGGGATTTCTTCATGAGCTTGGAGTAAAGAACTCTATCCGCCTGGATTCGCTTGGAATGAACCGCCGCGCCCTTACCGAGATTAAGAGTTCTCGACTGCATGGTGACAAGATCGGCAATTCTGCCCATTTCGCCGCCCATCGCGTCGATCTCATATACAAGATGTCCCTTCGCCGTGCCGCCGATAGAAGGATTGCAGGGCATATTCGCAATACCGTCAAGAGAGAGCGTAAAGAGGACTGTATCAAGCCCCATTCTCGCCGCGGCGCATGCCGCTTCAACTCCCGCGTGTCCTGCGCCAACTACGGCAACCTGTGTTTTCAAATTCATAATTTTTCCTTATGTTTAAAGGGTTTATCCCTATTTATTCAACCTTGTTAAGGTATTCCTTCTGCTCGTCTGTGAGCACGTCGATCTGAATTCCGAGTGTTTCGAGCTTGATCGCAGCAACCTCTCGGTCGATATCAGCGGGCACCGCGTAAACCTTCTTTTCGAGCTTACCGCGGTTCTTCGCAAGATACTCAAGAGACTTTGCCTGAATAGCAAAGCTCATATCCATGATTTCCGCGGGGTGTCCGTTACCTGCGGCGAGATTTACAAGTCTACCCTCCGCAAGAAGGTTGATAACTCTGCCGTCAGCCATTGTGTAACCAACGATGTTGGGCTTTCTCGTCTCGATCTTCACAGACATTTCCGCAAGCTGGCGCTTGTTGATCTCAACGTCAAAATGTCCGCTGTTTGCAAGAAGAACACCGTCCTTCATAACCGCAAAATGTCTGTCGACGATAATATCGTTACATCCGGTAAGAGTTACGAAAAGATCACCGAGGGGAGCCGCCTTATCCATTGTCATTACGGTGTAGCCCTCCATTACCGCCTCGATCGCCTTTACGGGATCGATCTCGGTGATAATTACGTTTGCGCCCATGCCCTTGGCTCTCATAGCAAGACCCTTACCGCACCAGCCAAAGCCCGCAATTACAACGGTTTTTCCTGCAATCATAAGGTTTGTAGAGTTCATAATGCCGTCAAGCGTGGACTGACCCGTGCCGTATCTGTTATCGAACAAATGTTTGCAATCTGCGTCATTTACGTCGATCATCGTGTAATCAAGAAGGCCTGCATCCTGACGCGCGAAAAGGCGGTGGATGCCCGTTGTGGTCTCCTCACAGCCGCCGATAAGGTTCTTACCGAGCTCACGGCATTCACCGTGAAGAAGTCCAATAAAGTCGCCGCCGTCATCGATAATAAGATCGGGACAATGCGCGAGTGTTTCCTTCAAGTCGTTTACGTATTCCTCTTCGGTCGCTCCGTGGTGAGCGTTTACCTCAAATCCGTCTGCAGCCAAGGATGCCGCAACGTCATCCTGAGTGGAGAGAGGATTGCAACCGGTTACGCGAACAGTTGCACCGCCTGCGCGAAGACAGTGAGCCAAGCGGGCAGTTTTTGCCTCAAGGTGAATGGACATAGAGATCTTAAGTCCCGCAAAGGGCTGAGTTTTAATAAATTCCTTTTCAATTCTGTCAACGATGGGCATGTAGGATCTTACCCAATTGATCTTGTCCGTACCCGACGGAGCCAACGTGATGTCTTTAATATTACTCATTTTACGTCTCCTGTATATGTTGAAATTTTAATTACAGTTCATTCGGGGAAGCTTACCCATATATCCCCATTATATTGTAACAAAAATTTAATTTTAAGTCAAGAGCTTTTTGCCTCAAATCCCTTAAAAACTATACAAATAATAATATTATATTATTATATGTTCATCATCAGTTTACAATTGAGGTGTATAATAAGACGTTAAACTATATTCATTTTATCTTTTAGCGTAAAGAAAGTTGACTTTTGAAATGATTGTAATTGAAAATCTTGTAAAAAATTATGGAAATAACACCGCTCTTGACGGGATCAGCGTTAAAATAGAGCACGGCGAAACGGTCGGATTTTTGGGACCGAACGGCGCAGGAAAATCCACTACTATGAATATACTCACGGGATATCTCTCGGCAACGTCGGGCAGAGTTTCCATTGACGAGATAGATATACTTAACGATCCGCTCGGCGCAAAAAAGCTCATCGGCTACCTCCCCGAGCAGCCCCCTCTATATCTCGATATGACGGTTGACGAATATCTCAACTTCAGCTACAACTTAAAGGGCTGTACCTATCCGAGAATACCTCACCTCAACGAAATATGCGAGGTTACAAAGATTTCAGACGTAAGACGCCGTCTTATCCGCAATCTTTCGAAGGGCTACAGACAGAGAGTCGGCATAGCTCAGGCGCTCATCGGAAACCCCGAGGTCATCATTTTCGACGAGCCGACGGTTGGTCTTGACCCCAAGCAGATCATCGAGATCCGCAGTCTTATCCGTACGCTCGGAAAAAGCCACACGGTCATCCTCTCGACGCATATTCTGCAGGAGGTTCAGGCGGTATGCGACCGAATTATCATTATAAACAAAGGAAAAATCGTCGCTGACGAAAAAACCGAAAACATTACCCGCGCAGTGGAAAACAACCGCCGCTTCACCGCAAAGATCTGTGGCCCTCAAAAGGAGGTTCTCACAATGCTTAAATCCACGCCCGGTATTCTTATGGCGGACTGCGCCTCGGAGCGCGACGGGGACGCTTACTCGTACACCATCGAATGCGAATCGGGTATTGACGTGCGAAAAAAGTTATTTTTCTCTCTTGCAGAGCGCGGCTGGGCGCTTGTCGGACTTGAAGCCCTCGGCATAAGTCTTGAGGACATCTTTATTTCCGTCGTAGAAAAGTCAAACGACGTCTCGTCCGCGGCAAAATATACTCGCGGGGCGCAAAGACGCAGAAGACGCGGCGAACGCCTTGAGGACGACTTAGCGCAAGCTCTTGTCGAAAACGCAAAAACAGAGCAGGGCGAATAACCAAAAGGAAAGGTTTAAATCATGTTTGCTATATACAAAAAGGAAATGCTTTCGTATTTCATAAATCCCGTGGGATATGTTTTTGCAGGAATTTTTCTGCTTTTCTCCGCGATTTTCTTCGGTTATACGACGTATCTCTCACAGAGCTACGATACGTCGACATATTTTACAATTATGATATTTGCACTCATAGTTCTTATTCCGCTCCTTACCATGCGGCTTTTCGCGGAAGAGAGAAAAATGAGAACCGAGCAGCTTCTCCTGACCTCTCCCGTTACCATTACGGGCATGGTACTCGGAAAATATTTTGCTGCTCTTACTATGTTTCTCTCATGTCTTGCACTCTCGTGCCTAAATTTCATTCCACTCTACGCACTTGCAAGCATTGAGCGCGGACACCAGGCATACAATACGGTTCAGATCGGCCCGCAGACAAGTCAGCTTCTCGGCTCTCTTATAGGAATTGCTCTTATCGGCGCGGCATTTATCGCGATAGGCACACTCATCTCCGCTCTTACCGAAAATCAGCTTGCGGCGGCGGTTATAACCGTGTCCGTCATTCTTGCGCTCGTTCTCATAGGCGTCATCTCACCGCTTATCAACGTCCAATTTATCCGAAACACTCTCAACTGGATCTCAGTTCTCGGCAGATTCGGTAATTTCTCGGCGGGAATCTTCGATTGGGCGGCGCTTCTTTACTATTGCTCAATAGCATTCGTCTTCGTATTTGTTACCATCAGAGTATACGAAAAACGCCGTTGGGGCTGATTTCAATCTATAAAACTGTTTTTGGAGCATAAAAGCCAATGAAAAGAAAAATAAATAATCGCAAGCTGAAGCTTGGCGCGGTATCCCTTACCGTAACAATGCTGACTCTGGCGGCGGTGATAATATTCAACGTCGCATTCACGGCGCTTGCGTACAAATTTTCTCTGTACACGCGGCTGTCGAACGATCCCACGTACGACGTGACAGACGCTTGTATAGATTATATTGAAAACACGGTTATCAAAAAAATTCCCGACGGGGATAGCGTAACCATATATTTCTGTGACGACGCCGGGGTAATCGAAGCGGACGAGGATTCAAAAAACATTCTCACATCCGCCAAAATGATCGAGGAGGCGTTCGATGGAAAAATACGCGTAGATTTTCTCAACGCATGGGAAAACCCGAAGCTTGCAAGAAAATACGGGGTTAAAAGCTCGACCGACGTTGCCGTCGTTTACGGTGACAGATGCGAGGTAATATCGCGATCGGACTTCTATTTGTGGAACGAGCAGACGCAGATTGCCACGGCATACAACGGCGAAAAGAGAATTGCCGCAGGACTTCTTAAGGTTGTAAGAGAAAATAACCCCATGTGCTATATTACCGTAAATCACGGCGAGACGGTCGAGAGCTACGAGCTTCTCTACATGCTTGCGGACGCGGGCTACAATTACACCTATCTCGACCTTATGTCCTACGATATCCCCGATGACTGTCAGCTTCTTGTAACCTTCGATCCGAGACAGGATCTTACACAAAAAAGCTCAATATCGGGCATCTCCGAGAAGCAAAAGCTCGAAAGCTACCTCCAAAACGGTGGTAATCTCTGGTTTTTCGCGTCTGCGGATACCTTCCTCTCGGGCTCTCTCGACGAATTTGAAAACCTGCTTGGAAAATACGGAATTGAATTTTTCCACAGTGAAAACAGCGAAGGACTTGAGGAATGCATTCAAATCAAGGATGCAAATAACTCCACAAGCATCGACGGATATACGATATTCGCAAGGGTTGCCGAAAATAACACCGCAAATGACGTTCTCGGGAACATAAAATCACGAATCATCTTCGGCGGCGCTACCGCGATCGAGCCCGCGGAGGGCTTTGCGAAGGGAAGTGACGGCAGCTTCGTCTCGGGTGACGGAAAAGTAAAAATGTCCCCCATCCTTACCACTCACGACGGCGCTGAGGGCTGGGCAAACGGAAGAATTGTACAGAAATCCACAAAGGATATGCCCTTTACACTTATGTCGCTGTCGGAAGCAGAATGTGAAAACGGTAAAACCGCAACGGTCATGGCGTGCGCCTCAACGTCCTTTGCGGGAACTGAGGCGTTACAGTCGGCGTCCTTAGGTAACTCCGCGGCGCTTTCATGCATTGCGAAGCGCGCAGGGAACACCGACGCACCCACAGAGCTTGTAGCAAAGCCGTTCCCAACCACCGAAATGAAGACACTGACAGTGAAAAACGCCACGTTGATCACAATTATCAGCGCGGCAGTGCCCTCACTTATCATCGCCACGATCGGAGCGGTGATCCTCATAAAGAGAAAAAACAGAGCATAAAACAGAATTGATCAAAGGAATACAGTCTTGATAACCTCAAATAATAAAAGAAAGGAGTATTTACAGTATGGACAGCAGAGAAGCTATCGCGGAATATGAAAAAAGCGTTAAGCGCAAAAGAAAAAGCCGCAGGAAAATAATGGTAGTAACGGCAATAGTCGCACTCGCGGTCCTTATAGTAAATATTGCCTTCAGCACTCTTGCGTATAAATATCTCTGGGTCTCGGATCTTACCGAAACGAGATATAACACAATAGACGCGACAATGTATACTCTTACGAATACCACGCGCGACCTCATAGCACGTGAAGCGATCCCCATGATAGATAAGGCAAATTCGGGAAATGACGGTGAGGATCTTAAGCTCAACATAATTTTCTGCGCGGAAAGCGACCTTATCGAATCCGAGGAGCTTATGCGGTATATATCCTATACCGCGCGCCATCTCGAAAAGGAATTTCCCGACCACATCAACGTGGACTATATAAATATCGAAAAAAACCCCACCGCCGTTCAGAAATATAAGGTAACGTCCGCGGCAAATATCTATCCGTCGAACGTTATCGTTGAATTCGGCTCGGAATACACGGTGCTCAGCTACAAGGCGTTCTTTACGGCAAATTCCGACTCGGAAGCGCCATGGGCTTATAACGGTGAAAAGAGATTCGCCTCTTCCATCCTATCGGTAACCCGCGCGGAAGCACCGATACTGTGTATCACGACGAATCACGGTGAGGATATCTATATGCCCGACGGGGGCATAAATCCCGAATACACCGCATTTATGTCCCTTATCGAGGGCGCGGGATATATACCGCAGCCCATCAACCTTGAGACCGACGAAATACCCGCAGATTGCAGAATGATAGTCACCTTCAATCCCAAGGAGGATTTTCGCGCATTTGGAAATATCGGCGAGAGCGGAGTCAGTGAAATTGAAAAGCTCGACCGATTCCTTGACGGATCAAATAGCTTTATGTATATAGCCGATCCCGACACCCCCGCGCTTAAAAACCTCGACGAATATCTGGAGGAATGGGGAGTTGTGATCGCCCGCGAAAACGTTGCAGGCGCGCCCGTAGGACAAATCATACGCGACGATGCAATGAATACGGACGGCGACGGCTACTCGGTTCTCGGTCAGTACGCGACAGAAGGACGTGGCGCATCTATATGCGAGGATCTTCTCTCGCTTTCCTATCCGCCTAAGGCGGTTTTCCCCCACACAGGACACATCGCGCGCCCTGACAGCTACACGACCACCTACGTTTTACCCGATGAAGAAAAGGGAATCGAATCATACGAATTCTATAAATACTACAAAAACGGCGTATCGAGAAGCATGTACAACGTCTTCACGACCTACGAAAATGCCACGAGCATGCTTGACGGACACGTGTACGATATGGCGTCGGCAAACAAGCGCTTCAGTCTTATGACGATAACCGAGGAGATACGCGAGATCCAGGAGGACAGCTACAATTCCGTAAATAATGCGTCCTACGTTCTGGCAGCCGCGTCGACAGATTTCTTCAAAAACGACGCGCTCAACTCAAAATCCTACGGAAATACGGATATCCTTCTCTCGGCGCTGAGACACACAAGCCGTGAGATCGTACCCGTAAACATTGACATCAAGCCCTTCTATATTTACGATATACAAGGGGGACTTCTGACTCAGAAGCAGGCAACGACTTATATGCTTATTATGGCAATTATACCCCCCGCGCTCATTCTTGGCGTCGGAGCTGTGGTATGCATCAAGAGAAAGAATAAATAAGCGCAATCTCTGAAAGGAAAAACGCAAATGCCTATAACAGACGGAAACGTAAAAAGTATTTTACTAAATTCTGCAGGCGGAAAATGTAATACAAAATCAATTGAAATAAAGGTCGGGGAAGAGTTCTCCCTTCCGGCCCCCAAAAGACGCGGCTACGTCTTCGACGGATGGTACACAAAGGTCACGGGCGGCGAGAGGATACTCGATAACGATCAGAAAATTCTCGAATGCGACGAGCTTTACGCAAGATGGATCCTTGAGGAAAGTGTAATTTTACAAAGAAAAAAGAAATCCTCCATGTTAAAAAAGCAGAAAAAAGCGATAATAATTATGGTGATCGCCGTAATTCTTCTCGCGGTCGCGCTCGCTGTTGTCAATTATATTGCAGACATTTACCGATTTGTTGATATCGACGGTGAAATATACTACTTAAAAAAGAATAACGACGTCTATTCGGTCTATTTCAAGAGCGGAGAGGCGTGTGACATAAGCCCCGACGGTTATTTTGTGACCAAAATCGGCACGCAGATAAAAATAGATCCCGCGACGGGCGAGGTGCTCGACGTAATTTACGTCGACGACGTAAAATATATGCACAAGGACGAGATACGCGGAGCATCGGGACGGCTTCTCATGTTCAAGCAGATGACGTACGATCAGTTTTCCACATCCGATCAGTCCAGAATAATAAAATCCATAGAAATATCCAACGAGCACGGCGGTTACACCTTCCTGCGCGACGAAAATATGAATTTCGTCATCAAGGGAAGAGAGGATCTTTCATATAATCGGGAATCCTTTGCATCACTTGCGGTTGCATGCGGCTACACCCTCTCTATGGATACGCTCAAAAGCCCCAAGCTTCTTGACAGTGGCAAGGTCGATCTCTCCGAATACGGCTTGACGGACGAAGAGAGGGAGAAGACGGAGCTTGACGATGACGGCAACGAGATAACCGTAAGATATACCTACAAGCCCGCGGTATACACTATAACCGCCATGACGGGCGAGTATCATACGGTCATTATCGGAGATCCCATCGTTTCGGGCGAGGGATATTACGCAAAATACGAGGGTGGCATGGTGCTTGACGGAAACGGCTCGCTTGTACCCGTAGAGGCGCGCGACAGAATCTATATTCTCGGCAAGAGCGGAATCTCCGACATTCTTCTTCGTCCGATTGAAGCGCTCGTAACACCTATGATAATTTATCCAATGGCGCAGAATTCTTATTTTGACGTGTCAAACTTCAAGGTTTCGACCAATATCGACTACGCCAAGATAGAAGAGGAATTTTCCGCGCTCCATTCCAACGATACCGCAGGCATGAACGCCGAGGAGCTTGAGGAGTATTTTGCTTCCCACCCCGAGCTTCAGGAAAAATATGCCGAAATTTTCGAAAAATACAGTAAAAAGATCTGTGATTTCTCCTTCTCGGATCTTTCCGAGCGTGAAAACTCAATGTACGCGACGATTCCATACGTTTCGCATATTGAATACACAAAAGGTTATTACGTAAACAGCTCAAACATCGACAGCATGCTCTATAAGCTCGCGTTTATGGAGTTTGTTGAGGTAGTAAAGCTCAATCCCACCGACGAGGATATAGCAAAATATAAGCTCGACGAGTCGGAATACTATATTGAATTTCTCTACCATGACGCGCCGAACGATAAGGACGGCAATAAGTCGTATGTGTATAACGCCTTCTCGGTAAGTGAGAAAAATGCCGACGGATGCTACTACGCGTATTCCGACACCTACGATATGATCGTGCTCATCGACGAGGGGTACCTTGATTTTCTCGAATGGGACGATTCCAAGTGGTACGATACTCAGTACGTTCAGCTCGATATCGGATATATAACCGATATTAAAATAGAATCCCCGAATTTCAACGCAAATTTCTTCTTCGACAACTCGGGAAGTAAGGTCGCAACGTATATTCAGGGAGCGAGCGGCGTCTTTACCGCTCTCGACGGCAAAAAATTCGATATAAAGAAGACCGCGACGGGTAAATATTCTCTGTTCTGCGGCAATGATCAGGTAGCTCCGACCTTCTACGGCGACTATATGATCTCCTCCATTCCTTACGTTAAGGGAACTCCCGAAAATGAAAAATTCATTATTATGGAAACCGGAGAGGCAGACCGCGACGGCGACGGTGAAAGCGACGCTATAATCCATTACGGATATAACGTAATTTACAGCGGCGGCGGATATTCCCTTGCGGCAACGGCTGTTCTCACGGATACGTCCGGCAACCAGATAGGCAGCGCAAGCCAGATAAACGGCGAGGTGATCTATTCCTCGGAATATTTTGTCACCGACAAAGCGCAGATGTTCTTTGCATCAAGAAGCTCTTATGTGGGTAAAATACTCACAGAGAGATATGCCGACACAAAGCACGGCGCATGGCACAGCGGAAGCGTCTTCGTTACCGCTGAAGGCAAATATATCCTGGTCGACAAGACGAGCGGCGAATGGTCGCAGATCGACGATTTCGGCTGCGGACTTTATTTTGGAGACAGAAACGAGTCTTCTCTTGTGGCAAATGCTGTAAGAGTAGCTCCCGAGTATAGCTCCGCGGGGGGCGTAAGCTCACACGAGGAATTCTACTATTCCACAGGCAACGGAAAGATCCGATATAATTATGAAAGCAACAGAGTTGAAGTCTATCGCGCCTCTAAAAAGGCGTGGGAAAATGCAACCGCATCGGATTACACGGTCGGTGTATGGATGCGCGGCGCATATTTCGTAACCGAAACTCGTGAATTTGTAATTATTGACGAGGAAAGCGGCGATTGGGGTGTAATGTCGCCCACAAAATCCAATTCTCAGGGCGCCCGTGTCTACGTCAACGGCAACCCTCTCTCTTATGAATTTGACACCGTAACTCAGTCGGGCGTACAAAATACCCGCGATGAGGTATATAATTTCAGACAGTTCTATAAAGGACTTCTTTACGCGTCTCTCGAGGGTATGGCAGACCTTACCGACGAGGAAATGCAGGCATTCCGCGAAATGGACAGCTTCAAGGATAATACGGCAAACAATCCCTGCATACTGAAGCTCACGGTTCTCGGACGCGATCTTTACGGCAACGAGAGAAATATCGTTTACAGATTTTATCAGTACACGGAAAGACGCGCCTATATAACCATTGAGGTTTTGGGCGATGGCGGAGAGTCAAGCTCCGAGGCAGCATACGGCTCGTTCTACGTTTTAAGCTCATTTTCGCAGAAGATAATTTCCGATGCGCAGAAGCTGATAAACGGCGAGGAGATCACATCAACGTCCAAGTATTAAATTCGATTTTTGGAAAATCCCCCGAAAATTTTCATCGGGGGAGGCGCCGAAAAGTTACACAAAAACGGGAAAATCCTTTAAATTAAAGGGTTTTCCCGAATTGTTGACACCGAGGAAAAATTTTTTTGATTTTTTTTGAAAAGGGTATTGACAAATAAATTTCTTTGTGATATAATAATTCAGTCGTAAACACGACGTCCGAAGTGAGCGGACGAATATGGCGGGATAGCTCAGTTGGCTAGAGCAACCGGTTCATACCCGGTAGGTCATGGGTTCAAGTCCAATTCCCGCTACCATAAGGCCCGTTGGTCAAGCGGTTAAGACACGGCCCTTTCACGGCTGTAACATGGGTTCGATTCCCGTACGGGTCACCAAAGACAAAAAAACAGAGTAGCAAAAGCTACTCTGTTTTTTGTCTTTCGAAGATCTTACCGAATCGAACCCACTTGCATTCGCTCCGCGAATGCGATATAATGTGCGCAAAACAAACTTAGGTCAAGATAAGCATCGGCGCACATTTGGGTTCAGATTCCCGTACGGAGTAGCAGAAGCTACTCCTTCTTCTTTTTGCTGCTCGCGCAGGCGCGAGCACCCTTGGGAATCGGCAATGTCGGTGTTAGACATTGGCGATTCCACGTGGAGAGAATGCCACGCATTCTCTCGGATTGACGCGTTTGATGTCGCGGAAGCGACGCGACAATCCTCGGTTCAGATTCCCGTACAATTTTATGTTCGATGTTTGATATTCGCGGAAACAACGCGGCAAAACCGTGCAGAAATGTCGGAGTTAGACATTTTGAATGGGAGAGAATGCCACGTTTTCTCTTGATTTGCCACATTTGATGTTGCGGAAGCAACGTGGCAAATCTCGGTTCAGATTCCCGTACGGAGTAGCAAAAGCTACTCTTTTTTAATCGTGCCCGTACGGAGTAGCAGAAGCTACTCTTTTTTAATCGTGCCCGTACGGAGTAGCAGAAGCTACTCCTTTTTGCGTTAATCACCCCTGCGCGACTCATTACGCCACAGAAAAGCCCCGCTAAACCCTTCATTTTTATTGTATATAATATATACGCGTGTAAAAATAAAAAATCCGAAAAAATATACGACATAAAATCAAGCAGAGCGGGGAATAATAATACTGCGGTTTTTTACAAAATCGGTGGCAAAATCCCCGCCTCCACATATCATGTTGTTAAAGCAGATCTGATTTATGCATAATATCTCCCGCCAAATTTCACCAAAACTCAAAAAATTCGAGTTTTTTGCAAGTTTTTGGCGTTGAGCTTGCAAAACGCCTTGTTTTTGACCAAAAACGCTTAAATTCAAAATTAATGCTGTATTGTTGACAAAAATAGCAAAATACATTCGCAAAACAATCGTATGCGGTCATACGATTGGCATTAAACACCCAAATTTACCATTGTTTGTTTAAAAAAAATCACACAATTATGCAAAGATATGCATAAATAAACACATATTCATGTATAAATGTATATCCGCTAAAAAATTCTTAATTTTTTTTGAAAAATTTTAAAAAAGTCTTGCAAAATCAAAAATACTGTGATATAATATCCCTACATTATTATTCGAAGTGTCCGTTAACAATTAAAATAACACACTCGAAGAAAATTAAAAACGTCTTGACAAAAGACAAAATCAAAGGAGGTCCTTGTTATGAACAAGACTATCACAAGAGTTCTCAGCTTGGTTATGGCTCTTATCATGATGCTTGCAGTTTGTGCAACACTCGCATCCTGCGCAGATAAGAAGACAGACAATCCCGTGAACAACGATCAGGGCTCTAACGGCGACGGCCAGACTCCCGTTAATCCCGACGGTACAGTAAAGCTCGACTACACTTACAAGTCCGGTACAACAGCACTCGGTACTGCTTGGAACCCCCACAACTGGGAAACTAACGCAGACAACTCCATGCTCAGCTACATTTCTTCTCCCTTCGTTGACATGTCCATTAAGACATCTACTGACGGTGGTGTATACCAGTGGGTATATGAAATGGCTACATCTATCACAGACGTAACAGCTGACAACCAGTCCGACCTCGATAAGTACGGTTCTAAGCTTCCCAGAGACGCCGAAGGCAACAAGCTTCCTTCCAGCGAAGTAACAAGCGGTTTCGTTTATGAAATCAAGCTTAACCCCGACGCAGCTTGGGAAAACGGTGTAAAGATCACAGCAGATGATTACATCTACTCTATGATGATGCTCCTCCACCCCAAGATGAAGAACTACAGAGCTAACCTTTACTACGCAGGTGAATCCGCAGTAGCAGGCGGCTTTAAGTACTACAACCAGGGCGCAGGTATGTCTGATGTAGATAACGGATCCACAAAAGAATTCGAAGTATTATCCGACCTCGTTAAGGGCGCAGACGGTAAGTACACAACTTCCGAAGGTCAGCCCGTTTGGATCATGGTAGGTTCTGATTGTGCATACCTTGAAGCAAGCATGACATTCATGGACACATACTATGGTGAATACGGCTACGATATCTTCGAAGACGCTTCCTTCGATGCTCTTAAGGCACTCATGGATGAAAACGGCAACGTTGCTCTTACAGATGAATCTTGGGCACTTCTCGTTGCAGCTATCTCCACACCCGACTGGGGTGAAGATGAAACATATGCTGTTAACTACCTCGGTTACAAGCAGAATTTCCCCGAAATCGGTACAACTCTTGACGCGTACAACAACACAGTAGGTTGCTACAAGGTTGATGACTACACAATCCGTTATGTATGTCAGTCTTACCTCGACCTCAACTACTTCCTTACATCTTGCACATCCACATGGCTCGTTTACAAGCCTCTCTATGAAGCTGGCTTGGAGGAAAAGGAAGGTCTCCTCACAACTAACTACTGCACATCTCTCGAGACAACAATTTCTTACGGTACGTACAAGATGGAATCTCTCCAGGATGGTAAGCAGGTAATCTTCGTTCAGAACGAAAACTGGTACGGCTTCGAAAAGAACGCTGACGGTACAGCTAAGAAGGACGAAGAGGGTAACCTTATCTCCTACACTAACTTCCTTGTTGACGGCGAAAAGGTTCGTCAGTACACAACAACAAAGGTTCAGATCGACGTTATGACAGAAGACGCTATGAAGAACGCGTTCCTCAAGGGCGAGCTCTCCGAGTGGTCTCCTTCCGCAGACGAACTTTCTCAGTACGCAATGTCTGATAAGCTTATCAAGGTTGACGAAACATACACAATGTCCTTCTTCTTCAACACAGGTCTTGAAACACTTCAGAACCTCGATGCAACAGAAAAGAACATCAACTCCGTAGTTCTTAACAACTACAACTTCCGTAAGGCAATGTCCCTTGCAATCAACAGAGAAGAATTCGTAACAGCTACAACAGGTTACAAGCCCGCATTCTCTCTTATGAACTCCCTCTACCACTACGATATTTACAACGATCCTACATCTTCCTACAGAAACACTGAAGAAGCTATGAAGGCAATCGTTAACCTCTACGGCGTTAAATACGGCGAAGGCGAAACATACAAGACACTTAAGGAAGCTCACGACTCCATCAACGGCTACAACCTCACAGAGGCAAAGGCACTCATGGCAACTGCTTGCCAGGAACTCGTAGCAGCTGGTCTTTACACAGCAGGTCAGCCCATTAAGATTCAGATCGGTTGGGCTAAGGGTGCTCTCACATCCGACGATAACAAGCAGGTTGCTCTTATCAACAAGTTTGTAAATGCTGCAGTTGAAGGATCCGGCTTCGGTGAAGTTACATTCGAAGCTATCGGTAACATCGAAAACCGTTACTCCGCAGTTCCCGCAGGCGAATACGCTATCGGTTACGGCGCATGGGGTGGTGCTGCATTCTATCCCTTCAGAAACATGCAGGTTTACTGTGATACAGAACAGTATGCAGGTCAGATCAACGAAACAGGTTGCTGGAACCCCGCAGCTACAAACCTCACAATCAACATCAACGGTGAAGATGTAACAATGACATGGCAGGATTGGTCCAGAGCTTGCTCCACAGGTAGTTATGCAACAGCTGACTTCGCTACAAAGCTCAAGATCACATCCACAATGGAAGAAGAATTCCTTAAGTTCTTCTACAGAATTCCTCTTTGCGGTACAACAATCGCTTCTCTTCTTACATTCCAGATGGAATACTACACAAATGAGTACAACATTATGTACGGTTTCGGTGGTCTCCGTCTCATGAGCTACAACTACGACGATGCTGCATGGGCAGAGGTAGTTGCAGAAGAAGGTGGCACACTTAACTACGCAGGTTAATTAAATTTTAAGATTTGATTAGATTTTGCAAGCATTGGGAGTAAAATCCCAGTGCTTGCAACTTTCGGTTGTTAGCCGAAAAATCAAATTTTAGATATTTCGGCGAAAATAACTGAAAAGGAGAAGAAAATGGCAAAATACGTTTTAAAAAGAGTACTTTTGATGCTCTTTACTTTGTTCATTATAACCGCAATATGCTTCGTATTCGTAAGATTGTTGCCCCCCAACCTCCCCGAAGGTGGTACAGCGGCTCAAAGAAAGGTTTATGAGCAGAGATTTGAGGCGCTCGGATATTACGAGCCCATCCCCGTACAGTTTGGTATTTATCTAAAAAATATCTTTACAAAATTTGACTTTGGTACGTCCTGGTTTGTACAGAAGCAGGCGGACGTTGCGGAGCTTCTTTTCAACAGAATGCCTCCTACGATATTGGTAAATCTGTACTCTCTTATATTCTCTATACCGATCGGAATTGCTTTCGGTATTTTAGCTGCAATTAAGAAAAATAAGTGGCAGGACCACGTTATCAGTACACTCGTAATCGTATTCGTATCGGTTCCGTCCTACGTTTACGCGTTCCTTGTACAGTATATATTCTACTTTAAGCTCGGCTGGTTCCCCCAGACCATTTACTCACTTTATGACGCGGGTGGAACTTGGTTCACCGGCAAAATGCTTTATTCCATGGTTCTTCCTGTATTAGCATTGTCCTTCGGTACAGTAGCAGGACTTTGCCGTTTTACAAGAGCCGAGCTTACAGAAACACTTACGTCCGACTACATGCTCTTAGCAAGAACAAAGGGTCTTACACGTTCTCAGGCGACCGTTCGTCACGCGCTCAAGAACGCGATGGTTCCGATCCTTCCTTCGATCCTTTCGAGCTTTATCGGTATTATCGGCGGTTCTATGATCATCGAACAGATCTTCTCGATCCCCGGCGTAGGCGCGCTTTACCTGCAGTCCATACTTACGCGTGACTACGACTTGTTTATGATGGATACCATCTTCTATACAGCCGTAGGTCTCCTTTCGGGCATCGTTGTGGACTTGAGCTACGGATTTATCGATCCTAGAATCAGAATGGGGGAAAAGTAATATGAATAATCAGAATTATATTAACAATATCCCCAAGGAAAAATTTGAATTTGTAAATAATGACGACCGCATTCACGACGTCAAGTTCTCGGACAAGCCCATCGGCTACTTCAAGGATGCATTCCTCAGATTCCGCAAGAACAAGGCATCCATCGTTGCGTCCATCATCATTATTTTCATCATTCTCTTCGCTATCATCGTTCCTTTCTTCAACAAGACGGAGACAGGTACAAAGCTTGACCCCTACTTTGCAAAAATGGGCCCCTACATTCCCGCTCTCTCTGAGCACGGTATTGCCGACGGATCTGCGTCAAGACAGCCCGGTTATAAGTCTCTCATTTCTTACTATGCCACGGGTATCGGCGCGCAGAACGTTTCCAAGGATCCTATATCCTTCAAGGAAGCGGTAGCAGCAGAAAATAAGTATCAGCCCGTTCTTTCCGGACTTGAAGAACTCAAGGCAGAAGGCACCAAATTCAATACCATTTACAATATTCGTGTAAACACTTATCTCGAAAAGGGCTTCATCTATCGCGATATCGAACAGAGCGAATACCGCGAGATACTCAAGTTCCAGGAGGAAAATCCTGACGTTCAGATCCTCTATCCTCTTATTGCGGATAATAAATATAACTTGGATCCTGCCAATGCTAACTATTGGTACAAGTCTGACAAGGGAACTCCTATAAAGGAAAACGGAAGAAAGCTCTCCAACAAGGAACTTGATCCTGCGAATCCCGCAGGTTGGGATTTCGAGCTCGTTCCTAACTACGAGCTTGACGAAAACGGCGAGCTTGTATACTTCAAGCCCGTGGGTGGCGGCGACGCCAACACATGCCAGTACAGAGTTCGTGTACTTTACTACAACTACTACGAATTTCTCAACGGCAATGAGCCCAGCTTCCTTTTCGGTACAGACTCTCAGGGTTATGACCTCGCATACCGTCTCGCTATCGGTATCCGTCTCTCCCTTATACTTTCTGTAATCGTTTCCGCCATCAACTTCATTCTCGGTGCTATTTACGGCGCTATTGAAGGTTACTACGGCGGCACAACAGATATCGTAATGCAGAGAATTTCTGAAATTCTCGGCGGTGTTCCGTTTACAGTCGTTGCGACGCTCTTCCAGATGCACCTGGCAACCAAGGTGGGCGCGATCCCAAGCTTGATATTTGCGTTCGTGCTTACGGGATGGCTCGGCACTGCGGGACTCGTACGTACTCAGTTCTACAGATTTAAGAACCAGGAATACGTTATGGCGGCGAGAACTCTCGGTGCGAAGGACAGAAGAATTATCTGGAAGCATATCTTCCCGAACTCTCTCGGTACTATCGTTACCTCCTCGGTGCTTGTTATTCCCGGTGTTATCTTCAGCGAAAGTATGCTTGCCTTCCTCGGTATCGTAAACCTTGGTGGCGCGAAGATGACATCTCTCGGTACACTTCTCTCTGAGGCAAGTAACATCTGGCAGACATATCCTCACCTGATGATATTCCCAGCACTTGTTATTTCGCTTCTTATGATTTGCTTCAACTTGTTTGGTAATGGTCTCCGTGACGCGTTCAACCCGTCACTCAGAGGCGTGGAGGATTAAGGTATGGAAAAGATTCTTGAAGTTAAAAATTTAAAGATATCCTTCCGTACCCAGTCCGGTACGCTGAAGGCCGTTAGAAATATTTCCTTCGACGTAAAGCGCGGCGAAACTCTCGCTATCGTTGGTGAATCCGGTTCGGGTAAATCCGTTACGTCCAAGGCAATTCTCGGTATTCTTGCAGGTAACTCCATCATCGAGGGCGGTGAGATCCTTTATGACGGTAAGGACCTTCTCAAGATCTCCGAGGAAGATATGCACAAGATCCGTGGTGACAAAATCTCCATGATCTTCCAGGATCCGCTTTCTTCTCTTAACCCCATCGTTAAGATCGGTAAGCAGATCACAGAGGCAATGCTTCTCAAAAACAAGGCAACAAGAAAAATGTCTCGTATTGAGTTCAACTCCTTGCTTGCTATTCTTAAAAAGAACATGATCGAAGCCCGCGGCGTTGAAGAGAAGGACAAGATCGCTAAGATGATCCGTGACTTCGACCAGTTCAACATCATGGCTATCAAGTATGAAACCGCTTATGCTTACTCCAAGAACAAGGCGGAGGAAACTATCGCGGACATCGAAGAAACACTCTTCTTCATTGAAAAGAACCAGAAGCTTAACTACAGAGAAAAGCTTCAGAACACAATGAAGAACCTCAAGGACGTAAGAAACGAGTTCCTTACACGTGATTTCGATCTTGAAATCAACGATATTCAGCTCGTAGCAAAGAGCCCTGAGCTTAAGGCGGCTATAAAGAACGGAGATCTTTCTTCTCTCGTTGAGCTTCTCTCCCGCACACTTGAGCTTCTCAAGACGATCTGCGCTTGCACACAGCCCGACTTCTTCTGTCTCGGCTACTATATGTGCCAGAACCCCGGCACTTCCTTCACTTGCTCTATTGAGGAAATGAATGAAACGACCAAGACCTTCCTTGCAAACGACTTCATGAATGAATTCGTTGAATACGAAAAGGATGCTATCAAGAACTCCTTCTATGCTTCTCTTGAGGCAAAGAAGACGGCTGTAGAAGAGCTTGCGTCTGCGCGTGAATTCTTTGCGGCAGGCGAATTCGACAGAAATCAGGCAGAGTCAGTAGCTAAGAAGACGTCCGCTGTAGTTGAATCTTCTATCGACAGACTTCTCCCCACAAAGGACAGCGTTGCTTACACCTACAAGTTGGCTATGGAAGCGGCTATCGAAGGTTACTTCAGACAGCTCAAAAAGAACGAAAAGGAAGCAGTTCGTTTCGAAAAGCAGACAAAGAAGAGAGATGCTCTTATCGCAAGAGGAAAGAAGATCGACTGGAAGGTCGTTCCCGCATCCATTGTTGAAAAGGAAGAGCTTATCTCCGATATTACACGTATAATCCAGCGTCTTGAAGACAAGTACGCTCAGGATATTGCTAACGCAGACGCTACGGATTTCGAAGCGCTTGCAATAAACCTTGTAGAATTCTTCAAGGAAAAGGCATCGCTTGTAGTTTACAAGCTTACAAAGAAGATCGCAAAGGAAAAGGCAATCAAGCTCATGGACGAGGTAGGTATCCCCGAGCCCCGTATGAGATATTACCAGTATCCCTTTGAATTTTCCGGCGGTATGAGACAGAGAATCGTTATCGCGATCGCTCTTTCCGCCAACCCCGACATCCTTATCTGTGACGAGCCCACAACAGCTCTTGACGTTACAATTCAGTCACAGATCCTCGAGCTTATCAACAAGCTCAAGGTTGAAAGAAATCTTTCCGTAATATTCATCACTCACGACTTGGGCGTTGTTGCTAACATGGCAGACAAGATCGCGGTTATGTATGCAGGTAAGATCGTTGAATACGGCCACGCCGACGATATTTTCTACGATCCCCGTCATCCTTACACATGGGCTCTTCTTTCGTCCATGCCCGACCTTGATACAAACGAAAAGCTCGAGGCGATCCCCGGAACTCCTCCGAACATGATCTATCCTCCCGTGGGCGATGCGTTTGCAGACAGAAATAAATACGCGCTTAAGATCGACTATGAGCTTCAGCCCCCTATGTTCGAGATTTCCGAAACACATAAGGCAGCTACGTGGCTCTTGCATCCCGATGCTCCCAAGGTTGAAACTCCCAAGATCATTCGCGACCGTATTGCAAGAATGAAGAAATTAGGAGGTGCTCAGGATGGAAAATAATAATGACGTTTTGCTTCGCGTTGAGCATCTTTGTCAGTACTTCAAGGTTGGCAGACGCGATTTTAAGGCAGTTGACGACGTAAGCTTCGACATCAAGCGTGGTGAAGTTTTCGGTCTCGTTGGCGAATCCGGTTGCGGCAAGACCACAACGGGTCGTTCCATCATTAAAATTTACAATTCCACAGGCGGTAGCGTTTACTTCAAGGGACAGAGAATCTGCGCGGGCACACGCTCGTACAGAGACAATATCAAGGCGCTCAAAGCAGAGCTTAAGACCTGCGAGGATCCCGAAAGACGCGCGCAGATCGCCGAAGAAATCAAAGAAAACCGCGCGCAGATCGCATCTGCAAACTTCGACCAGAAGCATTGCGACAGCGAATATGCAAAGAAGCTCGTTTCCGAGCTTGATGCAAAGCTTGCGGATGATCTTGCAAACGCAACGGATGCTTCCGAGGTTGCAAGCATCAAGAAGAGATACAAGGTAGAGAAGAAAATTGCAAAGAAGTCCAAGCTTGTTACGAAGATCCAGATGATCTTCCAGGACCCCGTTGCTTCTCTCAACCCCCGTATGACAGTTAAGGAGATCATCGCCGAAGGTCTTATCATTAACGGTATTACAGACCAGGCGTATATCGATGAAAAGGTTTACGAAATTCTTGAGCTTGTTGGCTTGGTTCGTGAGCATGCGGGACGTTATCCCCATGAATTCTCGGGCGGTCAGAAGCAGAGAATCGGTATTGCGAGAGCTGTTATCATGCAGCCCGATATGATCATCGCCGACGAGCCCTTGTCTGCTCTCGACGTATCCATTCAGGCGCAGGTAATCAACCTTCTCAACGAGCTTCGTGAAAAGCTCGGTCTTACCATCCTCTTCATCGCGCACGACCTCTCCGTAGTTAAGTACTTCTCCGACAGAATCGGCGTTATGTATTTCGGTAAGATGGTTGAGCTTGCTCCCTCCGACGAGCTTTTCGCTCATCCTATGCATCCTTATACACGTTCGCTCCTTTCCGCAATTCCTCTTCCTGACCCTCACTATGAAAAGCAGAGAGTCAGAATCACATACAACGCGCTTGCAGAGCATGATTACTCCGTAAACAAGCCCACAATGCGCGAGGTTCTTCCCGGTCACTTCGTATACTGTAACGACGAGGAAGAAGCAAAGTATCGCGAGGAATTCTCAAAGTGAAAAAACAGCTTTTAAAATATTCGATTGCTACGTTTGTAGGCGCGGCGTTCACGTTATTGATCTTATCGATGCAGGGATTCTTCGCCACAGACGCGGTTATCGTAAAATACAGAATGCTGGTCGACGCTACAAGCGCCCCCGGTATGATCATGACACTTCTCCCGTTTCTTCTGTGGATGTCCACGGACGGTCTGTTCGACGGACTTACCTATGCTCTGGCGGCTCTCGGTAATATGCTGACGTTCAGAGGAGCAAAAAAGCAGGAAAAGTATTATGACTACAAAAAGAGAAAATCCGAAAAGAGAGTTTCCGGATTCTGGTTTATTCTTTTCGTCGGCTTGGGATTCATGCTCATCTCGGGTATATTCCTGATTTTCTATTACACAAACGGCGGTACAGACGCGTACAGAGCGGCTATAGGACGTTGATAAAAGCGCTTACATCACGAACGTGATGTAAGCGCCTTTTCTTTTCTTGCGGTGGAGATCGTTGCCGCGATGACGGGGAAAAGAATAAGACCCGCGCCGCCGAAGAGGGTAAAGCCAAGATATGCCGCCGCGATAACAAGAAACGGATGGACACCTATCCTCTTGCCGAGAATTTTCGGCTCAATAATATTTCGAAGCACCGTCGAAAATGCAAATATCACAAGAAGCCAGACTCCCATTTTAATATCCGAGGTGATGAAGGAATAAATACTCCACGGAACCAACACCGCTCCCACACCAAGCAGGGGCAGAAGGTCGACGACGGCAATAACTGCCGAAATAATGAGGGCGTATTCAACACCGAGGAAGGTCAGAAATATAAGCATTTCAAAGAAGGTTACGCTCATCAGAATAAGACTCGATTTAATATATCCGACCGCGGCGCGAATGCCTCCCGCGGCAAACGAGGCGACTCTTTCGCTAATTGAAGAGGGGACGGACGAGCTTATGGCGGCGTATATCCTTTCTCTGTCCACACTGAAATAAAACGAGCTCAGGATAAGCGTAACGAGGAAGAGAAGCGCGGTGGGGATCCCCATAAACACGCTTTTCGCGAAATCCCCGATAAACCCGCCGACTGATGCAAGCGCGCTTTGAAGCAGGTTATTTATAATATCATCGGCTATATAAGCATATTCACCGAGTGAGGATATGATCCTTTCGAGCCCCGAAAAAAACCGTGAGTCCGAAATTCCCTCCTTTATATTTGTAAACGCGTCCTCAATAATTTCGGGATGCTCCTGAATCCGAGCTGCAAACGATGAAAGCTCAACAAACAAACGTCGAATTCCCAAGACCGTCAGAAATATCAGAACAAAGAAAAACAGAACAACCAAAATTCCCGACGTCGCACGTCTTGAAATTTTCAGCTTTTTTGAAATCGAGACCGATGCGGGATAAATAAAAAGGGATATGAGCCACCCCAGAATTATCGGCAGAAATCCAAAAAACGCATATTTAAAAAAGAGGTATATCAGTATGACTACCCCGAGAATTGTGAGTATCAAATGCGAAGCTTTATTCTTTTCCTGCAAAAAATCACCGCCTTTATTCATTATTATGTAACGCGAAAATCAAATTATATCAATAAAGCAAAAATATATTGACTTTCCGCCCGCAATTTGATAAAATAATATATAAGGCATTTTAAGGAAAGCAGGAACAAAAAATGCGAAATTTAAAAAGATTAATACTTCTTGTGCTTGTAATAAGCATGGGGGTTTTATTTATTGGATGCGAGCAAAACGACGTTCAGCTCCCACCAAATACCGATGCGCTGAGCGCGGAGGAGATCGGAGATGTAAGCGAGCTTTTGGATTCGCTTAATCCCCAAAGATACTACGAGATCGACTACGGAGAAATTAAAATCAGCGATTGGTTCAATTTTGACCGTATTTCAAACATAGTAAAAATCGAGATCGAGGGCTACGGCAGCGTATATATAGAGCTTCGCCCAGACATAGCACCCGAGACGGTCAACAATTTCAAAAAGCTCACGCTTGAGGGCTTCTATGACGGCCTCACCTTCCATAGGGTAGTAAAGGACTTTATGATCGAGGGCGGCGAGCAGGATGTTGACGGTGTCATACACGATAGCGAAATGATTTACGGCGAATTTACCGACAACAATTTTACAAACAATCTGTCCCACAAGCGCGGAGTGATCGCAATGTCGAGAAAAAATATTCCCGATTCTGCGTCGAGCGGATTCTTCGTCGTAACGAAGGACTCCCCTCAGCTTGACGGCAGATACGCGGCATTCGGCTACGTAGTAAGCGGAATGGACGTAATTGACAAAATACAGAATGCAGAGGTCGGCGCAAATGGTAGTCCGACAGAACCGATAATAATAAGAAAAATTTCATTTGTAGAAATGATCGTGGAGGGTTAAAATGAAAAGATTTGTAAAGATTATTTCCATAGTACTCGCACTTGTGTGCGTATCGGCTTGCTTTGTGTCCTGCACAAGCAAGGAGAAGAAGGCGGAAAATGCGGAAATTATCGCAAAAGCAGAAGCGGCAGGTGCTTCCGAGATCAAGGAATACATCAACGCGCTTAATGCAGACGATTTCAAGAAGAGCAAGAAGGAAACAAATTACGTAATGTTCGATATTTCCGGCTATGGCAAGATCGTAGTGGCGCTCCGCCCCGACATCGCGCCCATTTCCGCGGCAAACTTTAAGAAGCTCGTGTCCGAAAAATTCTACGACGGCTTGGTTTTCCACAGAGTCATCAAGGACTTCATGATCCAGGGCGGCGGATTTACTACAAGCTTCAAGCAGAAGCCCGCAGAATCCATCAAGGGCGAGTTCAGATCCAACGGTGTTGAGAACAATCTTCTCCACCTCCGCGGCGTACTTTCCATGGCGAGAACGAGCGTAAAGGATTCCGCATCCTCTCAGTTCTTCATTATGCACAAGGATTCCCCCCATCTCGACGGTGATTACGCGGCATTCGGTTACACCATCGCGGGCCTTGAGGTTGTTGACAAGATCGCAAGCGTAAAAACCGGCTACGGTGATTGCCCCGTTCAGAACGTTGTGATCAAATCTGCTTACTTCGTGTCCCCCATTGTTTGATCAAAATCAAAAAAATTTTAACTTTTTTCTCAAAACCCCTTGATTTTTCGGGGAAAGTATGATAATATATATGGGTGTATGCGACGGTTGGTCCAATGTACCCTCTCAGACGGAGGACTATTCGCCCATCATTTCTAAAAAATATATGGAGGAATAGAAAATGCCGAATATTAAGTCTGCTAAGAAGCGCGTTAAGGTTATTGCTACAAAGACACTTCAGAATAAGATGTTCAAGACATCCATGAAGACAGTTGTAAAGAAGTTCTACGCTGCTGTTGAATCCGGCGACGTTGTTGCTGCACAGGAAGCATACAAGGCTGCAACAAAGAAGATTGACGTTGCTGCATCCAAGGGTATCATCCACAAGAACGCAGCTGCTCGCAAGAAGAGCCAGTTCACAAAAGCTATCAACAATATGAACAAGTAATTCGTTACAGAGAATAACCCACTTTGAGCGAATAAATATAAATCGCAGTGTGCCGAGGTCTACTCAATCCAAAGCATACTGCGATTTATTTTATAAAAAAGTATTGACAAAGGGGACATATTGGTATATAATGTGCTTGGAAATCCTTATAATACAAGGAAATTTCTAAATTGGAGGTACTAAAAATGACAGTAAAGATTCATCTTAAAGAGATCAATGACGTATACAAGCTGGTAAACGTTCTCGTCGGCTTTGATGGTGACGTAGACCTTGAGAGCGGCAGATACAAGGTGGACGGAAAATCCATTCTCGGTATTTTCAGTCTTGATCTTCGCGAGCCCATCAAGCTCACGTATGACGGTGAAAATCAGGAGGATCTCAAGAAAAAACTCGAGAACCTCATCGTAGATTGAGCCCCGTCACAAAGACATTGCCGTATAAACGGCAACCAAATTAAAAAATTCAGCCCTCGCGCTTGCGAGGGCTTTAATTTTTACAAACACAAACCTATTGACAACGACATTAAAATGTGATAAAATATTAAGATGTAGGATTATGTTTAAAATCCCAAAGTATGTTTAAAATTAAAATTCCAATAAATTGATGAGAGATTCGGGAGTGATCCCGACAGAAAGGACACAAAATGCATTGGTCAGAAGAAATTGCAGAAGAACTTATAAGAAGAAATCCTGACAAAGAAGAATACGTTTGCGCGGCGGGTGTTTCCCCCTCGGGCTCCGTCCACATCGGTAACTTCCGAGATATAGCAACACCCCTTTTCGTAGTAAAAGCGCTCGAAAAGAAGGGAAAGAAGGCGCGCCTTATTATTTCATGGGACGAGTACGACCGTTGCCGTAAGATCCCCGCTAACGTTCAGGCGGTTGTGGGCTCAGATTACGACAAGTATATCGGCTGCCCCTACGTTGACATTCCCGACCCGTTCGGCTGTCACGAAAACTATGCAAAGCACTTTGAAGAAGAATTCCTCCGTGGTATTGAGCCCTTTGGAATCAAGCTCGACTGCCGTTATCAGGCGGACATGTACCGCACGGGTAAGTACACAGAAGACCTTATTCACGCACTTCGCACAAGAGATGAAATTTTCGAAATTCTCGACTCCTTCAAGACAAAGGATATGACAAAGAGCGAGGAGGAAAGACGCGAGATCCACGATGCGGAGAAGGCGGCTTACTATCCTGTAAGCATTTTCTGTCCCGAATGTAAGACCGACTTTACAAAGATCCTCTCCATCAACGAGGACTGCACAGAGGCGGAATTCGAGTGCCGTTGCGGACACCGCGGACATTTCAACTTCACGGAAAACTTCAACTGCAAGCTCGGTTGGAAGATCGACTGGGCTATGAGATGGAAGTACGAGCAGGTTGACTTTGAGCCCGGCGGAAAGGACCACAGCGCGCCCACCGGCTCTTACAACAACTCCAGAGTTATCGCAAAGCAGATTTACAACCACGACGCTCCCCTCTATCAGGGCTACGAATTTATCGGCATCAAGGGTGTTGCAGGCAAGATGTCCAGCTCCTCGGGTCTTAACATGACTCCCGAAACACTTCTCAAGCTCTATCAGCCCGAGATCATTCTCTGGCTCTACTCCAAGACGGAGCCCACGAAGGCATTCGACTTCTGCTTCGACGACGGTATTCTCCGTCAGTATTTTGAGTTCGACAAGATGCTTTCTGACGTTCGTGAGGGTAAGGCGAGCGAGGCAACCGAGGCAATTATGTACAACTGCATGATCCCCGGCCGCGAAGTAAAGACAGTTCCCATGGGCCTTCTCGTTCAGCTCGGCTCTATCGTTAACTTCAACGTTCCCATGCTTGAGACCGTATTTGAAAAGATCGGTATGAACTACAAGGCAGAGGACTTTGCCGATCGCCTTGAAAGAGCAAAGTTCTGGCTTGAGCAGTGCGCTCCCGACCAGGTTAACCGCCTCCGCAAGACACGTAACTTCGAGGTTTACAACACACTCACAGACGAAGAAAAGAAGACGATCGAGCTTCTTTGCGCATACATTAAGAAGGGTGGGTACACACTCGACGAGCTTAACGCAGAGCTTTACGCTATCCCCAAGACAGTTTACGGCACAGAAATGTCCGACAAGGAGCTCAAAGCTCTCCAGGGTAACTTCTTCAAGAACGTTTACAAGCTCATTATCGACAAAGAAAAGGGCCCCCGTCTCTATCTCTTCCTTTACGCTATCAACTCCGACGACTACGTAAACCTTCTCGACTTCTCTTATGAGCAGACAGAAGAGGAAAAGGCAGCAGAGACTGCTTGCGTAGAATGTGTAGAAGAAGTTGTTGAAGAAAAGAACCTCGAGCCCGACCCCGTTGAGCCCATCAAGGATCAGATCGAATACGACGCATTCGCGGCACTTGATATGAGAGTTTGCAAGATCCTCAAGGCAGAGACCGTTCGTAAGTCCCATTCTTGCCTCAAGCTCACGCTCTCCGACGGACTCGGTGAGAGAACGATCATGTCCTCCATCAAGGAATACTACAAGCCCGAAGAGCTTGTAGGCAGAAAGATCATCGTGCTTGCTAACCTCAAGCCCTCAAGAATTTGTAATATCAATTCCCAGGGTATGCTTCTCGCGGCGACAAACAACGCTTGCGGCTGCAAGGTTATCTTCGTTGACGATTCCGTTCCCGAAGGAACAGCTATTCACTAATTGCAAAATAAAGCCACTCGCACAGCGAGTGGCTTTTTCTATAAATTAATCACTCTTGACAACAAAAGTATAATATGCTATAATATAAGTAGGGAAATCCCTTATTTTAAAAGGAGGTACGCTTTATGAAACAAATTATTGCGACAATATTACTCGGTGGATTGCTCTTATGCTGTTTTGCTTCCTGCGACAAGCTTATTGACACAGGCGAACATTCATTATCAGAAGAGAACTCCTCAGAAGCCCCCACCGAAGAACGCTCTAACGAAGAGCCAACCACAGAACACAATTCTTCCATACAAGACGAAGACCTCCCATTCGAGATGAGAAGCTCCTCTAACTTGCTTGAGGAATTGAAACAAAAGAACATAGACCCGAATGCCCCCAGAAAATATACCGTTCACGTAACAATCATAACAATAGAAGATAAGTCCGTAACAAATGAATTTTCAATAGAAAAGCTCACTGAAATTCTCGGTGATTCGGACAAAGCATACGAGGAACACTGCAAAAAAGAAAAGGAATACTTTAAATCTCTAAACGAATCGGTTGCCGAAACGCTTGGCATCACAAATCTTGAATATCATGCCGCCGATTTCGGACCGTATATATCCCTTGAATATGACAACGTCTCTGATTATGCCGTTTGTGAAAAACAATTAATCGACGCAATTGAAAATCATTCAGACATATTGAAAAACGCAAGAGTAAATATTTCTTATTTTGAAGAGCTTCCCGAGATGGTAGGATAACCTAAATATATGCAAAAAGCCCGCCGCAAAATCCTGCGGCGGGTACTTTTTATTCTTCAGTATTTTCCTTGTCGGATTCAACCTCGGACTCTTCGGATTCGGGCTCAACCTTATCGGTCTCCACCGCCTCCTCAACGCCGAAATCAGCGTCTGTAGGCACCGAGAAATCCTTATCCGTATCGATAAGAGTAGGAGCGTCAGATGTGGAATTTGCGGGGTTTTCAGCCGCCTCACGAGCGCGTCTTTCCTCGTCTTCACGGGCGCGTCTTTCATTATCCTCGCGGCTTCTTGCCTTCTTGTCGGCAACTATCTGCTCGATCTCCTCAATCGTCACGCTATCGCGTTCCATGATCGCACGGAACTGATCTGCGTCCATAACCTCGTTCTTGAAGAGGAACTCGGCGATGAAGTGAAGCTTGTCGATATGCTCGGTGAGAACATCCTTTGCAACCTGATAAGCATTCGCAATAATTTCATGAATTTCGGAGTCGATCTGCGCCGCAATCTCTTCGGAATAGTCCTGGGAGGAGGAGAAGTCACGGCCAAGGAACACCTCACTGTGATCAGTACCGAAGCAGCGGGGACCGAGCTTGTCGGACATACCGAGGCGGGTTACCATCTGCTTTGCGGTAGCGGTCGCTCTCTGGATATCGTTAGATGCGCCGCCCGAAACGTCGCCGTTGATGATCTCTTCTGCCGCGCGTCCTGCAAGAAGCATGGATATCTGCTTCTTCATTTCGCTCTTATATACGCTGTATTTGTCCTCTGCGGGAGGATTGAGGGTATAACCCAAAGCGCCGCCCGAGGGAATAATGGAAATCTGCTGAACGGGATCGAGGTCAAGATAGTACGCAAGCATTGCGTGACCTGCCTCGTGATAAGCCGTATTCTTCTTTTCTTCCTCTTTCATTACGCGGCTCTTCTTCTTGGGGCCTGCAATAACCTTTATGAACGCTTCCTCAATATCATCGTTTCCGATAAGACTCTTTCCGCGTCTTGTTGCCAAGAGTGCCGCCTCGTTAAGAAGGTTAGCGAGGTCTGCACCGGTAAAGCCAACCGTCATTCTTGCAATAGCGGAGAAGTCAACCGTTGATTCAAAGGGCTTATTTCTTGCATGCACCTTGAGGATCTCAACTCTACCGTTCATATCGGGGCGGTTAACCGTGATCTGACGGTCAAAACGTCCGGGACGGAGAAGAGCGGGGTCGAGGATGTCGGGGCGGTTTGTCGCGGCTATTACGATAATGCCGTCGTGCGATCCGAAGCCGTCCATTTCAACGAGAAGCTGGTTGAGTGTCTGCTCACGCTCATCGTGACCGCCACCGAGACCTGCGCCACGGTGTCTGCCCACTGCGTCAATTTCATCGATAAAGATAATGGATGCGGGAGCTTTTCTTGCGGTATCGAAGAGGTCGCGCACACGCGATGCGCCCACACCTACGTACATTTCAACGAAGTCGGAGCCCGAAATGGAGAAGAAGGGAACACCCGCTTCACCCGCAACCGCCTTCGCGAGAAGCGTTTTACCCGTACCGGGAGGGCCCATGAGCAATACGCCATGGGGAATCTTTGCGCCGAGCTTTGTGAACTTTTCAGGTGCCTTGAGATAATCAACGATCTCCTCAAGCTCTTCCTTTTCCTCGTCCGCGCCCGCTACGTCCTTGAACGTAACCTTGTTTTTATCGTTGAACGCCGCCGCGGTCTTTGCCTTCGCCTTACCGAAGTTGTTTATCTTACCGCCTGCGCCACCCGTCATGGACTTAGCCGCTATGATATACATAACCACCATAAGGACAACAAGCAGAATGATGGGAAGATAGGACACCCACGCGCTCGTTTCTTTTACGGGAATATAATCGTATTTAACACCGTTTGCTTTGATTGCCGCCTGAAGAGCGTCATCGTTTACGAAGCGGTTAAGACTGATACCGCCCATTTTATAGACAAGCTCCTCTCCCTTTTCCGCGCCGTCAGCGGGGCGGAGCGTTAAGATGAGCTTATTGTCATTTTCATTAATTTCGAAGCTTTCTACCTTGTCTTCCTCGAAAAGCTGAACGATATCGCTATACGTTTTCTTTTCGCTGCTCTTCGTAGGGCTGAAGATAAGCGCCGCTACGAGGATCACTCCGACAGTCAGGAGAAGGTAGAATAAGACGTGTTTATGCTTTTTCATTTACACCTCCGTGTTGGAACAAAATATGGATTATTATACAGTAAAAATATTAACTGCGTATTAAAATCAGGAATAAACCTTGGGATCAAGAATACCCACGTAAGGAAGATTTCTGTATTTTTCATCGAAATCAAGGCCGTAACCGACAACGAACTCGTCGGGAATCGTTCTACCCACATAATCGGGGGCAAAATCAACCTCGCGGCGCGAGGGCTTATCGAGAAGAGTACATGTCTTTACACTGTGAGCATTTCTGTTGCGAAGGAGCTGAGTGAGGCGGGAGAGAGTTCTTCCCGTGTCAACTATATCTTCAATAATCAAAATGTTGAGATTATCAAGATCGTCGCGCATAAGGTCAAGGTGAACCTTGATCTCGCCCGAGGTCTTCGTTCCCGCGCCGTAAGAAGAAACCTTCATAAATTCAAGCTGGAGCGGAAGCTCTATCTTTCTTATAACGTCAGCCGCGAAAACAAGAGAGCCCTTGAGTATAACGATAACAACGAGGGGCTTATTTGAATCCTTGTAATCCGCAGTTATTTTGCGACCAAGCTCGTCGTTGATCTTTACAAGCTCTGCTTCATCAATAAGTATGCTCTTTACGTCCTTGTTCATAATTGTTTTCCTTTTTTAATATGTTTATTATTTTTTGTAAATAAAAATTTGAGTTTCGCTCTCGCCGATCTTTTTCGCGTCGTCACAAACGGCGCAAGCGGGAGCGTAAACAATTTCCCCGCCAAAGCAAATGAGGGGAAGTGAGCTTCTCAGCCCGATCGGGATCTTTTTGTCACACATCAGCTTTTTGAGTTTTTTCGTGTTGCCGCCGTCGACTATTCTGTCACCCTCGCGGCGCGAACGCACACAAAGTCCGCCCGACAAAAGCCCGTCTTTAATTTTATCACTTTTCAGTATTGCAGAAGTATACAAGCTGTAAATTCGTCCGTCAATTTCCGACAAATTTTCTTCCCCCGCAACAACGCAAAAATCCGTCTGCGGAATTTCAAGGATGCCGCCAGTCAAGGGAAACTCGTATTCGGGAGCACTGTTTTTCTCCCTTTCCTTAGAAAAGTATGCACACCCGTCCTCGATCTCGAGAATAAATCCGCTCGGCAGATTTATTTTTGAATGAGCATCCGCCCTATCTACAAGATTAATCGCGCTACGGATGTGAACCGTCTCAAGAGAAATACCGAGCACCTCACCCACCGCAAGAATTATCTCGCACCGAAGCGCAATATGCAGCTCATTAAAACCGCGGCATTCAAATGAAATTTCTTTGTCTGTGACAGACGCGCCGCCATCAAGGTATTTCTGCGCCTCGGACTTCATGTAATCCTCTGTCTGAGCCGCGGAAGCCGCAAGGCGTGACGCCGCTCTCTGCGCGGACGGAAAAATTTTTTCAAGCTCGGGAAAAATGAGATTTCTTATTTTGTTTCTCGTCGCGTCGACCTCAAAATTCGTGCTGTCGGTAACGTAGGCAATAGATTTTTCAGCACAGAACTGTAAAATTTCCGTCTTGGTCGCCGCAAGAATGGGGCGCACGACGAATTTGCCTTTGTCAAACGCGCGACACTCGGGAATTCCCGCCATGCCCGAAACACCCGTTCCTCGACAAAAATTGAAAAGCTGAGTTTCAAAATTGTCGGTGGCGTTATGCGCAGTCAGGAGTAGAGAAATGCCGTTTTCATTCATGACCTTAGAGAAAAAGCCGTATCTTGCCCGTCTTGCCGCGGTCTCGACACTCTCACCGCTCAACTTGGCGAGCGCAGGAACGTCGATGCTTTCAAAGAAAAGCTCTACGCCGAGCCGATGGCAAAGCTCTCTGCAAAACTCCTCGTCGCGCTTTGCCTCACACCCGTACTCCTCAAGGCGTATGTTGTGATTGACGTGAGCGGCAAACACAGGAAATCCCGCAAGCTTACTGTCTTCAACAACGTTATGGAGAAGGGAAACGGAATCCGCTCCGCCCGAAAGAGCCACCAGCACGGGAGCTTTTACGTCCACCCCCGCAATAGCGTGCGGAGATTTATAATACTTTGGATTTTTAATCATTTTTATCAGCTCGGGAGATAATCCTCGTTCGCAAGCTCGCGGAACTTGGTGTATCTGCCCGTCCAACCCACCTTTACGGTCTCGGTCGAGCCGTGACGGTTCTTTGCTACGATGATCTCGGCAATATTCTGCTCGCTGTCGGACGGAACTGCGCTCTCACCCTCCTGAGTCTTATAATATTCATCACGATAAAGGAAGATAACCACGTCGGCATCCTGCTCGATAGAGCCCGAATCACGAAGCTCGGAAAGCATAGGCTTCTTTACCTGTCTTGCCTCGGGGCCTCTCGAAAGCTGTGCGCAGCAGACAACGGGTACGTTGAGTTCCTTTGCCATGATCTTCATAGCGCGGGAGATCTCGCCGACCTCCTGCGTTCTGTTGTCGATTCGACGGTCGGACTGCATAAGCTGGAGATAGTCGATAACGACAAGGCCGAGATTTTCAACACGGCGAAGCTTTGCCTTCATTGCGGTAATGGTAATACCGGGTGTATCGTCGATCAAAATATCAGTTCCCGCAAGACGGCTGGTTGCCTGAGCGATATGCTGCCAATGCTCGGGAGTAAGCTCACCCGTTCTGAGGCTGTGGCTGTCAACAAGCGCCTCGGAGGAGATGATTCTGTTTACAAGCTGCTCTGCGCTCATTTCAAGAGAGAAGATACAAACCTTCTTCTTGGTCTGCGCCGCAACGTTAGTCGCAATATTAAGACAGAAGGACGTCTTACCCATACCGGGACGCGCGCCTACGATGATCATATCCGACTTGCCCATGCCCGCAAGCACGTTGTCAAGGGACTTGAAGCCCGTAGCCGTGCCCTGCGCCGCATCGGGATTTACGGTAAGATCCTTCAGGTGCGCATAAACGTCGGTAATAACCTCACGGATATGTCTGAAATTCTTTGTTTCCTTGCCCTGTGTGATCTCGTAAAGTCTCTGCTGAGCCGAATCAAGCACGTGAGATACCTCGTTCTGCTCGGAATAAGCGGCATCGGACACGTCGTTGCACATGTCGATAAGCTGACGGAGAACGCTCTTATCCTTAACTATCTTTGCATAGTCCTTGATATTGAGCGCATTCGGCACTGTCTGCGCGATGACCTTGATGTAATCCTCGCCGCCCGACTTTGAATAGATACCCTTCTTAACGAGCGTGTCGATAAGAGTTACGATATCGATCTCGTTGTTCGTAAGGAAAAGCTCGTGCATAGCGAGATAGATCTGCTTATGCTCATCGATATAGAAATCCTCTGATGTGACCATATCCGCCACGTAGTTGAAGGATGCGGGATCTGTCAATATTGAGCCCAGAAGCGACTGCTCGGCAATCGCGGAGAAGGGCAATTTTCTGATAATATCCTCTGCCATAAATTACTCCTGAACCGTAACCTTGAGCTTTGCGGAAACGTCCGTATAAACCTTTACGTCAACGTGGTACGTGCCGTAGGATTTGATGGGATCCTGTAAGCTGAATTTTCTTTTATCAATATCGATCTTATACTCTGCCTTGAGCTTTTCCGCAATATCCTTTGTGGTAACGGAGCCGTAAAGACGTCCGTCTGCTCCCGCCTGTGTCTTGATCTTGAGTGTGATCTCATTAATTTTAGCTGCAAGCACCTCTGCCGCCGCCTTTTCTTCCTTGAGTCGGAACTGCTTTGCCGCTTCCTTGTTCTTTGCGTCTGCAAGCGTTCCCGCATCCGCCACAACTGCGAGCTTCTTGGGGAAAAGGAAGTTTCTTGCGTATCCGTCGGATACGTCTACGATCTGATCTTTTTTGCCCTGACCTTTAACATCTGCCAAAAGTAATACCTTCATTGTATACGCCTCTTTTCTATATTAATTTTCGGTTGTTTTTACGTAATCGTACAAATAGTAATCGTCAATAGCCGCCTTGAGCTGCTCGTACGCGTCCTCAAGAGAGGTACCGCGAAGCTGCGCGCCTGCCATGTCGAAGTGTCCGCCTCCGAAAAGACGTTCAAGAATGAGCTGAACGTTTACACGTCCCTTCGAACGAGCGGAAATACTGATATCATCGCCTATCTTCATTACCGCGAACGACGCTTCAACGCCAATAACGCTAAGAAGATTATTCGCAACCTTAGCGGCGATGATCCTGTCTTCTGCGGAATTGCGCTCACTCACCATGCAAGCGATAGCCGCGCTGTCACGGTAGATCTCGGTCTTTGCCTCAAAGTTGCTTGTAAGAAGCACCTCTTCAAGATGCTCGTTGAAGAACTCGCGCACGACCTCGGTATGCGCACCGCGACCGTAGAGATAATGGCTTGTCGCAAACGTCTGCGCGCCCGAATTTCTTGTAAAGTTGTTTGTGTCAAGCATAATGCCCGACATGAGAATTTCCGCCTCTTCCTTGTGAAGGGTGTCTGCAAATCTCGACTGCATGAATATTTCGGAAACGATCTCGCTAGTCGAGGATTTAGTGGTCTCAACGTACTGAAGGAAGGGGGCGTAGGAAAGCTCGCTTCCGAGTCGGTGATGGTCGATAAGCGCAATATTCTGCGCAGTTCTTGCAAGCTCGGGAAATTCGAATATGTAAGGATTGTTTACGTCACAGATGATAAGAAGAGTTGTGGGAGTAACGAGATCCGCCGCCGCAACCTTTCTTATAAATATTTCGTCGTAGATCTTCATAGGTGAGAGCTGACGCTCACAGATCTTGAAGGACTCGCAGTCCTTGTCCACCACGATGTTGACGGGAATCGCCTTGCCGCCCTTCGCCTGCGCTACCTCCATAACAAATCTCGCCATACCGACGCATGAACCGATAGAGTCAAAGTCGGGATTGGCATGTCCCATAATAAGAACGTTGGAGGAATTCTTGATCTGCTCCTCGAGTATCTCTCCGCTCACGCGGGAGGTTACCGCGGTACTGTTTTCCATAGTCTTGTGCGTACCGCCGAAATACTTGCAGCCGTCGGTAAGCGACTGTCTTACCGCAACCTGGTTACCGCCACGCTTGATAGCAAGCTCAAGCGCCGCGAACGCCTCCTTTTCCTTCTTCTGCATACTGCCCTCGAAGGATGCGATACCCATGGATACCGTAACGGGGAAGCTGTTGTCACCGATCTTGAGACCCATGATATTCTTTAAAATAGTGAAGCCGTCGGAGATCTGAGATGCAAGCTCGCCCTTGGGGAAGGTCGCGATATATCTGTCGCGGTCGCATTCACGGATAAATCCGCGCATACCCGTCACCCAATCCTTGAGAATGTTTTCGATCTCGGCACTTGCCGCGCGGTAATCGGCGCGAACGTACTGAGCAAGCTCCTGAAGATTGTCGAGCATGATGTACGCAACGACGGGCTCTTCGAAGTCTGTCTTTTTCTTTAACTTATCAAAATCATTTATATCCTTGAAGGTTATAAGATAATACGTAACTCCGCGCTTTCTCATAATGTAGGACGCGATCTCGTAAACCTTACCGTCGGAAAGCACGTCGCGAAGGTTTACGGGCGCAGCATGTTCTTCGGGGAGATCGAAAACGTCACCGGAGTTGAACTCCTCGCGGTTTTCGGCTCTTGCCATTATCTGCTGGAAGGGAACGGAGCAAACGTCGGAAATGTTTATGCGACTCACCGCGCTGGAATATCCGAGTATTTTCTGAAGCGAGCCGTTCATGACCTTAATATCGCCGTGAAGGTCAACAAGCGCGTAAGGAAAATCGATCGTTGAGCGGAACATTGCCGAAATGTCGGTATTGTACTCCCTCTCTCTGTTGTCTGCGGCTTTAAGCTTTCTGTATTTAAGAATGTAGAAAAGACAAACCGAGCCCGCAGAAAGAAGGTATGCCGCCGCAACGAGCAAAGCGATTACAACGGGGGAGATGACCGCAACCTCAGTGTTGGCGAAGTTGAATACAAACGCGCAAAAGAGGATCATCACGATCGCCTCCGCTACGCAGAAAATAAACGGTGCTCTCATATCAAATGGGTTTTTTTCGGATCTGTTATGACCGCCTGCGCGGTTTTTGTTGGATTTGTTATTCATATTTACGCCTCCTTAATCCTTTTTTGCTGCCCATTCTCTCGCACTTGCGGCAAATATACATATAATACCTACAAGCGACAGAGCCATAAGCAGATATCCCGTCATGGCAATCAAAACCAGAGGGAGTAAGAGAAGAAATCCTATGCGGATCTTTTTCTTTATAATGAAATTTCTCACCGACGTAAATCCCGCATAAACCAGAGCGGGCGTCAGGATCATATACAGGTTTTTACACACGACCGAACCGAAGGGCTCGCCGCCGTATGAATCCGTAGTTATCGAGAACACGAAGGCGATAAGGTAGGTCGCCGCCGCAGCTGCGCTTATTTTTATCTGTGTAATATCCTCGGTGATATATTCGATGCCGCCGAATTTTTCGAGCATCGAGCTTTGATAACCGTAAAGAAAATACGAAACTGTAATAAACGCTATAACAATAACAGCTGGCAGGGAATTCGACGCTGAAAGGAATAATTCTCTTGCTAAATCAGCGTCGCCAATGAGAGCGACCGTCTCGCCGTTCATCTCGACGGAATACGAGAGAATATAGTTCATAAGCGCATCCCTTGAGGAAATAAACGCCTCGCGCATATCCGTAAAGCTCTTACCAAGCGCAAGCATGTAGCACGCAAGCCCTATTAAAGCCATGAGAACAAGCCCGAAGGTGAGGTGAATTATTACGGTCTTTCTGTTTTTCTTGAATTTTATACCCATCCAGAGAAGCGTCGCCAAAATGAAGGGGATTGCCGCAATTATCATAGCAAGCAACGTTCCCGAAAGGAAATACGCCGCGACTACGGACACGGGCAGGAACGCGAAGACAGAAATCATCTTCCATACGTTACCGCGACTTAAGATCAGCTCGTTCGCCGCAAGACTCGCGATCGTGAATACGAGTATCACAATACTTCCGATAAGATGGGATGCGGTAGCCGCGTAAATCAAAAAGTATATGATCGCAGCGGGAAGCACGCTCGAGATCCTCTTCGCTCCGATTATGAGCAGAGCGAACGCGATTATCGACACGAGGGAGGAAAGCTGATCAACAGGGATCTTACCCGAAATCGCAAGCGGGGAATACACCGCGCCAAGTAAAAGCGCGCACAAAGCCGCAAGATATTTATTTTTTTCCATGCTCTTTATCTTGTTATCCAAGCTTGCCGCCTCCCTTCTGTCATATCATTCCTTCAAAGGACATATTTCGACTATTATACATTATATTATTATATCACAAATATATAGGTTTGTAAACAGTTTTGGACTTTTTTAACAAAAATTTCTTCAATAATATTATATTTAAATGGCTTGTACAAAGGACGGAGTGAAGGAAATTTTCAAAAAATTCAAAAAAATTTTAAAAAGGTATTGCAATCGCAAAAAAAGTGTGCTATAATAAGTCAGCATGATACAGTATGGAAGGAGCGGGTTCACAAATCCGCTCTAAAATTTTTGTTTGGGAGAAATTGCTTTTATTATGAAAAACAACAGAGAAACAAAGAACGTAGCATCCACAGTGAGAGCGCTCATTTCCCCCTTGGCAGAGGAAATGGGATATTACCTTTGGGATGTTGAATTCGTAAAGGAAGGCGCGGACAGATATTTGCGCATTACTATCGACAACGAGGAAGGCATCAATATCGAGGACTGCGAAAAATTCCACCGCGGCATCGATCCTCTTCTTGACGAAGCAGACCCCATTCCCGACGCATACATTCTCGAGGTTTCCTCTCCCGGTATCGAGCGCGACCTCAAGTGCGATGAGCATATTTTGGCTTGCGTTGACTGGGACGTTGAGGTTCGTCTTTTCGCTCCTATGAACGGACAGAAGCAGTTTTTCGGCGTGCTTGAAGGACTTACCGAGGAAGGCAACGTAGTCGTTTGTGTAAACGGCGAGAGCGTTGAATTCGCAAGAGACAAAATCGCAAAGATCGGAACAATATTCGACTTTGGCGACTGATAAACAAGTAAAATAAAATTTCACATATATATTGTTTTTGAAAGGATCAAATTCTAATGAACGCAGAATTTTTTACAGCCCTTGAGCTTCTCGAAAAGGAGAAGGGCATTCCCCAGACCTACATGATGGAAAAGATCGAAGCAGCGCTTGTTTCCGCTTTCAAGAAGGAATACGGCAACAACACAAATATGAGAGTAAACATCGACCCTGTAAAGAAGGACGTTAAGGTTTACTTGCAGAAGGAGATCGTTGAGGTGGTTGAGGATGTAGCAACACAGATCTCCCTTGAGGACGCAAAGGCAAAGAGCAAGAGATACAAGCTCGGTCAGATCTTCGAGACAGAGGTTAAGACAAAGGATTTCCGCCGTCTTTCCGCAGCAGCCGCTAAGTCCGTTATCATTCAGGGCATCCGCGAGGGTGAACATAAGGCAATGCAGGAAGCATACGAATCCAAGAGAGGCGAGATCATCACAGCGACAGTTTTGAAGGTTGACCGTGAAAGTGGCAATATCGTAGTTGACACAGGTACGGGCCGCGCAGTTCTTCTCAAGAGCGAGCAGATCCCCGGCGAGGAGTACTACGTTGACGATAAGATCAAGGTGTTCGTTCAGGAGGTTAACAAGGAGCTTAAGGGCCCGCTTGTAACTCTCTCCCGCGTTCATCCCGGTCTTGTACGCCGTATTTTCGAGCTTGAGGTTCCCGAAATTGCCGACGGCGTGGTTCTCATCAAGGGAATCTCCCGTGAGGCGGGCTCAAGAACAAAGATCGCAGTTTACTCCAGAGACGACAGCGTTGACGCGGTAGGCGCATGTATCGGCGCTCACGGTATGAGAATCGAGAGCATCGTAAACGAGCTTGGCGGTGAAAAGATCGACATCATCAAGTACAACGAGCTTCCCGAAAAGTACGTAAGCGAAGCATTGTCCCCCGCATCCGTTATTTCCGCGGAAATGGTTGGCGAAAGATTCTGCCGCGTTATCGTATCCGCAGATCAGCTCTCCCTCGCTATCGGTAAGGAGGGTCAGAACGTTCGTCTTGCTGCAAAGCTTACGGGCCTTAAGATCGATATTAACGCAGAAGGCGCGGAAAAGCCCCTTCCCGAGGATATCTGATATATAAAAACATAAACGGGGTTCATTATGCAAAAGATAAAGAAGATTCCCGAAAGACAGTGCCTTGGCTGTAACGAGCACAAGCCGAAGCGCGAGCTTCTTCGTGTGGTACGCGATCCCGAAGGAAATATTTCCCTTGATTTCACAGGAAAAAAATCGGGACGTGGCGCATATATATGCCCGTCGGCGGCATGCCTTAAAAAAGCAAGAAAATCCAAGCGGATCGACGCAACTCTCGGAGTAACAATCCCTGAAGAGGTTTACGATTCAATGGAGGCCTCGCTCGAATCTACGGCAGGTAAGGTATAAAAATGGAAGACAACAAACGACTTCTATCAATGCTCGGCATCGCAAAAAAGAGCGGCAGAATAATTATCGGCGCGCCCATGATAATCGAGCACATACAGAAAAAGAAAATCATCTCTCCCGACGAGTTTTTGGTGCTTGAGGCGAGCGACACCTCGGATAACACTCACAAAAAGCTGTCGGATAAATGCACTTATTACAATATACGACACGTTCGTATCAATGCAACGTGCTGTGAGCTTGGCGCATCTCTCGGAAAGAGCGCGATAGCGGCAGTTGCAATTCTCGGCGCGGACATGTGCCGAGGCGTTGAAGCTAAAATAAACTAAAGAATTTTTGTCTATTATGAAAGGACCAAAAACCGTATGGCAGTAAAACTTCAAATCAAAACCAATCAGCTTGCAAAGGATTTAGAATTGAAGAACAAGGATATAACGGACTTAATGTCCGAGAAGGGATTTGATGCCAAGGGCACAAAGGCGCTCACGTCTCACGAATTTGACGTTATCTTCAATACGTTGACAAAGAGACATCAGATTTCCGGCATCGATGACTACATTGACGGAGTCACATCCATTCCCTCAAAATTGAATAAAGCGCCCGCAAAGGAAGAGCCCTCGTCTGCCGAAGAGGTTAAGGTCGAGGCAAGGGTTGAGGCAAAGGTTGAAGCAAAGCCCGAGCCCAAGGCCGAGGTAAAGGTTGAAGCAAAGCCCGAAGCAAAGGTTGAGGTAAAGCCCGAAGTGAAGGTTGAATCAAAGCCCGAAGTGAAGGTTGAATCAAAGCCCGAAGTGAAGGTTGAATCAAAACCCGAAGTGAAGGTTGAATCAAAGCCCGAGCCCCGAGCAGAAGCTAAGGCAGAGACAAAGCCCGAGCCCAAGAAGCCCCAGAATACAGTTGACAGAGCCGCAGCTATCGCGCGCGCCGCTGCAATCGAAAAGGCGGCAAGAGAAAAGGCACAGGCAAGAGGCAACGCGGAAAGCAAGCCCGCAGACCGTCCCGCAAGAGACGGCAAGCCCCAGTTTGACAGAGGCGACAGAAAGCCCCAGACAAGACCTGATACAAGACCTGAGGCAAGACCCGATACAAGAGGTGAAAAGCCCTATACAAGACCCGAGGCGAGACCCGATAACAAGCCCCAGGGTAACGATAATAAGTTCGACCGCTTTGCGAAGGCACCTTCCTTCGGCGCGCCCAAGACAGACAGACGCGACGATAGAAAGCCCCAGAACAAGCCCTTTAATCAGAAGGGAAATATGGGTATGGACAAGGAAGATTACGTTCCTTCCGCTCCCAAGGAAAAGTTCCAGCCCCAGCATATCGTTCGCGAGCAGACACCCAAGGGCGGCGACGGCACACAGAAGAAAGGCGCGGCTCGTATCGTTGATATGAGAACAAACTCCGTTGACCTTTCCAAGTACGACGAAAAGCTCGACACCTTCGTATCCGAGGATTCAAGAGAATATATGGGTGGCGGCAACCAGAAGCTCAAGAAGCAGCAGAATCAGAGCCGCCAGGAAAACTTCAAGCAGAAGAATAATAAGAAGAACGACAAGAAGGCACCCGCCGCTCCCGTAAAGAAGGCGCCTCTTCAGATTTCCATTCCCGAAGAGATCATGGTTTCCGATTTTGCGGCTCTTCTCAAGGTTACTACAGGCGAGGTTATCAAGCGTCTTATGCTTCTCGGCATGATGGTAACTGCCAACATGACTATCGACTATGATACGGCGGCAATCGTTGCAGACGAGCTTGGCGCAATTCCCTCAAAGGAAGTAGTTGTCACTATCGAAGAAAAGCTCTTCAACGAGGAAGAGGACACACCCGAGAACCTTATCACACGCGCTCCCGTAGTTTGCGTTATGGGTCACGTTGACCACGGTAAGACCTCACTTCTCGACGCTATCCGTCATACAAACGTAACTCGCGGCGAAGCGGGCGGTATTACTCAGCACATCGGTGCTTACAGAGTAAACGTAAACGGCGAGAACCTTACGTTCCTTGACACTCCCGGTCACGAAGCATTTACAGCTATGCGTGCAAGAGGCGCGCAGGCAACGGATATCGCAATTCTCGTAGTTGCGGCTGACGACGGTATCATGCCCCAGACGGTTGAGGCAATCAACCACGCAAAGGCGGCAGGCATTGACATTATCGTAGCTATTAATAAGATGGATAAGCCCACAGCTAACCCCGACGCGGTTAAGCAGGAGCTTACAAAATATGACCTTGTTCCCGAGGAATGGGGCGGCGACGTTATCTGCGTTCCCGTATCCGCTCTCACTGGAATGGGTATCGAAGACCTCCTTGAGAACGTGCTTCTCGTAGCAGAGGTTAAGGAACTCAAGGCAAACCCCAACCGCAGAGCTAAGGGTATCGTAATCGAAGCGAAGCTTGATAAGGGACGTGGTCCTGTTGCAACAGTTCTCGTTCAGAACGGTACACTCAGAAACGGTGACATCGTTATCGCAGGTACTGCAGTAGGTCGTGTGAGAGCTATGACAGACCACAACGGTAAGGTGGTTAAGGCGGCAGCTCCCTCCGTTCCCGTAGAAATTATCGGTCTTGCTGAGGTTCCCATGGCAGGTGATGACTTCGCGGCGGTTGAAGACGAAAGAATGGCAAGAACTCTTGCTGATCAGAGACGTGCAGAGGCGAAGGAAGAGGTATTCCGTGCAAATGCGAGAGCAAACCTCAACGATCTCTTTGCTCAGATCTCCGACGGCGTTAAGGAACTTAACGTTATCGTCAAGGCGGACGTTGGCGGCTCTGCTGAAGCAGTTCGCGCTTCTCTTGAAAAGCTCACAAACGAAGAAGTTAAGGTAAGAGTAATCCACTCCGCAGCGGGCGGTATCACAGAGGGTGACGTTATGTTCGCGGCGGCTTCCAACGCTATCATTGTTGGCTTTAACGTTCGACCCGACAAGGCGGCGCTTGACTCAGCCGAGCGTCAGGGCGTTGATCTCAGAACTTATCGCGTAATCTACCAGTGCATCGAGGAAATCGAGGCAGCTATGAAGGGTATGCTCGCTCCTAAGTTCCGTGAAAATCTCCTTGGTCACTCCGAGGTCAGACAGACGATCCACGTTCCCGGTGTCGGTACTATCGCGGGCTCTTATATCCTTGACGGTAAGATCACACGTAACTCCCAGATCAGAGTTGTTCGTGACGGTATCGTGATCTTCGAGGATAAGATCTCCTCGCTCAAGAGATTCAAGGATGACGCCAAGGAAGTTGCTCAGGGTTACGAATGCGGTATCGGTCTTGAAAAGTTCAACGATATCCGCGTAGGCGATATTCTTGAGGCCTTCGTAATGGAAGAAATAGAAAGATAATTAAAATACAAAGCCGCAAAGAGCCCCTCGCTCTTTGCGGATAGCAAAGCAAATGGGGGTGAGATAAATGACTTTTGAAAAATCATGCGGCGCGCTTGTCATTCATTTTGACGAGCAGGACGAAGCGCAGATTTTAATGATCAAGCACGTAAGCGGCGGACACAGATCCTTCCCGAAGGGACACGTGGAAGCGGGCGAAAGTGAAAAAATGACAGCCGAGCGCGAGGTTTTTGAGGAAACGAGCATCAGGATCCATATTCACGAAAAATTCAGACACAACGTTTTCTACAGTCCTATGCCGGGCGTAAAGAAGGAAGTCGTTTATTTCTTGGCTTACAGTAAATATACGAATGCCATCCCACAGCAGGGCGAGGTTGCCGAGGTTGAATGGGTTCCCTTAAAGAACGCCGAAAGCTATCTCACCCACGAAAACGACAAATACGTTCTTCGCAACGCGATCGAATACGTCGACCGCAAGAGAGCGAGAAGACGGAAGCGACTTGCAATGCAAGCTAATAACGCATAAAAAAAGACGGATGAAATTCATCCGTCTTTTTTATTTAAAGGGTTATTGACACCACATCAGAAATATGATATAATATTAACAGGAAAAACATACCAAATAAAAAACGGAGGTGCAATTATGATTTTTTATAAGCTCAAGCAGTTCGACTTTGCGCAAAATAAAGATTGCTCTTTCCATTTTGAACGGGGACAACTGAAAATTAATTTTTGATGCGTACAAGTCGGACTGCTATATAGCAGTGCTACTTGTGCGCTTTTTTAGTATCAGTTTAAATTTGTTACGAAAGGACGGTTTTATATGAAAAAGCTTATTTTAATTTTAACTTTAATTTTTGCCCTCACGCTTTGCTTTGTAGCATGTGAGGAGCTTGGGGATAACTCTGACGAGGGTCAATCACAAAACGTGTATTTAAACGGCGCGCCCTATACGGAAGAGCCGATGGAGGATTCAACCACCTTAGTTAGAATTGTTGATGAAAACAATGATGAGTTAACAAGCTTTTTTGCCGATATGCAAGATGACTCGGTTGAAAACGAAAAAATTATTTTTTTCATTGCATACCAAGATGTCTATTATAAAAATAAAGAAAAGTGGCTGAACGCCGACGGTGTTTTGCCTCAATCATCAATATTTATTACTGTTTACTGCAATTATAATCTTGCTTACGGTGAGGAGTGGTACAAATCAAGTACAGACAAAGATTATAAATCTTTAAACGCCGCCTTCTTTGATGAGTATAGCCATAAATTATCCGTTAAGCATTTTGAGTTATGTGAAGCTACTCCCGAGTTGTTTTTTGTATATAAACATTCGGAAGAAAATTTATCTGTTGCAATCAATGAATTCTACAAAGACTATGCTTTCTTAAAAACATTATCAGATTTAGAATATGTTAAGGATATAAGAATTGAATATAGATATGGCGTACCAAAATATTGGTTTGCTGAGTGATGAAATTTTAAAGAGAGGAACAATTCCATAAAAAAACGCACCGCTCCCGCGGCGCGTTTTTCATATATTTATTTCATCATTACAGCCCAATAAACACGGCAAGCATCAAAAATCCGATCGACACAGCCATAAGGAAGAGCTGGAAAAGGATGGTTTTCTTGAACCACTCCGCAAAGCTCACGTCGGCAAGACCGAGGCCTACGAGCAGGGTACCGCAGGTAGGATACAAAACGTTCGTATATCCGTCCGCAAAAAGATACGTCAGGATAATGACCGTCTTACTGATGCCCTCAATGGGCGCGAGAGTGAGCATGGGGATAATAAGCACCGCCTTCGCGGACGCGCTGGGAATAAAGAATTCGACGATCAACACGAACGCATAGAGAATGATCACCGCGAGATACGGCGAAATATTCGTTACGGAATTATAGAAATAATAGAAAATGGTATGTAGGATATTGCCCTCTTGAGCTATGTAAGTGATGCCAAAGGCGATCATAATGATAAGCACGGATGGAAGCACATCCTTAACGCCCTTGAGGAAGCACTTACCGAGGCGCTTGAATGAGCCAAGCAGAACTCGTCCGATAATGACCGTACCCACGATGAATGCCGCCGCCATAAACACCATTGCAAGGGAGCGAAGCGAGGGGATCGAGGTGGTTACAATAACCGAGAGAAGCGCGATCGAGAACAGCGTTATGATCATTTTCGCCTTATAAAGATCCTCTTTATGCTCCTTATCCGAAACCGAGACAAAGCCCTGAACGTCAAATTTTTCGGTCGCTCTCTTCTCGTCGCGACGCGCGAGGTGGGTAAGGAAGAGCGAGGTGAGAACGTACATAACACAGAAGATTATGCATCTGTACCACATGCCGTCGGTAATGCTCACTCCCGCCGCGATAGAAGCCGTACCTATCGTCATGGGGTTTGTAATTGCCGTTGTAAATCCGACTCCCGACGCAATAAGCACGAACGAGATCGCAGTAAAGCGCGACCAATTGAGCGCGGTGCAGAGCATTGCGAAAACGGGGTAGAGAATGAGCAGCTGCTCCTGAAGGCCAAACACTGCGGAAAGTATCATAATGACTGCGGTGATAACCCAAATGGCAACAAATCTTCGTGACTGAAGATTCTGCATTATCATTCTGACAAGCGATACCAATCCGCCGCTCTCCTCAAGCACCTTGAACGTACCTCCAAGCACGAGCAGAAGCGCGATGATCATAAGCATATTCATGTTGTTACTGCCGAAGAGCATGGCCTCAAAGGGAGAGGTCAGCCAACGGTAAAAGGGGAGTCTTGAGGTGTTTTCTCCGTCCTCAAGCTCTCGGTAGGAATCTATTACGATCTGCTTGTTTAAGGACTCGTCGTCCGTATACTGATAAAACGGCTGGCCGATCTTGGATTCATCGGTGGTATATACGGTATATTTTCCCGCGGGTATCACGTAGGTAAGAACACCCACGAACACAAGCACAGCGATAAGTATCGCAACTACCGTAATAAAGCTCTTAAGTCCAAATTTTACCTTTACGTCAAGCTCTGTGTTTTTACTCATAAATTACTCCTTTAGCGTAGCCGTAAGCATCATCGCAAGCGGCTCTCCATCTTTCGTCGTAAAGATTGTGGATCTCCTCGGATGCGAGCGTCCATTTAACAAGGCATGCATCCTCATCCTCGGGAACTAACAAATAATAGTCGTTGTTATTGTAAAACTCCAAAAAGCCCTTCATCGAGAAGGTGAGGGAATATACCGAGCTTGCTCGGAAATTGAAATCCGCCGCCTTACCGTCAAGCGAGCCGACAAAAGAAAGACCGTCCTTTGTAAGAATTGCCTCTCCGACGGATAAGACCACTCTGTCCTTCGGCTCTTTTTTCAATTTGTCGGTTCTGATGGTGCAGAGGCGTCCGCGCATTTCCATGCAGAAGCCATCTTCATTTATCTGCTCCGAGACGCACCGTCTCTGCCACTTGTACCACGCATCGATATTTTCGGGGCAGTTGCCCGAGACGGAAACAAGATCGTAGTATTCGTTCACCCGCGCGGCAAATCCGCAGCCGCCGCACTTTACTGTATCACCCTCAACACGAAGCTTATGCTCCGCCTTGCAATCGGGACATTTATAAAGTATTCTGTCAATGCCGAAAGCATTCGGCTTTTTGCCCACGTATTTGTTTCGCGCGATCTTATTGTATTCAAAATCGTTGTAGCTTATTTTTTCGAGAATTTTCGTATAGATCTCTTCCTCGGAAAGCTCCTTTAAGGTTTCGGGTGTAAAAAGGAGGGTGTAATCAACACCGATATATCCCTTCTTTCGATCCGACGAGTAGCGATTTGTCGACATGTACGCGCCGCGTGTGGTACACACCACAACGTTCGCCTTACTGCTCTTTATAAACTTGGCTGTCGCGGGATTTATCGGATGCGTGCTTCCGCTCGTCGACTGAATGCCCTCGGGGAAAAGTCCGAGCGCGCCGCCGCGACGGAGAACGCCGAGCATCTTTTTCATGCTCACAAAATCGGGCTGATACAGATACTTGGAAATCGCGCCGAATTTAATGAAAAGGGAGTAAAGCCCCTTGGTCATTATGTTCTGATAGCCGCAAACCACGTTGATGTCCTTTCGGTGGAATCCGTAGACGGTATAGATAAATTCAAGACGCGACGCGTGGGAGGAGAGCAATATCGTAGGTTGAACCTTGAGCTTTTTTATATCGTAGTCGTAGCTGAACTTAACGCCGTACGCTTTGTTCATGATTCCGACCACCCACATGCCGACCGTCATAAGTATGGGATTCGGCTTTTTGATTTTTCTATTTATAAGCTTTTCCTTCAAGTCTTTTTTCATATAAAAACCTCTCAAGCTTTAATCGAAATATATAATCTCAGTTGAGTTTATTTAAGATAATGATTCTTACAAGCGCCACCTGATACCTTCACGCCACCGAGAGGCGCACCGTTTACCGTGATAACGGCAAAGCCGTTTTTCGCCTCGGGTACAGTGATTTCGTAACCGTTTATATAATCGGCAAGACGCTCGTCCTCAACGTCAAGACAGATCTTATTCTTGAAATTTTTACCGAGTGCGGAGAACAGATGATGGGCGGGAACAAGACGTCCCTTTCTGACCTCGCCCATAAGCACTCCCGCCGAGAAAACTCCGAAGGGCATGATCTCAATATCGGGGCAAAGATATACTCTTCCGTTATAGACAAACGGTTTTAAATATTCGACACCGCAAAGATTTTCCTCGATAAACTTCTTTGCCACAGAAATTGCTTCAAGGTCTGCCGCCTGCGGCTTTCCCTTGCCGTCGCGCGCTTTTTTGTCCGCTTTTTTTCGTGTGTCGCTGTGAATAACCGACTCGGTCTTTTTCATAAGCGCGATAAACTGTCCCTCTCCGTCCGAAACGTAGGGGTAGAAGCGGCGCGTTTTTTTCATATCGTGCGTACAGCCGTCAAAGCAGATGCCGTCAGCCGTATAGGGCTTAATGGATTCACTGACGTCACAAAGGTAAAACTCGGGATGGGAATTTAAGAATTTTTCAACGTTCATCTCGTTCTCTTCAAGCGAAAAGGTGCAGGTCGAGTAGAGAAGATATCCGTCGGGAGAAACGTTTCTCGCGCAGTTTTCAAGTATTTCCATCTGTCGCTCGGCGCACATTTCTACATTTTCGGTCGACCATTCGGAGATTGCAAGCTCGTTTTTGCGGAACATACCCTCGCCCGAGCAGGGCGCGTCACAAACGACGAGATCGAATTTTTCGGGATAAAATTCCGCAATATATTTTGTATCCATATTGAGAACCACCGCGTTTCGGCAACCGAGACGCGTAATATTTTCCTCAAGGATTCGGCATCTTTTCGTAACGTATTCGTTGCAGACCACAATACCGCTATCTCCAACCGCCGCGGAAAGCTGAGTTGTCTTGCCACCGGGAGAAGCGCAGGCGTCAAGCACGCGCCATCCCTCCTTTACGTCAACCGCCTTGACGGTTATCATGGCGGACGGATCCTGCATATAGATCATTCCCGCATGATGCTGAACGGTATTGCCCACCTTGTCGGCATCCGTATAAAAGCCCTCGGGAGCAAACGGGATCGCCTTTGCAGAGAAGGGATTTATTTGAAGATAATCCTCTGTGGATATTTTTATACTGTTAACGCGAAACGCCTTTTTGGCGTCGCCCTCTTCAAGGGATGAGAACAGCTTTTCGGCGTCCACGCCGTCGTACGTCAGCATTCTCTCCTTGAACTTTTCGGGAAGCTTCATAAAGCCACTCCTTTTATAATTTTATACAGTCCGTCGGCATCATCCGCAAAAAGATAGCCGCCGCTCATTTCTAAAAATTCTCTGTCGCGGAATCCCCAAGTCACGCAAATGCAGGGGAGATTCGCATTTTTTGCGGTAGCAACGTCCACGTCGGAGTCACCGACGTAGATCGCCCTGTCACACCCGAGTATTTGCATCGCCTCAAAAACGGAATCGGGCGCGGGCTTGCGTGGAAAATTTTCACGGTCGCCGATCGCAATATCTACAAGCGAACCGAAATATTCGTCGCAAAGCGTCTTTGCCGCAAAATCGACCTTGTTTGTAACGACTCCGATCTTGTATCCGTCAGCGCGAAGCTGCTCAAGCATCTCTAAAAGTCCGTCGTAAACACAAGTCTTAACGTTTGAATGCTCGCCGTAGTATTCCTTGAATTTTGCAAGCGCCTCGTCAAATTTATCCTGCGCCGACTCGGGCAGGGAACGGCGGATAAGCTCGCCTACGCCATTGCCGATAAAGGAATTTACTTCCTCGATTGTTCTTGTAGGATATCCGTAGGATTCAAGCACGAAATTTACACTGTCGCAAAGATCGCCAAGCGTATTGAGCAGAGTTCCGTCGAGATCAAAAATTACCGCTTTACTCATTTGTTGCTCTCCGAAATATATCTTCTTTCGACGCGGGAGGATACTCCGCAAACGATCTCGTATTCAAGGAATCCCGAATTTTTCGCGATCGTCTCGAGTGTGCCCGCCGCATAGCCGAACATGGAAACACGGTCGAGCGGCTCGGCATCGGGAATATCGGTTATATCCGCCATGCACTGATCCATACAAACTCTGCCGACAAGCTTGGCAAGATAGCTACCGCTTCTCGTCTTTATCTGTACGGTAGAGCCACGGTACATTCTGAAAAATCCGTCGGCGTATCCGATCGGGATCGTGGCGATCCTTCTTTTACTTTCAGCAATATATGTGCCGCCGTAACCAAGCTCCTCGCCCGCTTCCATAGTATGAATATGCGAGATCAAGCTCTGAAGCTCCATTACGGGCTCAAGTGAAAATTCCATATTTTCAATGGGATTGTATCCGTAAAGCATAATGCCGAGACGAACTCCGTCAAGCTGATAGTGGGGGTATTTCGTGTTGCCCGCGCTGTTGCAGATATGACAGAAGCCGATATCACAGCCCTGCGATTCAAGAGCATTTTTAACCGCCATGAAGCGGGAATACTGTCGGTCGGTGTGGTTAAAATCCGCGCCGCTCTCGTCCTCATCGCTCTTTGCAAAATGAGAAAACATTCCGCAAACGTTGAGATTTTTGAGCTTTGAAATTTCAAGAATATCCCTGGCGACACTCTTTGCCTGCTTGTCGTTGTGGCAAACGAAGCCGACTCTGTTCATACCTGTATCGAGCTTGATATGAAGATTTACGCAAACCCCCGCAAGCTTTGCCGCCTCCGAAAGAGAAACGCAGTATTCAAAGGAAATTCCCGCCTGAATAATATTTAATTTTGCAAGCTCCGACGCGTATTCCACGGGTGTGAAGCCGAGAATAAGAATGTCGGGCTCGTTCTCCGCATCGGTAATTGTGCGAAGAAAAAGACGGAGTGAGGTCGCCTCCTCAATGGACGAAACCGCGAAGAAATCGCAGCCGCATAAGAGCAATGCCTCGGCGCATTCGTTGGCGCCGTGACCGTAAGCGTCCGCCTTGATTACGCAAATGTGACGCGCGGAGGGCGTGCAGGATGCGAGCTTTTTATAGTTATTTTTAAGATTTTCGAGATTGATCCAAGCAATATTTTTAGGTTCTTTTACGCTCGGAAGAGTAGAATATAAACGTGGCATAGCTTCTGCCTTTCTATAAAAATTTGCATATACATAATTATTATACCACAAAATACGAGGATTTTCAACTATTTTATATAAGAAATATAAACATAATAATAATTAATATTGTTGACAAGCAAAGTAAAATATGTTACAATGTAAGGTGAATAACTATGTAAACTAACGGAGGCGCTTTATGGAACAGAACAGAATCACAGAGCTTTCTAGAATTGCGACAAAGGTACGACTCGGAATTATCAATTCCACCCACGCTGCAAAGTGCGGTCACCCCGGTGGCTCGCTCTCCATCGCAGATATGCTGACATACCTCTATTTTGAGGAAATGAATATAAACCCCGAATCCCCAAAATGGGAGGATCGCGACCGCTTCGTTCTATCGAAGGGGCACACCGCTCCCGCGCTTTATTCCGCGCTCGCTCTCCGCGGCTATTTCCCCGAGGAAGAGCTTCTCACTCTTCGAAAGATAGATTCACGTCTTCAGGGACACCCCGACATGAAGGGCATTCCCGGTGTTGATATGACAACGGGCTCTCTCGGTCTCGGCATTTCCGCGGCATGCGGTATGGCTCTTGCGGGCAAGATCGACAAAAAGGATTACCGTGTCTTCACTATCCTCGGCGACGGTGAGAGCGAGGAAGGTCAGGTTTGGGAGGCATGCATGTTTGCTTCTCATTACAAGCTCGACAACCTCTGCGTTATTATCGACTACAACGGTCTTCAGATCGACGGTCCCGTAGCTGAGGTTATGAATCCCGCTCCCTTTGAGGCAAAGCTTTCGGCTTTCGGATTTGAGGTAGTAACGATCGACGGACACGATTTCCGCCAGATCGAGGACGCAATGAATAAATTCAAGGCGAATTCGGGTAAGCCCTTTGCAATTGTGATGAACACAGTTAAGGGTCGTGGCGTGTCCTTTATGGAAAACAAGGTTAATTGGCACGGAGCCGCTCCCAACGACGAGCAGAGAGATATTGCGGTAGCCGAGCTTTCGGCATTACTCTGATACGGAGGAATTTGATATGGCAGATAAGATAGCAACAAGAGAAGCGTACGGAAAGGCGCTTGTAGAATTTGCAGATAAATACGATTTCGTTGTTCTTGACGCAGACCTCGCGGCTGCTACCAAGACAGGTCTTTTCAAGAAGGCGTGCCCCGACAGATTTTTTGATTGCGGTATTGCCGAAGGCAACATGATGACCGTAGCGGCAGGTCTTGCGGCGACGGGCAAGATGACGTTTGCCTCCTCCTTTGCAATGTTTGCGGCAGGACGCGCGTTTGAGCAGGTCAGAAACAGCATCGGCTACCCCCACTTAAACGTTAAGATCGGCGCAACCCACGGCGGTATCACCGTTGGTGAGGACGGAGCGACACACCAGTGCCTTGAGGATATCGCGCTTATGAGAACTATCCCAGGCATGACGGTTATCAATCCCTCCGACGCGGTTGAAGCAAGAGCGGCGGTTGAGGCGGCTATGCAGACCTACGGACCGTTCTATATTCGTTTCGGCCGTTATGCTGTGCCCGTGATCAACGACAACCCCGAATACAAGTTCGAGCTTGGCCGTGGCGTAACGCTCAGAGACGGCGCCGACGTAACCATCATCGGCTCGGGTATTACGGTTTCCATCGCGCTTGAAGCGGCAGAGCTTCTCGCAGCCGAGGGAATTGATGCAAGAGTTATAAACATTCACACGATCAAGCCCATTGACCGCGAGATCATCATTAAGGCGGCAAAGGAGACGGGCGCAATCGTAACAGTTGAAGAACACAATATTATAGGCGGTCTTGGATCGGCGGTAGCAGAAGTTGTCTGCGAGGAATGTCCCGCTCCCATGCTTCGCGTAGGCGTTGAGGACAAATTCGGTAAATCGGGCGCGGTTGTTCCGCTTCTCGAGGAATACGGACTTACAAAGGAAAACGTCGCAGAAAAGGCGAGAAAAGCAATTTCACTTAAAAAATAAAGGACACTAAAATGGTAAAAATAACAGGAGTTGAGCCACGCAGCAGAGCTCAAAAAAACGGAATACTTGCGGGCGATAATCTCCTCTCAATCAACGGGCGGGAGATTCGCGACGTACTTGATTACAGATTCTTCCTTACCGATAATAAGGTTGAGCTTTTGCTTTCGCGCGACGGTGAAGAATACACCGTTACAATTAAAAAACAGCAATATGACGATATAGGTCTGGAGTTCGAAACTCCGCTCATGGACAAAAAGCAGTCCTGTCACAACAAGTGTATTTTCTGCTTTATTGACCAGCTTCCCGAGGGTATGAGAGAGACGCTTTACTTCAAGGACGATGACTCGCGTCTCTCCTTCCTTCACGGAAATTACATCACGCTTACAAATCTTCACGAGCGTGATATTGACAGAATTATCGAAATGCGTATCTCTCCGATAAACATTTCGGTTCACACGACAAATCCCGACCTTCGTGTCAAGATGATGCACAACAAACGCGCAGGCGAGGTGCTCGCGTATATGAGAAAGCTTGCCGACGCGGGAATTTCTCTGTGCGGACAGATCGTACTTTGCCGCGGGATCAACGACGGGCAGGAGCTTCTCCGCTCGATGAGAGATCTCTCGGAGCTTTTCCCCGCAATGCAAAGCGTTTCCATCGTTCCCGCGGGCCTTACGAAATTCCGTGAAAAGCTCTACCCCTTGACTCATTATACAAGGGAAGAGGCAAGAGAGATCATCGGAATGATCGACAGCTTTTCGGGCGAAATGAAGGAAAAGCACGGTCAGAGAGTTTTCTATGCCGCGGACGAGCTTTACTTAAAGGCGGAATTACCCTTGCCGAGCGAGGAATACTACGAGGGCTATTCGCAGATCGAGAACGGCGTCGGAATGATCACGTCAATGCGCGATGAATTCAACGACGAGTTTGAGTATATCGACGAATATTTGTCCGAGGTAAAATTACCGAGAACCGTTTCGGTAGCGACGGGGGCTGCGGCGTTCGATTCACTTTCGGCTATGACGGCACGACTTGAGAAAAGGGTTCCCGGACTCAAGATCAACGTATACAAAATTATAAACCACTTTTTCGGTGAAAGCATTACCGTTGCGGGTCTGCTCACGGGTAAGGATATTTCCGAGCAGCTTGATAGCAAGAATCTCGGCGAGGTTCTTTTCTTCCCCGAAAATATGCTTCGTGCGGGCGAGGACATTTTCCTTGACGATATGACGCCCGACACCTTGAGCGAAAAGTTAGGTGTAAGAGTGGCTCCCGGCTCAAATGACGGCGCGCTCTTCATTCGCAATCTTTTACTTGACTGATACCCTAAGATAGGAGAAAATAAATGGCAAAACCAATTTTAGCAATAGTGGGCAGACCTAACGTAGGTAAGAGCACACTTTTCAACAAGCTTATAGGCGAACGCCGCTCGATCGTTGAGGACGAGCCCGGCGTTACAAGAGATAGAATATACGGCGAGACCGAATGGTGCGGAAGAAAATTTATCGTTATCGACACGGGCGGTATCGAGCCCAAGACAGACGATATCATTCTTTCACAGATGAAGATGCAGGCGCAGATCGCCATCGACGACGCGGACGTAATTTTGTTTATGTGCGACGTTCACACAGGTCTTACCGCAAACGACAGAGATATTGCTATCATGCTCAAGAAGAGCGGAAAGCCGATCATTCCATGTATCAACAAATGCGACAGTGTGGGCAAGCTCCCCTTTGAATTTTATGAATTCTACGAGCTTGGATTCGACTGCGAGCCCATAGCTCTCTCGTCCGTTCACGGCACGGGCTCGGGCGATATTCTCGACCGTTGCGTTGAGGCGCTCGGCGATTGGGATTACGAAGAGGAGGAGGACGATTCCATCAAGGTTGCCGTAATAGGCAAGCCGAACGCGGGCAAATCCTCTATTATCAACAAGATGCTCGGCGAGCAGCGTCTTATCGTTTCCAACATTGCGGGAACAACTCGCGACGCCATCGACACACCTCTTGAGAACAAGCACGGCAAGTACACAATGATCGACACCGCGGGCCTTCGCCGTCAGTCAAAGGTATTTGACAAGATCGAAAGGTTCAGTGTTCTCCGCGCACACATGGCGGTTGAACGCGCTGACGTTTGTCTTATTATGATCGACGCGGAGCGCGGCATTACCGAGCAGGACGAAAAGATCGCGGGTATCGCTCACGATTCGGGCAAGGCGTCTATTATCGTTGTTAATAAGTGGGACGCGATCGAAAAGGACAACTCCACGGTTAAGGAGTACGAAAATCAGATAAGAACGCATCTGGCGTTCATGCCCTACGCCCCCATAATCTTTGTTTCCGCAAAGACGGGACAGAGAATCGACGATCTTTTTGAGCGCATCAACTACGTTCGCAACCAGTCTACGTTCAGAATCGCGACGGGTATGCTCAACGACGTTCTCGGCGAAGCGACCATGAGAACTCAGCCCCCGTCGGACAAGGGAAAGCGCCTCAAGATCTACTACATGACACAGATCGGAGTTACACCTCCCACGTTCGTTATTTTCTGCAACAATGCAGAGCTTTTCCACTTCTCCTACCAGAGATATCTTGAAAACTGCCTTCGCGAAACGTTTGGATTTGTAGGTACTCCCATCAAGCTCATTATTCGCGAGCGAGGCGACGAAAACGACAAATAAGAAAGCAAATAAATATGGACAACAAAAACAATTCCCCTCTTCCTCCGAGTGATTTCGCCCCGCTTTACAAATTGGCGGCGGTGCTTCTCTCGATTGGATTTATTCTGCTCTGCTTGGGTTTTGTGAGGGTTGAAGCTCCATTCTGGAGATTCGCGATAATTTCTCTCGGATCGGTTTTGTGCTTCCTCGGAATCACGCTCTTTCTGACGATCCGCTCCGCAAAGAAGTTCGCAAAGCAGAAGCACAACTATTTTCTGTATGACAGAAAAACAAAAAAGGATATCGACGTCGATTCTCTCACATTTTCGGACGTGCGCGCAAAAGTACAGAAATATATGTCCTTTTTCAAGCGCGGCGGAAAGCTCTACGTCGGCGACCTATTCAACAACGACATAAAAATTCCACCCGCGATCCGCACACTTTTCTGCTACGAGCTGCTCTATGAGATCAGCGACGGCGGCGCAGGTGTGGAAAAGGCAAAAAGATTTCTTTCATTCGGTAACGAATGCGCGGGCGTGTTCTACGCGCATCTTTCCGCCGCGGGAGAAATTCAGCTTGCGGAAAAGCTTCGCTCGTATTTCAACGGCCACGCGAGCGGTGATGACAGCTCCGAGAAGCTTCACAGATTCCTCGATGCAAACAAGCCATATCTCGAAGCGGCAATTATCAAATTTACAAAAGATCACATCAACGAGTTTTAGGCCCAAAACCCTTTTTGAAAAAAGGGTTCCGGACTCCACCAAAACCTTTTTGAAAAAAAGGTTCTGGACTCCACCAAAACCTTTTTTGAAAAAAAGGTTCTGGACTCCAAAAAACTTACCGTAATGGTTTTATAAAAAGCATAATGCTATATAAAACTTAATGAAATGATTCTGGACTCATAAAAACTTAACCCTGATACAGTTAAAACAACATAGGTGACGACC
>JAZQWL010000042.1:0-53636 GCA_045632305.1 Eubacteriales bacterium | reverse complement strand
GCTGGTGTGGCTCAATGGCAGAGCAGCTGATTTGTAATCAGCAGGTTGTTGGTTCGACTCCGATCACCAGCTCCATATGGGGGATTTCCCGAGCGGCCAAAGGGGGCAGACTGTAAATCTGTTGTCACTGACTTCGGTGGTCCGAATCCACCATCCCCCACCAAAAAAGACCATAGGCATTCGCCTATGGTCTTTTTTGCTGCGTGATGCCACGATTCAGGACCACCGCAAATTTGTGTAACAAATTTGCAACGTTTGTGCCTTGATTACTTGGGTTTGAAATAAACTCAGGCACAAACATGGGTCCTGAATCCACCATCCCAACTCCACGTCAGCGTGGACCACCGCAAATTGCTCTGCAATTTGCAACGTTTGCGCTATGATTACATCGCTTTTAAAAAAACGTTGGCGCAAACATGGGTCCTGAATCCACCAAAATCATCTTCGATGATTTTATCCAATCCGAAGGATTGGTATGTAATCACGACGCAGTCGTGTATGTAATCGCCAAAGGCGTATGTTATCACGCGATAGCGTGTATTTTTAAGCTTAGCGCAGAAAACAGCTTTCTTTTCAAACAACAAAAAAGAGCGGCCTAACCGCTCTTTTTTATTTTTGTAAATTACTTCTGCTTGGGATTCTGAACGTCCTTGATCTGCTTTTCTGCATTTCTACCCCACTTTGCATAGTAACCTGCAAAGTTGGATGTGTTGTCTATACGGAGAACTACTCTCGGTACAGTGTAGAGAAGAGCGTCAAGGGGCTTCTGAGCAGCTGTTGTATCGGAGTAAGCCATTGCAAAGTCGGATACCTGGCTTGCCCAGATGATTTCAAGCATGTAAGCGTCGTCGGGAGATTCGGAAACCTGAGCGCCGAGGAGCTTTTCATAGAAAGCGGTAGTTACGGGCTTGCTGTAATACTGGAGAAGCTCGAGTGTATCGCTGACCATTTCAACGTTGCTTACAACGTCAATATTGTAGGGAACTACCATATAGCCGTTCCAGCTGAGAGAACGGTAGTTTTCCTGATTTTCATCATAGAGAGGATAGGGAAGAACGCCGAAAGTAATGTTTGTTCCCTTGAGTTCAATGAGCTTATAGGACTTTGTAAGCTCGAAGAGTGTGCGTCCGGACTTCATCTGAACTGCTTCGTGATTACCGGGGAATGTGTCGGGAACGGAGAAGTAGGAGTATTCTGCGTTGTAGAGTTCAGCAACCTTTTCAATAACCTTCTGTGTCTTGTTGTTATTGTTGTTGATGCAAAGCTCATACTTCTTTTCTTCGGAGTTGTATCTGGAAATGTTTACGTTGCTGGAGTGGAGGAAGGAGCATGCCTCAACCCAGAACATACCTGTAAGACCGTACTGGTCGCCTGCGTCCTTGTTACCGCCGTTGAGATCTTCGTGAGCGGCTGCAGCAAGCTCGCCGAGCTTGGAGAGAGTCCACTTGTTATCTTCAACGAGTGTGTAAATGGAATCATCACCGAGAACGTTTGAGCAGTTCTTTGTGAGAAGATCCTTGTTGAATGCGATGGTGTTAACGGAGGCAAGACACATATCACCGTAACCGAGGAGGTACTGGTTGTTGTACTGTACTGTGCTCATAAGTCTCTTGTTCCAATATTTCTGACCGAGGTCAACGGACTCGAGCTTTTTGAAGTCGTAAAGGTAACCCATCGTCGCCAAGGGAGCAACGCCTGTAGTAGCGTGTGTAAGGCAGAGCTGGTATGTGTTATCCTGCGCTGTGATGGAGGTTGTGAAATCCTGGGAATAGCCCTGGAAGTCTTCGCTCTTTCTTGCAGTAACATCAATACCGAGATTGCCCTCAACGTTGAGCTGTCTTTCGTAAATTGAGTCGTTCATTTCGTTGTAAAGACGTTCTTCAGCATAGAAATATTCGAATGTGAAGGTGTCGTTCAATACAAGATAATTGAACTTGTCACTGTAATTCTTCTGTTCGATGGGAGAGTCGTTGGCAACTGTAACCTCTTCCTCACCGTCACTCTCATTATTACAAGCAATAAGCGCCAAAGGGAGCATACAGATCGCAAGCATGAGAGCTAAAAGTCGTATTACTTTTTTCATTGTGGTATCCTTTCTGTGAATTTACGCAGAGCGCATAATTTCTTAAGTATAATGATACCACTATAATGTAATTTTGTCAAGGATTATTTATTTAAATAAAGAAAAGTTTACAAATAAAATCCGTTTAATTTTCACCGCTTGGCGTAACCTGAATCGCCTCGCCCTCAATGAGGGCGTCAAAGCAGGCGTCGTCGGGGATCTGAATTCTTACGCCTTCTATGTGAATATACCGAAGACTTGTGAAATTGTAGGTGTTAAGCGGTTTGTCAAGCGCGTCGTTGGTATGCGCCGAGACGAGCGTATTCCCGTTTCGAAATCCCGTTATTATAAGCGTGTGATAGAAATCTCCCGAGCTGTCCGCAAGCTGTACTACGTCGCCTTCAAGCGCGTTTTCGGCGGAAACCTCCATGCCGAAAGGTCCGATACCGCCGTTTTCCGCAACGAAAAGAGGATTTCCCGTGAGAAAATCAAACAAAAATTCAACGCTCGACCATGCGGGAGCGCGATTGCTGCTCGTTATGTAATACCAACCGAAATCCGTTGTAAAGTTCATAGTACAGCAGCCCGCCAGAATGCATTGTGATACGAAATTCGTGCAGTCTCCTCCGCGCCCTGCGAAATCGATAAACAGAGGATTTCTCTCAAGCGCCCATCGTTTGGCGTATTGCACCGCGCGCACGCGGTTGTATTCCTTGTATGCAATCATAAGATATCCTTTCAATTGATTTTTTCATTACAGTATACGCGAATTTTATAAAATTGATTAAATATTGTATATGGTTTATTTTTTAAGGACAATAATTTCTGTGAAATTTATTTTGGAGGATTGAAAAAATGGTAGATTTTAGGGAAAGCGAAACAAAGAAAAACCTTATGCGCGCGTTTGCGGGTGAATCTCAGGCGAGAAACAGATATACTTTTGCCGCGGGTAAGGCGCGTGCGGACAAGCTTTATTTTGTCGAATACGTGTTCAATTTTACGGCGGGACAGGAAAAGGAGCATGCGGAGATATTTTACAATCATCTTCTATCCTGCGCGGGGGAAAATATTGCATTTGACGCGGCGTACCCCATAGACAGTACAGAAACAACTCTGGCACTTCTTAAAGCTGCGCACAAGAATGAATACGAGGAATACGGAGATATTTATAAAAGCTTTGCGGATAAGGCAAAGAGCGAGGGATATCTTGCAGTTGCGGAATCATTTTACAAAATCGCGGAGATCGAGAAGAAGCACGGTGACAGATTCAAGGCGCTCGCAGATCTCATCGAGAGCGGAAAAATGTTTGTATCCGACGTGGAATGCGGTTGGTTCTGCCTCAATTGCGGACATGAATTCAAGGGCACTGCCGCGCCCGAAATGTGTCCCGTTTGCCATCATGACAAGGGATATTTTATCCGTGCGCAGATGCTTTTGAATATCTGATTTGTCGCTTATTTTGTAATAAAAATTTCTCCCGCGTCATATTATTTTGTGAATAAATGCGTTTGGGGAGGAAACCAAAATGAATAAAAACGAGCAGATCATAAAGACGGAGCTTGCAAAGAAGGTGTTCACAAGTGAGATGTCGAAGGATTATTCGCTTCCTGATTATCAGCCCGAGATAAAGCGGCTTATGAAAATTTCGGCAAATGTCCTGCCGCCAAAAATGGATTTCGGCATGGACGACGCGGTTTTTTCGGGCAATATCGATTATTACGTTCTGTACCTCGGCGTTGATAATCAGATGTATTGCGCGCCGATTTCCGATGAATATTCTGTCAATATGCCGCTTGATGCCGACAGAACGGGGGATTTTTCGGATGGCTTTGTTGACATCGTTTCCGAGGCGGTAAACGGTAGAGTTACCGCGCCGAGAAAAATCACCATTCGTACGCGGCTCAAGAGCTCGGCAACCGTTTTTTCTAACGTATACGAAAACGAGGTATTTTCGGGCGGAAACTATGAGGATAGCATAAAAAAGCTCTCGGGTACAGTCATGTCGGCGGATATGAAGAGAGCGGTTTCTGACACTTTCACGGTCACCGACGAGGTTATACTCGACACCCGTGAGGGAGACGTCAGAGTTATTTGCGCCGACGGTAAGGTTATGCTTTCCGAGGTCAAGGGAAACAATAACGAGATGTTTTTGCGCGGCGATGCTTACGTAAAGATTATCGCTTGCAAGGAAAACGCAGGTGAGCCGTACGTTATTTACAGAAAGCTTCCTATTTTTGCAAACGTGCCGCTTGAAGGAGCAAACGTTGATGCAAGTCTTTTCGCTCGCGGAAGCGTGAATGAGCTTAGCGTTATCGTTGACGAGGGAAGGATCTCGCTTGAGGTTGGTGTTGTGTTTGATTGTATGAGTTGGAAAAATATTCCCGTGACGTACACAAAGGATATGTATTCGACCGCGTGCGTAACAAGCTGTGAATATATGAATTATAACGTTGTAAGCGATGGTGGAGGCGGCTTCTTCAACTTCACCTCAAGCGAGGCGAGAACTCTTGAGGAGGTTGGAATTCCCGATGATTCCCGCTTTGTTGACGCTTCGGGTGTGGCGCAGATCGATTCGGTAGAATACGATGACACGCGCATGAAATTTTCGGGCAGGACAAAATACAACGTATTGATCGAAAGCGGCGGAGAATATTCTTCAAAGGAGATAGAGCTTCCTTTTTCCTTTGTCGCAGATAACAAGCGCGGAGTTAAGGACGTATTCTGTTGCGCTGAGGCGGTAAGCACAAGAGGGAAGATCGACGGTGAGCGGATATCCCTTGACAGCGAGATCGCGCTTACGTATCAGGCGTACGGAAAGGAGAGTATATCCACACTTTACGCGATGCATTTCGGTGAAGGGGTGGACAAAAAAAGAAATCAGACGGTGGTAATTTTCCCGAGCGGCGAGGACAGTGTCTGGAGCATTGCAAAGAAAAATTACGTCTCTCCTGAAAAGATTATGAATGGCAATGCGGAGCTTTTGAAGAATAAGGAAGGAGTAGAGCTTGACGGTACAAGATCTCTTCTTTCGGTGCATCATATAATTATATAAAACAATCGGGCTGTGAAAACAGCCCGAAAATACTTTATCCGATATCAACCCGAAAAGAGCAGAATACAAAGGAGCATCATAAGCTCGCCGTCCGCCTCCCCCGACATATATATCGATAGCATGATACCTAAAAGAAGAAGTTCCTCGTTCCCGAGTCCGTGACCGAACGGAAAATTGTTTTTAAAGACCCCGTCGGGAAGCATTGCGGAGAAAAATGAGCCGCCACGTGATACGGGCGCGTTGCCGATGTTTTCCGTTTGAGTCGGTATAGGGTACTTCTCGCTTATCTCCTGCTTATCTTCATCGCTTCGCTCATGCAGTTCTTGATACGCGTCGCGTTGCGGCGTAACCTCTGTGGGGTAATCCGAGTATCCGAGAGTGCCCGCTGTGTAGGAAGGAACGCTTGGCGAGATCGGGGGCGAAACGTACGGTCTTTTGCGCTCCTCCTGTTCCTTAAATTGCTCCGTCGGAGCGTCACTTGAGGGGAATTCCCGTTTGTGTCCGTCCTCGGTGAAGGCGTTTCCGCTGTAATTTTTCGGCAGAGCTATCGGTGGCTCGGACGTCATTTTCATTTGAGTCGATTGTCCTTGTGTTTTTTTAGGCGGTACTCTTGTATACATAACGATACCTCACAGAGTTTTGAGAATATCACCGAGACGGCTGAGCTTGATCATATAATCAATGGCGTCCTGCCGCTCTTTTTTTAAGTATGGCTTTAATGCGCATAATAGCGCCGCGCGGTTTTGCTGCTCACGGTTTACGTTGTTATTTGAAACGGCTGATACGGGAGATATTGCGGCTCTCAACGTGTCCGTTGCGCCTCCCGACGTGCTTTGGGATGACAGACCGCTCATAAGAGGGGAGATCACCGAGATCAGTTCGGGTAGCTTTGAGATAAGCTCGGGATTTGAAAGCAGGGAGGAGACTATATTCGGCTCCGCGGTCGGCTTTTCTGCGGGAGCACTATCCTGCGGCGTTGTGCCCGCACCCTTCATAAGCTTACTTAAAACGTCAAAAATCCCGTTTGCGGAGGACGGATTATTTGCTTCTTGATTTAAAATGTTTTCGTCTGACATAATGCTCCTTTCGGCAACGCTTTACTGGGGTTTATTCCTATATCCCGCTAAAATATCGCCTGCGCGGGCAATATCCTCGGGAGTCGCGAGCGATAGCGCGGCGCGTATCTGATCAAGCTGCGCTTTGCCTATTTTCAGAGTTGAAATATCAATTCCCGATTCACGGGCAAGATTTTTGATTATTATCATAAGCTGATCGTCGGGAAGCTTTATGATCTTTTCGATAGATCCTTTGTCAAGCATCATAATATCACCTCTTTCGGCTTTTTTTACAGTATATGTTCATAAAAAATTTTCTGTTAATTGTATAGACAAAATGCGTTGAAAGTGGTATAATAAAGTGATAAAATATTGACGTTTGTTACAGAGAGAAAAATATATGGAATTTTTATGTTTATCTGATTCCCACGGAAGTACGAAAAACATTCTCGAGGCGTTGATGCGACAGATAAAGCGTCCCGACGGAATAATTTTTCTGGGTGACGGGCTTCGCGATCTTTCGTATTGTGATCTCAATGGTATTCCCGTATATAGCGTGTGCGGAAACTGTGATTCCAAGCTGTTTCCTATCGAGCTTCGTTCACCCGATGAAATGATCCTTGACTTTTACGGCAAGAAAATAATGCTCACACACGGGCATAAATACGACGTTAAGAGCGGTCTTTCCCGTCTGATTTATGCAGCGGCGGAAAAGAACGCCGATGCGGTGCTGTTCGGACACACACACGATGCGCTCGAAATGTATCTTGACATGGATAGATCCGATATAATAAACAAGCCGCTCTATATTATGAACCCCGGATCGATCGGCGGCTATGACGGGGATTTTGGAGTGCTTACAATCACTAAAAACGGCGAGATATTGATCTCGCACGGTAAGCTTAAATGATATCAAAACGATTTTAAGGAGATGATGCGATGCCAACGCCAAACACACATTACGGGGCAAAATATATAAAAAACGTAATGAAAAAATCCATTGGCAAATCCATATTTTTCTCCGGCGTAGGCGGAGTTATGATGTCTTCGTTGGCGCTTCTCACAAAGCGCGCGGGCTACAACGTGGTGGGCTCTGACCGTTCACAGACACCTACGACAGAAAAGCTTGAAAAATCAGGCATTTTTATAAATTATTTACATAGTGCGGACAATATCAACGATAGCATCGGCGCGTTTGTATATACTGTTGCGATAAGCCCCGATAATCCCGAATACGTAGAAGCGCAAAGACGCAAAATTCCTTGTATTTCCCGCGCGGATTATCTTGGATACCTGATGACCGAATACAAAAACCGTATCGGTATTGCGGGCATGCATGGAAAAAGCACCGTTACATCGATGTGCGCGCAGATATTCTTAACGGATTCTAAAAGAGGTGGCGCGCCGTCTCCGACAATTATTTCCGGAGCGGATTACAAGCCCATGGGCGGAGCATATTATATAGGCGAGAATGAAAATTTCATTTTCGAGGCGTGCGAATATATGGATAGCTTTCTTGATTTTAATCCCACCGTCGCGGTGCTTCTCAACGCCGAGATGGAGCACGTGGATTATTTTAAGAGTATGGATCATATTAATTCCTCGTTTGCTAAATATGCGTCTCTAACGGGTAAAAACGGCGTTTGCATTGCGAATGCCGACGATGAAAATATTATGACTTCGGTCGTAAACTACGAGGGTGAGCTTATTACCTTCGGTCTTACTAATACCTCGGATTATACCGCGAGAAACATCAGAGTCGAGGATTCTCGGCTTCGCTATGACCTTGTATATCACGGTGTTACTGTGGCAGATATTTGTCTTGCGATTTGCGGCGCTCATAACGTGTATAACTCTATGGCGGCAGCTGCGGCGGCGCACGCGTGCGGCGTTGATTTTGAAAGCATTGAGGCAGGACTTGCGGCATTCGTGGGCGCGGGCAGACGAATGGAATATAAGGGAAGAGCATTTGGTGCGGATATTTACGACGATTACGGTCATCATCCCACCGAGGTCGCCGCAACGCTTTGCGGAGCGCGTGAAATGTTCTGCGGCAGAAGAATTATATGTGTTTTCCAGCCCCATACCTTTAGCCGTACTGCGGCTCTTATTGATAACTTTAAGTGTAGCTTTGATGCGGCGGATATAGTCGTGCTTGCTGATATTTACGCGGCAAGAGAGGAAAATATATACGGCATATCTTCAAAGGATCTTTGCGACAGGATCGGAGAGCGCGCGATATACGGCGGCTCATTTGCCCATTGCGGGATCATTCTTCAGCGTGAACTTCGCGAGGGAGACGTCGTAGTGGTTATGGGCGCGGGCGATATCTATAAAATCTATTCGGTTTTAGGACTTAATGAGGTAAAATAAATGAATATTAAAAGAGCTTTGGGCGTCGTGTTGGTTACAGTCATGCTTGTCGCATTACTTGTATCATGCGATAAAACGGATTATTCCGAGCCGTCGGGCGAAATATCAAAGGAAAAATATTATTTTCATGCGTACGTAGTTGACGTTTATGAAAAATCCATTATGGTCACTCCTGCAGAGGGCGCGACGGAGGGAAATTCCTCGGATCTGATCTCCGTGTCTCTTACGTTGAAATCGGGCGATGTGGCTGAGGGCGTCAGCGTTGGGGATAAGGTGAGGATCGTTTATAACGGTCAGATCATGGAATCCTATCCCGCACAGATCGCGGGCGCGTACGAGATAGTTGTTGTCGAGGAGGGTGCAATTTCACCGTCGGAGACAGACGCTCCGATACTTCCCGAAAAGTATCATTTTGAGGGTAGAGTTCTTGAGGTTTACGAGGAATCCATTCTCGTTACTCCCACGGATGAATTTATTGATCTTGTCGGAGATAAAATAGTGGTACACCTTACGCTCAGAACGGGAGAAACCGTATCGGGTATTAAGGCGGGTGACACCGTTCGTATCGTTCACACAGGACAGATAATGCAATCGTATCCTCCTCAAATAGGCGGCCCGTATGAGATTACTGTGATAAAATAATAAAAAAGCAACCGAAGGATCGGTTGCCTTTTTTATTATTGCTTTTTCATTTGTCTTAAATATACGAGCACCGCCGCCACGGTAATTGCTACGCCGTATCCGAGCACCCATAAAAGGTGAGGGAATATGTCCGCCATATCGCCGCGTATGATGGCTCTTTGCATCTCGACAGAATGAACGAAGGGGAGCGCGTAAGCAATCTTTTTCATAACTCCGCCCATAAGCTCAAGATCAAACCAGATGCCCGAGAGCCATGCCGAAACGTTAGTGAGAAGCGCACCGCAGATGCCGCCGACCTGCTTATCGTTGAAAACGCTTCCGCAGAGAAGTCCAAGACCGATATAAATAAGAGCCACGGGTATCATAAAGATAATGGATAACAGGATATTTACGTTGATTTCAAGCTTTAAAATTATAGCAAAGGCGTATGTTACAATACATTCCGCAATAGCGATGGGAATGAGGGGAAGCGTGTAGCCGAGAATGAAATCTACGGGCCTCATGGGTGTTGTGTAAAGGCGTTGAATAAAGCTGCTTTGTCTGTCCTTTGATATTATAGTCGCCGAGAAAAGCGTCATAAAAGAAAGACCGAATACTGCTATGCCCGGGGCGAGATGCTCTATTTCAAACAAGCTTACGGGGATGTTTGCCTGAATTGCGGAGAGCAGAAGCAGAAGAACTACGGGAAATCCGAAAAGGAAGCCGAGATTTAAGGGATCGCGGAGAATTTCCTTTGCGTTGCGTTTGGAGAATGTCAGAAGTCTCATTTTGCTACCCCCTTTACCACCTTGATAAATGCGTTCTCAATACTGTTCTCACCCGTCTGTAATTTGATATTGTCGGGCGTGTCGCACATAAGAAGCTTTCCGTCGAGCATGATGGCGATTCTGTCGGAGAGCGCCTCCGCCTCTTCCATGTAGTGAGTTGTGAGAATTATAGTTACCTTACCCTTGAGCGCGCGTATGATGTCCCAAAGCTCGCTTCTCGCGATCACGTCAAGACCGAGTGTCGGCTCGTCGAGAAAGAGAATTTTCGGCTCACTGATGAGCGCCATCGCAATACTGAGGCGTCTCTGCCAACCGCCCGAAAGCTTGCCCGCGCGACGGTCTAAAATGCCGTCAAGCCCGAGCAGAGCGGTAAGCTCGTTTATTTTTTCCTCGCGCTTTTCCTTTGAAAAACCGTGAATGCCGCAGATAAGCTCAAGATTTTCGCGTGCGCTAAGTCCCGACGCGATCGCGGTCTCCTGAGGAGATATTGCGATAAACGGCTTAATTTCGCCCATATTAGTGCGTATGCTCCTGCCTAATAGAGTGGCATCACCACCCGTAGGGGAGGTAAGACCGCAGAGCATTTTTATAGTCGTGGTTTTTCCCGCGCCGTTGACACCGAGCAGGGAAAAGAGCTCGCCCTCGCGTATTTCAAGAGAAAGGGAGTCAACTGCGAGGACATCTTTATATTGTTTGCTTAAATTTTTTATTTCAATTGTATTCATTTATCTGCCTCCGATAAAAGTCTTGTTCGCACACCCTGGTACACGTCGCTTGTAATTCGGCTTATGAGCTCCTCGTCAAGCTCAAGGAATGACGTTGCCATCATTACTGCAATTCCGTGCACGCAAGCCCACATTTCAAGGTGCATAAGCTTCGCAATTTCACGGCTGAAATTGTTTGCTTTCATAATCATTTCCACGGACTGCTCAAAGTCGGGGGATGAGGAGAGCTCCTCACCCGTTCTGTCGCGCATAAAAAGAAGCTTGAAAAGCTCTTTTTCTTCCTTTGCAAAGCGAATGTACGCCATGCCGTATGCCTTGTAGGGCGGGTATTTTCCGTATTTTAATTCATTTTGTATAAAGTCAAGATAGAGCTTGTACGCCTCTGTGATAAGCTGCGCGTAAAGATCCTCCATAGATTCGAAATTTGAAAAGATCGGTTGGGTAGAGCAGCCAAGCGCGGCGGCAATTCCGCGTGCGTTGAATGACTCGGCACCATGCTCGCGAACAAGCTCAATTCCTTTATGTATAATGTCTTCTTTCGTTATTTTAACCTTGGGTGGCATGTTAACCTCCAAATATAGCGTTTGATATATAACATTTGTTATTTTATCATAAAAAGACGTATTTGTCAAGAGGAAAATAAAAATTAAGTGCAGAATGCAGAGCGCAGATGAAGTGCAGAGTTAAGAGTGAAGAGTTAAGAGTTTAGGTTGATTTTCGGGCGAGCCGAAAATCCTCATTTTATTTTTAACTCTGCATTCTGAATTCTGCACTCTGCACTCCATCTGCACTGCATCCGCACTCTGCACTAACTAAAAAAGAAGCACGATTAAACCGCACTTCTTTTAGTTTAGTATGAAATTAGGAGAATCTTATCGATATGCCTCCGCTTCGTGCCAATTCGATATGATATAAATCTCTCGTTTGCGAAGCAAACATATCGAGCGAAGCATATCGAGTTGCGTTAGCAACATATCGAAAATCCCGCAAGGGATTTATATCGATGCGCAGAGCCCAATGGCTCTGCGCTATTAGTTAAGATACGGCTTCGACGGGCCACAGGGCTCATCATCACCGAGTGTTTTTAAGAGCGTAAGTCCTACCTCTCTGCCACGCAAAACTGCGGTTTTGCAGGCCTCTGCATCACCGTAAAATGCGATAATAACTTCGTTTGAGTGGCTTGTGGTCGTAGGTGTGAGATACTTTGTAAGCTTAATTGACGAGGATTTCATAGCTGCGTCTGCCATAACAAGACCGATTGCGGCGGGGGAGCCCGCCATAAAGCCAAATGCCTTGCCAAGCGGTATATCAAACGCTTTGTTTATTGCAAAGGAAGCCGATGCACTGTAAGCAAATTCGAGATGTCCGGCTGCACTGATATATACCTCGCCCGCGTTACGTTCTGTAAGCTCAAGAGCGATCTCAATAGCACGACGGCAATCGGACACGTCGCAACCGCCGATAACGATATAGTTACCGTGTCCGCCCCAGCCCTTTGTATCTCGGGGAAGCTCGATGCTAACGATTTCTGTATTCGTATTTTTGATTGCTTCGTCAATAGCACATATCTGTCCTGCCGCACCTGTGCGAGAGCTGAGAAGTCCGAGGGCGGAGATATGTGCGGGAAGCTTCATTTCTTCTCTGAGTGAGGAGTCGATACCCGGGATTACAAGACCTATCGTGTCAAGAACCGTTGTGCCGACAAACTCGGGGAGAGCTGATCCTGAAAAATTAGTCATTATACGTCAATGTCCTTCATATATTCTTTGCCGTGAAGCGCGATAAATTCTTTTCTTGCAGGGAGGTTATCGCCAAGCAAGGTGTCGAAGATCTCCTCGGTCTTCTTTGCATCCGTAGGAGTTACCGCGATAAGACGGCGCGTTTCGGGGTTCATTGTGGTTTCCCACATCATCTGGGGCTCGTTTTCACCAAGACCCTTTGAACGCTGAATCGTGTATTTCTTGTTGCCAAGTTCTTTCAAAATGTCGCTCTTTTCAAACTCATCATAGGCAAAATAAGTTTTGTCCTTTGTTGTGATCTCAAAGAGGGGAGTTTCTGCGATAAATACTCTCTGCTCCTGCAAAAGTGTGGGGAGCAGGCGGTAGAACATCGTAAGCAAAAGAGTTCTGATCTGGAAGCCGTCTTCGTCGGCATCGGTACAGATAATAATCTTTGACCAGCGCAGAGAATCGAGATCGAAGGGAACGATGTCGCCCTTTACCTTGCCTTCGATTTCAACACCGCAGCCGATAACCTTGAGAAGGTCTGTGATAATTTCACTCTTGAAGATCTTCGCGTAGTCTGCTTTAAGACAGTTAAGAGTTTTACCTCTTACGGGAATGATCGCTTGAATTTCGGCGGATCTACCGAGCTTACAGGATGAAAGCGCGGAGTCACCCTCCACGATATAAAGCTCGCGGACGTTGGGGTCCTTTGAGCGGCAGTTTACAAACTTTTCAACGCGGTTTGCGATGTCGATAGTACCTGTGAGCTTTTTCTTGATGTTAAGACGAGTGGATTCTGCGGATTCACGGCTTCTCTTGTTGACGAGAACCTGATTTGCCATAACCTCTGCCTCGAGCGGATGCTCTGTAAAGAAGATGTCGAGATTGTAGCGAAGGAAATCATTCATCGCCTCGTAAATAAAGGTGTTCGTGATCGCTTTTTTCGTCTGGTTTTCGTAGGAAGTAACCGTCGAGAAGCTGTTAGAAACGAGGAGCAGACAGTCCGCTACGTCGGCAAACGTAATCTTGCCCTCATTCTTGTTGTACTTGCCGTTATTCTTTAAGTATTTGTCAATAGCAAAAGTAAATGCGCTCTTGACAGCTCTGTCGGGAGAGCCGCCGTGCTCGAGAAAGCTGGAGTTGTGGTAGTATTCAAGCGCGTTTACCTTGTTTGAAATGCAGAACGCGATATCTGCCTTGAATTTATAGTCTTCCTTATCCTCACGGTCGCGTCCCTGAGTTTCAAGGTGCCAGAGCACGGGAGCGGTCATAGCGGACTCACCCACAAGCTCGTTTACGTAGTCGGAAATACCGTTCTGATAGAAGAATTTTTCCTCGGTGAATTTGCCCTTGGACTCTTCAACGTGAAGAACAAAGGAAATTCCCGCATTAACAACCGACTGACGGCGCAAGGTTGCGCGAATGCTGTCGGGATTGATGTTTATATCGGTAAATACCTCGCGGTCGGGACGGTAGTGAATTACAGTTCCCGTACGCTTTTCCTTTTTATCGAGAAGGCGTTCTTCAAGCTGACCTGTAACGGGTTCGCCCTTTTTGAAGGAAATGTGGCGTTCATACGTGCCGTCGTAGGAGTAAACCTCCATAAATTCCGAGCTGTACTGCGTGGCGCACGCGCCAAGACCGTTAAGACCGAGGGAATATTCGTAAGCAGACTCGCCGTTGTTGTTATCGTACTTACCGCCCGCGTAAAGCTCGCAGTAAATAAGATCCCAGTTCCATCGCTGCTCCTTATCATTGTATCCGAGCGGAACGCCTCGTCCGTGGTCGTCGACCTTTATGCTTTTGTCAAGGTAAAGCGTAGTGATAATTTCCGAGCCGTGCCCCTCTCTTGCTTCGTCGACCGAGTTTGAGAGAATTTCAAAATATGAATGCTCACAGCCCTCAAGACCGTCAGAGCCGAAAATAACCGCAGGTCTTTTTCTTACTCTGTCAGCGCCTTTTAATGCGCGAATGCTTCGGTCATCGTATTGGGATGGAGCGCTCTTTGACTTACTTTGCTTCTTTTCCTCTGCCATAATTTTCTCACTTTCAAAAATTTATATTTAATGCGGATTTTCCGCGCACATAGTTTCTTATTGTAATTATATCAAAAAAATCGACGTTTGAAAAGAGGTTTTTCACATTTTTTGCAAATTTTTTCGCAAAATAATAAAAAATTTTCATTATTCTATTGAAAGGTATAAATAAATATTATATAATATATAGGTGCATTTGATTTCCGAAGGGAGGACTTCATATGGATTTTGAAAAAATATGCGAGAAGTATAAAGATAAAAGATGTGAAGTTTTGGGATTCGGCAGGTCTACCAAGCCCCTTTGCGATATATTGATCTCGGTCGGCGCGCGCGTGAGCGTACGTGATAAAAAGGAGTCTCTTTTACGTGATCCCGAGGCGCTGCAGTACAAGAGCCGCGGCGTGGAATTTATTCTCGGCGATAATTATCTTGAGGATATTTCGGGAGATTACGTATTCCGCTCTCCTGCATTCAGACCCGACAGGCCGGAAATACTTCGCGCTTGTGAAGGCGGCGCGATACTATCAAGCGAAATCGAGTTTTTAATGGATTATTCGTCAGCCCCCATTTTCGGAATAACGGGCTCCGACGGTAAGACTACGACGACAACGCTTACGCATCTTTTCCTTGAAAGGCAGTTTTCAGGAAGAGGCAATAGGGCTTATGTTGGCGGAAATATCGGAAATTCACTTCTTCCCGAGCTTGAAAATATGACTCCTTGCGATGCGGTGGTGCTTGAGCTTTCAAGCTTTCAGCTTATGACACTCAAAAAATCCCCACAGCGCGCGGCAATTACAAACGTATCTCCAAATCATCTCGATTGGCATACAGGCATGCAGGAATACATAGACGCAAAGTGTAAGATTTTTGCGTCGGGTGGCTGTGATACGATAGTTTTAAATGCTGATAACGATGTTACACGCTCTATTGCGTCCAAGGTCGATATTCCCGTCATTTATTTCTCGGGCAAACGCTCAAGCTACGACGAGATCGTTCCCGCAAAAAAGAAGGGAAGTATTGCCATCTTTGAGCTTGACGGATATATTGTTGCATCCGACGGTGAGAAGATAGAAAAAATGCTCGATATCTCCAAAATCAAGGTTATTGGAAGACACAACGTTGAAAATTTCATGACCGCTATCGGATTGACCTACGGTTACGTAACGCCAATGGTCATAGAAGAGGTGGCGGAGAGCTTTTACGGTGTAAAGCACAGAATTCAGTTCGTGCGAGAGCTTGGTGGAGTGAAATTCTATAATAGCTCGATCGACTCAAGTCCCAGCCGAACAGAGGCGGCAATAAATGCTATGGGCGGCAGCATCGTGGCGATCTGCGGCGGATATGATAAAAATATTCCGTTTGATACTTTGGCGGACGTGCTTACGACCAAGGTCAAGGCGGTTGTCCTTACGGGACAGACGGCAGAAAAGATACACAAGGCAATTTCAGATTGCCCCACCTACGATAAAGAAAAGCTCAGTATTTACGTAGAGCCCGATTTTAAGCGCGCAGTTGAGAGGGCAAGGGATGTGGCAATTACAGGTGATAACGTAATGCTCACCCCCGCATGCGCGAGCTTTGGCGTGTTCCGTGATTTCGAAGAACGCGGCGAGCGATTTATTGAAATTGTAAAATCATTTGAAGATTAACATAAAACAAGAAAGGAAAAAGAATATGAATATAAAAGAGCTTTTGGTTAACGTTTGTTCTCTTATGTCGATTTCGGGCTATGAAAGATATAGCGCGGAGAAGCTTTTCGCCCTTGTGGGTGAGACGTTCGACGAGTGCTATACGGACAGTATCGGCAATCATATTTTTGTTAAAAAGTGCGGACGCGAGGGCGCGCCCAAGATCCTTATCGACTGTCATTACGATGAGATCGGTATGATGGTTTCATCCATTAAAGAGGGCGGATTTATTTCCGTTGAGCCCGTAGGCGGCGTTGATGCGCGACTTCTTCAGTCGAGCGAGGTTACTATTTACGGTAAGGAAGAGATTTATGGCGTATTTGCTTCAACTCCCCCCCATCTTATGAGCCCTGCGATGGCTGATAAGCTCACTCCCATTCGCGACCTTATTATTGATACGGGTTATACGAAGGAAGAGCTTGAGAAGATTGTTTCTCTCGGAACTCCCGTCGGATACCGTCCTATTTATACCGAGCTTTTGAACGATAGAATTGCAGGCAAGGCGTTCGATGACAAGGCGTGCGGTGTTTGCGCCATTGCGGGTATTGACAAGGCGGAAAGAGAGGAGCTTGCGGGCGACGTTTATTTCGTATTCTCCACTCGTGAGGAAATTGCTCTCGGCGGATTTACCGCGGCTTATTCGATCGATCCCGATTATGCGCTTGTAATTGACGTGACTCACGCATATACTCCCGATATGGAGGGCAGAAAGAGAGGCGAGTGCGGAAGCGGTGTTGCGCTTTCCATGTCTGCCGTAACGAACAGAGGAATGACAAAGATGGCTATTGACATCTGCAAGAAGAACGGATTTAAGTATACCGTTCAGGCAGAGCCCAACTCCACGGGTACAAATGCCAACAAGATCGTTACCGTCAGAAACGGTATTCCCACGGTTTTGGCAAGTCTTCCCATTAAGAGCATGCATTCTGCAAACGAGCTTCTTTGCATTGAGGACTGTCAGACGGTTGCGGATTTCGTTTGCGAATTTATTAAATCAAGAGAGATCGCGGAGGTGTATTCAAGATGAAATATTCAGGAATAGAGCTTGTAGAGAAGCTTTCTCTCGAATTCGGCCCCTCGGGTTGCGAATATAAGGTTGCGGAGCTTATCATCTCGCAGATTCAGGATGATTGCGACGCGTATTACAAGGACAGAAACGGAAACGTTATCGCAAAGATATGCGGCTTTGGCGCGGGCTATAATCAGGAGGATCCCAGAAAGCTTATGCTGTCTGCCCACATGGACGAGGTTGGTGTTATGATCAACGAGATCACAGAGGGCGGCTACATTAAGTTCTCCACAGTTGGCGGTATCGATCCCCGAGTTCTCTGCGGACGAGCTGTTGTTCTCGGCGATGAGGACAGAAGATTCAAGGGCGTTATAGCGTCCAAGGCGATCCATATGCAGTCGGCAGAGGAGAGAACAAAGGTTACTCCTATCAAAAATATGTATATCGATATCGGTGTTTCTTCCAAGGAGGAGGCAGAGCAGTACGTCGGTATCGGTGACGTTGGCGTGTTTGATTCCGAGTTTATCCGCTTCGGTACTGACGGTGTCAAGATGAAGTGCAAGGCGCTTGACGACAGAATGGGCTGCGCTACTTTAATAGAGGTTATGCGCGCGTTAAAATCGGCAAAGTGCGATATTCCCTATGACGTTTACTTCGCATTTACCTGCGGCGAGGAGATCGGTATTTCGGGTGCGCAGGTAGCGGCACAGACGATCGAGCCCGACGTGGCTGTTGTAATTGAAACAACGGCGGTTGCTGATATCGCGGGTGTAGGCGAGCAGAGAAACGTAGCGATTCAGGGCGAGGGAGGAGCTATCTCCCTTATGGACAGAAGCACTATTTACGATGCAAAATTCGTTCAGAGCGTAATAGACTATGCTGCGACGTGTGAAATTCCCGCGCAGATCAAGAGATACGTTTCGGGCGGTAATGATGCGGGACATATTCACAAGGCGGGCCGTGGCGTTAAGACGCTTGCGATCTCCGCTCCTACAAGATATCTTCACTCGCAGTCCTGTGTGGTTGATACACGTGACTTTGAATCCATAAATAAGCTTCTTTTCACACTTATCCGCGACGGTAAGCTTTGATTTTAAAAACGGAGGAAATAAAAATGTATAATCTTATAAAGAATCTCAACTCTTGCGCGGGTGTTTCCGGCAGAGAAAACTCAATCGCAAATAAAATTCTCACATATATGGCTCCCCTCACCGACAAGGCGTGGGAAGATCCTATGGGCAACCTTATCGCAGTAAAGAAGGGTAAGAGCGAGAACGCAAAGAAGATCATGCTCTGCGCTCACATGGATGAGATCGGATTTATGGTAACACATATCGACGGTAACGGCTTTATCAGAATAGCTCCCATCGGAGGCATCAATTTCGTTTCCGCGGCATTTACTTACGTAATTTCCGAGAACGGTGTTCGCGGCGTAATGGTTCCCGATTCGGGTACAGCTCCTGCTGACCTTAAGTCCGATAAGGTTTATATTGATATCGGCGCAAAGGACAGAAAGGAAGCCGAGAAGAAGGTTAAGATCGGTGATTTCTTCGTATGCGAGGCAAACGTTCATAAGGTTGGAAAGAAGCTTTGCGGTAGACCCATGGACGACAGAATCGGTTGCGCTATTATGATCAAGATGGCAGAAAAGCTCCGTGACGTTGAGATCGATAACGATATTTATTACTGCTTCGCAGTTCAGGAAGAAGTAGGTACTCGCGGATCTAAGCCCGCTTCCTTCGCTATCGATCCCGATTGCGGTATCGCGTTCGACGTAACCGGCACAGGCGATACTCCCGGCGCAAAGCCCATGGAATGCTCCGTTGGTGGCGGCGCGGCTATTAAGCTCAAGGATGCGTCCGTTCTCTGCGACAGAGAGATCGTAGAAAAGCTCACAGAGATCGCAAAGGCGCACGATATCAAGTATCAGTATGAGATCCTTCAGTTTGGCGGCACGGATACAAACTCCATGCAGATGACGCGCGGCGGTGTTAAGGCGGGCGCTATCTCCATTCCTACAAGATATATTCACTCCAACGTTGAAATGATCGACGTGTCCGACGTTGACGCTTGCATCGATCTTGCGATCGCATTTGTAACAGAATATTGATCGGGAGATAGTAATGCAGTTTTCAGATAAGGTTTTGTCTCTTGCGCGCGAGGCGGAGCTCGCGCTTGCGGATACGTTCCGCAGAATTGACGAGGTGTCGTTTAACAATACACAAAAAGTAATGGACATTTTTTCCGAGCATAGAGTTTCTACTGCTATGTTCGATTCCACGAGTGGCTACGGCTATGATGATCGCGGACGCGATACGCTTGACGCTATCTGGGCGGACGTTTTTGGATGTGAGGCGGCATTTGTTCGTCATAGCATCGTAAACGGAACTCAGGCGCTTACGATCGGTCTTTTCGGCGTGCTTCGTCCGGGGGACTTGCTCTGCTCGGTTGCGGGCAAGCCCTACGATACGCTTGAAGAGGTTATCGGTATCGCAGGCGAGCCAGGTAACGGCTCTCTTGCGGATTTTGGCGTCAGATATAAGCAGATCGAGCTTATTGACAATAAAACGCTTGATTTTGATGCGATTGCAGGAGTTCTTCGCGAGGAAATAGCAGGCGGTAAGCCCGTAAAGGCGATCTTCGTTCAGAGATCCAAGGGTTATCTTAATCGCAGAACACTTACGGTTGCCGAGATCGGTGAGCTTGTAAAGCTTGTAAAGAGTATCTCTCCCGAAACCTACGTTCTCGTAGACAACTGCTACGGTGAATTTACCGAGGAGCTTGAGCCCTCAGCCCTCGGTGCGGATATGGTTATCGGCTCGCTTATCAAGAATCCCGGCGGCGGTATGGCTGAAACAGGTGGATATATTGCGGGTACGAAAAGAGCGGTCGAGCTTGCGTCATACAGACTCACCTCGGTCGGTTGCGGACTTGAGGTTGGCGCGACGATCGGTCAGAATAAGAATATGTACAAGGGACTTTTCTACGCCCCTCATACAACAGCTCAGGCGCTTAAAACGGCTCATTTCGCGGCATACATGTTCGAAAAGCTTGGTTATAACGTAAGTCCCACGTGGAAGGAAGAGAGAAGCGATATCATCCAGACGGTTATCTGTGAGGATCCCGAGCTTCTTTGCGCGTTCTGTCGCGGTATCCAGAAGGGCTCTCCCGTTGACTCCTACGTTACTCCCGAGCCGTGGGAAATGCCGGGTTACACCGACAAGGTAATTATGGCGGCAGGCGCGTTTACGCAGGGCTCTTCTATTGAGCTTTCCGCCGACGGACCGATTCGTCCCCCCTATACCGTATATTTCCAGGGCGGTCTTACATATGAGAGCGGAAAAATAGGTATCATGTCTGCGGCAGAAGCCGTGCTTTCTATGAAATAATATAAAAGGCAGTTTAAAAATGAAAAGAAGTTTTAAAATAATTGCTTGTATTGCTTTGCTTGCCGTAATGCTTATTCCTTCGCTTACGGCATGTAATGCAAACAAAGCTCCCGACGGATATAAGCTCGTAGCTTGTGACGGAGACAAATTCCGTCTTTACGTTCCGAAGTCATGGGTTGAAAATACCGACAGCGGAATTACGAGCGCGTATTATTCTGTTGATGAAAACGCTTTTGTAAGCGTGACTGTCGCAGAGGATAGAGAAGGGGCAACACTTGCGCAGTATTTCGAATATTGCAAGGCAAAATACGCGTCCACCTTAAAGGATTACGTTTTCGTATCCGAGGATGCAAAATCCTCCCTCGGCGGTATGGCGGCGTATCAGATCATCTTTACGGTCACAAGAAAGGTTACTGACAGTGACGTAAAGGAAACCATAGAAGCGACCGAGGTCGTGAAGTACAAGTATCTTCAGTATTTTGCGGAATTTGACGGAGACATTTACGTTTTAACGTTCAGCTGTCCCGATGAAAAGTTTGACGCGCATAAGGACACAATACTTGGCGCGGACTCCGATGATGGTGAATTTGCGGGTATAGTTCCTTATTTCCAATTTGACGGCGAGCCCTATGCGGCTGATGGAAAGAAAATTTCCTCGAAGGTAGAAGCCCCCGAAGGCATGAAGCTTGCGTCAACCGACAAGCGTCCTTACAGATTCTTCGTTCCCGAAGGATGGACACTTGATACAAGAAGCAGTCTCTCCGCGGCGTACTTTTCGGATAAGGATAAGTCCAACGTTTCTCTTCAGGCGCATATGAGTACGGGAGAGCTGGCGGATATTAATACGTTCTTTGAAAATTCCAAGATCAAGTATAAAAATCTTTACGGAGAGAGCTATACGCTCGTGTCAAAATCCGATGAGGCAAAGATGGGCGAGTATAATGCGATTCGCTTTATATTTACCGTAAAGAGCGGAGACGCTGAATACAAGATCATGCAGACGGTTTGCGCGAAGGGTGAGATGTATTACATTCTTACCTATACGTCAACTCCCGAAGCGTTTGATTCCCACGTAGCAGACGTTGAGGCAATGGCTTCCGCCTTTGCCCTGAGATGAGGTAAAATATGATCTATCTTGATAATAGCGCGACAACAAACCTTACCGACGCGGCAAAGAAGAGTATGATCTCTGCTATGGAGTGCTTCGGTAATCCCTCCTCAAAGCATATTATGGGCACGAACGCGAAGAAAATGCTTGACATAGCGCGAGAGAATATCGGAAAATGCTTTGGAATGAACGGCGCATCAAACGATAAGATATTCTTCACCGCTTCGGGTACGGAAGCGAATAATACGGCTATTTTCGGCTCGGTTTATGCGAAAAAGAGACAAAAGGGCGCGAAGATCATTACGACGGATTCCGAGCATTCCTCGGTTGAAAATGTTATGAAGCGTCTTGAGGATGACGGCTTTACAGTTGTTCGGCTTAAAACACGCGGCGGCGTTCTTGATATTGAGGAATTCCGCGCCTCTCTTGACGACAGTGTAATTCTTGTTTCTCTTATGATGGTAAATAATGAAACGGGCGCGGTCTATGACGTTGAGAGATGCTTTTCACTTGCTAAAGCAAAGAATCCCGACATCGTGACACATTGCGATGCCATCCAAGGATTTTTAAAGGTGCCGTTTACTCCCAAAAAGATAAAGGCAGACCTTGTTAGTGTAAGCGCGCACAAGATCCACGGCCCGAAGGGTGTCGGAGCGCTTTTCGTTTCTGCGGAAATTCTGAAGCGTCGGCTTCTTGTACCCTACCTTGTTGGCGGCGGTCAGGAGAGCGGCTTCCGTTCGGGAACTGAGAATATGATCGGCATTTGCGGATTTTCCGCGGCGGCAGTTGAGGGCTTTTCTGATTTCCGAGTGAATTTTGATAAGATGACCGCATTGCGTGAAGATTGCATCAAAATGCTCGACGGAAGTGAGATCAGAGTTAATAAGCCGAGCGGCAAGTGTGCGCCCCATATTTTGAGCTTGACATTACCGAGAATCAAGAGCGAAACTATGCTCAATTTCTTGTCGGGCAAGGGAATTTGCGTGTCTTCGGGTTCTGCATGCTCGTCGCATTCAAGAAATATTTCCTCGGCTCTCGTGGGCTTCGGAATTCCCGACACAGAGGCGGATACCACAATACGTGTGAGCTTTTCCTCATATAATACGAATGACGATGTTAAATCGCTCGTTGATGCTCTCAACGAGGGCGTAAAGACGCTTGTAAAAATAAAATAATGAAAAAAAGGCGGATCTTTCCGTCTTTTTTCCCCTGATAGATATTTATTTGGAAATTCCAAAATAAAATAGATATATATGGCAATACTAAAATTATAAAATGAATACTCGGAGGTTAACATATATGTCAAGTAAAGCGCAGATAATAAAATGTACGGCAAGGGAGATACTCGATTCACGCGGTAATCCCACTGTTGAAGCGAGCGTAATTTTATCCGACGGAAACGTCGGTGTTGCAAGTGTTCCGTCGGGCGCGTCTACGGGAATTTATGAGGCGGTAGAGAAGCGTGACGGAGACAAAAAGCGTTTTGGAGGCAAGGGCGTTCTTTCCGCAGTCGGCGGTGTCTGTCGGATCATCTCGCCTTCACTTGTAGGCGTTTATGCGTCGGAGCAGAGCGAGATAGACAGAATTCTTTGCGAGCTTGACGGTACTGAAAATAAAAGTAAGCTTGGCGCGAATGCCATTCTTGCGGTTTCCTTAGCGGCGGCGAGAGCGGCGGCTAACAGCTACAAGATTCCGCTTTATAAATATATCGGCGGAGTTTCCGCGGTTCGTCTGCCCGTTCCCATGATGAATATTTTAAACGGCGGAGCGCATGCGTCGAATAATATTGATATTCAGGAGTTCATGATATGCCCCGTAAACGCGCCGTCCTTCTCGGACGCGCTTCGCATGGGAAGTGAGATATACCATACGCTCGGCAGGATCCTCAAGGGTGAGGGAAAGTCGGTTTCCGTCGGAGACGAGGGCGGATTTGCGCCCAATCTTTCATCGGATGCCGAGGCGATCGAATATATTATCAAAGCAATAGGTGAGGCGGGATATTCCACTGATGAGGTCAAGATCGCGCTCGACGTTGCCGCATCCGAGTGGTTCTCGGAGGATGACGGTATGTATCACCTTCATAAGCGCGGTGAAATTTTATCGCAGGAGGGTGTAGTTGATTATATTGGCTCACTTGCGGAAAAATATCCCATAATTTCTATTGAAGACCCGCTTGACCAGAGAGATTTTGACGGCTGGAAGCAAATTACCGATAAGCTCGGCAAAAAGATCATGCTCGTAGGTGATGACCTCTTCGTTACTAACGAGGAGCGTGTAAGACAGGGAATAGAAAACGGTATCGCTAACAGCGTACTTGTGAAGCCCAATCAGATCGGCACGCTCAGCGAGGTGCTCAACGTAATCAAGGTCGCTAAAAATTCCGAGTACAGGTGCATTATGTCGCATAGATCGGGCGAGACCGAGGACACTACGATCGCAGATCTTGCGGTTGGCTTCGGTACTGAATTTATCAAGGCGGGCGCGCCCTGCAGAAGCGACAGAGTTGCGAAATACAACAGACTCCTTCGCATCGAATCCTCGATCGGCGGATCTGCAATTTATGGACTCAACGCTTCAAAATCCGAGCCGACGCATAAAACGTCCTGTTGCGGTAATTGAATATGAAAAACACCCGCCGATATCGGCGGGTGTAAAATTTTTTTTGGAATTATCTGCCCCATTGGAGTCTGTTGTAATTGGCATACAATTCGGCTAATCGCAGCATGTGCCTCTGGGGAGTTTTTATTATTTAGTTGAAAATTGCATCATCCGCCTCGGCAAGGGAGGGGAAAACGAAGTCGGGTTTTTCGGCTTCGGTTGCCGCGTCAACGTCGCTCATCTGAGTTTCACCAGTGAGAACGAGAATGGCGGTAACGCCGTGCTTTTTACCGAGAGCGATGTCTGTGTAAAGTCGGTCGCCGAAGATACACATTTCTTCTTTGTTGAAACCCGTTGCCTCTGAAATCATTTCAACGGTTTCACGGTAGGGCTTGCCGAAATACGTGGGAGTCTTACCTGTGGAAGCCGTAACAAATGCCGCAATAGCGCCGCTATCGGGGATAAATCCCGTCTCTGTCGGACAGTTAAAGTCGGGGTGGGTGGAAAGGTATTCCGCGCCGCCTCGAACAAAGCGGCAGGCATTGTCGAGCTTCTTATAGGTGAGGGAGGTGTCAAAGCTTGTAATTACGATGTCGGCTCTCTCCTCGTCACCCGAGAGAATATCGATCCCGCGTGCCTTGTAATCCTCGACAAGATCGTCTGTTCCTACAAGGTAAACGGACTTGCCCGCTCTGTGACGAAGCAGAAATTCCGCGGTCACGTCGCCCGAGGTCATTATCTCGTCCTCTGCGGGAGAAAAGCCGAGGCGCGTAAGCTTTTGCATATAAAATGGAGTTGTTCTCGATGCGTTATTCGTGAAGAAAAGCACCTTTTTTCCGTTTGCGCGAAGGTCGTTGATAAATTTAATTGCGAAATCAAATACCTGATTTCCAAGATAGATAGTGCCGTCCATATCGAAAACAAACAGCTTTTTGTCCTGAAGGATGCTTGTGTTAGGATTTGTGAAGTTCATAATATTACCTTTAAATCTTTATTTCTACCGTCTGGCCTATTGAAAGGGAATAGATGAATATTCTATCGGGGTCCCTGCCAAATATTTGCTTTACGGCGTTTTTATACTGTGCGAGCTGATAGCTGTAGCTTTCTGTAAGACGGGATCTGAACTCGTTCGCGGTTTCGCCCTCACGGTAATTTACTCTGTCGGTCTTATAGTCACAGATGTATATTTCACCGTTCTCAGCTTCTATGAGAATGTCGATAGAGCCCTGAACGTAAATTCTTTTGCCCGCAAGCTTTGTCTTGGCTTCATTACTTTGAGCGAAATTTTGAGCGTCGACGAAAAGTCCGAATCTGAATTCACGGCGAACGTTCTTCGTTGAAAGAATAAGCTCGAACAGATCGCTCTTTACAAATTTGTCGATCTGTGCGCGATTTATAAGTGATGCGTCCTCTGAGGTCATGAATTCATTCTCGACAAGTCGCTCGATCTCCTTTTCAACGCCATGATCACGAAGATTAACAAAGTCGCAGAACTGCAAAAATGCGTGCGTAGCCGTACCGATATCCGCGGCGGAGGCGGTTTTATCCGTGGGCTTGAAAAGATTTTTACTGCTTGATCTGAGAAGCTCGAGCTTTTTCTTAAGGCCCTCTTTCCTTGTTTCGTCATCAAGTCCCGCTTCGTCTGATACGTAGTCGAAAAGCGTGTCGTTTGCCTTGGAGGCGGCGATCTTCGACGGGATCGTAACGTCCTTGCTATCCTCGCTACGCTTTCGGTTCTTCTTTATGATCTCAACGTATTTCTTTTCTTCTTTTGAAAGCTCGGATTCGCTCGGAAGCACGTCCGAAAGATCATCGTTTACGTTGGGGTCAATATCTGCCGCGTTTACAGTGTTAATTACAAAAGAATTGTGATTTATTGTGTTGACAGGATCGATAAGAGCCATTGTGATCCAAGAGAGGAAGTTGTTATATGCAGTCTTTGCATAGGACGACATGCCATTCATACGGATGTTATTTTTGTAATCCTCAAAACTTCCTTTAATTGTGGCGGAAATATAAAGTCGCTCTCTTGCTCTTGTAAGTGCAACGTAGAGAACTCTCATTTCCTCCAAAATTTTGTCCTGACGGATACTTTCAAGCAGCGCGTCGCGCACAATGGAGGATTCGTATTTTTCTATTACGGAATTTCCGTTCTCATCAACGGATTCGGTCGGTAGCTTCATGGCGCAACCGAGTCCCGCCTTGTAGTTTAATCTGTCGTTTGCCTCCATGTTCGGGAAATTCTCCTCGACCTTGTAGAGGAATATCGCGTGTCTTTCAAGTCCCTTTGACTGATGGATAGTCATAATATTGACAGCATCTGCGGGCGCTGCATCCTTAAAGCTGGCATCACCGTTTTCTGCGAGCTTTTTAAAGACCTTGAGAAAGCTGTAAAGCCCGTTCCAGGAATTTTTCGTGTAGTTGCACGCAGTGTCGTAAAGATAAACGTACGCGTCTGTTTCACAAACAAGAGAGAACTCCTCGTTAGCGGAAATGTACTTGAGAAGCTTTTCGACGGATACCTTTCTTGAGTATGCGCGAAGCTCTCCTATGAGCTTTACAACGGCTCTTGCGCGTCTTGAAAGCAGAGTGTCAAGCGGATCGTTTTCCCCGTGCTTGCCGTACTGTCGAACCGCCGCGAAAAGCGTTTTCGTATCTTTTTCATGTCTGCGTATCGTGATAAGCTCGGCAAGAGTGAACATGGGGGATCCGCTATATGCAGATGACGTTAAAAATCCGCTGAGCGCGACGTCGTCCAAGGGATTGTTGATAACCTTGAGCAGGAAGAGCAGCGCCTTCATATCCTCACCGTCGAAGAGCTGAGAGATGGCGGACATGTGGTAGCTTACGCCGTATTTCTTGAGTGCCTTTGCAAACAGGGGAGCGTGTTTTTTCTTTGCTACAAGAATCGCGATATCCTTTGCGGATATTTTTTTATATGGCGGCTCCTTTGAATCGGGATTGTCGGGCTCGTAATCGGGATTCAGCTTTACCTCTTCCTTGATAAGTCTTGCGATCTCCTTGGCGCACAGAATTATTTCACGGGGGATTTCCTCTTCTGCTGCGGAAATTATCACCGCCTCGCTTGTATCCTGTTCCTCGTCGGTCGGATCCCCCTTTTTCTTTTTCGGCTTCTCCGAATAGTCTTCGACTATATTGACCTGTACCTTTGGAGGCACGTATCCGTCGGGGATATTGATTTTTCCGAATTTAAGATCATCTTCCTTTTGGTAGTTAAGGCGTTTTCCCGCCGCCTCGAAAAGGAAGGCGCAAACGGTATTTGAAAAGTCTATAACGTTTCTGTCGCATCTGAAGTTTTCTGACATAAATATGGTACAACCGTCAGAATCCTCACCTGCAGGATCACCGTGCTTCGGAAAGGAGTCTCGGTAGCCCGAGAAAAGCTCGGGAACTGCATCACGGAAGCCGTAGATGCTCTGCTTTATGTCGCCTACCATGAAGCGCTTTCGTTCTCCGCCGATGAGCTTGAAGATCTCGTCCTGGATCGCGTTTACGTCCTGATATTCGTCGATGTAGACCTCGTCGTACTTGGCTCTCATATCGTTAATTATGGATATAGATTCGTCCTTGAGAAGGCGGAGAAGGTATATGGGCATATCGTAGAATTCGAAAAGTCCGTGCTCTTCCTTGTACGCCGTGTATTTTTTATTGAACGAGCAAATGATCTCGTAAATAATTTCATTGTATCTGGCGGTAAGAAGAAGCTGCTCTTTGATCTCGTCAGGGGTGCGGAACAAAACCTTCTTGCCAAGACCGTCCTTTGTTGTAATTGTTCCGTTAATTGCGGTCTTGATATTTCCGCATTCCTCGGCGAACGGTGTTTTATCATTATTGCCGATTCCGTTGAGGACGCTTAATTTGAAGCTTTCGTATGCTTCCTTGGCTTCAGCATAGGTTCCTCGACATTTTTGCGCGAGAGTTGTGCAAGCGGTCTTGTACTCTTCAAACTTCGGAAGATATTTTTCAAGCACCAGATCCTCCTCGGGCTTACTTTTTATAAGCTCGATGTAGTAATCAAATTTGCTTTCTGCAAGAAGCGCCGTTGCGATCGCCTTGCTTTGAATCGCTTCGCCGAACGGGCACGCAAAGAAGTCGCCGTCTGCGTACTTACGGAGTTTCTCGGCGTTCTTTTCGAGGGCTTCAACGCCGTCGGGCGTGGTCATGACGTTCTTGTGAATATCAATGAGATATTCGTTTATTTTAGAGACCTGCTTGGTAGAAGAAAGCCCGTTCCAAAGATCCAGAAAATCGTTTCTTAAATTAATATCGCATAACGTCGATCCCGATACGATATTGCTCTTTGAGTACATATCCTCAATTGCGCTTGTAAGACATTCCTTTTTGATTTCACCAAGCTCTGTGGAGTCTGCGAGGCGGAGATTTGCGGGGAGTCCGAGCTTGTCGAAATTCTCCTTTACGGGATCGATAAAGAAGGAGTCGATAGTCGATATCTTTGCGTCTCCGAGATGAAGCAGCTGCTCCTTGAGATGCGGCTTGTCGGGATGCTTCTCAATTGCCTTCGTGAGCGCTTTGAATATCTTTTCCCTTAAGTCCTGCGCGGCGGAACGCGTAAACGTTACTATAAGCATTCTCGATATGTCGCGTGGGGGATTATTTTCATCGCCGATTATTTTATCGATAATTCTCTTGGTGAGAGTATAGGTTTTACCTGAACCGGCTGCGGCGCTGACAAGCACGCTTTTTCCGCGTTCATTTATTGCTGCTGACTGTGCCTTTGTAAGTCCCATGATTACTCTCCTTTCTTAGAAAAATTATCCTTGTACGCAACGGGGCAGCTGTTCTTTACTTTGCAGAAGCCGCAAGCGTCCTTGGAGGGGGTTCTTGTGGCTTTGCCCGAGTATATTTGCCGTGTTACGCTTTCAATTGTTCCGTTAAGATCGTTTTTGATCCTGTCCATGGTGAACTGATCTACGTGTGCGTTTTTAGCAGATCCAACGATGAGCTTTTTGTCATTTGCGCTGTTGGCTGCATTGATAATCGCTGGATCATTGAGAATAAATCCGCTTCTGAAGGGTTCGACGTGTCCGGCTTTTTCATCTATGGAGAAATAGAGTGCAGATACGGGAATAATTTCACCCTTCTTACCATTATCATTCTGCGAAAGCTCAAAGAGATTGCTCGTCTGGTTGTCATCTCCCGTCACTGTGAACAGATATGCGGGAAGCTGAGTATCCTTTCCGCTTGTAATATCGTCAACATTGAATTTACTGTCATTCGTTTTGTAGTCGATTATTCTTACGTAGACGTTGGGGTCTTCATCCTTTATAAAAGCGTCGATTCGGTCGATTTTACCCGTAAATACCGCGTCAGTTGAAAAGCCATCGTCGATCTTTATTTCCAAATGAAGCGGCTTCAGACGACCCTTGTCAGAAAGATCTTCCTCGGTCGCGAGAATTTGGAATTTTGTTTCTTTAAATTCGCGGTCCAGACTCAGAAGCATTTTATACGCGAGATTTCTGTAACGTGAAATATTGTAGATTTCACTTGATGAGGGGATAAATCCGATCTTGTTTACGTAGTCTTCAACGATATCGGTGGATATTTTCAAAATGTCGTCGCTTGTGATATTGGGATCGAATTCTACCGTTGCCCGGTTGAGACTCTTGTCATACTTCTTGAACTTGTTAATATACTTCTCAAGAACGTAGTGAACGAGATTACCGATGTCGCTTGGCTTAAATCCGTTCGATTTTCTTTCCTGAAGCCCCAGAACGTATTCGCTCCAATATTTGTGCGGACAGTCCATGAAGGTGGCGATAAGTGATTTTGACAGCTTAAGCTCATTGCCAAGAGCTTGCTTTACCTTGTCGGGATTAATATCCTCAGAGCTGCATACACCTGAAATTTCGTTGTTTTCTCCCGTTTTATCTGTCGGGATGATGGGCCTTGTGTAATTTTTGATCTTTGAATAATTGAATTCCTTGATATCATCCTTTTGGAATCCTAAAATATATATTGCTCTGTTCCATACGACCGACGGGGATTTTACCTGACCGCCTATATTGAACGCGGGGTAGGAGAGATACAGCTTTTCCGTCGGTGTGGTGAGCGCGCGGTAAGCAAAATAAAGCTCGTCGTTTGCCGCTTTTTTTGCCAACGATGAGATACGTGCGCTCTCAATACTTTCGATAATGCATCTGTCATCGTTATTGATAATTGATCTGCCGCCCGAATTTTTGGGAAATTCACCCTCGACAAGTCCTAAAACGAATGCGATCTTAATGTTTTCGGTACGGAGAGTGGAGGCAGAGCCGACCGTTACGTATTCGTCTACGGGAGGCACGCTTGCGATATTGGTGTTTGCGAACATTATTTCAATCGCGCTCAAAAGATCCGCGCGGCTGAATTTTTCTCCCTTGAACACGTCGGCAATTATTGAGAGCGAGTCTGTAATGTAATCGTATACCTTAAGAGTTTCCGCGCAGGAACGAAGCGTGTCGGGGGAAAGCTCGTCATCGGAGAGACTGTCCTCGCAGAGCTTGATTATAGAATCGGAAAGCCCCGATTCTTCCAAATATTTGTAGATTGCAGATATGCTTTCCTCAATATTTTCAGATGCGATAAGTCGCGCCTTCAGGTTTTTTATGGGAGGAATTATTTTGTCCTTTACAAGGTTTGCCGCGGCTTGAATAGCATCACCGTGTTCGCTTCGTTCTACGGTGTAGCCGTTTCCGTTCATATTGAACGGCTCGTTATTGTAAAATTTTGATCCGTGAATATTCCACATAACGCAGTAATCCTCGAACATGTCGCAGTCCTCGTTTGATACGTTGCAAAGTCCCGTCTTTGTTACGGTAAGGATGTCGTCAAGGCGGAAATCGGATATTGTAGCGCGGATAGATGCAAGAATAAATCTTGCGGCGGACGTGGTGGAAATATCGGTTTTTTCGGAATAAAAATAGGGAATATGATATTTATCAAATACCGAGTTTATTATATTCTTATAGCTTTCGGCTTCACGTGTGATAACCGCGATCTCGGAGAATTTTTTGTTACTTGCGTACTCGTCAAGAATTCTCATCGCAACGTTTTCCGCCTCCTCGTAAGGATTGCGGCATTTTGTCATTGTGACTGTGCCAAGAGCGGGATTGATCTTGTTTTCATCTGCATGCGCGTCCAATTTGGGTGCCTGATAGGAAAAGTCCCAAAGGAAGCGCTCAAGCTTTGCAAGATGGGGATCGATGGCGGTTTCGTTTTTGTCGGCTATATCAATTTTGGACTCGCTTGCGTATGATCTGAGCTTGTTGAAGGAGCTTATGATATTCTTTACGTGGGGATAATCGTATTTATCATTTGGTAAATTCACCGTAATAACGGTGCTCTCAGCGGTCCTTATGATCTGCTCGAGTATTTTATTTTCAATGCTTGTAAAGTCGGTAAACGAGTCTACGAAAACACATACACCGTCAAAGAATCGGTGATCCTCAATCTTTTTGAGAGCGGCCTTCTGAATATCCTCCTTGAGCTTTACCTTACCGTTGAGCTTTGATTCGATATTATATTTGAATGTACTGTAAATAGCAGAGATGTCGCGGAATTTTTCTTTAAACGTCTCGTCGTCCGATTCTTCGATGATGTTATCGAGATCCTCAGGAGATATGTCGAGTGCGGAAAGCTCGTTTATTGCGCTTAAAAGCATGTCCGAGAAGGCAACGTCAATTTTGCTCTTTTTGAATTTTGTAAGCACGCCGGACATAGATTTAGCACTGTACCATATAAGCAGATGCTTTACGTTATCATCAACGGATTTGCTTGTAAGACCGCCGTATTTTGTGAACGCCATCTCGCAGATGCCCGAAAAAGTGGTCACCTCAAAGCATTTCCATGCTTCGGGCATAATTTGGGCAAACATTGTTTCCGTTACGTGTACCTGCTGCTCGGGAACGATAAGATAGGTCTTTTTATTTTCTTTGACGCATTGCTTTATTTTTTCGATAACCTTGGTGGTTTTGCCGCTTTGAGGGCGGCCCAATATAAATTCGAGCATATTGCCTCCAAATTATTTTGATAGAATATCGAGGTTTCTCAGTACCGTTTCTCTTTTTCGCCATGAATAAGCGCGAAGAGAAAATTCCTCGTCGCTCATGGAAAGGATAAGGTTACGGTCGAGATGCGGAGTGATTTCTGTTTTAAAAAATTCTATGGGTGTGTACAGTGTACCGTCGGCTTTTGCTTTTAACGTATAGGGGCAAACCTCTTGGCAAATATCACAGCCCCATGCGGATCCGTATTTTTTTATCGCTTCCATCTCTTTCTTAGTAAGCTCTCCCTTTTTTTGAGTAAGGGAGGAAAGGCATTCGCCGATCTGTGACTTTGGACATGCCGCAATACATTTTCCGCAACCGATACAGCTTCTTATCTCTGTCGCTTGGCAAAGGTATGTCGGCATATCGGTTATGATCTCACCGAGAAAGACATAAGAAGAATATTTTTCGGTGATAAGAAGTCCGTTTTGTCCGATGACACCGAGGCCTGCGATAGCGGCGGCGTGGATCTCGTCTATAGGGGAATTGTCGGTAAAGCCCGCAAACTTATAATGCGGGTATTTTTCGGAGAGATCTGAGATCAAATATTCCTTAAGCTCTTCAAAATATGCGTGGTAATCGCGCGGCGCGGCATACGCTGAAATATTGCGCTCGCCATCATATTCCGAATAGTATGGAATGGCAAAAATATAAACGAAAAGGGAGGACAGGTCATTAAACCCTGCATTTTTCAGCTTATACTCGCGCAAAAGCTTGCAGTCGGATAGCTTGACTACGCCGACCGTATCTATGCCGCACGTTCCCAAAAGCTCTCTAAAAGCCGTAAAATGCTCCATACAGTTCCCCCTTAATTATAATTTAAATATACTTAATTGTATTATAGCAGAAATTTCGAATTAAAACAAGATGTTTTTACAACTTATATTAAAAACTTGACTTTTCACGAAATTTATTATATAATTATTGTTGTATAACCTGAATTTTCGGAGAATTTATGGAAAACAGAAATAAAGTAATAGAAAAAATGCTTACCTGTCCGCATTGTGGAGAATCGATGTACGTATCCGAAAACGGAAAAAGCGTATATTGCAGAGGTGGCCGCAAGCATTGCTTTGATTTTTCTGCCGACGGTTATCTTGCCATGGGGCAGGGAGGCGGAGATTCAAAGGATATGGTAAGAGCGAGAAAGAGCTTTCTTACAAAGGATTATTATTTGCAGGGCGCGGAGGAGATCTGCCGTGTTGCGAAAAAATATGCAGATACCGATTCCGTGATAATTGACGCGGGGTGCGGAGAGGGGTATTATACCAATAAGCTTGCGGCGGCATTTGGGTATACGGTTGGCTTTGACCTATCGAAATTCGCATGCTCTGCGGCGGCAAAATCCGCAAGAGCGGGCGGTGTCGACTCCGTTTTATATATTACGGGAAGCGTGTTTGAGCTGCCCGTGTCCGACGGATGCGCGGATATAATAGTGAACGTATTTGCTCCGTGTGCAGAGGAGGAATATTCAAGAGCTCTTCGCGACGGCGGACATCTTATTGTTGTGGGAGCGGGTGAAAATCACCTCATGGGACTAAAGGAGGCGCTTTATGAGAGCACCTACGTCAATACCGCAAGAGCGGATCTGCCTAAAAACATGACCTTAGTCGAGAGAACGGTCGCGTCATTTGAGATCGAGGTTTGCGGCTCTGAGGATATAGGAAATCTCTTTCTTATGACGCCGTATTATTGGAGAACACGTGAGAGCGATAAGGAAAAGCTCCTCGCCCTCAATACGCTTAAAACAAAAATAGAATTTGAAATATCAGTTTATAGAAAGTAAGACGAAAATGAAAATTTCACTTTGCATACCAATGTATAACGAATTATCCATAATTGAGGATACCGCGCGCGCAGTGTCCGAATATATGGAAAAAACCTTTGATGACTATGAGGTCATCTTTTCCAACGACGGCTCGAAGGACGGATGCGATAAGGCGGTTGAGGCGCTTAATTTGCCCCACGTAAGAGTCATCGGCTACGAGCAGAATCGAGGCAAGGGATACGCAGTTCGTCAGGCTGTGCTTGCCGCCAAGGGCGATATTGTGATGTTTACCGACGCGGATCTTGCGTACGGACTTGACGTCGTAAAGAAAACCTATGATACCTTTATGGAAAACCCCGATTCCGATATGGTTATCGGCTCGAGAAATCTTTCCTCCGACGGATATGAGGGCTACACCTTCCTTCGCAAGATAATGTCCAAGGTTTATATCAAGGTACTTTGTATTGCGGGCGGCTTCAAGCTCTCCGACTCCCAGTGCGGATGTAAGGCGTTTACCGCGGATGCCGTAAAGAAGATATTCCCCCGTTGCGAGGTTGACCGCTTTGCCTTTGACTTTGAGTGTATTCTCTGGGCGGTAAAATACGGTATGAAGATCACCGAAATGCCCGTCAAGATCATAAATCACAGAGAATCCAAGGTGAATATCGTCAAGGATACTCTCCGTATGCTCCGCGATTTGCGCAAAATGAAAAAGCGCATAAAGCGCGCTTGTATTGATGAAAAATAAAATTGTCGGAATTTGTACGGTAGGCATTGGAGCTGCGCTTATCGTTGTGTCGGCATATATACAAATCCCGTTTTTTATTCCGATCACACTGCAGAGCTTCGCTATAATGCTTATATGCGGAATATTCGGGCTTAAAATCGGGCTTCTCTCAACCTTGATCTATGTTTTGATCGGAGTGGCGGGGCTTCCCGTGTTTTCTGCAGGTCAGGCAGGTATATCTGCCTTGAGCGGGATAAGCGGCGGATTTATTTTGGGATTTATTCCTGTTGCGACGATTGTTGGTTGTGTGTCTGATGCCTTATACAAAAAGGGAAACAAATCGTTTTCTGTTCGCTTCCTCTTTATGCTTATATCAAGCATTGTCTTGTATGCTTGCGGAATTGTCTTTTATTGTGTCGTTTATTCAAAAGATGCGTACGTATCGCTTTATTCTGCGATAACGGTTCTCGTTTTTCCATATATTGCTTTTGATATAATTAAAGCGGCACTTGCAGCATATCTGTCGAAAAGATTATTATTTTTGAGAACTGATTTGGGAGGAAAACAATGAAAATTTGGAAGAAAATTATTTTTATTGCGATAATTTCTATCGTAGCTTTATTTGCTCTTGTAATTTTATCTCTTTCGATTGCTAAGCAGATCGTTTATGCTGATTACGTTAAAAACAAAGAGGTTGTATGTAAGATCCCCGGTCTTTCCGAGGGCTACGTTCCTCAGGGCTTGTGCTATGTAGACGACAAGGATACTTATATCTTTACAGGTTATAATGAGGACTATCTCTCCATTTACGTTGTAAAAGATAATAACGTAGTCGAGCTTATAAGCGTCGAAGAAGACGGTGAGAGAACCAAGAGCCACGGTGGCGGTGTTACCTGCGTCGGTGAATATGTTTATATTGTAGAAGAATCGGGTGTTCAGATCTTTAAGCGTTCGGATATTTTGAACGGTAAGGACGGTGGTAAGGTTACCCCTGTAGACAAGGTTCATGTTGAGGTTAAGCCTTCTTGTACCTTCAATGATGATAAGTACATATATTTTGCAGAATTCCATGACGGAAACAAGTACGTAGCTGATCCCGCCCACACATACGTTACTCCTGCGGGTGACGAAAACCACGCGTTTGTAGTTGCATATAAGCTTTCTTCTGATGGCTCGTTTGACAATGAAGCTCCCGAATATTTCATTTCTGTTAAGGATAAGGTTCAGGGCTTTGTCAAGTCGGGTGATGTTTATGCACTCTCAACGTCCTACGGACTTTCCTCATCCCACCTTACATTCTACAAGGAAGCAAATGATAGCGGTAAGACAGTTGCAGTAGGTGAAAAGGACATTCCTCTCTATTATCTCGATTCGAGCAATATGACAAAGGACGTACTTATGCCTGCATTCAGTGAGGATATGGACATCGTTGACGGACGAATCATCGTTAGCTTCGAGTCTGCTTGTAACAAGTACATTGTCGGCAAATTCTTCTTTGCCAACAAGGTGATTTCTTATCCTTTGGATATTGAGGAATAACATGAAAAATATTAAAATTACAGTTGCAAAAAAGGTCTGGCATAAGGAGTTGTCGGAGCAGTATGAAAATCCAATTGAAAATGCATGCGATATGAATTTGGGCGATACTTTTATTTATGACGGAAACGGTAAGCCCGAAGGACTATGTCAGAGCGCATGGGAGAGTATGGAACAGTTCGTGCTGTATCTTGCGTCAGGAGGCGAAGATCTGTTTGACGGTTGGATGAAAAATAAGCGATCCGCTATGATATCCTGCAATGACGGATTCCGTCCCGTGAGCTTTTATATTGAAGTAATTGAATAAAAAAGAACCGAGAATTTTCTCGGTTCTTTTAATTTTACGTTTACGCGCACATGCGTGTTGCATAATAAAGCGTTCTTGTATCGATGTAGTAAACGGAAACCTTTCTGTATGCGGGTGTGGCTTTTGCAAAGCTTTCGCCCAGAACGTGAACGTACTCTGTGGGATTGTAATCGCTCTTGCTGCTGAGTGAACCGCCGCCGGTAATATTACCGAACATTTCACCCCAGCCGCCCTCGTAGTTGAGGTATTCCTGGAAATCGTTGTAGTGGTTGTAGGTGTAGAATACGTAAATTTCGCCCGCCTCGTAAGTGCCGTTCCCGTTGAGATCACGGCGTCCAAAAACGATTCTTGCAGCTCCGCGTGTGATGGATCTGCCGTCATTGTATACTCTTATGGGGTAACTCGGATCGCAGTCCGTACCCATAGTGCCGATGTCGATCTCGTAGTAGTAGGTTTTACCGCCGCAGCCCGTAATATCGGGAAGCTCGGGCTCATAAGGATATGAGCTTACGTTACCTGAGAAATTCGTTTTGTTTACTCGTAAATACTTGCCCCACGGACTTGACGATGGGGAAGCGTTCTTATTGGGATTATAGTTTGCGGGAATGTCACCGAATGCGAATACGTACGCGGCTACCTCCTCAAGCATGATGTACGCGCCTCCGCGGTAGATCTTGAAGGCGACCTGTCCGTTTGAATCAAGTACAGTGTAAGTGTTACCGTCATCCGAGTATATCATGGAATAGTTTTTCTTAAAAATGCCGTTGTGCTCGGGACGGTACTGTGAGAATGTGGGTGCTTGATACTGATCGGCTATCTCTCCGGACATAAAGTAATGGCGGGATCTCCAATAAGCGTCCTCCCAGCTTGTCGCGGGCTTGTAATTCGCATAAAATTCTTCTGCGGTTACGTTTGCGTAGGGATCGTCGGGGTTCGGAAGATCTCCCGTATCGCCTTCGATCTCGACGATCCAGCCGTTCTTCATCTCGGGTGTGCTTCTGAACTGACCGATTATTCCGTAGACGAGAATTGTGTCGCCGATCTGCGGCTTTGTGGTCATCGAGGAGTAAGAATCTCCGTTTTTGCCATATACAGTATAGAGATAAAGCTCGTCGCCGTACTTGTTTTTAATTGTAATATTTACTTTTGAGCCGTCCTCAATGTTCGTTACCTTGCCTCTGACGTAGAACTTATCCGTCGAGAATTTATTGGACGCGTAGGTAAGACCCAGAGCGATAGCGGTCTTGATGGAAATTTCGGAATCGGGCTTGGGATTTTCTTCAATTATGCTTTCGGGATCGACGGTGGTTTGCTCTTCGTCGGTGGTAGCTTCCTCTGTAGAAGCTTCCTCGGTAGTGCCTTCCTCGTCCTCTGTAGTCTCATTGTCACCCGTTGAAGTGGTTTCTTCCGACGCGCTCTCACTTTCGTCTTCCGTATTGCTTTCATCATCGGATGTAGTGTTATCAACGTCGGTGGTGTTTTCGTTGGTTGTGGTGGTTGTATCTTCCGCCGACGAATTTTCTTCGCTCGGAAGCTCGTCCGACGTTGCCTCACCGTTCGATTTCGTATGATCGTCAAAAGGAGTTTGCGACTCAACGTTGGCTTCTGTGGTTTCCTGCTCGCTTAAATTTGTATTACAGCCCGTAAGGATCAGGCAGAACACCAGAAGCAGTATTAAAATTTTAGAAAAAAGTTTCATTTATTCTCCAAACGTATTGATTTTCGTGTCTAAATTATTCAAGGCCGCCCGCCATAATATACTTGGCGATCAGATCTCTTGCAAACGTCGTTTCATCGTAAAGCTCAACAGGTGTGCATTTCGCGGGAGCGTAAAGAGCCGTCCAGCTGTCTGCAATGATATAATAAGTGTCATTTCTGTTGATCTGGGAGGAGTTTATATTTGAAGCAATATAGTAGCCGCTTCTATTCATAAAGGAAATAAGGTCGCTGCCCTTGATCGAACAAAGATACAGAGGATTGTCGAAGGGAAGAACCATCTGAAGGTCTCCGTATTCGATATAACCCTTGTTTAACTCGTATGGGCTTCGGGTGTTGATGCTTCCGCCCGCAAGGACGATATCGTACTTGTCGCCCCATTTTTCAATACCTGCCTTAAGGTAAAGCTCTGCGGCAAGATTACTTATGAAATCACCGTCTCTATAGCTTGAATTATATCCGAGCTTATCGTACATCCAACCGATTTCGCTCCAATATTTGCTAAGAAGCTGCTGAACTATGGGATCGTCCTCAAGAGACGCGCAATCTCTGTGTTCAACGTAATCCGTTGCAGTAAATACCAATTCTTCGTTTGCATAGTTGATATTAACCTCAACGTGCGTCATACCCTTGGAATTGTCTCCGCCGCCCTGAAGGTGGGGAACACCGTAGGCGTCGCGTGTTATGTAGTAGCTATGCGAGTGTCCGCCGAATACAACGTCAACGTATCCGCCGCTGGAAAGGGAAATGTCATAATAATCGTTTACGTTCACGTTCTTGTAGCTTGTTCCGTCATGAATAAGGTAAACGATAATATCCGCGCCCGACTCACGAAGCTTCTGGCTTTCCGCTTTTACAAGAGAAGTGAGCTGGCTGCCCGTTTTGAAATGTATACCTCTGGTCATTTCGGCAGAAATCGAAGAATAGCAGTCGCCCATAGCACCGATGATGCCTATCTTGGCTCCTCCGCGCTCGATCATAACCGAGGGCTTACAGTATTCGACTCTCTGTCCTGTTGAATCGTCGTAAATATTGATGGCGAGAATGGGGAATTCGGCAATAGCGACGTTTGCCTTGATCGCATCCTGACCCCAGTCAAACTCGTGGTTTCCGAGAGTCATCGCATCAAAGCCGAGGTGGTTCATCCAGTCGGTCATGATCTTACCCTTGGTGCCGTTGGATGCCGTGCCGCCCTGCCACATATCTCCTGCGGAAAGGAAAACGGTAAAGTCGTCAATGTCGCGTCTGCCCTTGAGGTAGGAGGTAAGCTCGTCCACACCCGGCTGGCTGTCGCTGTCTTCAAATTTTCCGTGAAGGTCGTTGATAGAATAGAAATCGACGGTAACGATTACGTAAATGCCGCAATCGTCACAGTAGCCGTTGTTGTCGGAGTCTTTATGGTTTTCCGAGTCGGTGTCGGGCTGAGGAGTGGCGGTAGTGTTTTCTTCTTTAGTAGTACCGTCTTCATCCGTAGCAGTTGTGCCGTCATTGCTTTCAGACGTTGTAGTATCCTCATCCTTGGCAGTTGTATCGTCCTCTTTGGATTGATCGGTATCCTTTGAGGTCGTGTCGGCAGGAGAAGTCGTCTCGTCCTCGCCGTCCGTCGCGTTTTCATCCGTCGAGGCGGTGGGATTTTCCACACTTGCGGTTGTTTCGTCATTTGTATTCAAGCCGCCGTTTGGGGCTTCCGCGTTCATATTACATGCGGAAAGCAGAAGGGAAGCTATAAGTAAAAATGCAATCAGGATTTTTTTCATAAATAATTTCTCCGTAAATCAGTGTATCATTAAAGTAAATTTTGACCTATTATAATTATACCATATTAATATTGATATGTCAACCGAAAGAGTGTCGAAAAATGGGATTTGTTATCCCCGCACGTCCTTTTGGACAATTTGACATATCTCAAAAAATGGGATTTTAGACCTGAAAAGCATCCAAAAATAGAACAAAAAATCTAAATTATAGCAAAAAAATCGACAAAAAACAACAAAAGGTTATGTTATAAACATATTGTTTATAGGATTTTGGGAATTAAAATTTACGTTTGTTGCCCAAAAAATTTTGGTACGACAAAAAGCATTAAAGTGTATGTGCTTTTCGACGATTTTTAAAAAAACAGTTGTATTTTCAGAAAATGTGTGGTATTATATATATAGGTAACTAAAAAAGGGGTAACTTTGCGCTTTTTTGGGGCGAGGTTTGATGCTTACGAATAAATGTCGCATAAATTTTGCGCTTGTTCGGGCTTGCCGCTTTATGAAAGGATTTTTGTTATGCTTGATTTACAAAAGGCGGGGATTTTTAAAAGATTCTCTGCGTTTTTGTGCGATGCTATGGCGTTTATTTTATTGGCGCTTTGCTTGTCACTGATTTTATCGTCGGTGCTTGGCTACGACGATTATAATAAAACTATCGCGGATGCCCGCGAAAAATATGCTCAGGAGTATGATATCGACCTGGATATAACTCCCGAGGAGCGCGAGGCGCTTCCCGAGGACGTAAAGCAGAGATATGAGGCAGCCGATAAGGCGTACGGAAGCGATCCCGAGGTCGCTCGCGCGCATGCTATGTCCGACGTTCTCTTCCTGCTTCTTGTATCGCTCAGCGTTCTTATTCCCATGATACTGCTTGAGTTCGTTCTTCCTTTGATATTCAAGCACGGACGCACACTTGGTAAGAAGGTGTTCGGACTTGCGGTTGTCCGTTCCAATTGCGTTAAGATCACAGGTCCTGCGTTGTTTATACGCGCGATCCTCGGAAAATGCACAATGGAAACTATGGTTCCCGTATGCATCATTCTTATGATACTTACAGGAAAGCTCGGACTTGTCGGCATTATTGTGCTTCTTCTCATAGCGGTTCTTCAGGTTGTAATGTTGATCGTTACGAAGACCAATTCCGCAATACACGATCTTATATCCGATACGGTTGTTGTGGATTACGCGAGCCAGAGAATATTTGAAAGCGAGGAGGAACTCCTTGAGGTTAAGAAAAAGATCCATCTCGAGGCAGCTCAGCGCGCAGACTACTAATTTTCGAAATTTATTTATGTTAAAATAAATTAAAAAATAAAACACAAAGATTGACTTTCAAGGAGGTTTAGGTTGAATGAAAGTTGAATTGCAGAATTTGACAAAAATTTTCCCCAGCCGTAATAAGAAATCAAATGAAGAAGTTATTGCCGTAAATAACTTTACGTTTGAGATCCCCGACGGCAAGCTCGTAGGACTTCTCGGTCCTTCGGGATGCGGAAAGAGTACAACTCTTTACATGATCAGTGGTCTCCAGAAGCCCACGTCCGGTAGCATTTTCTTCGGTGAAGAGGATGTAACCGAGCTTTCCCCCGAAAACAGAGGTATTGGTCTTGTTTTCCAGAACTACGCTCTTTACCCCCACTTAACAGTTAAGCAGAACATTCTTTTCCCCTTGCAGAACCTTCGCGGTGAAGACAAGATGACAAAGGAAGAAATGCTTGAGAGAGCTGTTCAGGTAGCAAAGCTCGTACAGATCGATGAGCTTATGGAAAGAAAGCCCAGTGAGCTTTCCGGTGGTCAGCAGCAGAGAGTTGCTATTGCCCGCGCCCTTGTTAAGATGCCCAGAGTTCTTCTTCTTGACGAGCCGCTTTCCAACCTCGACGCGCGTCTCAGACTCCAGACACGTGAAGAGATCAGAAGAATTCAGAAGGAAACAGGCATTACAACTGTATTCGTAACACACGACCAGGAAGAAGCAATGAGTATTTCCGACCTTATCGTAGTTATGAAGCTTGGCGTTCTCCAGCAGATCGGTAAGCCCCAGGAAATCTACGATAATCCTATTAACCTCTTTGTTGCTAAGTTCCTTGGTACTCCTCCGATCAACGTATTCAAAGGCGTTGTAAACGGCGGCGTGCTTTATATTGGCGAGGAAGCTGTTCTCGAGGTTCCCGGTGTTGAGGACCGCGAGGTATTCGTTGGCGTTCGTCCCGAGGGCTTCATTCCCGCAGCTGACGGCAATCTTACATGTAAGCTTACAAACGTTGAGGTTATGGGCCGTGACGTGAGCATCGTTTCCGACCACGAAGCTAAGCTTTCCGCTACGATCCGCTCCATCGTTGACGCTGATTACAAGGTTGACGAAACAAGTGAGTTCGTTAGATATAATCTCAAGCCCCATAAGGTATTCCTCTTCGACAGCGAAACAGAGGGCAGAATTTATTTTGGTGATCAGATTCCTACAAATAAGGAGATTTAACCATGAAAAAATTTTTGCATAAAATCAAATTTGATAAGTGGAAGGCGTGGCTCTACCTTTTGCCCGCTATCATACTGCTTCTGATATTTACAGTATGGCCCATTATCAATACGGTTAAGATGGCGTTCACGGTCTACTGGGATCCGCTTCAGGGTATCGACCTTGACAGCGACGGCATAGACGACGTTTGGGGCGCATATAAACCGTATTCGCTTACGCAGGATATGGGTGGACGTAAGTTTGAATTTGGACTTACAAACTTTACTGACGTTGTCAAGGATGCCGGATTCAAGACGATCATGAAGAACACAGTTCTTCTCTGTATTCTTACAGTTCCGATCTCTACATTCCTGGCGCTTCTCATTGCGGTTTGTCTTAATGCGATAAAGCCGCTTCAGAGATTCCTTCAGACAATATTCTTCCTGCCTTACGTAACAAACTCTATTGCGATAGGCATGGTTTTCGCCGCGATGTTTAATATCGTAGGCGTAAACGTAAACAACGTCGGAGCCAGCGCGTCGCTGGGTATCATAAACTCGATACTCGGTGTATTCGGTGTTGCCCCGATCAACTGGATCAACGTAGGTTCTTCGTACGCCGCAAATATCGCGGTAATGATCGTATATATCGTATGGAACGCGCTCCCGTTCAAGATCCTTATCTTGCTTGGCGGTCTCCAGAGCGTAAACAAGCAGTATTACGAGGCAGCGAAGATCGACTCTACACCCAAGTGGAGAGTATTTACAAAGATCACAGTTCCGCTCCTCTCTCCCATGATCTCCTACGTAGTAATTACGGGCTTCATCGGTGGATTCAAGGAGTATACAAGTATCGTAGGTATCTTCGGCGAAGGCATGCAGCCCCCCGGAGCGTCCATGGGTGTCCCAAGACTTCAGACCATGGTAGGTTATATTTACGATCAGCTCGGTAATAACGAAGGACGAGCATCTGCGGCGGCGCTCATCCTCTTCGGTATCATCTTCATAGTTACGCTCATTAACCTGCGCGTAAGTAAGAAGAACACGCATTATTAATATAAGGAGGTAAACTAAAATGGCAACAGAAAATACCATGAAGGTCATGAAAGAACGCGACCTGCAGAAGGTTACCTCCGCGCAGAGAGTTACAAAGATTCTCGCGCAGATAGGTCTCTATCTCTTCCTCGGAATTATGGCGCTTATCGTAGTCTTCCCGTTCTACTGGATGATTATTTCCTCGCTTAAGTCCTTGGCAGAATACCGCCTCCCCGTTCCTACACTTTTCCCTCAGAAAATCATGTGGGGCAACTACGTTCAGGCATTTACAAAGGCCGAACTTACAAAACTTTTCATTAATACACTTATAGTAGGTCTCGTATCAACAGGTCTTTCCCTTATAATTACTATCTTCTCCGCGTTTGCGTTTGCAAGACTTGAATTTAAGGGTAAGAACGCAATGTTTGCAGCTCTCCTCGGTACAATGATGATCCCCGGTGAGCTTTTCACGATCACAAACTACGGTACGATCACAAAGTTCGGTTGGTATAAGTCACAGCATCCCGTATGGGGCTATGCGGCTCTTATCATTCCGTTCCTTGTAAGTATCTTCTATATCTACCTGCTTCGTAACAACTTCATGCAGATACCCAACGAGCTTTACCTTGCCGCTAAGGTTGACGGTACAAGCGACTTTAAGTATCTCCGTAAGGTTATGATCCCCTTGGCGCTTCCTACGATCATTTCCATTACCATCCTCAAGATGATGGGCGCATGGAATACGTACGTATGGCCCAGACTCGTAGCGCATAAGGATTTCTACCTTATTACAAACGGTCTACGTTCGGCATTTACCGACGCGGGCTCGGGCGAAGCGGACATTCCCGTACAGATGGCGGCGGTAACCGTCGTATCAATTCCTTTGTTCCTCGTATTTATCTTCCTTCGTAAGTATATTATGAAGGGCGTATCACGTTCGGGTATCAAGGGTTAATCCAAGGTTTTTTGGCGCAAGCCATAAACATAAAAATGCAAATATTTATATTTGAAAGGAAAAAAAGATATGAAAAAGATTCGAATTGCGTTAATTTTGGTTATCGCTCTTTGCCTCAACTTCTTCGCTCTTGTAGGTTGTAACCAGGATAAGCATCAGCAGACAGACTTTATGCCTGAAACAGACGCTGCAGGTGAAGTAGTAACAGACGAAAAGGGTGAGGTTGCAACACCCGGCAGTCAGGAACAGCAGACTGACGAAAAGGGTGAAGTAGTTACTCAGCCCAAGGTTCGTTACGAGGGTATTCCCGAGAACGGTTATGACGGCAGCGCAGTAACAATTACTTTCTCCCACACAATGGGTCAGAACCTCCGCGACGTACTTGATAAGTACATTGTTGAGTTCAACAAGATGTATCCTAACATCACTATCGAGCACACTCAGGTAGGTGGCTACGACGACGTCCGTGACCAGATCAAGACAGAGCTTACAGCAGGTAACCAGCCCAATATCGCTTACTGCTATCCTGACCACGTAGCTCTCTACAACATCACAAAGAAGGTTGTTCCTCTTGACAACTTCATCGAAAGCAAGATCCCCGTAGTTGACGCTCTCGGTAACGAAACAATTCTCGGTCTTACAGATGAGCAGATCGCTGACTTCATCACCGGCTTCTACAACGAAGGTACAGCATTTGACGCGGCGAAGACAATGTATACACTTCCTATGTCCAAGTCTACAGAAGTTCTTTACTACAACAAGACATTCTTCGATCAGCACAACCTCAAGGTTCCCACAACTTGGGACGAAATGGAAGCTCTCTGCGCACAGATCAAGGCAATTGATCCTAACTGTATTCCTCTCGGCTACGACTCCGAGGCAAACTGGTTCATCACAATGACAGAACAGTACGGTTCTCCCTACACATCCACTGAAAGAGGTAAGAACTTCCAGTTCAACAACGATCAGAACAAGGCATTCGTTAAGGAATTCAGATCTTGGTATGAAGCAGGTTACTTCACAACTCAGGAAATCTACGGCGCATACACATCCGGTCTCTTTGTAAACCAGGATGCAAGCACACCTCGTTCTTATATGTCCATCGGTTCTTCCGCAGGTGCTACACACCAGAGACCCGCTGCAACAAATAACGGTTACGCATTTGAAGTAGGTGTCGCTTCTATTCCTCAGGTAAATCCCGCTAACCCCAAGGTTATTTCTCAGGGTCCCTCCCTCTGTATCTTTGATAGCGACAACAAGCAGGAAGTTGTAGCTTCTTGGCTCTTCGTTGAGTTCCTTACAACAAACGCAGAATTCCAGGCAGCATTCTCCATGACATCCGGTTACATGCCCGTTATCAAGTCTGTAAACGATATTCCCGTATACGCTGACTACATTGCAAACGCTGACGGCGGTGACAACGTAACAGCTCTCTCCATCAAGGTATCCAACGAACAGGCAAACGCATACTACGTATCTCCCGCGTTCAACGGCTCTTCCGCAGCTCGTGACCAGGTAGGCGCTCTTATGCAGTACTGCTTCACAACACCTACAACTGATGTTGACGCACTTCTCAACGAAGCATTCAAGCAGGCAATTGATGAGTGTAAGAAGGCACAGTAATTGAATCTGATTAAATATCTTATATATTAATATGAAGACTTTCAACAAAATTTTACTGATTTTGTTGGTGATCGCAATGGTTGCGGGCTGTTTTACGGCCTGCAACACAGGCGACGCCAACACAGAAACACCCACAACCGAAGCTCCTACAAAAGCTCCCGAAACGGACGCTCCCGAAACGGATGAGCCGACAGATGAGACAACGGAGGAGCCCACAGAGGAGCCCACTGAAGAGGGAACAACTGCTGAGCCCGAGTTTGTTGACTATGCAAGCCAGGTGAAGTTTGATCCCGATTCCGGTAAGATCTTCGCTGAGGTTAAGGTTCATGAGGAAAAGGTAAAGGATAAGCAGGGCAATGACGTGATAGTATACGGTTTCATTGACGGCGACACAACTCACTTTGACGTTCCTTCTTCCGTAGCATCGGTTATCGGTGACACAGTGCTCAAGGCAAGATACCTTGGCATTAATACTCCTGAATCCACAGGTGAGATAGAGCCCTGGGGTAAGAAGGCGTCCAACTACACAAAGAACGCCCTCAAGGATGCAACATCTATCATTATCGAGTCTGATACGTCCACATGGAATGCAGACTCCACAGGCGGAAGATATCTTGTTTGGGTTTGGTACAAGACTGCAGAAATGACAGAATACCGCAACCTCAATATTGAAATTCTTCAGCAGGGCTTGGCGTTTGGTTCAAACACAGGCGGCAACACTTACGGTACTGTAGCATCCGCTGCTCTTGCTCAGGCGAAGAATCTCGGTCTTCACGTATTCTCCAAGGATAAGGACCCCGACTTCTATTACGACGGCGCGCACGAGGTATCTCTCAAGGAGCTTAAGATCAATCCTGAGAAGTACAAAAACAAGCTCGTTAAGTTTGAGGGTGTTGTAACCATGCGTGATGATGCTACTATATATATGGAAGAATATGATTCGGAAACAGGCATGTTCTTCGGCATGCAGGTTTTCTGTGGTTATGGCGTGCCCGGCTCGGTTATGAAGGCGCTTGCTGTTGGTAACAGAGTATGTATGGTAGGTACACTTCAGGAACGTGAGGGTTATGAATATTATCAGATATCCAATATCCAGTATGATATTATGAAGCCCAATGATCCCGAGTACGTACATAAGATAACAGAAGGAGAAGGCGCGTCCTTCTTCGAAACCGACCCTGAAACGATCCTTCACGGAACTGTAAACGTTGAAGTTACCTATGAGGATGAAAACGGTAATGAAACAATAGAAACCAAGGTGTTCCAGTACGGCGAGCTTGCTCAGTTCAGCACAGTTACCGTAAGCAATCTCAGAGTTGTTTCAACTTGGACAACTCAGGAGGGTGGCAACACAGGTGCTATTTCTCTTACTTGTGAAGCTCAGGACGGCACTATTATCACCGTTCGTACAACAGTTCTCTATGATGAAAATAATAACCTTGTAACAGCAGATAGATTCGAAGGTCAGACTATTACTGCCTCCGGTATTGTCGACTATTACAACGGAGCATATCAGGTTAAGGTCTTCTCTGTGAATGACATAACCATCCATTAATTATTTAAGTGATGATTTAAATTTTATATTTATATAAAAAAGAAAGAAGGAGTTCATCATGAAAAAAATCTTAGCGATTATTCTCGCTGTGTTGATGTGCATCTCCTCCGTTGCAATGATTGCATCTTGTTCTAACAAGAACACAGGCGACGAAGACGTAACACAGGCCCCCACACATGAGAATACGACCCCCACTCAGACAGAGCAGCCCACAGAAGCTCCCTCTGAGGAAACAACAACTAAGGGTGAGGAAGAAACAACAGAAGAACCTCTCCCTGAGCTTACACCCATTGAAGAGGCAATGGCTTATATTCACCAGCTTTATAAGGACAGCCTCACAGACACAGGTAACTACGATCTTATCAAGGCAGTTAAGATCGGTGACGTAACATTCGCTGTTGAATGGACTATCACAGGTACAGACGCAGTTACTATCACAGAAAAGAACGACACACTTCTCACAGTTGTTGTTCCCAAGGCAGAAGCAGAGTTTACATACACACTCACAGCTTCTATCACACATGAAGGCGAAACACTTACACGTGAATACGTTCACACAGTTCCTAAGTTTGAAGTTTCCGGCTTTGCTGATTACATGGCAGCAGGCAAGGGCGACAGCGTAGTAGTTGAAGGTATTATTACAAGCATCTCCTCCAAGAGCGAAGGCGACAGCTATAATAACCTCTACCTCCAGGACCTCAAGGGTGAAGGCGGTTACTACATTTACGCAATCAAGGATGGTATTGACCCCGTTGCAGATCTCGGTCTTAAGATCGGTATGACAGTTTCCGTATCCGGTATTAAGGATATCTATAACAAGGTTCACGAGGTTAAGGACGCGGTTATTGAAATCGTTGACGCTACAGAAAAGGCAATCGAGTACATCGACATCACAGACATCGCAAAGGCAGCTTCCGGCGCTGACGCAGATGCTCTTACAAACTTCCAGGGTTGTTGGGTAACGGTTAAGGGCGTAGAAATTACAAACCAGAACATTGCTCAGTACTACTACAAGTGGATCATCGGTAACGTTGATACTTACACAAGACTTGCACTCTCTTGCGGTCTTCCCGCAGAAGTTCTTGATGAAATCAAGGCAGGTCACACAGCTCACGCCGGCTACATTGCAGACGTTAAGGGTATCGTTAACGTTTACAACGGCGCATTCTATCTCGTTCCTCTCGGAGCAGACGCGTTCACATACCACGGTATGGCAGAGGTTGCTGACGACGTTAAGGTTGAAAGAGAAAAGAACAACCTCACAGTTAACGCAACATACACAACAACATACGCTCTTACACTTCCCGTTCTTGGCGGAACATACAACACAGTAACAATCGCTTGGACATCCTCCAACGCAGAGGTTGCTACAGTTGCAGCTGACGGTAAGGTTACATTCCTCAAGGCAGGCGAAGTAACATTCACAGCTACACTTACACTTGGCACAGCTACAGCTACTGCAACATTCACAGTAACAGTAGAAACACCCAAGGATCCCACACCTAACTCTGTTCTTTCAATTCCTCAGGCACTTGAAGTTGCAGGTACAAAGGAACATGATAAGTACACAGAAGGTAAGTACTACGTAATCGGTACTATCAAGAGTATCGCATCCGACAAGTACGGTAACATGACAATCGTTGACGCTAACGGCAATGAACTTTACGTTTACGGCACATGGAGCGAAGACGGTAATACAAGATACGACAGCTTGGAAAATAAGCCCCAGGTTGGCGATACAGTTAAGCTCTACGGTATTCTTGGTAAGTACAATGATACTCTCCAGATGAAGAACGGTTGGATCATTCCTACAACTCCCGTTGCTCCTTCACAGGAAACAATCAAGATCACTCTTGGCGGTAAGTACGTAACAGCAACTCCTTACGTATACACATCCTCCAGCGGTTCTACAAAGGACCAGCTCGTTATGTCTGAAAATGCAGCAGATGCAGCTGTATTCACAGTAATTGAAAACGCAGACGGTTCTATCTCCTTCGTAGTAGATGGCAAGTTCCTTTATGCAGACGGCACAAACGTTCGTCTCGTAGCTGAAGAAGGTGAATTCACAAAGTTTGTTTACGAAGACACAGACGGTGGCGTATTCATCAGATGCTTCACAGCAAACTTCAACGGCAAGGCACAGTACCTCGAAGTATATAAGGGTTACCTTACATGCTACGGTATGGGCTCCGATACTTCCATTTACACATTCGTAATCGAAAAGGTTGGCGGCGGTTCTACAACACCCGATGAACCCGTAACTCCTCCCACACCTCCCACACCTCCTACAAGTGAAGTAACAGCAGTTAAGCCCGTAGTTGGTACAGCTTACAAGCTCTTCATGAATCAGACAAAGGCAGGCAAGGTAGTATTCCTTGACGGTGGCGTATCCGGTTACTATCTCTCCACAACAGAGAACTTCGCTTCCGCACTTGATTTCTACATTGAAGAAACAACAGGCGGTTTCTACGTTTACACAATGATCAACGGTGCTAAGAAGTACCTCAACATGGTTGTAAGCGGTACACACGTAAACGCAGTTTACGGCGACACAGCTTCCACAGTATTCACATACAACGAAACAATCAAGACAATCGTTGGTATCGTGAACGATGCTGAATATGTATTCGGTACAAGAAACGACAACACATACACAACTGTTGGCGCAAACGCACTTTCATATAACCCCTTCATGGTTCAGTTCACACTTGCAGCAGGCAACGGCGGTTCTACAGAGCCCGATACTCCCGCTGAGCCCGAAGGCGAAAAGGTTGACGTTAAGTACACATTCTCCGAAATGGAAGCAGGCGAACAGTACGCTTCCGAAAACAGAGTTCTCGACGATAACACAACTCTTATTACAGTTGACTGTCATATCACAACAGAGCTCAGAATCTACAAGGCAGCAGCAGGCGGTAACGCTTACTCTCAGTGGCCCGCACGCGAAGGCGTTGCAATCATCAAGTCAGTAAAGCCCTTGAAGAACATTGTTCTCAATCTTGGCGGCAAGCAGACAACATTTACAATTTCTGCTTCCGTTGACGGCGTAACATACGTTGAGGTAGCAACAATTGAGGTTACATCTACAGACTTTAGTGAGTTTGTTGTTGATCTCGGTGATGCAGGTTACAAGTACGTTAAGCTTGAAACAGCAGCACAGGGTAGAGTTAAGTACTTCGGTCTTAACTTTGCTGAAGTAACAGCAGAAGACTTCTACGTAGCTGAAAAGCCCGTTGAAGGCACAAAGTACAACTTCGTTCTTTTCCAGGGTGCAGCTGAAAAGTTCGTATTGGTAAACGGTCTTATGGACGGTTTCTATATGGGCACAACTACTGATGCAGCAGCAGCTCTCAACTTCTACGTTGAAGCAACAGAAGGTGGCTACTACCTCTACACAATGATGAACGGTTACAAGATTTACCTCAACATGGTAGTAAGTGGCACACACGTAAACGCTAAGTATGAACCCACACCTAGCACAGTTTACACATATGATGAAACTCTTAAGACTCTCGTTGCAACTGTAAACGAAAAGACATATGCTTTCGGTACAAGAAGCGACAAGACATACACAACAATCGGTCCCGTAGTTGCAAATCAGAATGATCCTTTCATCGCTCAGTTTGCTCTTTCCACAAACGACGACGTAGCAGCTAACGAGCCCAAGCCCGGCGCACCCATCACAACAGGTGACGCGCTTGACATTCTCGCAAATCTTCCCACATACGGCGCTACAACAACTAACAAGTACGGCGTAAAGGGAACAGTAGTATCCGTTGACGGTACAACAATTACAATCAAGGATGCTAACGGTAACACACTCGTTATCAAGAACGTTCTCAACGCAACAGGTTCTGCTGCAGTTGAAAAGATGCCCGTAGTTGGCGATACAGTAGTAGTTCTCGGTCTTCTTACAAACATTGGCGGTAACGCAATGGTTGAATCTTGGCTCCAGAGCGCAACAACTCACACTTGCGACATGACAGTTGCTACATGTAAGACTCCTTCGACATGTACAATCTGCGGCAAGGTTGAGGGTACAGTTACAGCTGAACACACAGGTTGGGTAGACGCAACTTGCGCAGAAGCAGCTCACTGCACAGTTTGTGGTACAGTTGAAGGCGAAAAGCTTGCTGATTGCCAGGGTTGGGTAGCTCCCACATGCTCTGAATACGGTTACTGCACAGTATGCGGTAAGGTAGGCACAGAGCTTGACGCTGATAATCATGCAAACGTAATTCCCGCTACATGTAGAGAAGCAGCTTACTGTGTAGACTGCGAAAACCACATTGGCGAAAAGGATCCCACAGCTCACGGCGAAAAGACAGTAGCAACATGCTTCACTCCCGAAACATGTAAGCTCTGCGGTACAACATTCGGTGAGGTTTCCGGTGAACACGGCACAATCGAAAACTGCGTATGTACAGTATGTAATGCAATCGTTCACACAGGTGAACTCAGCGTTCCTACATGTATGACACCCGTTACATGCCTTGCTTGTAACAGAGTAGCAGGTGAGAAGGATGCTAACAACCACGTTGGCTTCGCTCCCGCAACATGTATCGCTCCCGCTACATGTGAATGTGGCGCAACTCAGGGCGCAAAGGATCCCACAGCTCACGGCGAGCTCGGCGCGCAGTGCGTATGTTCTCTCTGTAAGAAGGCAGTTCACCCTGCATTTGACGAAGAGTGCGGATGCGTTGACTGTGGCGTAGTTGTTCACGTATTTGACAAGCTTTATCCCACATGTACAAACGGTTGTGGCGCAGACAATGACCACTTCCTCACAGTTCCCGAAGCAAACGACCTCGGTGCAACAAAGGCTAACAACGCTTATACATCCGATAAGTACTCTGTAAAGGGTGTTATCACAAAGATCGAAAACACAACATACGGTAACTTGTACATCAAGGACGAATCCGGTAGAGAATTCTACGTTTACGGCGTTTACAGCGCAAACGGCTCTACACAGTTCGGTTCTATGTCTGTTAAGCCCAAGGTTGGTGACACGGTTATCCTTTACGGTATAATCGGTAAGTACTCCAACAATCCTCAGATGAAGAACGGTTGGATGATCGCTCACGAGATCCACACAGTTTGTGAATTTACTGAAGCAACATGTCAGGAGCCCGCAACATGTACAATTTGCGGTAAGACACAGGGCACAACAGTAGCGCACAACTACGTTGACAAGTTCTGCACAGTTTGTGGTACAAGAGAAGGTGCAGTTACTGTTACAGGTAAGTACACGGGCTCATCTACAGGCAACATGACATTGAATACTAACAACGCTGCTAAGATCGGCTTGGATGCAAACGTATTCAACGTTGTTCCTGCAAACGGCTCCAGCACCTCTACAGTTGGTCTTAACAAGGCAGGTAACTTCCGTCTCTACGGTAACGCTAACAAGAACGGTAATACTCTTACGTTCACAGTTGCTGAAAACACAGTAATTCAGTCTATCACAATTACTTTCGCTAACACAACAAACAACGCAAATTGTCAGGTTAGCGTTGGCGGTACAGCTGTTGCAACATCCACATCTGCTGATAAGGTATTCACAGTTGCTATCAACGCTTCTGAGTTCGTTCTTAAGAACGTTAACGCTTCCACAACTCAGGTTCACATCACATCTATTGAAATTACATACTATGTAGTTGAAACAGAAGGTGGCGAAGTTGAAAATCCTGATGTTCCCGAGGAAGAAACAACAACAGAAGCTCCTACAACTGAAGAAACAACAACAGAAGAAGAAACCACAACTCCTGATGTAGCTCCTGCAGGTTATGTTAAGGTAACATCTGCTGATGACTTTACAAGTGGTACATATATTATCGTTACAACAACGGGCGTAGGTCTTGGCGCATACAATAGCGCAAGCAGTGGTTGGGTATTGTCAAGTGATC
>JAZQWL010000041.1:0-31749 GCA_045632305.1 Eubacteriales bacterium | reverse complement strand
ATCACGGCTATCAGCGACAGATATTACTATTCCTCCATGGCATATCAGGGCGCGTACATTGGACTCCAGAAGGTTATGGAGCTTAATCTCGACAACCCCGATATACGTCATCCCGACCTCTGCATCTTCCTTGATCTCACTCCCGAAAAGAGTCTTGAAAGAATCAATGCCGCGGGCCGTGAAACCACCGAAATTTACGAAACGTACGAGATACTCGAGCAGACGAGAAACAAGTTCTTCGACATTTTAAATAAAATGGAAGAGCTTGGTGACAAAATCGTCAAGATCGACGCCTCGGGCACAATAGAAGAGGTGGCGGAAAAAATTCTCTCCGCTGCTCTTGAAATTTATAATTAACGGATGATACACTCATGAAAAAAATCGTTTTTTTCTTGTTGCGGTAATAATCTCCTCCCTCCTTCTTACATCGTGTGATATCGATCAAATGATCTTGGGCGGCTCACCCGAAGACGATACGCTCTCCACATTGGAAAGCACCTTCTATGCCGAAACGGATTATTTCGGCAATCAGTACGACGAGTCTCCTTTTGATGATGATTCCGAGGATGACGACGAATCGACAACCCACGAGGATCCCACCGATAAGGAAAACGCGACCGAGGAGGAACCCACAACCGAAAAATACACGTTCAACGGTGAAGAAAATACCACGGACGAGGAATTCACCACGGCAAAGGATACAGAGGTGGCAGATGCTGTTACAGATTATCTTTTCACCATTTACGATAATGCGATTATCGACAGCGGAAGCTACGATTTTATAAGCCACGTAAGAATGGGTGACGTATACGTTCCCATAACGTGGAGCATTGAAGGCACAGACAAGGTTACTATTGTAAAAAAGACGATAACTTCGTAACGCTCATAGTTCCCGAGGTGACCGAAGAGCTCCGATATTTCCTCATAGCGGAATTCCAATACGGCGACATTGGCTCACTTGTTAAATTTGCGCATACGGTAAAGGCAAACTGATATAGAAAGCACACACCTCGGTGTGTGCTTTCTGCGTTGTAGACAAAAGAAAAATAATTTTGCGACTTTTTTTGAAAAATGTCTTGACAAAAGATAAGTTTTGTGATATTATATTTTAGTCGTCAAGAACGACAACCAATAGACTTTGGAGAAGTCGCGTAGTTGGTCGAGCGCGCACGATTGGAAATCGTGTAACCGTCAAAAGCGGTTCGAGAGTTCGAATCTCTCCTTCTCCGCCAAAAAATAAAGGGTAGCATCAGCTACCCTTTATTTTTTCGTGAAAAATGATACGATGATGAACTCTCGCAAATTCGCAAGAATTTGCATGTTTTGCGGTTTGATTACTACACTTTGAAAATTCATTTTGCCGCAAAACTGAGTTCAGAATCTCTCCTTCTTTTTTCCCAAGGGTGCAATGTTATGCGGAGCATAACGCGAGAATCTCTCCTTCTTTTTGCCCAAGGGTGCAATGTTATGCGAAGCATAACGCGAAAATCTCTCCTTCTATAAAGAAAGCATCCGACACAAGTCGGGTGCTTTCTAAATTTATAATAATTTATTACCACTCGCAATAGATAACGCCTTCATTGGCAATCACCTCTGCCCAGGTGGCATCATCGCAATTATACTTCATAAGACGAAGACCGCCAAAGCCGTACAATATATTATAATCATAAGTATAATAATCAAGCTGATACGAAACAAGGAAGCTGTTCGTGGAATAAAACAGGGGAACGAACAATCCAAGCTTCAAAAATTCCGCTTCCATTGTCGCTGTAATATAAAGCTTCGTTTCATAATCCGCGTCCGCATATTCGCCCGACGTACACGCCCCTGACCAATCATACCAAGTCATGGTAACGTCCGTGCCGTCAATTCTGATCGTCAGATTACTTGAAGTGAAATTCCAGAAGTGTCCTTCGCTCATTTGACCAAACATATAACTTATATCACAATAATTCTTCATCTGTGAGAACGGATCAAACACGTCACCGCCCCATGCGCCGTAGCCCATGGCATATTCACCTAAGAAAACCGAGTCATAACGATCATCAACGTTTCCAACCGCCTCAAACGTAATTCTTCCGAATCCGGATCCCTCGATAGCTTCATTGACGTATTGATTTATAAGTCTTTCCAGCTCTTTATCTTCCTCTGTAAGCTCGGTACCGGACCATGCGATCCTGATATTTATATTCTCACCTTCAGTGTAGAGACCTGCGGACACAAGCTCCTCACACGCTGTCTTCATAAGAGAGCGCGCCGCGGAAAGATTATATCCCGTAATAGAATAATACGCTTCCTCAAGATTCTTGTACGTCTTATCCTCACCGTATTCTACACCGTAAAGATCCACCGTTGCCTGCATAGCCACCTCGGAATTGCGGTACGAGGATTCGGGATCATTATAAAGATCATAATGATAAAGCGAATTCATAATTCCTATCGCGGGCTCATATCCGGGGGTGGACATCGCAAACTCCGCTCTGTTAAATGACATCGATAGAGCGCGTCTGAAATTATCGTTGCTCAGAACAATTGAATTCACATTATCACCGCGACCGTCAATATACTGAAGGACATCGACCCAATGATTCATAAACAGGAACAAGGTATATTCCTCGTCTGCCCTCATCATCTTGTCTGACATCGAATACCATGAAAGCTCCTCGGGGGCGGGTGTAAACTCGGAAAGATCACCCTTAAGGAAGGAATACTTTATCTGATCGTATTTCATAACGTCGATCTGAATCTTCGTGGTTACGTACTGACGAACTCTCTCGCCGTCAACCTCGAAATTGGTAAAAGATATCAAATTGCCTTCCGCATCCCTCTTGGGTGTGCCATCCGCATTTTTCTCCCAACCGTACCAATTCTCGTTCTGTACCAGAACTGCCTGTTTGCCATGATCATACGTCTCCAATTTATACGGGCCGTACGATACAGTGCTATTTAAATTCGTTCCGTAATATGAAACGATGGGGAACAATCCATTATCCATAGCGTCCCTATAAAGAGGCAGATAGACCAGCCAATTAAATCGAAGGAAATTCAAAAACAGATTAAAATCGATACCGCTCTCGCAAACGTACCGAATGGTGTAATCATCGACCGCATAAAGTCCTACCGTAGAATTAAAGTCGAGAGCTTCCTTATATTCATTCGTAAAATAGAACAGGGCTTCCTTTAAAATATCCGCAGCGTCATCTTCGGAGGAAATGCCGAATACTAAAAGAATTTTCTTTATAACGTCAAAAACAATATCTCTGTTTTCTTCTGTAACCCTTGTATAACCGTAAATGTTAGCATCCTCCGCCAAAGCCGCAAGCGTGCTTGCAACCTCTTCATTGCCAAGATAAATTTTATTGAGGTCAACAAGACTCAAAGGATACAGTGTCATATTCTCAGAGTAAACGTTAATGTAAAGATTACCCTGCGCAATTGCCTGATCTATATCGAACGAATAATCAGGGGTTTCATCGCCGCCGTACGCGGGAACCGCAGGCGCGTACATGGGGGATCCCGAATTGTAAAACTCGTATGCTCCCGCAAGAGCGGCATCTCCTTTATAATATCTCTCCGCTCCCGAATTTCTCATGTCGGGACTAAGGAGCCAATACATAGAGGTTACGTATTCATTTGCAGTGATATCAGCTCCGTTTTCCCATTTCGCATCGGGATTAAGAGAGATCTCGTAAACGTAGCCCTCCGTAATATCGTCCAAATCTTTTCCGTCGGGAAGAGTGACACCGTACTTTGTAAGATCACCTCTGTGCTGCGCGGTCACATCGGTCACCGCGGTTGCCATTTCGTATACCCACTGATATACGCCGCCGTTTCCCGAGGTCTTTATCGATACGTCCACGAACGGAGAAGAAATATACTGAAAGATCTCACGGTCAGCATCCGTCATCGCAACGTGAGGATTAAAATTCGAGCCAAGCTCTTCCCTGCCTACTCTGTAGGTGTAATTAAGCTTTGTCTCGCCATCCCACTCGCCGAGCGTGGTTTCTTCTTCCTCGGTATGCTTTTCCTTGTCGCCCTTCTTCTTTCGTGTCGTGTACTCTTCGGTGGTCGACGGTTCGCGTACTGAGTCACTATCCTGCATAGGATTTCCGCACGAAGCAAGAACCGACATCACCATAACGGTAACCAATATAAAGGCCAATATTCTCTTTTTCATATAATTTCTCTCCTTTCTGCAATCTTCCTAATATAATTATATACCAAAACAGCGAATTCGTCAAGACTATATCCCACGACATGTGTCTAATCGCCAAGCAGGATCGCACGGTCAACCTTCACCGCGCCGCCAAAATAATAATCAGCATTTTCTTTTTGTCGCACCTGCAAAAATTTCTGCTTTCATTAAAACAATTTTCAGTTTTTGTCAATAACGCGCGCGCAAGCAAAATTTCCACTTGCATTTTTAAAAGAAAAATGGTAAAATGGTTTTAGATATTTTTTGCGGAGGATAAAAATGCTCAAAAATAAAAAGATATGGATACCTCTTCTGTGCGCGCTGATACTTTTAATCGTCGCCGCGACAGTAATCACGGTGATCCTTTTAAACAAAAAAGACGATCCTAAAGCCACCGCTCCCACCATTAACGGTCTCGTGTCAAGCGAGGGCCTCGCCTTTACTCTCAATGAGGGCGGGCTTGATTACACCTGTACGGGCATCGGCACTTGCACCGACACGGATATTGTGATCGACACGTACAACAATCTTCCCGTTACTACCGTAAACGAAAGCGCCTTTGAGGGCAACACAAGCATCAGATCCCTTGTGATAGGCAACAACGTAAAAATAATTAAATTCAACGCTTTCAAGGACTGCACCGCCATCAAGACCGTTGAGATCGGAGATGGCGTCGAAACTATAAGCCATTACGCGTTCTTCAACGATACCTCCGTCGAATCCGTAAAGCTTGGCAAGGGCGTCATCAGTATCGGCTACGGCGCGTTCTCCGGCACGACTTCGCTCAAGGAATTCACGGTTTCCGCGGAAAACGCAAAATATACGGCGATTGACGGATGCCTCTATACGTCTGGCGGTGAAACGCTTATTCAGTACGCGCTCGGCAGAACCGAAGACACCGCAAATCTCCCCGACACCGTAAAAATGATCGCAGACCTCGCGTTTGCTTCCGCAAAAAGCTTAAAGGAAGTCAATCTCCCCGAAAACCTCACCGAGATCGGTGAGAGCGCGTTTATTGATTGCTCCTCGCTTAAAGGTATTGCGATTCCGACAGGTGTGAAAACCCTCAAAACGTCCACCTTCGCAAACTGCTCTTCTCTTGAGAGCGTTACCTTCTCGGGCGCTCTTGACAAGATTGACGAGGCCGCATTCTACGGCTGTGAAAAGCTTGCACAGATCTCCCTTCCCGCAACGGTTACGTACATCGGCCCGTCAGCATTCATGAATTGCAAAAAGCTTGCAGAAATATCCATTCCCTCGGGCGTCGCTCATATTCAAAGCTCCGCATTCCACGGTTGCGAAGAGCTTACGTCCGTATCCCTCCCCGAAGGACTTATAAGCATCAACGAATCCGCATTCGAGGGTTGCTCAAAGCTTCTCGGAGTGATCCTGCCCGAGAATATGACTCTTCTCGGTGCGAGAGCGTTCTACGGATGCGACCGCTTGACCGAAATTACCATCCCCGGAAAGATAGTAGACGTTCTTGGCGACACCTTTGCTATGTGCCGCAAAATTCAGACCATCGTGATATCCGACGGCGTAATGGTAGTTCGAAAGAACGCCTTTGACGGAAGCATCGGTCTTCGCACCCTTTATCTGCCTGATAGCATTATCGCGTTTGAAGACGCCATCCAGGGCTCTTATCAGCTTACCGACGTATACTACGGCGGAACCGAAGAAAAATTCTCACAGGTGGTTCACCCGGGATACTTTGACGGAGTTACAATTCATTACAATTATATGCCCGAATAAAAAAAGCCCGACCTTGCGGTCGGGCTTGAATTTTTTTAATCAAGTGGCTCAAGCGGGACGGGAACGTGCGCGCCGCCCAACGATGACGCCACCTCATCGGGCATAATATATTCGATCGCGTTCAGAATAATTCTGCGAACGTGCCCGTTCTTATACGTAGGAAGGGTTTCGTGTCCCGGCTGGAAGAAAAACGCCTTTCCTCTGCCGCGACGCCAAACGCAACCCGATCTCATGACCTCGCCCCCCTTAAACCAACCGAGGAACACAAGCTCATCGGGAGTGGGGATATAAAACGGCTCACCGTACATTTCCTCATGCTCGATAACGAAGCTCTCGGGGATTCCGCGCGCGATGGGGTGAGCGGGATCGATCGCCCACACTCTTTCTTTTTCATTGGCCTCTCTCCATGAAAGAGCGCAGGAGGTTCCCATAAGCTTTTTAAAGGGCTTTGAGAAGTGCGCGGAATGCAAGAAAATAATACCCATGCCACGGTTTACTCTGTTTGCAACTCTCTCTGCAACCGAATCAAGCACGAAATGGTGGAACGCGTGTCCCCACCAGATCAACACGTCGGTCTCTTGAAGTATTTCATCCGTAAGCGCGCTACCATCGTGCTCGGGAGAGGTATGTATCAAATTGACCTTATAGCCCGCGTCGGAAACAAGCGAGCAAAGGCAAGCATCCATACCCTCCGGATAAGCGGCGTTAAAGCCAACCTCATTACCGCCCGCGCGAAGCTCTGTAACTACGGTTACCGTCTTCATAATCAGATAACCTCCTCGATCACTCTGTTCTCGTGCGCGGATCTGTACGCGTTTTCCATTACTCTGAATACGCGCATAACCTGATTTTCCTTAACGGTTGTGGGGTCGCCATTAAGTACCGCGTCCATAAAGTTGCGGTAGAACGCGTTCGCATCGCTCCATACTCTTTCAATGGGTCTTTCCTGAACGGTTTCGGCGCGTCTGTACGCCATGGTCTTCGTAAAGCCGTTGCCCGCGCGGATTCCTTCAAGCTGATCGTCAACTCTCTGAAGAACGCTGACGATCTTACCGTTCATCGCCCAGTCGGTGATCTCCGCTGTGCCCTCGCGGCCGTAAGCTCTCCAACGAGGGAGCTGAATAAACGTATTTGTATCAACTACGATTCTGTATATAACACCGTTTTCGAACTTGATCTCGAGATCGAAGCCGTCGTCAACGTCCTCGCCCGCGATGTATGAATAATCACAGTAAACCGATTTTACGGGGGAGTCGATCATAAGAAGCGCCTGGTCAATAAGATGAACGCCCCAGTCAAGCATCATGCCACCGCCCTGCTTGAAGCACTTTCTCCACGCGCCGGGGATACCGTTACTGCTCACAACTCTGGACTCGATTTTATAAACTGTACCGATCTCTCCGCTCTCAACGATTTCCTTGATCGCAAGGAAATCCTCATCCCATCGTCTGTTCTGGTGGGGCGTAAAAACAACGCCGTTTTTCTTTGCCGCCTCATACATTTTAGCGGTCTCTTCACTCGAAAGTGCAGCGGGCTTTTCCGTGATAACGTGCTTGCCGTGTTCCGCCGCCATTACAACGTAAGGCATATGCCAATCGTTGGGAGTCGCAACAAGAACTGCCTTGATCTCCTCGTCGGAAAGAAGCGCCTCTGCGCTATCATATACAACGAGTCCGCGGCTCGCCGCAATCTCGCAACGTGCGGGGTTTATATCGTAAACGCCCTTAACCTCAACTACCTCGGGATACCCCTCTCTGTTAAATACGGGAATCATGTGCGTATGGTGATGTACTGCCATTCCACCGTAACCGATAATACCGATTTTCATATTTTGCCCTCCGTTAATATATTTTCACTTGACTTTTTACGTCCTCAATGTTATAATATCATCAAATATTGATAATTTCAATGGCAAAAATGCAGTATTTCCTTTCAAATATTGACTTTCGGAGAAAATATAAAATGAAAAACATTATTTACGAGCATCACCATGACCGCGACCCGAATTTTTCAATCGGCATCAATATAGACGGCGACGTGCCAAAGCACTTTCACAACTGTATCGAGATCCTATACGTGATCTCGGGAAAAATGAAGGCAACCGTGGGCGACCGCACGCTCGAAGCAGAGCCCGACGATATTATTTTCGTGCATAACTACTACGTTCACAGCTACGAGCCCGACCCGAAATACACAAAATACTTTATGGTCATTCCAACAAATTACAGCGGCGACGTCGGAAAAATACTCAAAAAATCCACCCTACCCGTAAAGCTCGACGATAAAGATTTCAACCGCACGCTTCTTGAATTTATCGACATTTTGTATTACTGCAACGAACAAATGCCCCCGCTTACAAAGAAGGGATACATAAATATAATAATGGGGCATCTTTTCAACCATTATCCCTCCCTCCCTATTGAAAACCAAGGAAGCATCGACTTCATTCTCGACGTACTTAAATATATCAATGAAAATTACAGCTCGCCGCTCACCCTTGAATCCATATCCTCAGATTTCGGCTACAATAAATACTACTTCTCCCGACTCTTCAACCATTACGTCGGCGAAAATATAAGCAACTACATAAACATCGTAAGAGTTCAACATTTCACGGAGCTTGCAAAGGATCAGAAAAATCCCGCGGTCGCAACGCTTGCAAGAGAATGCGGCTTTGCTTCTCTCAACACGTTCTACCGCAGCTTTAAGAAAATTTACGGCACGACCCCCAAAAATTTTTTTGCCAAAAGAGCATAAAAATAAAAGGATCCCGACAGTCAGTCGGGATCCTTATTATTTTCCTTCAAAACGCTTTTTTATCGCTTCAAACGTTTCATCGCTTATATCGTGCTCGATCTTGCAGGCATCTTCTGTGGCGGTTTTTTCATCAACGCCAATATCTATCAATACCTTGGTAAGAAGAGTATGGCGTTCAAAGATCTTCTTTGCGATCTCCTCGCCCGCGTCGGTCAACGTAATATGGTCGAAGGCGTCAATGTCAATATAGCCGTCAGCTTTGAGCAGCTTGAGCGCCCTTGAAACACTGGGCTTTGAAAATCCCATATATTCCGATACGTCGATCGCGTGGACTCCGTCAAGCTTTTCTCGCAGGACAAATATGCTCTCAAGATACATCTCGCCTGAACTGTGTAAACTCATACGTTGCGCCTCCCTTCTTCATTCTTATATTATTATACACTACAAATTTACAAAAATCAAGGGGTAAACGTAAAGATGCACATATAAAGTTAGCAAAAGCTAACTTGTTTTTAAAAATTCTACAAACTTGAAAATTTTCCCAAAAAACTATTGACATTACGGTGAAAAACGAGTATAATGTTTACGGTTAGCAATAGGTAACTAAACACTGACAGGAGGGCAATTATGAATCTGACAAAAGCAGAGGAAGGCAAGGAATATATTATTTCTGCTATCGAAACTAATGATGAAGAGCTTGATGCCTTTCTGTTTTCTCTCGGCTGCTATGTGGGAGAGCCCATCACAGTAGTTAAGCATCGCAGAAGCGGTTGCGTCGTTTCCATCAAGGACGGAAGATACAGTATCGACCGTGCGCTTGCTGAAGCAATAAAGATATAAAAGGATCTCAGCAAATTGAGCTGATTTCTTTTTTTGAAAGACAGTTAGCAATAGGTAACTAACTATGATCGATTATAATTAAATTCATTATAATGCCACAAAATTTCAAGATCCCCAAGGAGGCAGCAAGAAATGAGAATTGCTTTAGCAGGCAATCCTAACAGCGGTAAGACCACCATGTACAACGCTCTGACCGGCAGAAACGAAAAGGTCGGCAACTGGGCGGGCGTTACCGTTGACAAAAAAGAACATCCCATAAAGAAAAAATACTGTAATGGAAGCTGCGATTTTATCGCGGTCGACCTCCCGGGCGCATATTCCATGTCGCCTTTTACAAGTGAAGAAAGCGTTACCCGTGATTACGTCAAAAACGAGCATCCCGACGCGATCATAAACATTGTAGACGCGACTAACCTCAGCCGCAGTCTTTTCTTCACCACCCAGCTCCTCGAGCTCGGTATTCCCGTAGTCGTAGCTCTCAACAAGACGGACGCGAACGAGAAAAAGCAAAACGAGATCAACGCAAAGGAACTCTCCGAGAAGCTCGGCTGCCCCGTAATTGAAACGATCTCTACGTCCAAAAAGGGCTTGTCCGACGTTGTTTTGGCGGTAACTAAAATAGTCGGAAAAACACAGATCGCTCCATACGTGCAGGCGGATATAGATCTTTCCGACAAGGCGGCGGTTGAAGCCGAGGACAAAAAGCGTTATGAATTTGTAAATTCAGTCGTTGAGGCGGTTGAAACCAGAAAAACGCTTACCAAAAACCGTAATTTCGGCGACAAGATAGATAATATCCTTACAAACAAGTGGGCGGGACTCCCCATTTTCGCGCTTATTATGTTCCTCGTTTTCCAGATTTCTCAGGCATGGCTCGGCGTCTGGATCGCGGAGGGCGTTGAAATTGGCGGCGTGGCTATCCCCGGTCTTGTAACCCTTATCGAGGCGTTCGGAGAGTGGGTATCGGGTCTTATGGAGGGAGCAAATCCCCTTCTTACTTCTATTGTCGTTGACGGTATCATCGGCGGTGTCGGCGCAGTTGTCGGATTTCTGCCTCTCGTTATGGTTATGTACTTCCTCATCGCTCTTCTTGAGGACTGTGGATACATGGCTCGCGCGACGGTAGTTCTCGACCCGATTTTCAAGAGAGTCGGTCTTTCGGGTAAATCCGTTATCCCCTTCGTAATCGGTACGGGATGCGCTATCCCCGGCGTTATGGCTTGTAGAACAATCAAAAACGAGCGTGAGCGCAGAGCTACCGCAATGCTTACACCCTTTATGCCATGCGGCGCAAAGCTCCCCGTTATCGCCCTCTTTGCCGGTGCGTTCTTTGGTGGTGCGGCGTGGGTAGGCACGCTCATGTACTTCGTTGGCATCTTTCTTATCCTCGTATGCGCGCTTCTTATCAACAAGCTCACAGGCAGCAGAAGAAAATCCTTCTTCATTATGGAGCTTCCCGAATACAAAGCTCCCAGCGTAAAGAAGGCGGCGCTCTCAATGTGCCAGCGCGGTTGGTCGTATATAGTGAAGGCGGGTACTATCATTCTCGTATGTAACTTCGCAATTCAGCTTATGCAGTCCTTCACCTGGAGCTTTACTCTCGCGGATGACGCAAGTCAATCCATTCTCGCCACTATCGCAACTCCCTTTGCTTACATCTTCGCTCCCATCGTGGGCGTTGTTGCATGGCAGCTTGCAGCGGCAACTATCACGGGCTTTATCGCAAAGGAAAACGTTGTCGGCACTCTCGCGGTTTGCTTCGTAGGTCTTGAAAATCTCATCAATACAGATGAGCTTGCTCTTATGGATGGCGCGGGCGTCGAGGTTGCGGGTATTCTCGCAATTACAAAGGCCGCCGCTCTGGCTTACCTTATGTTCAACCTCTTTACACCTCCCTGCTTTGCGGCTATCGGAGCTATGAACTCCGAGATGAAGTCGAAAAAGTGGCTCTTTGCAGGAATCGGTCTTCAGTTCGCTGTGGGCTACTCCCTCGGCTTCCTCGTTTACTTCTTCGGCACACTATTTACGGGCGCTAACTTCGGCCCCATCTGGATGCCTATCGTAGGTTGGGCATTTATAGCGGTTGTAGCGGCAATTTTCACAATACTTATTATAAGAAAGAACAAGCAACTCAAAGCCGAATATGCGCTTAAAGCATAAAAAAGGAGGGCTCTATGGAACCCATTGAAATCATTGCTATTATAGCTATTGTCCTTGTTGTCGGCGGCGCCGTTGCCTATCTTATCCGCGCAAAACGTCGCGGTCAGAAATGTGTCGGCTGTCCTTACTCAAAGGAATGCGGCAACAAATGTAATTGCAATAAAGGAACATAAACCTTATGGCTCGCACAAACGTGCGAGCCGTTTTTATACATTGCGACAAAATCCCGACGAAAAACAAAAATTTTTCGTGTGAAATTTTAAAACTTTCTGTGTTGACTTTTGAATATCTATGTGCTATAATAACTTAAACAATATTTAGCCGCTACCTTGCGGCGGAACGGAGCAAAACTATGGCCTTCTACTACGACAGCCCTTCACACACTTTCAGCGAATACCTCCTTGTGCCCGGCTACTCCAGCGCAGAATGTATTCCCGCGAAGGTTTCTCTCAAGACGCCTCTTGTTAAGTTCAAAAAGGGTGAAGAGCCCGCAATAACCATGTCAATTCCGCTTATTTCCGCAATTATGCAGTCCGTATCCAACGATACTATGGCTATCGCTCTTGCGAAAGAAGGCGGCGTTTCGTTTATTTACGGCTCGCAGACCGTCGAGGATCAGGCGGCTATGGTAAAGAGAGTCAAGGACTACAAGGCAGGATTCGTTACCTCCGCATCCAATATTAAACCTGACGCTACTCTTCGTGACATTATCGCACTCAAGGAAAAGAACGGCTTCTCCACGATCGCGGTTACAGACGACGGCACAAGCCACGGCAAGCTTCTCGGCATCGTGACCTCCCGCGATTACAGAGTTACAAGAATGAGCGGCGACGAGCTCGTTTCTTCCTTTATGACTCCTATTGAAAAGATAATTTACGCCGAAGAAGGCACAACGCTTGCAACCTGCAACGACATTATCTGGGAGCACAAGCTCAATTCCCTTCCCATCCTTGACAAGGAAGGTAAGCTCGTTTCCTTTGTATTCAGAAAGGACTACGAGCAGCACAAGAAGAACCCCGATGAGCTTCTCGACTCTCACAAGAGATATATCGTAGGCGCAGGTATCAATACTCGCGACTACGCAGAAAGAGTTCCCGCTCTTATCGAGGCGGGCGTTGACGTGCTCTGCATCGACTCCTCCGAGGGCTTCTCGGAATGGCAGGCGCGCACGATCAAGTGGATCCGTGATAATTACGGTGACACAGTTAAGGTTGGCGCGGGCAACGTTGTTGACGCCGAGGGCTTCAACTTCCTCGCTGACGCGGGCGCAGACTTTATCAAGATTGGTATCGGCGGCGGTTCTATTTGTATCACAAGAGAAACAAAGGGTATCGGTCGCGGTCAGGCAACTGCGGTAATCGAGGTTGCAAAGGCAAGAGACGAATACTTCAAGAAAACGGGCGTATACGTGCCGATCTGCTCCGACGGCGGTATCGTTCACGATTATCATATCACTCTCGCACTTGCTATGGGCGCAGACTTCTGCATGCTCGGTCGTTACTTTGCTCGTTTCGACGAATCCCCCACAAACAAGATTCTCGTAAATGGCAGCTATATGAAGGAATACTGGGGCGAAGGAAGCGCAAGAGCAAGAAACTGGCAGAGATACGACATGGGCGGCGCGCAGAAGCTCTCCTTCGTTGAAGGCGTTGACAGCTACGTTCCTTACGCAGGCCCCCTCCACGATAACCTCACGGTTACGCTCTCCAAGATCAAATCCACAATGTGCAACTGCGGAGCTCTCACCATCCCCGAGCTCCAGGAAAAAGCAAAGCTCACGCTCGTAAGCTCGGTTTCCATCGTTGAAGGCGGCGCTCACGACGTTGTAGTTAAGAATAATAACACGTAATAAAAAAGCACTCAACGGCTACCTGCGATAAAGCAGGTCGCCGTTGAGTGCCTTTTCTTTATAAATTTATTGCGGCTTGCTGTTAAAATGAATATTGACACCGACAGGGTTAAAATACTCCTTATCGATCTTTCCCCATTCTCTCTCAGAGCCCGTATAATATATATCCGTCAAGCTGTCGCAGAACATAAACGGATTCATATAAAACAATCTCACGCTTTCGGGAATAACTACGCTCTGAAGATTTCCGCAAAAGGTAAACGCTCCGTTGGAAATTCCCACAACTCCGTCTGGAATAACTATGCTCTTAAGCTTTTCCTGATTGGTGAATGCACGCGAGGCAATAACCCGCGTTCCCTCTTTTATCTTATAATACTCTTCGAGATCTTTGGGCGCCGCGAAAAGATATGCCCCGATATAAAACGATCCGTCCTCTTCCCAATTTTCAGGATCATTATAATATGCCGTTCCAAAAAACGGAGAATCGCCAAGATTCTCAATTTTGTCGGGAAGCGCGATCACGGATAAATTTTCGCAGTAACCGAACGCGCTTGTGTCAATAAATCTCAAGCTATCGGGGAAATTAACCGTTTCAAGATTTGTACATTTCAAAAACGCGCCGTTGCCGATATTTTTCACACTACGTCCGAGCTTGACACTTTTGATGCTCTCGCAACCCTCGAACGCGCCGAAGCAGATATCTGTCACCTTATCGGGGATGACGATGCTATCAAGCTTTTTACAATCACTGAATGCAGAATCTTCAATTATTTTTAACCCTTCTCCGAAAGAAATGCTGCCGAGATTTTTACATCCCGAAAAAGAAAACTCACCTATCGTTTCCACAAAATCTCCAAGCTCCACGGATGCGATCGTGTCATTTTTTCCAAACGCTCCGCGACTGATGGCGGTCACGGGCAAATTATTGTAAAGATCAATTACAATATTAGTTTCCGTACATGTGCCAAATCCCGTGCAGGTATAGCTCTTTCCGTCATCGTTAAGCTCGAACTCGAGTCCGTTTGTGCTGGGACGCGGCTCTTTTTTCTCGGACTCGGCAGCTTCCGTTGTTGCTTCTTAGCTATTTGCCGTATCATTCTTTTTGAGCTTTTTTATCAACACAATCGCCACAATCACAATAGCAATACAACGAGAACGCTGACAAATATGATCCAAAATTTCTTTTTCTTTGACATTTTATTTTCTCTAGGATGAATTTTAGAAAATTAAAGGAAAAAGTCCGTTACAAGCATTATGCAAAAGCCGATAAGCAAGGCGTACGTCGCGCCTCTCTCGTGTCCGTGCGAGTGTGTTTCGGGTATCATTTCATCACTTATAACGTAAAGCATCGTGCCTCCCGCAAACGCTAAAGCGAACGGCAGAATTACAGTTGAGATGCTTACGGCAAAGAAGCCGATAAACGTACCGATAATTTCAACTACACCCGTTGCAAACGCGATAAGCAACGTCTTTTTCTTCGAAACACCCGCGGCAAGCATGGGGGCGATGATCACCATACCCTCGGGTATATTCTGAAGCGCAATACCGCCCGCAATCACGAGCGCCTGCGTCATATCTCCCGAGCCAAAGCCAACGCCTGCGGCAATACCCTCGGGAAGATTGTGGATCGCTATGGCAAGCACGAAGAGAAGAACCCTTGAGAGATTCGCATTATCGTGCGCCTCGGTGTCCGAGCCGACAAATTTATGAAGATGAGGAACAAGTCTATCAAGCAAGTTAAGACAAAGCGCACCCGCAAAAATTCCGACAACAGTTATAAGGATCGCGAATTTGCCGAATTTTTCTCCATGCTCCATCGACGGCAAAATAAGTCCGATTATAGCCGCCGCAAGCATTACACCCGCCGCAAATGACAAAACTATGTCCGCGAATTTATGTGATTGTTTTTTGAACATAAAACCGATTATCGCGCCTATAACCGTCGCGCCACCGACGCCCATGGCGGTCAAAAGTACCGTAAGTAATCCGTCCGGCATAAGTACTCCTTTCACAGTGTTAATAACAGCATATTACGTCTCGCTGTTATTTGACACACTTCGATGAGATTTGTTTTGTTTTAACAATTTCATTATACAATATTTCAAGAATTTTATCAAGTGCCAAAACACAAAATAAGCAAAAGAATTGTTGACATTATATCCTATATATGTTATAATTATAATGTATAATTATGTGCGCTTCACGGAGGAAACGATAATGCTTTTCAAAAATTGTGAAAACTATATGTCAAAAAATTCTACACGTGGGGATTTTGTCCTCACAAACGGCGCACTTGTTTCTTTTTCCGACAATATTCCTTGCGACAGTAATGCTGTCGTTTTCAATAATTGCCTTATTTTGCCCGGCTTTTGCGACGTGCACGTGCATTTTCGTGAGCCGGGATATTTGTATAAAGAGGACATCGGCACGGGCTCGCGCGCAGCGGCAAGAGGCGGATACACCTCGGTCTGCACCATGCCTAATCTCAATCCCGTTCCCGATAATTACGAGCACTTGAAGCTTCAGCTTGACGCGATAGCCGAAAAGGCGGTAATCGAGGTTCTTCCCTACGGCTCGATCACGGTTGAACAAAAGGGTGAGATGCTCTCCGCACTCGACGAAATGGCTCGCGACGCGATCGCATTTTCCGACGACGGACGCGGTGTTCAATCAAGCGAAATGATGGAATCAGCTATGAGTGAAGCCAAGCGTCTCGGCAAGATCATAGTTGCGCACTGCGAGGATAATTCCCTGCTCCGCGGCGGTTACATTCACGACGGCGAGTACGCGAAAGCGCACGGACACCGAGGCATCTGCTCCGAAAGTGAATGGGGACCGATTGCCCGCGATATTGAACTCGCAGAGAGAATCGGATGTGCTTACCACGTGTGCCACATTTCCACGAAGGAATCAGTTGACATAATAAGAAAAGCAAAAGCGCGCGGAGTTGACATCACCTGCGAAACCGCTCCTCACTATCTCGTTCTTGATGACAGTCAGCTCGAGGAGGACGGACGCTTCAAGATGAATCCTCCTATCCGCTCGGCTGCTGACCGAGATGCGCTTATCGAGGGTATTCTCGACGGCACGATCGATATGATCGCAACCGACCATGCACCTCACTCGGCAGAGGAAAAGTCAAAGGGGCTTGCGGGAAGTAACATGGGCGTTGTTGGAATCGAAACCGCATTCCCTGTAATGTACACACACTTTGTTAAAACAGGCAGAATGACGCTTGAGCATCTTCTTGACCTTCTCGTTTACAATCCTCGCCGCCGCTTCGGACTTGATATAAACGGCTTCTCTGTCTGGAGCGTTGACGAAGAATATACAATAAACCCCGAGGATTTCGTATCCAAGGGTAAAAGCACGCCCTTTGCCGGCAACAAGGTTTTTGGCAAATGCATGCTCACCGTTTGCAACGGTAGAATAGTATGGAAGGACTAAAAAATGAAAGACGTAGCACTTAAGATAAAATCAAATATTTGCATCGCCCCTACAGTTTATAAAATGGTACTCTCGGGTGACGTTTCCGACATAACCGCTCCCGGTCAGTTTGTAAACTTCAAGCTCGACGGACTTTACCTCCGCCGCCCCATCTCGGTTTGCGACTACGCAGAGAACGAGCTTACAGTTATCTACAAGGTTGTAGGCGAAGGCACAGAGCAGATGTCAAAGATGCAGACAGGCGAAGAAATTCTCACGCTCACAGGACTCGGTAACGGATACAGTACAGAAGAATCGGGCGACGCTCCCCTCCTCCTTGGTGGCGGCGTTGGTATCCCTCCTATGTATAATCTTGCAAAAACTCTTATCGCGGAGGGCAAAAAAGTAAAGGTTGTTCTCGGCTTTAACAAGGCAGAGGAAATCTTCTACGAGGAAGAATTCAAAGCACTTGGCTGCGACGTTTACGTTTGCACAGCGGACGGAAGCTACGGGATCCGTGGATTTGTAACAACGGCTATGGAAAAGCTCGACTATACATATTTCTACACCTGCGGCCCGCTCCCCATGTTCAAGGCGATCAACAAGGTTGCAAAAGGCAGCGGTCAGCTCAGCTTTGAAGAACGCATGGGTTGTGGCTTTGGTGCTTGTATGGGTTGCTCATGCAAGACGATTACAGGATATAAGAGAATTTGCAAGGACGGCCCCGTTCTCAGAAGGGAGGAAATTTTATGGGAACAGATTTGAGAACAACACTTTGCGGTATTGAGCTGGATAATCCGATAATTCCCGCCAGCGGAACCTTCGGCTTTGGCTATGAATTCGCAGAGCTTTACGATATAAATATGCTCGGTAGCTTCTCTTTCAAGGGAACTACAAAGGACAAGAGATTTGGCAACCCCACACCCCGAATTGCTGAATGTACAAGCGGTCTTATAAATGCCGTAGGACTTCAGAATCCCGGTGTTGAGGATGTAATGAAATACGAAATGCCCAAGCTCAAAGCAGTATTCAACAAGCCCGTTATGGCAAACGTTTCGGGATTCTCCGTTGAAGACTACGCGTACACAGTCCAGCAGCTTGACGCTGAAGAACAGATCGGCTGGTTTGAGGTAAACGTTTCCTGCCCCAACGTTCACGGTGGCGGTATGAGCTTCGGTACTAACCCCGAAGCGGCGGCAGAAGTTACTCGTGCCGTAAGAAAGGTAACAAACAAGCCCATCATCATCAAGCTCTCCCCCAACGTTACCGACATCGTAAGCATCGCAAAGGCATGCGAGGATGCGGGTGCGGACGGTATAAGTCTTATCAACACACTCCTCGGCATGAGAATCAACTTAAAGACTAAGAAGCCCGTAATTGCCAACAAGATGGGCGGTTTCTCGGGCCCTGCGATCAAGCCCGTTGCGGTTCGTATGGTTTACCAGGTTTATGACGCGGTAAAGATTCCGATCGTTGGTATGGGTGGCGTTGAATCTGCAGAGGACGTAATTGAATTTATGCTCGCGGGTGCGTCTGCCGTTGAGGTTGGTGCGGCAAACCTCGTCAACCCCTACGCTTGCCGTGATATTATTGAAGACCTTCCCAGAGTAATGGAAAAGTACGGTATTTCCTCGCTCTCCGAAATCATCGGTGCGGCTCACTAATTTAGTTTTAAATATTTGAATATAAAAGGAGAATTTAAAAATGGGAAAAGACGTAATCATCGCTTGCGACTTTGCAAGTGCAGAACAGGTATTTAATTTTCTTGACAAATTCGAAAATGAAAAGCCCTTCGTGAAGATCGGCATGGAGCTCTTCTATGCAGAAGGTCCCCAGATCGTTCGCGAAATTAAGGCAAGAGGCCACAAGATCTTCCTCGACCTCAAGCTTCACGATATTCCTAACACAGTTAAAAAGGCGATGGCAGTTCTCTCTCGCCTCGACGTTGATATGACAAACCTCCACGCTGCAGGTACAATTTCTATGATGGAAGCTGCAATCGAGGGGCTTACACGTCCCGACGGCACACGCCCTATGCTTATCGCAGTTACACAGCTTACATCCACAGACCAGGAAAGAATGACTCGCGACCTTCTTATCGATGCCCCCATCGACGAGGTTGTTATGCACTATGCTCACAATGCTAAAATAGCAGGTCTTGACGGTGTCGTTTGCTCCCCTCTTGAAGCAGGCAAGGTTCACGACAGATGCGGCTCTGACTTCTGCACAGTTACTCCCGGTGTTCGTTTCGCAGACGGTGATATCGGCGACCAGAAGAGAGTTATGACTCCCGCAGAAGCAAAGAGAATCGGCTCCGACTATATTGTAGTTGGCAGACCTATTACAGCTGCAGCCGACCCCGTTGCTGCATACAGACGTTGCGTATCAGAATTTTGCGACTAAAATAATTGATCCTTAACAAAACAAATCTCCTTATACGCCTTCTCCAGCGGAGAAGGGGGACCGCCCTTGGCGGTGGATGAGGAGATCAATTTACCGAGGACTAAATTATGCAATATAAATACAATAAAGGCCTTGTGAAAAATGCGCAAGAGCTTCGAAAAAATATGACTGCAGAGGAAAAACACCTTTGGTATGATTTTTTAAAGAAATTGCCATTAACCTCACACAGGCAAAAAAACATAGGAAATTACATCGTGGATTTTTATATTCCAAGCGCAAGACTTGTAATTGAAATAGACGGAATACAGCATAAAGAAAAAGAACACCTTGAAGCCGACAAACAAAGAGATTACGATTTAAAATTGCTTGGAAATCAAGTTTTGAGATTTTCAAACTTTGATATTAAAATGAATTTTCCTATAGTGTGTTATGAAATTTTGAAAATTTTAGGGTTATCCGAAGATAATTTGGTTGAAAGAAAGTAATATAAATATTGCTCTCCTCATCCACCACTTCGTGGTCCCCCTTCTCCGCTGGAGAAGGCCTTTAAAGAACAGGAGAAAAATTATGGAAAACTACAAAAGAGAATTTATACAATTTTTAGAGTCCGCAGGCGTTCTTCGTTTCGGTGACTTCACAGCAAAGAGCGGACGCAAGATACCCTACTTCATTAATGCAGGTATGATCAAGACAGGTAACGACATCGCAACTCTCGGTGAGTTCTACGCAAAGGCATACCGTGAGAAGCTCGGTGATAAGCAGAGCGTTCTTTACGGTCCTGCATACAAGGGTATTTCCCTTTCCGTTTCCGCGGCGGTTGCTCTCTCAAAGTGGGGTCTTAACGTTCCCTTCTTCTTCAACAGAAAAGAAGTTAAGGACCACGGTGAAGGCGGCGTATTCGTCGGCTACGTTCCCACACCCGGTGAAGAAATCGTTATTATCGAGGACGTAATCACAGCGGGCACTGCTATTCGTGAGAGCATGGAGATCCTCTCCCACCTCGAGGGCGTAAAGGTTGCCGCAACGTTCATCATGGTTGACCGCAAGGAAAAGGGTCAGGGCGAGAAGGGTGCTATGGCGGAGATCGAAGAACAGTTCGGCTTCCCTGTATACTCCATCGTTGACGTTTACGACATTATCGAATATCTCGAAGAAAAGGGCCACAACCCCGAGGATATCGAAAGAATAAAGAACTACCTTACAGTTTACGGTGCAAAATAATCTGACGGAGGCAAACAGCGTGAAAGTTGCATCCCTTTGAAAGCGAAATATACTTCTTCACGCGCAAATTTTGCCTCTGCGGTAAAATTCATCGATTACTATTTGTGCCGCCGAGTGCGGCGGAATGGAGATTAAAATGAGAAGTCTTATAGACATTCGTGACCTCACAATTGAAGAAATTGACAAGCTCATCGCAAAGAGCGAGGACATAATTGCAAATCCCGAAAAATACCAGGAAGCTTGCCGACACAAAAAGCTCGCAACACTTTTCTTTGAGCCGTCCACAAGAACTCGTCTTTCCTTTGAAGCGGCTATGTACGAGCTTGGCGGTAACGTGCTTTCGGTTTCAAGCGCGGGCTCAAGCTCTGCAGCAAAGGGCGAGAGCGTTGCCGATACGGCAAAGACAGTTTCCTGCTATGCCGATATTATCGCTATGCGTCATCCTAAAGAAGGCGCTCCCTTGGTTGCGGCTATGAATTCTACAATTCCCGTAATCAACGCAGGCGACGGTGGACACAACCACCCCACACAGACGCTTGCCGACCTCTGCACGATCAAGCTCGAAAAGGGACGCCTTGACAATATTACCGTGGGCTTCTGCGGAGACCTCAAGTTCGGCAGAACGGTTCACTCGCTTATTGAGGCGCTCTCAAGATACGAAAACGTAAAGTTCGTTCTTATCTCCCCCGAGGAATTGAAGCTCCCGAGCTACGTTAAGAAGGACACACTCAAGGCGCACAACCTCGAATACAAGCAGACGACCTCTCTTGAAGAGGTTATGCCCGAGCTCGATATTCTCTATATGACGAGAGTTCAGAGAGAAAGATTCTTTAACGAAGAGGATTACCTCCGCTTAAAAGATAGCTATATCCTTACTCCCGAAAAGCTCAAGAACGCAAAGGACGATCTCTCCATTCTCCATCCCCTGCCCCGCGTAAATGAAATTTCCGTGGCGATCGACTCCGATCCCAGAGCTTGCTATTTCAAGCAGGTACTGTGCGGCAAGTACATGAGAATGGCACTTATTATGATGCTTCTCGGCATCGAAGTATAAGGGAGGTAAATTATGCATATAGATTCAATTAAGAACGGTATCGTTATCGACCATATCCCCGCAGGGCTCGGCATGGAGATCTACAACCTTTTAGGGCTCGACTCCCTCGAATGCTCCATCGCGCTTATCAAAAACGTGCAGAGCGCGAAAATGGGCAAAAAGGATATTATCAAGATTGACGCGGATATTGATATTAATATGGATATCCTCGGCTACGTGGCTCCCGGTGTTACGGTAAATATTATCCGAGGCGGAGAGAGAATTGAAAAGCGAAGCATCTCTCTTCCGGAAAAGCTTACAAACGTAATTTTCTGCAAAAATCCCAGATGCATCACGTCCACCGAGCAGGAGCTCGACCACGTATTCAAGCTCACAAACAAAAACGAGCGCGTTTACCGTTGCCTCTGGTGTGAAACGCAGGCAAACAAGAAAAAATGATTATAGAAAGATCCAAAAAACTCACCTCTCCCCACGCATTCTCGACTCGCACAGGAGGGGTGAGTTCTCTTGAACACACAAAATATTTAAATCTCGGATTCGGTCGAGGCGACGGTGATGACACCGTTATGAAAAATCTCGAGATTTTTGCCAAGGTGGCAGGATTTGATGAAAAAAGTATCGTTTCCCTGCCCCAAACACATTCAATCGAGGTACTCGAGGTTGATGAAAGCTTTTGCGGTATGGGATATTTCAAACGCGATTTTGACGAATACGAGCATAAGTTTGCAGACGGATATATTACAAATAAGCGTGGCGTAACGCTCGGTGTCAAGACTGCCGACTGTGTTCCGATTCTTCTTGAATGCCGCTCTGACTCGGGCGAAGTAATTGCCGTAGGCGCAGTTCACGCCGGCTGGCGAGGAACTGTTGGCGGCATTCAAAAGGTCGCAGTGGAAAAGCTTGTTTCTCTATACGGTGTAAAGCCGCAGAACATTTACGCTTGCATAGGTCCTTGTATTCATAAGTGTTGCTTTGAAGTCGGTGAGGACGTTTACGAAGCTGTAAATGCCCTCGGTGAAGATTTTGCAAACGATTTTTGCAAAGAAAGAGCCGGCATCGACGGAAAATATATGTGCGACCTTGTTGGTATCAACACTCGCCTGCTTGAATCAGTCGGCGTGCCGAAGGAAAACATTGATACAATAGACGAATGTACCTTCTGTAACCCCGAAAAATACTATTCCCACAGATATTCGGGCGGTAACCGCGGAACTATGCTTTCGGTGATTTGGATGGGATAAAGTTTAATAAAACTCATACGGGCGGATTCCACATCCGCCCGTTTTTCATTTTACTTTCAAAATCTTTTTGTATATCTTTCTCAAAAATTCCAAGAAAATTTGGGAAATCTCTTGACAAAGAAAACTTGGAATGCTATAATAAATACAAGAAAACTTGGAACAGGAGATTTTTATGGATAACAAAACAATTTTGGAAGCTGCTAGAAGCAACAAAATCAGAGGACAAGAATACGAAAACAAGGCATCAGTCAGAAGCAACCTTTTAGGTTCTGCAATTGCCTTAATAGTTGGTGTGATTTTATTTTTAGTAGAATATTTTATTAAGGGCTCGATAAACGTCAGTTTAATTGCCGTTGGTATGACTGCAACTTGCGTGCAGTCACTATACGAAGGAATAAAAACAAAAAAGATATATTTGATAGTTATTGGATGTGTAGAAGCTATTATAGTTTTGTTTGCACTCTTAGCATTTATAGTACAGGTGGTATCATAATGAATTCACATCTTAAATTAAAGAACAACCTCAAAGAATATAGGCAAAAGGCAGGTCTTACGCAAACGCAACTCGCTGAGATTGTTGGATCATCCAAAAACACCATTAGCTCGATAGAAACGAGCCAGTTCTGTCCTACCGCATATCTTGCCGCACTATTATGTATAGCACTTGAATGCAAGTTTGAAGATTTATTCTATTTTGAGAAGGAATGATAAACAATATGGAAAAAGCATTTATTTTTCGAAACAACGAAGAACAAATTGAAGTGACCGCAGAAGATGTAAAAAATGGATTATATAGCCGAGATACCCAATTTGTTGATACTAAATACGAGCAAAAAGTTCAATATGTATGTAGAGCTAAAAATAACGGTAGGCCATATTTTAGATTATATATGTCTTATGAAGACTATAAAAATATGTACCCAGATCGACCGTCAAGAGAAGATTTTCTTATGTTTAAACGAAGATTTTATGAAACTCAATGGCATCAAGAATGGAAAAATAAATTCTTGCATTTTTGTGAAATAGAAAAGCACATAAAAAATCACGAAACAAACAAATGCAAGTATGCAGATGCGTTTTATTCAAGAACTCAAACTTGTATTGAATTTCAACACTCATATATCGCAATGGACTTTGAAAAACGAAACGAATTTTACTCTAATCTTTCCATCGATACCGTTTGGCTCTGCGATCTGCCCCATGCTGAAGACAAGAATGCGGCAGACGGCAATATAGAAATATTGGAAGACAATGCCTGGGGCTTCTTTAGAATCTCTGAAAATCCTGACAACTTACTTAATCATAAGGTATATATTCAAGTGAAATCTGGTAAAATTTATAGAGTTAAAGAACTTCTGCGTAGAGAATCTTCAACAGAACTTAAATCCACAATCAGATATTTTGTTCCTACGGAAATATATACCGAAAACGAATTTATTGATGCTGTAAAACGTAATACAATTGGTTGCACAGGCAAACCTTTAAATGAATTATGGAGCACTAATTATTCATGGATGAAAGTAAAAAACATCGAAAAAGGAGACGTGATTTTTATCAATCGCAATCACGAAGGTGGAATGTATAGAAATTTTTCTCACTATAATTGCATTGAATATACATATGCTGATGATAAATATGTATACCAACCCCTTAAAGATAAAAAATCGTTCTATTTAAAGCACGAATGCGAAAATCGTCCAATTTGGGTTTTAGTAGATGCCCAAGACAAAAACAACTAATGTATTTTTTATAATAACTAATGTTTTAACAGGCTGCACTAATAAATAAAAGCTTCACCCTTTTGGGTGAAGCTTTTATTTTTTATTCCATCTCCTCATAGATCTCCATAAGTCGCTCTTCTATTTCATTTTTGCGACAATCAAGCTCGGCGGCTTTTTTATAATCGTATGCTGCCTCGCCCATAAGCGCCTCCTCGACCTCTAAAAGCTCGGCTTCAAGAGATTCCATTTCCTTTTGGAGCTTCTGGAGTCGATTTGCTCGACGTCGAGCATCCGCGGCATCCTGCTTACTCTTGAGATAATCCTCCTTGGATTTGCTCTCATTCGATGCCGTAACAACACTCAAACCGCTCAAATTCTGCTTGCGATTCTCCACAAATTCGCGGAACTCGGTATAACCTCTGCCAACGTTTACGATATTGTAATCGAACATATCTCCGTCAACGTAGCCGTCGGGCTTGAGCTCAATAATTCGAGTTGAGAGCTTTTCGATAAAATATCTATCGTGAGAAACCGCAATGATCGTGCCGTCAAAGTCCTCAAGCGCACCTTCAAGTGCCTCGCGGGAGTCAATATCCAGGTGGTTTGTCGGCTCGTCGAGAACAAGCACGTTCATCTTCGAGAGAATAAGCTTTGAGAGTGTAAGCCGCGCTCTCTCGCCACCCGAAAGCACACTTACAAGCTTGAACACGTCATCTCCACGGAATGAAAATGCCGCCAAGGTAGAACGGATCTTTGTTTCGGGAAGATTTGGATATGCATCCCAAAGCTCATCAATAACAGTCTTTGTGAGATCGAGATTCTGGTTTTCCTGATCGTAATAGCCGATCTCGACGTTATACCCGCGCTCAATTCTGCCCGCCGCGGGGTAGAGCTTCTGCATAATTATTTTAATCAAGGTAGACTTTCCGCAGCCGTTAGGGCCGACAATAAGAAGTCTATCCTTTTTCTTTACCAAAAAATTAAGGTTATCAAAAAGCTTTCTGCCGGGGAACGCCATACAGAGATTCTTAACCGTAAGCACGTCGTTTCCGCTCTCAAGCGAAGATGTAAAGGCAAGACGGATACCGCGAGGGCCGTTCTCGGGAGCTTCGAGCTTTTCCATTTTATCAAGCAGCTTCTGACGGGATTCTGCCGCGATAATGTTTCGCTCGCGATTCCACTGTCTCTGCTGGGCAATATACGCCTCCTGACGAGCAATTTCCTTCTGCTGATTGAGATAATGCTTCTCATAAATCTCGCGGTCAATTTTTCTCTGCTCCATACTCTTTGTATAATTTCCGTTATAGAGCTTGGCGTGTGTATTCTCGATGGCGAGGGTTTTATTTGTCACCTTATCGAGAAAATAACGGTCATGCGAGATGACCATAACGCACTTTTTGTACTGACAAAGAAAGGATTCAAGCCAGCCGAGAGTTTCAATATCAAGGTGGTTTGTCGGCTCGTCGAGCATGAGAATATCGGGCTCACGCGACAGCTGAATAGCCAGCGCGAGACGGGTTCTCTGCCCACCCGAGAGAAGATTCACGTCGGTTTTCTTATGCTCCTCGTCAAAGCCAAGCTTTGATAAAATAGACGAGCAACGTCCACGAAATTCAAGACCACCGTCCGAAATAAACTTCTCGTGAAGCGCGGTATATTCCTTGACGTAAGAATCGTGATTTTTATCGTTTATATCTTCAAGCTTTCCCTCAAGAGAAGCGAGACGACTCTCCATATCAAGAAGCTCGGGAAAAGCGTTGTACATCTGCTCAAGCGCACTTTCGCCCGTGTACTCGTTATCGTCAAACGCGCCGTACTGGGTAAGGATTCCGACAGTTTTGCCCTTAGAAATATAGACCTCGCCGTCGGTCGGCTCGTACTCTCCGCAGATAAGCTTGAAAAGAGTTGTCTTTCCGCTTCCGTTGACGCCGATAATACCGAGCTTATCATTTTCCTCAAGCGAGAAGGATACCTTATTTAAAATTGTCTTGTCGCCAAATTCAAGGCAAAGATTGTTCACACTAATGCTCAGCATTTATTTTTAACCTTTCGGGGAAATCAATTTAAGTTGACTTTTTCATTCAAATAATGTATAATAATTATATACCATTTTAGAAATTTTTTCAAGTACAAATCGCCAATCAGGAGGGAGAATATGAAAAAAAGAATTATAAATTTAATTTGCTGTCTTCTGACTGTATGCTTCTTTATCACCGCCGCCTCGTCATGCGCCAAAAAGATCGAGGAAGATCCCAAGGCAGAGTTTTCAAGCGTTACAAAAATGTTTGCAAGCGAAGGAATTTCGGTTATTCTGGACGGAAATTTTAAAAAATACTATCCCGACGATTGCACGCTTGCCGCTGAAAACGGCGACCTGAAATTCGAGGCGTTCTATATTGAAAAATACTATTTCACCGGAAACGGACGAAACATCACGACCGACGTCGAGGCGCTTGAATACGTAAATCCAGGCAAGGACTCGGGTGCTGATGTAAACCTAAACTTTCTCTGGCAGCCCTGCGTTGAATTCGTAACTCCCGACAGCAAGGGCACGGGTAACAATGTCAGAATGTACTACGTATGCATCGACGCGCCCGACAGATATTGGTTCTGCACGTTCTTTTCCTACGACAAGAATTTCGAAGAATACAGGCCGAAGATATTTGAATATTTGGAGACCTTGACCTCTTATGATGCAGAAAAAAGCAATCCTTGAAAAAGGATTGCTTTTCTTTTATTCGATAACGAGCTTCGCCAAACCCGCCTCAGACGTTTCCTTGTAGGACTGCGACAGATCTCTGCCCGTTTCCTTCATGGTCCTGATAACGTCGTCAAGCGAGATCTTTCTTGAATCCCAAAGGAAGGATGCCAAGCTTATTGCGTTGATCGCGCGCATAGCTGCTACCGCGTTTCGTTCAATGCAGGGGATCTGTACAAGACCGCATATCGGGTCGCATGTAAGTCCCAAATGATGCTCGATGGCAATTTCCGCGGCGTACTCGATCTTATCGATATCAAGCTTGAAAAGCTCGCCAAGCGCGGCAGACGCCATAGCGCACGCGCTTCCTACCTCCGCCTGACAGCCACATTCTGCGCCCGAAATTGAAGCGTTCGTCTTTATAAGATTACCGATAAGTCCCGCGACGATAAGGGCGTTCACAACCTGACGGTCGGTATATTTATTCTTTCTCTGCTGATAATAAAGCACCGCGGGAAGCACACCTGCCGCGCCGCAGGTGGGTGCTGTAACGATCATCTCGCCCGAGGCGTTCTGCTCGCCAACCGCAAAGGCATAAGCAGAAACAAGACGGTTTTCTCTTGTCTGCGCGCTCTCGTCAATATGCTGATGAGAATAAAGCTCGCGCGCCCTCTTCTTTACCGACAAACCGCCGGGAAGAACTCCGTGATCCTTGATTCCGCGCAAAATCGCCTGCTTCATAACGTCCCAGACCTGCTCCATATATTCTATAAAGCCCTCGTCCTCGTGCTCCAACACATACTGCCAAAGATGAATTTCCTTCTCCTTGCAGTATGCAGCGATCTCACCGAATGTGTGATGCGTGTATATTTTTTTCTTCTTTTCTTCCGCCTTGCCCTCATACGCAATGCTTCCACCACCCACGCTCATAACTCTCAAGCGGGCGATCTCCACTCCGTCCTTGAATCCAAAAAGATCCAGAGTATTCGGATGCGGAATATCCGTGGTCGTAAAGTCAAACACAACGTCACAAGGAATAGGAGAAGCCGTCTTTACAAGCACGCTATCGGTTCCGTGTCCCTTGCCGGTTTTTGCGAGCGAGCCGTATAGAATAACCTTCATGGCGTCAATGTCGGGATTTTTCTCAATAAACATTCTGCACGCGCGTTCAGGCCCCATTGTATGCGAGCTTGACGGTCCACGTCCGATCTTGTATATCTCGCGAACGGATTCCATTCCCTTGATCTCTTCATGCTGATCAAGCTCTAAATGGTAAAAATCATCCGTCTCAGCGTTGAGAGCGCGCGCCATAGCATCAATATTCTCCTCCGACGGCTGCGCCTTTCCGGATTCCCATCTCGACACCGTCTGATAGCTTACGCAAACCGATTGAGCCAGTTCCTTCTGCGAAATGCCTCGTTGAATACGAAGCGCCTTTATTTTCTGACTGTCAAATATTTTCATAGTAATATCCTTGATTTAATTCATTCTGTGATACATCAATTATATCACAAATTATTTTGCATGTCAATCCAAATATCCGTGCACCTGCATTTAATAAAACCTAACTGTTCTTTTATAATCAAATCTGATTGGTGAGATAAAGCCCAATAAATGTAATTTCACAAATTATATCCAATAAAATAAATAGCGTGATACGCCTCCCGCCTTATTTACAAAAAAATTGATTTTTTTGCCGTGTTTTTGTTTAATAATTAAAACAAGACGCTCAATTTATCCATATTTTTTTATCCTATTTTAGCAATTGTAACTAATCGTTACAAATTTATTGTAACAAAATGTTACAATAATATAGGATAAATTTATAAAAATAAGAGGCGATAATTATGAGAAACGGACTAATTGGATTAAAAATCATAAGGAAAAAGAAGAAATTCAGCCAACTGAAGGTGGCTACAGATCTCAATATCACAAGAGAGGCAATCTCATACTACGAAACGGGAAAACGAAATCCCGATATTAATATGCTGCGAACACTTTCAAAATATTTTAACGTTTCGATCGATTTTTTAGTAAACGGAAAAGAATTCGACGGACGGTAAAATAAAATCCCCACGGATCAATTGAGCCGTGGGGTGTTTTTTAGATCTTGATTTTTTTATAAATTTCATCAATTTCACATGTCGCGCCGGGGAGCTCGGGCCATGTGTCAATTCCGTCGCCAATCTTTCTCGGTATAATATGAATGTGAAAATGCGGAACGGACTGTCCTGCGCTCTCGTCGCTTGCGTTAAGCAGATTTACTCCGTCGTAGCCGCAATTGTCAACACAATGATTTGAAACGGTCTTCACCGCCGACATAAGATGATTCAAGGTATCCGTGTCACAATCGAGAATGTTTTTTACATGGCTTTTCGGGATGGCGCACATGTGTCCGTCAACGTCGCGCCAATGTAAGGCGCCTTACAACAGTCCGTTTTATAGATTTTTAGCAGAAAAACAGCTATTTTGTGATACAATAATACAAGTATCCCATCTTAACTATAGTATAGCATATATTATTAATAAATGCTATATAAATTGATAAAAAGTTCAACAATTTTATAAAATTTTGCAACTTCTTCCTATTTATTATACAACAACAAAAATTCGAGGTTTTTTGACAAAATTGAATAAAAAAATATGACATAAATAACAATTTCAAATTCATAAAAAATTTAATTTTTTCATAAAAGTTTTAAAATGAATTCTAATGCTGTTCTTAAATTTTGCAGAGAAAATCCGAAAATGCAGCGTGAAATGGGTAATTTTGAAGATTTTTGTCGGTTGAATTGCGTGATAAACAAAAAAATCAGACGAAATCTTGCCCCCGCAAAAGACAAAATCAGAGCGTATTCGTTGAAATTCCGCCCCGTTCAATCAACCCAAACAAGGTCATAAAAGCGAGTTTTATAGATAAAATCACTATGCTAAAAAGGCTCGATTTTGTGATCAATAAGCCTTGTGCATAGTGATTTTATCGGTATAACTATCATCATTGAGTGGCAAAGACAGATGAGGAAAACAGAATAAAGTATCCGAGTCAGGCGTCTGTTTTTAATACAACTGATTATCTTCAGTTATACATTCTTTTCATAAAACGTTTTTGGATTGCTTTTATACATTTTTTCTAAAGCTTGGGTGTAACCCCATACGGCATTGGGAAGCGACTTCAACACATCATTAACTGATGCTCCTTCATTAAAAAAAAACACCTTCGAAGAAATACCCTCTGTTGATTGGAATAACCTTATTTTATATTTATTGCCTATGTTGGTGTGTAAAACTAAAGAATTATCAACGGTAGTTTGAATATTTGAATGACCGTATTTAGTAACTAAGCTCTCCTTTTCCATACTATAATACAGCCACACTATACTTGTTTTAGGAAGTATGTCAAATGAATTTTTAGTCTTAATAATAAGGAAATTATTAGTTATATGAACCCCATTTCCCTTTTCGGTAAAGTATTTTTCTACGTCATCATATTCACCTTGATATGACACCAAAGGTTTATATGCCTCTGGAGTAATCGAATTTTTGAAAATATTTGTTGCAGCTTTCCAATTCCTTGCAATTAATTTAATGACATGTCCTATGTAAGTCAAGCAAAAAATTGAAACTGGAATTAAAAGCGGCGTAAATACGTAATACAAAATTGCCTTAAAAATCATCTTACTATTCTGTTTTTTCAATAATTGGTACATTTGAGATTTTTGATCCATAAAACCACCTTAAGCATTTTTCAATATTTGTATAAATTTACAATTGTTTATTCCATTATATCAAAATTTGAACATTTTTTCAAGTGAAACTGTATAAAATAAAAAATTTTTATTAAATTTATCAACTATAAATTATATTCAGTTCAAAGCTCTAAAAGATTATCATCACAAATTTCCAAACAAGTTTTTTTCTCCTCTGGACTCTCTATATTTACTACGGGACGTGGTAAAAAAGACTATGCCTGCACCTATTCACATAATCCTTTGATAGACAATAATATCCGGAAGCGTATTCGTCAGTTATTCTCTCCCCTCGGGGGACGGCGAGGGGAAGATGCAAAGCATCGGGGAGTGGGTGGGGAGTTGAGGATGGACCTGCCGGACTCGAACAATGCGACAAACTTCGAGCTGCCGACGGCATCTCTCGTAGCAAGAATTTCTGACGAAATTCTCGCCCCTGTAGCATCGGGGAGCGATGCGCAGGGTGGAGCGGAACGAGGACAGCGGGGAAAGAGAAAAAAGAAAAGCAGACCGATTGGTCTGCTGGACTCGAACAATGCGACAAGGTTTGCTCGCTTATGCTCGCTGCACCGCGAGTTTGCTTTGCAAACATCGCCCCTGTGCCTCCTACGGTCGGCGCAAGGTGAAGCAAAATGTTCGAGTCCAGCAGGGAAAAACAAAAAAGGAGTCCGGCTGGACTCCTTTTT
>JAZQWL010000040.1:0-11522 GCA_045632305.1 Eubacteriales bacterium | reverse complement strand
GTCTGGAGCATGTAGAGCTTTTCGTTTTCGATTGTGAACTCCATGTCCTGCATGTCGTGGTAGTGGTTTTCGAGAATACCGCAAACCTTAACGAACTGTTCGTAAGCTGCGGGGAACTTGTTAGCCATTTCAGCGATAGGCATAGGTGTTCTTACACCTGCAACAACGTCTTCACCCTGTGCGTTTGTAAGGAATTCACCCATCATCTTCTTTTCACCTGTAGCGGGGTCACGTGTGAACGCAACGCCTGTACCACAGTTATCACCCATGTTACCGAATGCCATTGCCTGTACGTTTACAGCTGTACCCCAAGAGTAGGGAATATCGTTGTCACGACGGTAAACGTTAGCACGGGGGTTGTCCCAAGAACGGAATACAGCCTTAACAGCACCGATGAGCTGTTCCTTAGGATCTGTGGGGAAGTCGCAACCGATCTTAGCCTTGTATTCAGCCTTGAACTGTTCAGCGAGTTCCTTGAGGTCTTCAGCTGTGAGGTCAACGTCCTGAGTTACGCCCTTTTCTTCCTTCATCTTGTCGATGAGTTCTTCAAAGTACTTCTTACCAACTTCCATAACAACGTCGGAGTACATCTGAATAAATCTTCTGTAGCAGTCGTAAGCCCAACGAGCGTTGCCGGACTTCTTAGCCATAACTTCTACAACCTCTTCGTTAAGACCGAGGTTGAGGATTGTGTCCATCATACCGGGCATGGATGCACGAGCACCGGAACGAACAGAAACGAGAAGGGGATTTTCGAGGTCACCGAACTTCTTGCCAGTAACTTCTTCCATCTTTACGATGTATTCCATGATCTCAGCCATGATACCATCGTTGATCTGTCTGCCGTCCTCATAGTACTGAGTACAAGCCTCTGTGGAGATTGTGAAGCCCTGGGGAACGGGGAGACCGATGTTTGACATTTCAGCGAGGTTTGCACCCTTACCGCCGAGGATTTCACGCATGTTTGCATTACCTTCTGTAAAGAGGTAACAATACTTCTTTGCCATTGGATTAGTCCTCCATATAATAAAAATTTTTTTGCAACTCAATAAAACCCGAAATCATGCTTTTTGCGAAAAAAATATCCTCAAAATCGCAGACTTTCAGATTTTAGCATCTTATTATACCACAAAAAGTTCGTATATGGAAGAACTTTCTTTCAAAAATATTCCGATTAAATTGTAAACTTATTATGAACTGAAAATAATTCAACAAAAAATGTTTGACAAGATTATCTAATTTATTGTATAATATATAAAAACCATCCGGCCGATAAAATTTCGACACCCCGTGTCGTGATTTCGGGCGGCTTTTGTGCTTTGGATTTTATTTGGAGGAAAAGTTATGTCCAATATATTTGATATATTTAAAAAGCTTGAGAATGAAAAGAAAAGCGCGGAAATTCTCCCCGTGACTCATATTATCGTAGGACTTGGAAACAAGGGTAAGGAATACGAAAACACAAGACATAATATCGGCTTTTGCGCGATAGATTATATTGCGGGCAGATGCGGAGCGGTTATTAATCGAGCAAAGTTTGACGCTCTCGTTACCGACACGACTGTTGCGGGTAAGCGAGTTTTACTTGTGAAGCCCCAGACGTATATGAATCTGTCGGGCAAGGCAGTGGCGGCAGCTGCGGCATTTTATAAGGTGAAGCCCGAAAATATCATTGTGCTTTCCGATGACGTGAATCTTGACGTGGGCAGGGTGAGAGTCAGAAAGAACGGAAGCGACGGTGGTCAGAAGGGACTTCGTTCCATTATTGAAACTGTGGGCTCGAGCGAATTTCCCAGAATCCGTATCGGCGTGGGCAAAAAGCCCCATCCCGATTACGATCTTGCGGATTGGGTGCTCGGTAATTTCTCTGCAAATGACAAGGCGACGATCTCCGAGCTTTATCCCGTAATTTTCGAGGGCGTGGAAAAAATACTCTGCGGCGACGTTGACGGAGCTATGCAGATCTGCAATTCAAAAGCATCAAAGTGACTATGAACATACTTACAAATGCAATACGGCAGGATCCCGAATACGGTGAGCTGCTGAAGGTAATAAAAAAGAATTTTTCTGTCTCGCCGTTGCCGAGCGTGGCGGGCGGTCTTTGTGAGGGAGCTTCCGATTCTCTTGTAATGGCGCTTCTTGAGGACACGGAATCCGAGCGGAAATTACCGGCGCTCCTTATTTGCTCCGAGGAGAAGGAATGCCTTCGACTTCAGCAGCTGATGGAGAAATTCGGCTTTCGTGCGGCGTTTTATATTGCGCGAGATTTAACGTTTCATAACATTGTTGCCTCCCATGAGTACGAGCATGAGAGGTTAAAGGTGTTGTCGGGAATTATCAGCGGGGCTTACGATATAGTTTTTACAACCCCTGAAACCGCGCTCGGTTATACGATCCCGAGAGAACGACTTGAGAAAAATATTATAAATATTGATTACAGCACGGTTATCGATCCGTCCGACCTTGCCAAAAAGCTTGTCGATGCGGGATATATACGCGTTGATATGGTAGAGGGCGCAGGACAGTTTGCTCTGCGCGGCGGCATTGTTGATATTTATCCGCCGCTTTCCACTTTCGTTGACAATAACGGTGTCAGCTATAAGGAATCAGCTGCGGTAAGAATTGAATTTTTCGGCGACGAGATCGACCGAATGGGCATTTTTGATATTGATACCCAAAGACTTATTATGGGCATTAAGTCAATAAATCTTGCCCCCGCAAGAGAGCTTCTTATCGATGCGGACACAAGGGAAAGGGTTGTATGCGCGATCGAAAAGGAGATCAAAAGCGCGTCGGATACGGAAAAAAAGCAGGCGCTTTCCGCTGAGCTTAATGCGCTTCGTGCAAACAATGCGGAAATTAAATTCGCAGACAAATATATTTCGCTCATTTATCCTGAAAAGCAGACGCTTCTCGATTATTTTACGGAGAAAACGCTCTTTATTATCCGTTCGAGCGGAAAGGTGAAGGAGCGTCTTAAATCAAGCAAATGGCATGAGGAGGAGATGATAAAATCCCTCTGCTCCGACGGACTTATCAGCCCGAAATACGCCGAGTATTCAAAGAGCGCGGCGCATCTTGATCATTTTTCTGCAAAAAACGTAACTCTTCACGTGGATTCTCTGGCGTACGGAGCTACCGATACCCGCCTTTCGGGACTTTTCGGCTTCCGCACCCGTCAGCCCGTGACGTACGCTGATAATTTCACTTTGCTCTGCGAGGACATTCTTGGCTATCAAAAGGGAAGATACAGAGTTGTTATCATGACGGAAAACGAGCAGTCCGCGCACAATTTGCGCGAGCTTCTTGAAGAGGCGGATTTCAACGCGGTGTGTGAGGATGCAAAAAAGCCGGTCAGCATAACCGATATTCCTAAGAACGTCATTTACATAAAATGGCGTGAATACATGTATCCCTTTGAGCTTATTACTCCGAAAATTGTGATTTTAAGCACTAATACCGATGCGAAAACCAACGCTATAAATGCGAACGCAAAGCTTAAGCGGGCAAAGAGAAAGAAGCAAGACGCTCAGGCGATCCTTTCCTATGCCGAGCTTGAGGTGGGGGATATCGTGGTACACGAAACCTACGGTATCGGTAAATATCTCGGTATTGAAAAGCTTACCATTGACGGCGTGAGCCGTGACTATATCAACATTCAGTATGCGGGAACAGATCGTCTTTGCATTCCCGTAGAGAAGCTCGACCTCGTTTCCAAATATATCGGCGCGCATGCCGACGACGGACTCGTTAAGCTCTCAAAGATGGGCGGCGAGAACTGGAAGAAGGCAAAGGCGAAGGTCAAGGGCGCGGTCAAGGAAATGGCTAAGGAGCTTATCAAGCTCTACGCCGAAAGAATGAAGCGTCCCGGCTTTGCGTTCGATCCCGATAACGATATGCAAAAGAACTTCGAGGAGGCGTTTGATTTTGAGGAAACTCAGTGCCAGATCGACGCGATTGATGATATCAAGCACGATATGATGCTCCCCGTACCAATGGACCGTTTGCTTTGCGGTGACGTTGGATACGGAAAGACCGAGGTCGCGTTTCGCGCGGCTTATAAGGCGGTGCTCTCGGGCAAGCAGGTCGCGATCCTCGTTCCTACGACGATTTTGGCGCTTCAGCATTATCAGACGGCTATAAGCCGACTTCGCAGCTTTGCGGTAAATATTGATATGATATCCCGCTTCCGCACACCAAAGCAGCAGGAGCAGACGCTTCACAGACTCGCCCGCGGTGACGTTGATATCATTATCGGTACTCACCGACTTCTCGGAAAGGACATAAAATTCCACGATCTCGGTCTTCTCATTATTGACGAGGAGCAGAGATTCGGTGTGGCTCAGAAGGAAAAATTAAAGCAGATCGCAAGTAACGTGGACGTGCTGACGCTGACGGCTACACCTATTCCGAGAACACTTAATATGGCAATGGGCGGTATTCGAGATATTTCCATTCTCGACGAAGCTCCCGGCGATCGACTTCCCGTACAGTCCTACGTGCTTGAATATGACGAGATCATTATAAATGAAGCCATGAAAAAAGAGCTTCGACGTGGCGGTCAGGTGTTCTATCTGCATAATTTTGTTGAGAGCATAAACACTGTCGCCGCAAAAATCTCCGCGGCTATCCCCGAGGCGAGAGTTGTTGTCGCGCACGGCAAGATGGACAAGGAGGAGCTTGAGGATATATGGGCGAAGATGCTCACCCGTGATATTGATATTCTTGTATGTACCACGATCATTGAGACGGGAATCGATATTCCGAACGCGAATACGCTTATTGTGGACAGCGCACACCGTCTCGGTCTTTCCCAGCTTCATCAGCTTCGCGGACGAGTGGGCAGATCATCCCGACGCGCTTATGCGTATTTTACGTTCCCGCGCGATAAGACGGTGAGCGAGATTGCGCAGAAGCGACTTGAGGCGATCCGTGAATATACCGAATTCGGCGCGGGCTTCAGAATTGCGCTTCGTGATATGGAAATTCGCGGCGCGGGTAATCTTCTCGGTGCCGAGCAGCACGGGCATCTTGATTCTATCGGTTACGATATGTATATCAAGCTTCTCAATGATGCAATTCTCGAGGAAAAGGGAACGCCCGCTAAAGAGAAGAAGGAATGCGTTGTAAGTATTGATTTTGATGCGTATATTCCCGAAACCTATGTTGCTCATTCCGCGCAGAGAATGGCGCTTTACAAGAGAATTGCGCTTATAAATTGCCAGTATGACGCGGACGATATTGCCGATGAGCTTCTTGACCGCTTTGGCGAAATGCCGCAGTCGGTGGATAATCTTCTTCGAATCGCGCTTTTGCGCGCGCAGGCAATAGAGTGTGGAATAAAGCAGGTCATTCAATCGGGACGTGAGGTCAAGCTGTATCCCGAGGTGTTTGATTTTGATATGTGGGACGATATGAACGAGATCGTCGGCGACAAAATAAGAGTGTCCATGGGTGTCAACGGTGAGACCTTTGCGATACTGAAGCTCCGCCAAAATGAAAATGCGCTCGTTGCTGTTAACAGAATGTTTGAAAAATATCTTGAAACAGTACAAAAAACAGAAAAGAAAACTTTCTAATTTTATTGTATAATGTAGTTTAGGATACTTTTTTGAGGAAAAATTATGAAAAATAAAAACGTTGTTTTAAAAGCAGTCAGTCTTGCTTTGGCAATTCTGATGCTTTCGCTGTCGCTCGTGTCATGCGCGGCAAAGCCGATACTTGAGCTTGAGGATAAGACGCTCACACCGAATATCTATCAGTTTTTGTTATCAAGAATGAAGGGAACTCTTGAAAATCTCGGATATAGAACTGACAGTAAGGGATTCTGGGATACGATCGTGTCTGCGAGCGGTATGACGTACGGAGAGTTCGTTAAGATACAGGTGCTTGAAGAGGCGTATTCCTACGTTGTCGCAGATTATCTTTTCGATAAGGAAGGACTGACTCTTCCCGATGAGGATGTCGATAATATCGAAGAGCTTATGGATAAGCTTGTTGAGAGAGCGGGCTCAAAGACCGCGCTCAATGCCGAGCTTTCCGAGTTTGGTGTAAATTACAAAATGCTCAAGGAAATTTACACTATAGAAGCAAAAATGTCGTATCTCAAAAAATACTACTTTGGTGAGAACGGTGAGAAGATACCCGAGGAGCGCAAGGAGCGGTATTTAAATGAAAGCTTCGTTGCGTTCAAGCAGATATTTTACGCGGGCTATTACTACGTGACCGAGACCGATGAGCAGGGAAATACGATTTATTTTGTGAACTCCGAGAAAAAGGAGATCGCGTACGACAAGGTAAACGGAACTACTAAAATGAGCGAATTCGGTAAGCCAATTGAGGATAAATACAGAAATCCCGTGTATTATGATGCTGAGGGTAATATCGCGTACGATAAGGTAAACGGCGTTGTTTCGTACGTGATGAACGGCAAGGAAAAGGTTCTCGAATATTACGGCAAGGATGAGCTTGCAAAGCTCAAGGAACGCGCGGATAAGCTCGCGGGCACACCTATGACTGCCGAGGAATTTGAGAAATTGATCATTACTGAGAGCGAGCTTGACGGAGAGAGCGGACTTCGTTATCTCTTCGTAAGCCCTTCATATTATTTCAATCAGAAGAGCGAGGCGAAATATCTTGACGATATTGCCGAGAAGCTCTCTGAAATGAAGGTAGGAGATATGGCGGTCGTTGAGTCCGATTACGGTTATCACGTCATATATAAGTATGCAAACGAGGTTGGCGCGTATAGCAAGGAGGAGCATAAGGATGCTTTCTCAATGTTCTTCAGCGATCTTACAGACCTTCTTTTCCGTGAGAAGTGCGGGGAATATGAGACGAGCATCGTCTATGACGAGGAGCAATTTGAGAAAACTCCCGATATGATGGATATCGCGTCAAATATACTTTATTAAAAGTCAAGTGAGAAAATTTATGAAAAACAAGGAACAGATCATACCGCAAGGAGCGGGAGCAAATAAAAAGACCCGCAAGGCGCTTATAATCATAACCGCTTCGGTTCTTGCCGTGGCGATCGCGTTGACCGCTATAGCGGTGATAATCGGTATAAATCAGAATAAGGTCAAGGATCCCGTGCTTGAATACAAGGGCTCAAAGCTTCCGCTTGCGTTTTACAGTCTTATGCTCTCAAGAACTAAGGGCGGACTTGCGCGTAGCGGATACGATGTAAGATCGATAGCGTTCTGGGAGTCCGAGTCGCCCGTCTTAGGTAAGACGAATGCCGAGTATTATACCGAGCGCACGTTTGAGACGTGCAAGCTCTATCTTCTCTCGGTCTATCTTTTTGACAGTGAGGGGCTGACTCTTCCCGACGAATATTATGCGAGCATTGACTCTGAGATCGCGGATTATATCGATCTTGGATACGTCGGTGACGGATCGGAGGAAAAATTCAATCAGATTTTGGCTCCGTACGGCGTGGATATTGAATCCTATCGCGAGGCGCTCATCATAAAGGGTAAGGCAGAATATTTTCAGGAATACCTTTTCGGTAGCGGCGGCTCCAAGATAAGCGACGAGCTTAAAAAGGAATATTACGAAAAATACTATCACAGATTCAAGCAGATACTCGTCTCCAAATACTATTACGAGTATGAAAAGGACGCGTTCGGCTGCGAGATCTATTTCTCGGGAGATTCTGCAAAGCCGCTTTACGATACGAAAAACGGCGTGGTTGGTTTTGACAAGGATCAGATGTATATTCGTGACGAGTATCAGGAAAAGATCTATTTTGAAAAGGATGAAAACGGAGAGGCAATACTCGATAAGCCCTTGTACGATAAGGAAAATGGCGTTCGTCACCCCGTCATGGAGGACGGCGTAGCCAAGAAGGTTTATTATAGCGAGGCGCAAATGGCGGAAAGATATGCTTTGGCGCAGGAAATCATGAATTCCGTAAGCCGAGATAATTTTGCCGCGTTTGAGGCGGAAATGGAGAAATTCAACGACGCCTCCGACAGTGCAGAGCAGAATCCCGACGGCTATTATCTTTCGGCGCTTGCAAGCAGCGGATATTACGAGGCCGACTATTTGAATAAGATCCTCTCGCGTCTTGGCACAATGACCGCGGGCGAGCGTGCTATCGTCGAGAGCGACGAGGGTTATCATGTGGTTATGAAATATCCCCTTGATAGCGGCGCGTTTTCGGATAGCGACAAGGCGGTTTGGTTTGATAATTTCACCGCCACGATCATGACCGAGGTGTTCAAGGAAAAGTATCGCGACATTCTTGATAATATGACTGTTATCGAGGAAAACCTCGCCAAGTGCGAGTCTATTAAATTTATCGGAATTAATTTCGATTATTGGAAATAAGGTATTGACAAATCCGACTGAATGTCTTATAATATGTACACAACCGCATAGAAATCGGGGGTGCTTGAGATAATATCGACGGCTGAGACCAAATTTTTGGAACCCTTGTACCTGATACGGATAATACCGGCGTAGGAAGATTTATTTTTAAGCTATATAGCTCATTTGGGCGTAATAAAAATTCATCCGTCGAGATTTTTCTGCGGGTGAATTTTTTATTATCTCAAAGGAGAAAAGAAATGAAACAAACAAGCAAAACAAGACTGCTTTGCCTCACCGAGGGCGCGCTCGTAATCGCGTCCGCCTATGTTTTAGAGCTACTTTGCGTGTGGCTCAACGCTATATCGGGCGTCAGTGCATTGTTACCCTTCGGCGGAACGATCACAGTAAGCATGCTTCCAATAATTTACTATTCCTATCGCCGCGGCATTGCATGGGGCGCGGGAGTGGGACTCGCATATTCGTTGCTTCAGATGGCGCTCGGATTTTACGTTCCGCCCGCGAATAATTTCGGCGCGCTCGTGCTTTGCATCCTGCTCGATTACGTTATCGCGTTTACTATTGTCGGTATATCAGATGTATTTGCAAAGCCGTTTGGAAGCCGCAAGCTTGTGGGATATACTGTAGGAGCGGTTGCAGTGTGCCTTGTAAGATTCGTGTCGAGCTTTCTTTCGGGCGTTATCCTCTGGGGCTCGTATGCGCCCGAGGGCATGAACGTGTGGATCTATTCGCTCGTTTATAACGCATCCTATATGCTGCCGAACGCAATTTTGACGGGCGTGCTTGCGTGCATCGTCTGCGCGGCATTGAACCCCAAAACCCTGAAGCCCATGAAGAGAGCATAATTAAAAGCCGTGGAGATATCCACGGCTTTTGTATTGTTGACATGGGTATAAAAATATGATATAATACGTATATAGATACAGGAAAGGGGTGTTTTAGGTGAAGAAGACAATAATCATAATTTCTGTGATTGCTTTGTGCGCGGTAGCGGTGCTTTTCGTGGCGTTTGGCAGGGGAAAAAATGATGAGCCGCAGAACACGCCTGATAATATTTTCGGGGAAACGCTTACGACGCATAATTCCGAGGTCGTGACGGATGTACCGGGTGAGATGATTACGTATAATATATCCGATGAAGAGCATGAGCGTCAGCTCATAGAAGCAATACATTATTATCTGATGAGTGACGTTACGTCGGACGTGATAACCGAAGCGCCAACGGTTTCTTACGAAGAAAACACCGAGCCGGCAGTGGATTATGATGTGCCGTCTGTCGATGAGACAGATATGGTGATCAATATTCATTTAACTGATTTAACATATGATAAAATAATGAAAATCAAAAGCAGTTATCAATCGTATTTTGTGAGCTTTGATGATTCGGAATGTTATTATATGTGCGCCTATTTCAATCCTTCACACACCCGAAGTGAATACGGTATTTATTGTTGCTTTGATAAATATACATGGATAAGAGTTGATGATGCGTTTCAAATTGAAGAAACTTATAACGGAGAAAAATTTGTTGCGGCGTTTCAGGTGAATTCTGCTTCATTTACGCAAAGCATGAAAAAATCAGAGTCCTTTTTACCGAGTATTGAAAGTATTGATTATTATCGTACGCATTTTGTCAGCGGTGTAAATCAAGCGGGCACTCAGACGGTAAGCGGTAATTATATGTATTTGAGATCATCGATTGATTATTACGTATTCTTTGGCATAAACAGACCTCATAATGATTTTATCAAGCTGCCTTTTATGGAATACAGAGAACAGATTCACATCATGGTACAAACCGATTATATTCAATCAAATGGCGAGCATATACACGAGGATCTTGAAAGAAATCTTGGCTATTATTTATCGGACGTTGAGAATTTGATGCTTCCCGAAAAATACAGTGAGGTTGAAAATAATGTTGTTAAATATTACGGCCTGATACCTGCGGATGCTTTTTCAGAGTTTATTGACAGAATAAGATTTGACTAATATATTGAAATGACTTCTCCGACAGAATAGCTAATATACGAACAGAATAACCCCGCCGTGAATAACGGCGGGGTTTCTTTTTATTTTGTTTCGATAAATCCAAGCTTCTTCTTGAACTTGCCAAGAGTTCTGCGCGCGTAGTAGGATGCTTCCTCAGCGCCGCGCTTCATCTGTGCTTCGAGCATACCCTTATCCGAGAGGATTCTGTTGAATTCTGCCTGAACGGGTGCTAACGCATCAGCGCATGTCTCACCAACCGCGAGCTTGAAGTCGCCGTAGCCACGGCCCTCAAATTCACGCTCGATCTCCTCGTTGGTCTTGCCTGTGAAGGACGCGTAAATGTTGATAAGGTTGTTGATACCGTCTTTACCCTCACCGTACTTAATGGACATCTCGGAGTCGGTAACGGCTCTCTTGAACTTGCGGATGATGGTATCGCGGTCATCAAGAATATATACAACGGCGTTTGTGTTCTCGTCGGACTTGCTCATCTTCTTTGTGGGATCGGCAAGCGACATGATCTTTCTGCCCGTTGTGGAAATAATGGGCTCGGGAACTGTGAACATATCGGGGTAGATCTGGTTTACTCTCTCCGCAATGTCGCGGCAAAGCTCAACGTGCTGTTTCTGGTCGACGCCTACGGGAACTACGTCGGTCTGGTAGAGAAGAATGTCTGCAGCCATAAGCACGGGGTAGGTGAAGAGTCCCGCATTAATATTGTCGCTGTGGCGTGCTGATTTGTCCTTGAACTGTGTCATACGGGACAGCTCACCGAACATTGTAAAGCAGTTGAGGATCCATGCAAGCTCTGCATGCTCATGCACCTGTGACTGAACGTAGAGTGTGTTCTTTTCGGGGTCGAGACCTGCCGCCATATAAAGTGCGAGTGTTTCATAAGTGCGACGGCGAAGCTCGGCAGGATTCTGACGAACTGTGATCGCGTGGGAGTCAACTACGCAGTAGAACGTCTTGTACTTCTCGGAATAGGAAGAGAAGTTCTTGAGAGCGCCGAGATAGTTGCCAATTGTGAGATTTCCGCTCGGCTGAATGCCCGAGTAGGAAACGAGTTGATCCTTAAACATAATTTTTCTCCTTTTCTTCGGGAGGGAATAAAAAAATCCCGTCCCAGACATTGATGCTGCTGGGACAGGATGATAAATCTTTCCTGCGGTGCCACCCGGCTTGACGGTAAAACC
>JAZQWL010000039.1:0-19195 GCA_045632305.1 Eubacteriales bacterium | reverse complement strand
TTCGCTTCTGCCCATGATGAAGTAAGCGAAAACCGCCTTCTTTGCGTCGGGTGTCTTACCGATAACGATTCCGCGGCCTACGTAGGAGTTGCCTGCGATAAGCTCCTCGGGTGTGTTGATCTTGTAAACGTTCATTTTTCTTCTTCCTTTGCATTTTTATATTGATTTTTAATAAAAACGAAAAAAAGGACAGACCTACCGCGAAAAAAGTAGATACTGCCCAGACGACCGACAAAATATTTCCAAGGCCTTCCACGCGGTGCTCCGCTAAAATTCGTCGGTTGGCCAAGGACTGCCCGTGCGGGCTATGTCTCTGTTATCATTATATAATAATATTTTCCTTTTGTCAAGTGAGAATAGTAAATAAAAATACTCTTGACGAGGTGCGCTTTAGATGTTATAATTGATGTATAAATTCTAAAAAAGGAGGTAATTGCGACGTGAACATACTAAAGGAAGCGGATTTTCGCCGTGAGATCAAAAGCTGTCCCGCCTCGGCGTATTTGTTTTTCGGCGAAGAGGATTATACGAAAAATCACGCGATAAAGCTTGCGCGCGAGTGCATTGTGGGAGATATGTCTCTCTCTATGTTCAACGAAATGAAATTCGACGCGCTCTCGTTTTCTCCCGATGCGCTGATCGATGCTCTCGCAGCTCCTCCCATGATGACCGAGCGGAAGCTTATTTTGATAACGGGGCTTGATTTTATTTCCATGAAGCCCACGGAGCTTGATGCGCTCGTCTCCGCTCTTTCCACGCTTGAAGAGTACGATTTCAATACCGTTATAATTTCCGTCTCTGCGGACAGATTCGACGAGGGTACGCTGGATTCGAAAAAGCCCAGACCGTCGTCCACCCTGACCAAGCTGTCCGAGGTTGCGACTCCCGTGCGCTTTGAAAAAAATTCTCCCGCACGCCTTGCCGCGTGGGCACAGAAGCATTACGAGCATAACGGAGCGATGGCGGACGGCAACGTTTCGGCGTTCACGGTGCAGTATTGCGGCAGAGATATGTTTACGCTCTCCGAGGAAATAAGAAAAATCTCATTTTACGCGCTCTCGCAGGGAAGAAATACCGTAAGTGTCGATGACGTCAAGACGGTCGGTGTGAATTCCACGGAATACGATTCGTTCGCATTTGCAAACGCGATATGCGGCATGCAGAAGGATGCGGCGCTGAATATTCTGCTTGATATGAAGAGAAAAAAGCTTGACCCCATTATCGTTATGGGCGAGATTTCGAGAACGGTTTACAATATCGTTTCGGTGTCGCTCCTGCTCTCTGACGGGCTTACGCTTGGCGAGATCGCGAAGGTTTTGGGCATACACGAGTACACGGTGTCGATCCATGCGAAATCTGCGTCCTCGGTCCGCAATCCGCGCAGATTGTTAACCCTTTGTAAGAAGGCGGATCTCGAGATAAAATCGGGCTCTGACGGTTATCTTGCACTCGAAAAGTTGATTTGTTCAATGTGACGTTATCAATACGACATAAAAATTTTCAAAAACGTTATTGTGTAAAATGACAATGAAACGAACGGGTGTACTTTTCCACACTTTCAACAGGGTTTTCAACACTCAAAACCCTTGATTTATGGGCATTTGGCGAGTTTTCAACACAAAAGAAGGAGTTTTCCACAAAAAATCTGTGGAAAACTCCATTTTTAGTTTTGGTATAAAAAGTGTCAAAAAACATGGCAATTTTTGTGTAAAACGTAGATTTTCACGATTTTTCTGCGACTACGACATGCATTTTGGAAATTTTATTTTCGTTAAAACTGTATAGAACAAACATTTGATTTTTGTCGGTGTTTATCTTGTTGACAAAACGCCCTTTTTGTGCTATGATTAATGTGTAATTTTTAAAATAAAGGTAACAAATATGAGTAAAATTGTAAGAAGAATTATTTTGGCCTCATTTTTGGTGATCGTGATAGCCGCTATGCTCTCATCCTGCACTAAAAATGACGGTACGTTGGAATACAGATCCGTAAAGGGAGGACTTGAGGTCACAGGACTTGCAGACCGTGACGCTACGGACGTAAAGATCCCTGCGGAATATAAAGGCAAGAAGGTCGTCTCGGTAGGTGAGGGAGCTTTCAGAGGAACTAATATTGAATCTGTTTCCGTTCCCCCGACGGTGAAGAGCTTTGGACTTAACGCCTTTGAGCTCTGTGCCTCCTTAAATAAGGTCGAGCTTGAGGATGCCCGCAGCTTTGCGGATGCGACCTTTGCCAACGAATATGCAAATCCTTTATCTTGCGGAGCGGAGCTTTACGAAGGCGGAAATAAGATCGAAGAGCTTGCTCTTAGCTCCGAAGAAGTGTCAAATTACGCTTACGCGGGCGCAGGTATTACAACGCTTGATCTCTCGGGTGTTAAGAGCATCGGTGACGGCGCGTTTAAGAATTGCGCGTCTCTTGTATCGGTGAATTTTGGCGATAAGGTCGAGAGCATCGGCATCTCCGCCTTCTCTGGCGCTGCTATCTCTGAGCTGACGCTTCCCGCAAGTGTAAAGAGTGTGGGACATTCCGCGTTCTCTTCAAATAAGTCGCTTTTGTCCGTAAATATTCCCGCAACGCTTACCGAGCTTGCAGACAGAGTGTTCTTCTCCTGCTCGGCGCTTGAAAATATCAATCTTGATAACGTAAAGAGCATCGGCGTCGGCGCGTTCTACGAATGTTTTGCGCTCAAGAGCGTTACTCTCTCGCAGTCGACGTTGAAGATCGGCGAGCATGCCTTCTATAACTGCAACGGTCTTGAGACCGTTAATATTCCCGAGGGCGCGGCTCTCGAATTTATCGGTGAATACGCATTCTGCGGTTGCTCCGCCCTCCGCGATCTTTATCTTGGTAATGCTAAGGCGTTAAAGACAGTAGGCGCGCACGCATTCGAGTATTGCGTGTCTCTTGAAAACGTAACTGTTCCGTCATCCCTTGAGGAGCTTGGCGACTGGGCGTTTGCAAGCTGTCATATGCTGAATCTCACAGAAAAGGACGGCGTCGGCTATATCGGTAACGCCGAAGCGCCTTATATTATCGCGTATAAGCACGTAAACGATGAGTTTACCAATATAACCATCCAGCCCGGCGCGAGATTCGTTCATCAGGGCGCGTTCCTCGGTAAAAAGACGATAACTAATATTACAATGTCGAGCGGTGTCCTCTCGGTCGGCTCGCAGGCGTTCAGCTTCTGCACGGGACTTAAGGAGATCACATTCGCGAAAACACTCAGAACTCTTGGCGACAGCGCGCTTATGGGCTGTACCGCGCTTGAAAAGGTAAGATTCAAGGGCGCAAGCGCCCAGTGGACGGATTCCAAGAACGAGAACTACGTAAAGAAGGGCTCAAACTGGAATTTTAATGCGGGTAGCTATAAGATCTATTACGGATAATAAAAATATTGCCCGCCGCACAGCGGCGGGCTTTTGTGTTATCTACTCGATTTTTGTCGAAACATGTTTGGAAAAAGCATTTTGCTGCATATTGACAATATACTGAAAATATGATATAATAATAACAGGTAAAAAATACCAAACAAAAAACGGAGGTGCAATTATGATTTTTTATAATTTAAATCAGCTCGGCTTTGCGCAAAATAAAGATTGCTCTTTCCATTTTGAACGGGAACAACTGAAAATTAATTTTTGATGCGTACAAGTCGAGCTGCTATACAGCGGTGGTACTTGTGCGCTTTTTTAGTATTTGATTAAATTTTTGCGAAAGGACGGTTTTGTTATGAAAAAATTGATTTTAATTTTAACCTTAATTTTTGCCCTCGCGCTTTGCTTTGTTGCGTGCGATGAGCTTGGGGATAACTCCAAGGAGGGTCAATCTATAAACGCGCTTTCAAATGGTGCGCCCGAGACGGAGGAACCGACAACGGAAGAGCCGACAAGTGAGGAGCCGACAAGTGAAGAGCCGACGAGTGAAGAGCCGACGAGTGAAGAGCCGACGAGTGAAGAGCCGACGAGTGAAGAGCCGACGAGTGAAGAGCCGACGACGGAAGAGCCCATAAGTGAAGAGCCCACGAGTGAAGAACCAACGAGTGAAGAGCCCACAACCAATATAGCACAAGAACGCGTACCTGAATTTGAAAACGAGGGGCTAATTTCGACATTAGTTGAATATTTAAAAAATCTTCTTACTGCATATGATATGCCCCCCACATCATTTGAAATCAAGATTAATGATATCAAAAATGGTAAGCAACCTTTATTGGTTCAATTTAACCCCGAAGATTATTATTTTGTATGCGGATATTATAATGCAACGCATAAGTATTCTGAATATGAGGGTAGGGAATTTTGCTGTGTAACAGAATATACGTGGGTAAAATTCGAAAACGAAACGGATATTCAGGAATATTATGACGGCAAAAAGTTCGTTGTGGCGTTCCAAATCAACAAGCCGTTGCTTGTAAAGGATATTCTGTCGGATGATTCCACGGTTCCTTATATGGAGCATTTTCAAACGTACGAAACGCTTTTTGAAAACGGTAAAAACGTTAATGCTTCAATAGATTTTGATAAAACCTTTATTTATTTGAATTCGTCAAACAAGTCCGAAATATATCATTCTGTTAATATTTTTAATCACGAATGGATCACGTTGCCGTGTGTTGAAATTGACGGTGAGTTTTATATTATTCAGCGGACGCACGCAGTCCGTGAAAATGGGGATACGACATATGTAGATTTAAAAGAAAAATTTGGTGAATATTATGATGCTTTAATTGAAATAATGCAAACGGATAAATATAGCAACACCGATAAAAACGGAAAGACTTCACATTACGGATTATTTAATATAGAGGAATTTGTTAGCGCAATTTTGAAATAAAGGAGGATTAGTATTCAGGATAATAGATTTAAAAATTTATATAGTTTTAGTCCTCGAGGACGAGGAGGCGTACCTCAACGGCACGCTTGAATTCCGCACGGGCGAGATAATGTAAAGAATACTTTTGCCCGCCGCTGTGCGGCGGGCTTCGCTTATATTTATTATTATAAAAAATGAAGATTTTCCTCGTTTGCGGGGTGGAATTTACACAAAAACAAATTTTTTCAAAAAAATGCTTGACAAATACGTATTCTGTGTTGTATAATATACGATGTCATTGTGTAAAAGCGTAAATGGGCGCCCGAAAAGTCAGGGTGCTTTGCCCAACGCTTCCGATAATCATTTAAGGAGGTGCAACAAAATGCTTAGAACTTACCAGCCCAAAAAGCGTCAGAGAAAGAAGGAGCACGGCTTCAGAAAGAGAATGAGAACTGCAGACGGCAGAGCTGTTCTTAAGAGACGTCGCGCTAAAGGCAGAAAGAGACTGACTCACTAATTAACATAAAAACCTCCGATGACCGAGCAAAAAGAGAGAGGCACAGCTTCGTATTGTTTGTTGGCGTCGGGGTTTTTGCTTTGTTTGCCCTGTGGCAAAAAAGCACAATTTTTCATTTATTTTATATTTACCCGTTTTGGTGGCAACACTTAAAACGAAAAGCATTAAAAATTCAGAATCGGAAAAAACACACACGGAAGCGATGGCAAAAAGAAAATTCACAAGAGAAAAGAGAGGATGCTAAATGAAATATCCTGCAATTTGCGAGCATCATCTTTACAATAAGGCGTACAGACAGGGAAAGCACTTTTTCGGCAGATACGTTTGCGTTTATGTCTTAAAGGACTTAAAGGCGAAAAAGCTGCAAAAGGAGCATCCGCGTAAAATAATCGTAAACCGACTTGGTTTGTCTGTATCAAAGAAGATCGGAGGGGCGGTACAGAGAAACCGCGCCAAGAGAATCATAAGAGCCGCGTATTCGACGGTTGAGGGGAATCTCAAGGTTGGAAATCTTATCGTGATTTCGGCAAAGCCCGAAATTGACGGAAAGAAGAGCCAAGAGATCGCAAAGGAGCTGAAATATGCTTTTTTGAAGCTCGACATGCTTGAGAGAGCGGCGGAAAACAAAAAATAATGAAGAGGATATGTATACTTCTCATACGCTTTTATCAGAAATATTTATCTCCCTTAAAAAAACGACCCAGCTGTCGATTTAAACCGACATGCTCCGCCTACGCAATTGATGCGTATAAATATCGTGGCTTTTTTGTAGGAAGTCTTCTTACCTTTTTGCGACTTTGCCGTTGCCAGCCGTTTTGCGCGGCGGGATACGACCCTGTACCGCTCAAGGGACTGAAGAATCCGAATGGGACGGGAGGAATAGAAATTGACACAGACCGAGGAAGAAAGAGAACGGGTTTTATTTTTACATACGACCTACCGCTCGAGTGATCCTCACAGAGTCCGGAAAACAGACACAGAAAGGACTATTTTAAAATGGTATTTACAAACAAAAAGCTTTTGAAGGTTGCTTCCAGAGTAGCGCTTGCCTTAGCTGTTCTTCTTGCCCTTTGTGTTATTCTCACAAGCTGTGGCAATGCGGCGTCCGCCGCAAACGGTGATCTCTCGCAGTGGGCGGGAGAAAATTACAAGGACAATCTTGTAAACCTTGAGGACAACAAGGAGGTTACGTGGGGAGAACAGAAGGGTGTTCTTACGTGGATCGGTACGTTCCTTCGTTGGATCACTGTTATCATGCCCGCGCAGAGCTACATTTTGGCTCTTCTCATTTTCGCTATCATTATTGAATTCGTACTGCTTCCTTTTTCGATCAAGCAGCAGAAGACTTCCATAAAGCAGGCGAAGCTTCGCCCTAAGGAAATGGCGATCAGAAAGAAGTACGCCGGAAGAAACGATCAGAAGACACAGCAGCTTATTACTCAGGAAATCCAGGAGCTTTATCAGAAGGAAAATTACAGCCCCTTTGCCGGCTGTCTCCCTCTTCTTATTCAGCTTCCTATCATTATGGTACTTTATAGCGTAGTAACTGACCCGATCAAGTACATCATGAACATTTCGGGCGACTTTACGACGTTTATGACAAGATACTTCGCCGAGAAGGGAATTGCGATCAAGTCCACCGGCTCTATTGAGCTTCTCAGCCGTATGAGCGAAAAGTGGGGAAGCGATCCCGCGTTCTTCAACGATATCGGCAACTACTGCTCCAACGGTGAAGCGGTTATGGGCAAGATCGAAGAGGTTGTCGGTCATGCTCCCAACTTCAGCATTGGCCCGTTCAATATGGGATACATCCCCAGCTTCAATCCTTCGGATAAGCTTTATTGGTGGTTCTTGCTTATTCCCGTGCTTACGTTCGTTGTTTATTTTGCAACAACCAAGCTTCAGAGAAAGTTTTCCTACCAGCCCACACAGAACGCCGATGACCGTCAGCAGGCATGCTCCAACAACATGATGGACATTATGATGCCTCTTATGTCGGTTTACTTTACGTTCATTATGCCTGCGGCTATCGCGGTTTACTGGATGTTCAAGTCCGTGCTCGGCTTTGTAAAGCAGGTAATTATGAGTAAGGCGATGCCCTTGCCTCAGTTTACCGAGGAGGATTACCGCGCGGCGGAGAAGGAGCTTGCGGGTAAGACACCCAAGAAGGTGCAGAAGTCCGAGAGAGCGGGAACTGTTCGTTCGCTCCACCACATCGACGACGAGGACTACGACGCGGACGGTAACTATATCGGTAATGAAAAGCAGCTCGACCTTTCGGCTGAGCCCGAGGAGGAAGAAGCTCCCGCGCAAAAGATCGCCGATAATGCGATGACGGACGGCGCGACCTTGAAGGACGAATCCGATAAGGTAACAAAAGGCAAAAAGAACAAAAAGGACAAGGAATGATCCTGTCACACAAAATTTGACAAAATAAATTGCGAATATTCGCAAAAGAGGTTAGATGTGAAAAGAGAAGTAATTACTACAGGTAAAACGGTAGAGGATGCACTCGCGTCTGCTGCAGAGCAGCTCGGCGCTGCGGTGTCCGCTATTGAATATACGGTTATCGAAGAAGCTAAGCGTGGCTTCCTCGGCCTTGGCTCTACTCCCGCGAAAATTTCTGCATCTTACACAGAAAAGGGAGAAGATCTCGCGCTCAATTTCATAAAGACACTTGTAGCCGATATGGGACTCAACGTAAACGTTGAGATGAAGGATACCGACGGCGATGCTAAGCTCATCGACATTACGGGCGAGGGCGCGGGTATTCTTATCGGACACCACGGCGACACGCTTGACAGCATTCAGTACCTTGCAAACCTTGCCGCTAATAAGAAGGTTGACGGTGAGAAGCGTCCCTTCGTAAAGATCTCGATCGACGCTGAGGGATACAGAGCGAAGAGAGAACAGACTCTCCGCGAGCTCGCCCGCAAGATGGCTGACAAGGTTATCAAGTACAAGAAGAGCGTAATGCTCGAGCCCATGAACCCTTATGAAAGAAGAATTATTCATTCTGAAATTCAGAACATCGAGGGTGTTTCTACAAATTCCATTGGCTCCGAGAACAACCGCAAGATAGTTGTTTATCTTGAGGATACAAAAACAAAGAAGTAATTTTTACTTTAAGACAGAGGGGCTTTATTTTAAGTCCCTCTGTGCTTTTATCAATTTAAATTCATAGAAAGACGGCAAAAATGAATCTTTTTGATACGATTGCCGCGATAAGCACTCCTTACGGTAAGGGAGGCGTCGCGCTTATCAGAATTTCGGGGGATAGGGCAGTTAAGGTTGCAGAGCAGGTATTTTACCCTTCGAGCGGAAAAAAGCTCTCCGAATGCAAAAGCAACGTGGCGTATCACGGCAAAATTTTTAAAATTATAGAAGGTAAAACAGTACAGATAGATGACGGTCTTGTAACTATCTTCCGCGCTCCAAAATCGTTTACGGGTGAGGATACGGTTGAGATCTGCTGTCATGGAGGCGTTCTTGTAACAGGGAACGTTTTGTCCGCCTGCCTGACTGCGGGCGCAAGACATGCGACGGCAGGAGAATTTACACGTCGCGCGTTTATAAACGGCAAGATGGGTCTTAATGAGGCGGAAGCGCTCGGCAATTTGCTTGAGGCGGAGACGGACGAGCAGATGCTCGCCTCCCGTGCGGGCATGCGAGGTGTTCTCTCCGAGAAGACAAACGAGGTGTATACGTCTCTTTGCTCGGTGCTTGCGGCGGTTTTCGCTCACATTGATTACCCCGACGAGGATCTTGCGGATATGAGTGAGGAGGAGATGATCCTCTCCCTTAGCGCAAACGAGAAGAAGCTTCAGGCCCTTCTTGATACCTATAGCACGGGTAGAGCGGTCATGAGCGGAATCAATACCGTAATTCTCGGTAAGACGAACGCGGGCAAATCCTCCCTTTATAATATGCTCGTCGGCACGGACGCCGCGATCGTTACCGATATTGAGGGAACGACGCGTGACGTTATCTCCGAGAGGGTAAAGCTCGGTCGTGTTATGATAAAGCTTTCGGATACGGCGGGAATCCGCAGTACGTCTGACGCGGTTGAAAAGATCGGTGTCGGCAGAGCGAGAGCGGCGGCAGAGGGAGCGGAGCTTGTGCTTGCAGTGTTCGACGGCTCGAGAGAGCAGACGGATGACGAGCGAGAGCTTGTTGAATACGTAAAGGGGCTTGACGCGGTAAAGATCGCGATCATAAACAAGTCCGATATCGCATGTCTTCCCGAATACGAGGCGCTTGCATCCGAGTTTGAGTACAGTATTAAGCTCTCCGCGCTCAAGGGCGACGGATATGACGGACTTTGCGAGCTTGTCGAGAGGATCTATATTGATAAGGATCTCGATACGGGCAATGACGCGATGATAGTTAACGCGCGACAGAATGCGGCGATCACGAGCGCGCTTGAAGCGGTAAGATCTGCAGCCGATGGCGTAAAGCTTGGGCTTCCTCTTGAAATTTGCTGTTCGGATATCGAGGCGGCTATGCAATGCCTCTCCGAGCTTGACGGACGCGCGGTAAGTGAGGATGTAGTAAGCGAGATATTCTCAAAATTCTGCGTCGGCAAATAAGCTTTTACATTTATATATAGAAATCAGGTAGAAAAATGAAAATTTTGGCGCTTGGCGACGTCGTTGGCGTTCGCACGGTGGAATATTTATCAAAAAATCTTTGGGGCGTTCGTAAAAGCTTGGGCGTGGACTTCGTCGTGGCAAATGCCGAAAACGCGAGCGATATTCACGGACTCTGTCCAAAAGATGCGGACAAGCTTCTCGATGCGGGCGTGGACTTTATGACTATGGGCAACCATACATACGCAAAAAGAGAGCTGTACTCCTATCTTGACGATAATCCCGAGAGAATCATCCGTCCCTGCAATTATCCGTCTACTGCTCCCGGATACGGAAGCTATATCGTAAACGTCGACGGATATAAGATGCTCTGCATCAACGTAATGGGAACGGCATTTATGGATCCGCTCGATTCTCCGTTTGATGCGGTTGATTGCATACTCGGAGCGGAGGAAGGGAAGTATGATTTTTCTCTTCTTGATATCCATGCGGAGGCGACGAGCGAAAAGATCGCGCTTGCCCGATACTTTGACGGCAGGATCAATATGATATTCGGAACGCATACTCACGTGCAGACCGCGGACAATCAGATACTCCCCGGCGGCAGCGGCTATATTACGGATCTTGGAATGTGCGGCCCCACGGGTGGCGTGCTCGGAGTTGAGGCCGATGCGACGCTGACAAGAATGAAGGATCATATGCCCGCGAGATTTACCGTGTCGGATACCGAGATCAAGGCGCACGGAGCGGTTTTTGAGCTTGACGGAAGCTTTAAGGTCGTAAAGGTTACAAGAGTTAAATTTTAATATTGAAGGCGGGCGTCCTTGCGGATGCCCGCTTTTTCGCGCGGTTTTGGGCGAGTTTATTGAAAAAACGCAGTTTTGGTGCGCGGACGTTCAAATTTTTCGAAATTTTGTCAGAATTTTGAAAAATATTTAAATTTTTTTTAAAAACCCCCTTGACAAAGTTGACTTTATATGATAAAATACTAAACTGCATTATAATCGCTTGTATTATGGAGTCTTATATGCAGGCGAGCCGAATACGGCGAAAAAACTTGTGAAAATATCATGTTTTTCGGCATAATACGGCAACAATTTCATTGAATGGAGTGATTGATTTAATGGTCAATGTTAAAGAGCACAAGCTCGGTAAGAACACGAGAATGTCGTTTTCCCGTTCTCGCTTCAATCTTGAGCTGCCCAACCTGGTAGAAATTCAGACAAAGTCCTTTGACTGGTTCCTCAAGGAAGGTCTTATGGAGGTATTGCGCGACGTATCCCCTATTACGGATTATTCGGGCAATCTGTCAATCGAATTTATATCCTATTCTATTGATACTAACAACACAAAGTATCCTATAGAAGAATGTAAGGAACGTGACGTAAACTATGCGGCACCCTTAAAGGTAAACGTTAGACTTACAAATAAGCAGACAGGAGACGTAAAGTACTCCGACATATATCTTGGTGATTTCCCGCTTATGACCGAAACGGGTACGTTCGTTATCAACGGCGCAGAGCGTGTAATCGTATCTCAGCTCGTTCGTTCTCCCGGTATGTACTATGCATCCGAAATAGACAAGGCGGGTAACAAGATCTATTCCGCGACTATTATCCCCTATAGAGGCGCTTGGCTCGAATATGAGAGCGATGCTACCGGCTGTCTCTATGTTCGTATAGATAAGAACCGTAAGGTTCCCATGACAATGTTCATCCGTGCGCTCGGTGTTGAAACAAGAGAGGATATCTATGCCCTTCTCGGTGAGGACTCCCGCCTTGCGATCACATTCGAAAAGGATGAATGCGAGGGACTTGCAGCAAACAACGGCACTACAGTTGGCGTTGAAGCCCTCAAGGAAATTTACAAGAAGCTCCGTCCCGGTGAGCCCCCGCTCGTAGAATCCGCACAGATTCTTATCAATAACTATTTCTTTGACTCCAAGAGATACGATATTGCAACCGTTGGACGTTATAAGTACGATAAGAAGATGGCTATCCACAGCCGTCTTGCAGGACACAAGCTCGCAGAGGACGTAGTAAGCCCCATCACAGGCGAGGTTATCTTCGAGGCGGGATCCGTTCTCTCCTATGACGACGCGCTCACGGTTGAACGCGCGGCTGTAAACGAAGCATACGTTGAGCTTGAAAACGGCGATAGAGTAAAGGTGCTCTCCAACAACACAATCGAGCCCGAGTACCTTCTCGGCTTCGACCTCAAGGATTGCGGCGTAAACGAAAAGGCAAGAACCAGCGTGCTTCTCGAAATCATGGAAGCTTGCGGCGGCGACGTTGACGCGATCAAGGAGATGGCTCGCGAAAGAATTGCAGAGCTTTGCCCCAGACATATTACTAAGGATGATATTTTCGCATCCATTAACTATATACTCAACCTCACACACGAGGTAGGTAAGGTTGACGACATCGACCACCTCGGTAACAGACGTGTTCGTTCCGTAGGCGAGCAGCTCCAGAACCAGATGAGAATCGGTTTCTCCAGAATGGACAAGATCATTAAGGAGAGAATGACAACTCAGGATAACGAAAAGCTCACACCTCAGGCGCTTATCAACACAAGACCTGTGGCAACAGCTATCCGTGAATTCTTCGGTTCTTCCCAGCTTTCTCAGTTCATGGACCAGAACAACCCTCTCGCTGAGCTTACTCACAAGAGACGTCTTTCCGCGCTCGGTCCCGGCGGTCTTTCCAGAGACCGTGCATCCTTCGACGTTCGAGACGTACACTATACACATTACGGCCGTATGTGTCCTATCGAAACACCTGAAGGTCCTAACATCGGTCTTATTTCCTACCTTACAACTTATGCAAAGGTAAGTGACTACGGCTTCATCGAAGCTCCTTACCGTAAGGTCGTTCACGTAACTAATGAGGACGGCACAGTTGACCACATCGTAACTGATGAGGTTGTATATATGACAGCTGACGTTGAGGACAACTACGTAGTTGCTCAGGGTAACGAGCCCCTTGACGATCAGGGCAGATTCGTAAACCAGAAGATCACGGTTAGAGACAAGACTGAAATTATCTTGGCAGATGCTTCCCGCGTTGACTTCATGGACGTATCTCCTAAGATGGTTGTATCCGTAGCGACAGCTATGATCCCCTTCCTTGAAAACGACGATAACTCCAGAGCGCTCATGGGTGCGAACATGCAGAAGCAGGCAGTTCCGCTCCTTACAACAGACTCTCCTATCGTTGGTACAGGTATGGAATACAAGGCAGCGGTTGACTCCGGCGTAGTTGTAGTTGCAAAGCATGCAGGTACGGTTGAGAGAGTTGACGCTAACAGCATTACGATCGTAAGAGAGGACGGCCACAAGGACGTTTATACTCTTGTTAAGTTCAAGAGAAGTAACCAGTCCAACTGCGTAAACCAGAAGCCCATCGTAAAGCGCGGTCAGCAGATCGAGGCGGGTGAGGTTATCGCGGACGGTCCTGCAACAGCTAACGGTGAAGTTGCTCTCGGTAAGAACGCTCTTATCGGATTTATGACCTGGGAAGGTTATAACTACGAGGACGCGGTTCTTCTTAACGAACGCCTCGTAAGAGATGACGTTTATACATCTATTCATATTGAAGAATATACACACGAAGCGAGAGATACAAAGCTCGGTCCGGAAGAAATTACAAGAGAAATTCCCAACGTTGGTGAGGATGCTCTTAAGGATCTTAACGCGGAAGGTATCATCAAGCGCGGTACTGAGGTTCGCGCGGGTGACATTCTCGTAGGTAAGATCACACCCAAGGGTGAAACAGAGCTCACAGCTGAAGAACGTCTTCTCCGCGCTATTTTCGGTGAAAAGGCGAGAGAAGTAAGAGACACATCCCTCCGTGTTCCTCACGGTGAGAGCGGTGTCGTAGTTGACGTTCGCGTATTCTCCCAGGATGCAGGTGACGATCTTCCCGCAGGTGTAAACAAGGTAGTTAAGCTCTATATCGCGCAGAAGAGAAAGATCTCTGTCGGCGACAAGATGGCGGGCCGTCACGGTAATAAGGGTGTCGTTTCCAGAATCCTTCCTCCCGAAGACATGCCCTTCCTCTCCGACGGTACTCCTCTTGATATCGTTCTTAACCCCCTCGGCGTTCCTTCCCGTATGAACATCGGTCAGGTTCTTGAGGTACACCTTGGTATCGCGTCCAGAAAGCTCGGTTGGAAGATCATGACTCCCGTATTTGACGGCGCGAACGAAAGAGATATCGCTGAATGCTTGCGTATGGCGGGCTACAGCCGTGATCTCTTTGCAAATGAAAATCCCGAAGGCAAGGATCTCTTTGAGGAAATCCTTGACGAAGAAGGTAATAAGACATACAGAAAGCTTACAGCGGAAGAAAAGGCAGACGTTGAATATCGCGAAGGCCTCAGACTCCAGAGAAAGCTTAAGGTATTTGACGGTAAGCAGGTTCTCTACGACGGTAGAACAGGTGAGCCCTTCGACAACCCCGTAACAGTTGGTATCATGTACTATCTCAAGCTGCATCACTTGGTTGACGATAAGATCCACGCTCGTTCTAACGGCCCGTACTCCCTCGTTACTCAGCAGCCGCTCGGTGGTAAGGCACAGTTCGGTGGTCAGAGATTCGGTGAAATGGAAGTTTGGGCGCTTGAAGCTTACGGCGCGGCATATACACTTCAGGAAATCCTTACAGTTAAGTCCGACGATATTAACGGTCGTCGTAAGGCATACGAGGCAATTATCAAGGGACAGAACATTCCTACTCCCGGCGTACCCGAATCCTTCAAGGTACTCGTTAAGGAGCTTCAGGCATTGGCTCTTGACATCCGCGTTCTTGACAAGAACGGTGAGGAAATCAAGCTCTCCACACTTTGTGTTGACGATGAGGTATCTCCTTACTCCGGTAAGCGCGATGATATCGATCTCGGTGACGAGTCCATTCACGCAGACGACGATGAGCTTCGCCGCTCCTTCCTCTTTGAGGATGAAAACGGCAACCCCCTTGAAAACGACGATATGATGGACGAAATCGAAATGTACGAGGACGAATCATATGCCGATGATGATTTTGGCGACCTTGAATAAGGCACAGCCCAAAAACGTAATTTGTAAAATATAGTTAGGAGAACCGCTGTGGAACGTAATGAATTTTCATCTATAAAAATTGGTTTGGCATCTCCGGAAATGATAAGAGAGTGGTCTTACGGTGAGGTTTACAAGCCCGAAACCATAAACTACAGAACCCTTAAAGCTGAAGTTGGCGGACTTTTCTGCGAGCGCATCTTTGGTCCTACAAAGGACGGCGCTTGTATGTGCGGTAAGTACAAGAACGCGCACACAAAGGAAGTACACAAGTGCGAGAAGTGCGGTGTTGACGTTACAACAAAGAAGGTAAGACGTGAGAGAATGGGTCATATCGACCTCGCAGCTCCCGTGTCACACATCTGGTACTTCAAGGCAATTCCTTCCAGAATGGCGCTCGTACTCAATATGTCCCCCAAGGAGCTTGAGCAGGTACTCTATTATGCCGAGAACGTGGTGCTTGAAGCAGACCCCGCAACAAACCTTAAGCCCGGTACGGTACTTACGGAAAAGCAGTACCTTGAATATCGCGAGATCTTCGAGGACCAGTTCCGTGTAGGAATGGGTGCTGAAGCTATCAAGGAGCTTCTTTCCAAGATCAACGTTGAAGAGCTTGCTTACGAGCTCAAGAACGAGCTTATCACTGCAACCGGACAGAAAAAGACAAGACTTATTAAGAGACTCGAGGTTATCGAGGCATTCAGAAAGAGCGGCAACAAGCTCGAGTGGATGGTCCTCGACATCCTTCCCGTCCTTCCTCCCGATATTCGTCCTATGACTCAGCTTGACGGCGGACGCTTTGCATCCTCCGACCTCAACGAGCTTTACAGACGAGTAATCAGCCGTAACAACCGCTTAAAGAAGCTCCTCGAGATCAGAACTCCCGAGATCGTTATCAGAAACGAAAAGAGAATGCTTCAGGAAGCTGTTGACGCGCTCATCGATAACGGACGCCGCGGAAAGCCCGTAACAGGTCCTTCCAACCGTCCCCTCAAGTCCCTCTCTGAAATGCTTCGCGGTAAGCAGGGACGTTTTCGTCAGAACCTTCTCGGTAAGCGAGTTGACTACTCCGGTCGTTCGGTTATCGTAGTTGGTCCTTCCCTTAAGATCTATCAGTGCGGTCTTCCCCGTGAAATGGCTCTCGAGCTCTTTAAGCCCTTCGTGGTTAAGCGCCTCTGTGAGATGGGTAAGGCAACAAACGTAAAGGACGCGCAGAAGAAGATCGAGAGAATCCATCCCGACGTTTGGGATGCGCTCGAGAACGTAATCAAGGAGCATCCCGGGCTTCTTAACCGTGCGCCTACACTTCATAGACTTTCTATTCAGGCATTCGAGCCCGTACTCGTTGACGGTAGAGCTATCAAGCTCCATCCTCTCGTATGTACAGCGTTTAACGCCGACTTCGACGGTGACCAGATGCCTGTTCACGTACCGCTTTCCTCCGAGGCGCAGGCCGAGGCGAGATTCCTTATGCTCTCTGCCAACAACCTTCTCAAGCCCATGGACGGTCGTGCAGTTGCAACACCTTCTCAGGACATGATCCTCGGTTCCTACTACCTTACAATGATGAAGCCCGGTGAGCCCGGTGAGGGTAAGATGTTCCGTAACTTTGACGAAGCTGTTATGGCTTACGAAAACAAGCTTATCGGACTCCACTCCGTAATCAAGGTAAGAGTTACTAAGGAAATCGACGGCGTAGAGAAGAGTGCTGTTATTGAAACAACTCTCGGTAGACTTATCTTCAACCAGCCCATTCCTCAGGATCTCGGCTTCGTTGACAGATCTGTTCCCGGCAACGAATTCAAGCTTGAAATTGACTTCGTAACAAAGAAGAAGCAGCTCGGTCAGATTATCGACGCATGTATCAAGCATCACGGCTTTGCTGTCTGCGCTAACATGCTTGACGATATCAAGGCAATGGGTTACAAGTACTCCACAAGAGCTTCCTTCTCCATTTCCGTATACGATATGACCATCCCCGAAGAAAAGCAGGGCTTCCTTACGAAGGCGCAGAAGGACGTTGACAAGGTTTACAAGCACTTCCTTCGCGGTGAGCTTTCCGAAGAAGAAAGATACACAAGCGTTATTAAGATCTGGGATGAAACAACAAATAAGGTTACAGGCGCTCTCGACGCGGGCTTCTCTACCTACAACCCGATCAAGATCATGGCGGACTCCGGTGCCCGTGGTTCTATGACACAGATGCGTCAGCTTGCAGGTATGCGTGGTCTTATGTTCTCCGCTACAGGTAAGACAATGGAAATCCCGATCAAGTCCAACTTCCGTGAAGGTCTTAACATCACAGAATACTTCATGGGTGCTCGTTCCTCCCGTAAGTCCCTCTCCGATACAGCTCTTCGTACTGCTGACTCCGGTTACCTTACACGTCGTCTTGTTGACGTTGCTCAGGAAATCATCATCAGAGAAGAAAAGTGTGATACAACAAAGGGCGCATGGGTTAACGACATCATGGACGATAAGAACGTTCTCGAGCCCTTGGCAGACAGAATCGTTGGTAGATATACAATGGGTCCTGTGGTTGCTCCCGACGGAACGGTTATTGCGGATGATGACGTAATGATCACCGACGAGATGGCAAAGGCAATTACTGCCGCAGGCATCGATAAGGTATATATCAGAACAGTTATTCAGTGTCACGCTAAGAACGGTATTTGCGCTCACTGCTACGGTGCGGACCTCGCATCCGGCAAGACTGTAAATATCGGTGAAGCGGTTGGTATTATCGCAGCTCAGTCCATCGGTGAACCCGGTACACAGCTTACGATGAGAACCTTCCACTCCGGTGGTGTCGCTGGTAGCGATATTACACAGGGTCTTCCCAGAGTTGAAGAGCTCTTTGAAGCACGTCAGCCCAAGAAGGCAGCAATCATGGCAGAGCAGGCAGGTACTGTTCATATCCTTCCCGGCGACAAGCCCGGTATGAACAATATCTCCATCACTCCCGATAAGACAGGTGAATTTACAACTGCAGAATACAAGAAGTATGAAGTTCCTTACGGCGTGAAGCTCGCGGTTAATGACGGCGACCACGTATCTCTCGGTGACGCGCTCACAGAAGGTAGCAAGTCTCCTGCGGACATCTTGAGAATCCTCAAGCTCGACGCGGTATACGAGTACATCATCAAGGAAATTCAGAAGGTTTACCGTTCTCAGTCCTGTAACGTAAACGATAAGCATATTGAAATCATCGCTCGTCAGATGACTCGTAAGAAGAGAATTCTTGACAACGGTGACACCGACCTCCTTGCAGGTGAGCTTGTTGACGCTTCCGTACTTGAAGAAGAAAACAACAAGATCGCGGCAAGAGTTGAAGCGGGCGAAGATATGCTCAAGGCGGCTGTTGGCGACGACGTTCTCCTCGGTATTACCAAGGCGTCCCTCCAGACAGAATCATTCCTCTCCGCAGCTTCCTTCCAGGAAACAACTAAGGTTCTTACAGAAGCGGCTATCAGAGGTAAGGTTGATAACCTCCTTGGTCTTAAGGAAAACGTTATTATCGGTAAGCTCATTCCCGCAGGTACAGGTATGAGCTGCTACAAGAACATTGACGTTAAGCGCGCAAACGAAGAGGAGCAGATTGCCCCCGACGTTTCCGACGACGAAAATGAGTCTGTAAGCGTTGTATCCGCGGTTGTTGAAGAGTAATTTGTACAAAATTACCAAACAATTTTAACAAAATAACAATTAATATCCCTCGCAAAAATAATTGCGAGGGATATTTTTCACAAAATATTGATACTCAAGCTATATATTTTTGTGCAATACAGAGAATTTTCAATTGATTTGACTTGTCTATTGACAAAATTTAATGTCAATGCTATAATAAATCCGTACGCAAATTGCCCTAAGGGGGTATTTTGTGCATTTTTAAGGCAGAAACGTATAAACGACTGTCAAAAGTCGGTTATGCGCCTGTGATATAAACGTTCTAATCTTTAAAAGAAGGAGGAAACAAGGAAGAATGCCAACCTTTAATCAGCTTGTAAGACAGGGTCGTCAGGATAAGATTTACAAGTCTAAGGCCCCCGTACTTCAGAAGGGCTTTAACACACTGACAAACAAGTCTACAGATCAGCCTGCACCTCAGAAGAGAGGCGTATGCACAAAGGTATCTACAACAAGCCCTAAGAAGCCTAACTCCGCTCTTCGTAAGATCGCAAGAGTAAGACTTACAAACGGACTTGAAGCAACAA
>JAZQWL010000038.1:0-3679 GCA_045632305.1 Eubacteriales bacterium | reverse complement strand
TCCGTATTTTATCGAAGAAGAGCAAAAGACCGTTTACGTAAATCCGTTGCAGGTGACTATCATCGAGGAAATAAACGGCAAGGTGATGCTTCGCATTGAATACGAGCGCAGACTCCGTGAAGTGATAAGAGAAAAATGTGTTACTTGCGACCATTTCAAGGGTGATCCCGACAACCTCGACGGACATTACGAGAGGTTGCGTCTTGACGGTTTTTGTTGGCATTACGAAAATACGAGCGAGGACTAAATATGTTTCGCACTGCGAAACGTGATATTCTTCCTTTCGGAAGAGTGATATGCACCTTCGGTGCGTGATATGTTGCTGATGCAACGTGATATGCTCGGCTATATCGAGCGTGAAAAGGAGGATACCGATATGAAGAAAATATTTCTCTTACTGCTCATTGTTTTAACCACGTTCACGCTGTCCTCATGTTTTCTGTTCGGTGACTTTACCACCCATCCCGACATGGCGGAATACACCGAAAACGAAATCTTGGAGGTCGCAAAAGAAAAATACGGTGTTACCGAGTGGATATTTACCGGCACGGAGATTATGGGCGAAGCTACGTATGATGCCGAAGGTGTATTCACACTTGAATTTTACGGCAGCTCATACAGAGATCAGTTCAGTACCGAGTTTGTGAACGGTGATAACATCGAGGTAGCTATGCAAGCCTTCGCAGGCAAGAACGGAAATCACGATATACAAGGCAGGTACTCTATTTTCCTCTGCTATATTGCCCTCGGTGAGTGTGCCGACGGCTCTATGAAATTCGTCTATTACAACACCAATATACATAAGGATGCCAAGGTTGCCGATACGATTGGCGCATCAGATTATACCTTTGACGTATCACCCACCGAGATTACCGACTCGCTATTTGACGTTCCATCAAATTGGCACGAAATGAGAAGATTTTTGGAAGAATTCAAGGGTGGTAATCCTTCTGGCTTCTGTTATTCGGGTGAGCGTTTAACAAGACGGCGTATGAAATCGTATTATAGCTACGTTGTGGAAGAGTTTTACAAGGAAGATGGCAAGGTCGTTTGTGATTTATACTACCTTCAAGACGAAGGCACACCCGAAGAAAGAAAAATCCTCTTTTATTCCACCTCTGACCGTTACGAAGTCATTTACAACTGTTACGGCGACGATGTGACAGACTATTTTGACATTTCGCAGACGGTTGACGAGTCTACAAAAGATGAAAATATTATGCTTCTCGAAGGACACGCCGAGCTGAAGGAGTTGCCCGGAACGGTAGTTTATACCGAGATAAAATACCGCGCTGAATACAGTATAGTGCATGACGGTAAGATTACTTCGATGGTAAAGAACGACCAAGTCAATATTCAAACAACTATCAATCAAAGCTATCTGATAGATAAAATCGAAGGTGTTGACCACACTGGGACCGCAAAATTTACTGTTTACGATTACTACATCTTATACGAGAAGAGCATAGAAACCGAGTAAAAGGAGGTAACGAGAATGAAGAAATTTATAGCGTTAGTATTGTGTATGCTGACCTTATTTTCGCTCTCTGCTTGCTCCACTCCCATCTATCCCGGATTGCCCGATATCAGCGAAGATCCGATGAAAGGCATTGAGATTTACTGTTGGCAGGACGGCGACGAATGGAAATGCGGTGGCACAGAAGGTACAAATAGAATGAAAACCGACGAGGAAATACGCGCCTTGCAGGTCGTTACAATTCCAGAGATGAAAAGAATCCTTGAACAAAAAGGACTGACAGACTGTTTCCACGTGATGCTTGTTGACCTTTCGGGCGACGAGGTTGTATATCTTGACGCCGAGGAAAACATTACGCAAATTGCAACACTTGAAATGCAGTTGGGCAAAACCGAATAATGTGGAGGTGACGAGCATGAAGAAAGCATTGGCACTTGTTATTATCATCGTAATGTTGTTTTCATTGACTTCCTGCGGAGTGGTTGAGTGGCTGATAGGACTCAAAGCCGATAGAACATACACCATTCATTTCAACGCTAACGGTGGCGAGGGTGAAATGGATGACTACGTTGTTGAGTCGGGTGATGATGGCTGGCTTCCCAAATGCACATTCACAAAAGAAGGATACGAATGTGTTGCGTGGGGACTTGATCCTGAAGGAAAGAAATATGGAACTCAAATAGATAACCTTACCTTCAATCTCCCCTCAAGCGTAAAAAATGGTGATACTGTAGAGCTTTACGCTATTTGGACAACACTCGGTTTTGACTTTGAAATAAGCACAATGGGTTATTTTGCACATTGGAATATAAGTGATTATGATGGAAATGCGAGTAATGTTATAGTTCCGGCTTGGTATGAAGGATTTGATAGAGGAGCATACGGCAGTTGCCATATTAACGGTCTTGCATCTGGATTATTTATGGAACATACAGAAATAGAATCGGTAAAAAATATTCCGGTTAATTATTTATCTGACGATTTGTTTAACGGTTGTACCTTGCTTGAAACTATCGAAATGAGGGATGGCGAAAGCATTTATGATATTGGTAACCGCACCTTCTATAATTGCACAAGTTTACAAGGCGTAGAATTAACTGCAAATCTTGATACGATAGGCGATGAAGCTTTTTATATGTGCACTTCAATTGAAAAGCTGGTAATACCTGCATATCTTGAAGAGTTAGGCTCTAACGCATTTTACGGTTGGACAGAAGATCAGGTAATCGAGTTTACAAAATATTCCGCAAATCCATTCGGTAGTGAAGCTTTCAATGGATGCAACGCAACGATTATTTGGTCGGGAGAACAAACCACAGGAGGTTAAAAATGAAAAAGTTAATATCTTTGTGCTTGACAGCGATATTATGCTTATGCTGTCTTACAGCTTGCGAATTGTTTGAAAAAGACAAGGGTGTTACCGTAAAAGAATATGAAAACTGCGCTGTTTTCACATTTGATGGTTTTCCCGTGAGAGAAAGCGCTACATTTGAACTCACGCGCACAGGTCTTGGCGACGGCGCTATCTATTATCAAGTAAACCTTGAAGTGGGTGCTTTAGGTATCAGCTATAAGGACAATGTCCTGGGTGTGACTCAGTCGCTGGATGAATTTACAGCGGATGATGAAATGCCAATAACCGGCTCCGGTGGCTACCTTGAGGGTGATAAAATTGAAATTTCCTTTGGAAGTTTAAGCCCCGTAAAGGGTGAAATTATTATTGCCTTTACCGAGGATGCGCTAAAAGCCGTTCACGGTAATCTGCATCACCACGAGCATACTATTACCTATGTTCCCGCCGGCTAAGCAGGACATTTTGAAAACTATACGTACGAATGCCCCCACGACCACGGAGCTGTACCGCATTACGATGAAGATATTGATCTCATCTGCGATGCTTGCGGATATGATATGTCCGAACACGAGCATACCTATGCATACAATCACGATAATATAGGTCATGGTTGGTCTTATACCTGCGGTTGCATGACTCCGCCTAACTTTGCACAACACTTTGATGGCAACGGTGATGGAAAATGCGACGAGGATTCTTGCGGATATGATATGAACGAGGATTCCCCACCCCTCGTAGACACCACTATTCCTCTGCGTAATCTGACAAGATGTGAGTGGCTTAATGAATTGACTGCTGAGGATATTGCAGAAATAAAGATAATCGGCGAAGCTGTGGGCGTTGCTCCC
>JAZQWL010000037.1:0-18232 GCA_045632305.1 Eubacteriales bacterium | reverse complement strand
GGTGTGCCCAGTGAGAAGAATTTCTTCTACTACGCTCTTTACGTTACCTTCTTCCCTCAGCTGGTTGCAGGTCCTATCGAGCGTCCTGAGAATCTTCTTCCCGCTCTCCGCAAGAAGAATCCCTTCAACGCCAACGATACCGTTATCGGTCTGAAGTTTATGATGGTCGGATTCTTCAAGAAGATCGCGGTTGCCGACCAGATCTCGCCCTTCGTCAATGCCGTATACAACAATGCGGATTCCATTGACGGTAATCTGGTGAACGGCTTTACCGTTCTTGTGGCAACTCTGCTCTTTGCCGTGCAGATCTACTGCGACTTTTCGGGATATACCGATATCGCAATCGGCTGCGCCCGCATCATGGGAATTCGCCTGATGCAGAACTTCAACGATCCCTACAGCGCGACTACCATCAAGGATTTCTGGAGAAGATGGCATATCTCCCTCTCAAGCTTCTTCCGTGACTACGTTTACATTCCCCTCGGCGGCAACCGAGTAGGTATTCCCCGTCAGATTCTGAACCTCCTCTGCGTGTGGGCGCTAACGGGCTTCTGGCACGGCGCTTCCTGGAATTATCTTCTCTGGGGACTTTACTACTTCCTCTTCCTGATCCTCGAAAAGTTTATAATAAAGCCCCGAAAGAATCCTCCCTTGTGGGAAAAGCTCCCCCGAATCCTTTTAACGCTCATAATAGTGTTCTTCGGTTGGATGCTCTTCAAGTTCGAGGATCTCTCGCTTCTCGGAACTGCGCTTGCATCAATGTTTACAAATCCCTTTACAAACACCGCGACGACCTTGAAGCTGACGGAAAACGTCTTCTTTATCGTTTTGTGCGCTATTGCATGCACGCCTGTGATCCCGAAGATCAACTCGCTTCTCTGCCGCACAAAATACGGCTCCTATGCGTCAACCGCCATTCAGGCGATATGCCCTATGATCCTTATCATCCTCTCGGCATTCGCGCTCGCGGGCGACACCTACAACCCCTTCCTCTATTTCCAATTCTAAGGGGGTAAATAACATGAATAAAAATCAGACGAAAATCAAACAGCTTATAATGCTTGGCGGAATTCTCCTCTCAAGCTTGACACTTATCGTTTTCTTTATTATCGGCGCGCTTTGGTTCGCCCGCCCCACAGAATCCGAAAGTGAAAACCGAACGCTTACAAAATTTCCCGAATTTACGTGGGAATCCTTTGTCTCGGGCGAATACACAAGTCAGATCTCGCTCTGGTTCTCCGACACCTTTCCGACTCGCGAAGGAATGATCAAGGCAAACGACGACATTCACAACCTTTACGGTATCATCTCAAACGAGAGAGCCGAAAGCGAAGGTGACGCCGACGAGATCGATACAGGAAGACCTATGGACAAGGTCGACGTCGATGCGGACGTCGATATCGAGCTTGACGCCAACGAGGGCGCGGGCGGCGAGACTATCGAGGGCTTCTACTGTGTAGGCGACACCGCGTACGAGCTTTATTACTTCAACAAGAAAAACTCCGAGGCGTACGTTCAGCTCGTATCCAAGGTAAAAAACAAGCTCGGAGGTAAGGTCAACGTGTACGATATGATAGTTCCCCTCTCGTACGAATTCCATCTTGGGGACGACGTTATATCGGGACTCGGCGCGTCCGACTGCTCGGATGCTATCGACTACATGTACTCGGGCTTTGAAAATACAGGAGTTAAGACAGTAGATATCTGCACGAGCATGATGAAGCACCGCGACGAATACCTTTATTTCCGAACAGACCACCATTGGACAGCACGCGGAGCATACTACGCGTATGAAGCATTCTGCAAGAGTGCGGGAATAACTCCAACACCCCTCTCCTCGTATAAGCGCGTGCAGCACGACGGCTTCCTCGGCACACTCTATAACCACACAAAGAACGAAAATCTCGCAAACAATCCCGACTACGTCGAGGCGTTTATCCCCACAGGAACAAATAGCGCCACCCTGTACGACGGAAACGGCAAGGTTACAAACCGTGATTACAGGATCGTTTTCTCGCAGCTCAGCACCTCAAACAAATATTTATGCTTCACGGGCGGTGACCAACCGATCATTGAAATCCACAACCCCAAAATTAATAACGGATCCACTATCGTAGTCGTAAAGGAATCCTTCGGCAACGCGTTCATACCCTTCCTCGTGGATTCGTACGAATACGTTTACGTTATCGATTACCGTCATTTTTACGGCGATCTTTGTGACTTTGCGCTTGAAAAGAACGCCAACGATATTCTCTTTATCAACAACGTAATAGCAACCTCCGCCGGCGCGCGCCTGAGCGAAATGAAAAAAATTATCGGAAACTGATACGCGCAACGGAAATTTTGCATATAATACGTAAAAAGAAAAAAGGCAGGTGTCTGTATGTCATTTAAAGAAATCTCCCCCTACGAAATAAACGATAACGTATTCCACGCCCTCAATAAGGATTGGACACTCATTTGCGCGCCCGATGAAACGAAAGGCTGCGGCGCCAACGCCATGACCGCAAGCTGGGGCGGGCTCGGAATCCTCTGGAACAAGCCCGTAGCGACCATCTACGTTCGTCCGCAAAGATATACCTTTGGTCTTTGTGAGAATAGCGACCGCGTATCGCTTTGCTTCTTTGGTGAAGAATACCGAGATGCGCTCAAAATTTGCGGAACGAAATCGGGACGCGATATGGATAAGATCACGGAATGCAGCATGACAACGTCAAGCGTAAGCGGTACGCCCATTATCAACGAGGCACGCCTTGTGCTCGTATGCCGCAAGCTCTATGCCGACGATCTTAAGGAAGCGTGCTTTACGGATAATTCTCCCCTCGCATGTTACCCCAAGCGCGATTACCACCGTTTCTACATCTGCGAGATCGAAAAGGTGTTAATCAAGGAATAAAACACTTTAAATTAAAGGAATATAAAAATGAAACTGCTAATAGCAAGCGATATTCACGGCGATATAAAATGCGCCGAGGCGCTGATGGCTGTAGCCATCAAGGAAGCCCCGGATAAAATTCTCATTCTCGGAGATATTCTTTACCACGGCCCGCGCAACGATCTACCCGAAAATTACAACCCCAAGGCGGTTATTTCCCTGCTCAACAATCACAAGGAAAAATTCATCTGTGTGCGAGGCAATTGCGACGCCGAGGTCGACCAGATGGTGCTCGAGTTCCCCATCACCGCCGATTATCAGAAGATTTCAGACGGCGGCATAAGCATCGTCCTCTCGCACGGACACGTCTATTCTCCCGAGATGCTCCCGCCCGAAGAAAATATAACGGTGTTTCTCTACGGACACACCCACGTACAGAAGATCCACAGGTCAGGCGATACCCTCTGCCTCAACCCCGGCTCGGTAACACTTCCAAAGGAGGGGAATCCACGCACCTACGCAATTTATGAAAACCGTGAATTTTCCATCCGCGATTTCGACGGAAATACCGTAAATTCAGTAAAAATCTGAATTTTAACGCGTAATTTTTGATTGCTCACAAAAAATTTACAAATACTTTGGAATAAATTGCAATAACCTATTGCAAAAATTTTAAAAACATTATATAATTAAATGTAAAAATATTCAAAACCGCCACAAAACAGTGGCAAAACAGATTTTGGAGGTATAAAAACATGGTAGTAGCCGGCGATTTTAAGAACGGTATGACATTTGAAATGGATGGCAACGTATATCAGGTTGTTGAATTCCAGCACGTAAAGCCCGGTAAGGGTGCAGCTTTCGTTCGTACAAAGCTCAAGAACGTTATCACAGGTGGCGTAGTTGAAAAGACATTCTCCCCCACAGATAAGTACGAAAACGCTTACATCGACAGAAAGGACATGCAGTACTCCTACACTGACGGTGACCTTTACTACTTCATGGACATGGAAACATTCGATATGCTTCCTCTTAACAGAGAAAAGCTCGGCGATGCTTTCAAGTTCGTAAAGGAAGAAATGATGTGCAAGATCATCTCCTACAAGGGCAACGTATTCGGTGTTGAACCCCCCACATTCGTTGAACTCGAAGTTACAGAAACAGACCCCGGCTTTGCTGGTAACACTGCAACAAACACACTTAAGCCCGCAACTCTTGAGACAGGTGCTGTAATTAAGGTTCCGCTCTTCATCAACGTTGGTGAGGTTCTCAAGATCGATACTCGTACAGGCGAATATCTCTCCCGCGCTTAATTCCCTATTTTAATAAAGGTAGGTAAAGACAATGACACTTACAGAAAGATGCGCATACATCAAGGGTCTTGCTGAAGGCCTCAACATGAATGCTGACACAGCTGAAGCAAAGCTTATTAACGCTCTTATCGAGCTCTGCAATGAAATGGCAGAGGAAATCGAATGCCTCGGCGAGGACGTTGAGGATCTCATCGACTACTGCGAAGAGCTTGACGAAGACCTCGGCGACGTTGAAGAAGTTCTTCTCGAAGAATTCGACGACGAAGAATATGAGGACGAGGATGAAGAGTTCGAGTGCGACGGCGACTGCTGCAACTGCTTTGAGGATTGCGAATTCAACGACGAAGAATTCTACGAGATCGAATGCCCCTCTTGCGGCGAGATCGTATGCTTCGATGAAGATGTTGACTCCGAAGAGCTCATCTGCCCCGCATGCGGCGAAAAGCTCGGTTGCATCGTTGAGGATGACGATAAGTAATTAAATAAAAACAGGACTCAAAATGAGTCCTGTTTTTATTTAGTGCAGAGTTAAGAATACAGAGTGCAGAGTTAAGGTGGATTTTCGGGCGAGCCGAAAAACTTCGATTTAATACAAAAAACGGTGGCATAGCCACCGTTTTTTATTTTCTCTTACTCTTTTTCTTCAAATAAGCGGGGGTTTTTGCCGCGGGAGCGGAGGACTGCGGTCTGCTTCCCTTCTGCGCGGGCTTTTTGACGTCGGGCTTGCCTGTGGGTTTGCCCTGCGGCTTACCTGCGGGCTTGCCTCCCTGCTTTACGTCGGGCTTTCCGCTCGCGCGGTGGGCGGACTTACCGCTCTTACCGTTCGCAGTGTTCTGCAGCTTTCTGTAGGGCACATTACCCTCGGGCTTTACAAGACATTCCTCGCCGTAGCCGATAAGGTCTTCTCTGCCCGCCTTGATAAGCGCTTCACGTACCAAAGGCGCGTTCTGGGGGCGATTAAACTGGAGCAGAGCTCTCTGGAGCTGCTTTTCGTGATAATCGGTTGCCACGTAAACGGGCTTCATATCAAGCGGATTTATGCCCGTGTAGTACATGACCGTCGATGCCGTACCGGGTGTAGGATAATAGTCCTGCACCTGCTCGGGCGCGTAGTGGTCACGCTTTAAACACAGAGCCAATTCGATCGCATCATTAAGAGTTGAACCCGGGTGGCTTGACATAAGATAAGGCACGAGATACTGCTCCTTGCCGCATTCGTGAGAAAGCTCGAAATACTTACGACGGAAATTCTGATATACGTCAAAATCGGGCTTACCCATACAACGAAGCACGGGGCTTGAGCAATGCTCGGGCGCAACCTTGAGCTGACCCGAAACGTTATCGCGAACGAGCTTGCGGAAGAACGCATCGCTCTTATCGTGGAGAAGATAGTCAAATCTTATACCCGAACGGATAAAGACGCGCTTAACCTTAGAAAGCTTTTCGACCTCCTCGATCAATTTTATGTATTCCGTATGGTCTGCCTTTAAGTTCTTACAAGGTGTAGGAGCGAGGCACTTTCTTGACGGACAAACACCGTCCTTTAACTGCTTATCGCACGCGGGATAGCGGAAGTTTGCCGTAGGGCCGCCAATATCGTGGATATATCCCTTAAAGTCGGGCATTTCGGTTATGAGCTTTGCTTCACGAACTACGCTCTCAATACTTCTTGAGCGCACAGTTCTTCCCTGGTGGAAAGCCAAAGCACAGAAATTACAAGCGCCAAAGCAACCTCTGTTATGAGTTACGGAGAATCTTACCTCCTCGATGGCGGGAACGCCTCCGTCCTTTTCATAGCTCGGGTGATACGTTCTCATATAAGGGAGCGAGTAAACCCTGTCAAGCTCCTCGCGTTCAAGCGGAGGCATGGGAGGATTCTGCACGAGCATCTTGCCGTCATAAAGCTCACAGATCGCCTTACCGTTAATAGAGTCCTGATTCTTATACTGAACGCCGAACGCCTCGGCATACGCTCTCTTGTCTTCCTTCAATATATTATAGTCAAACGTTGCAGCAACGGGATAGTTCACCTTATCCTCGGGCGAGCAAAGGTACACAGTACCTCTTACGTCGCGGATCTTTTTAATCGGCACTCCCTTATCAAGAAGCTCAGCCAGGCGAATGAGAATGTTCTCACCCATACCGTACGTCAAAATATCCGCACGGCTATCAACAAGAAGCGAACGGCGCACCTTGTTATCCCAATAGTCATAGTGAGCAAAGCGGCGCAGAGACGCTTCAAGACCGCCTAAGATTATCGGCACGTCACCGTACGCCTCGCGGATCCTGTTCGAATAAACGATACAAGCTCTGTCGGGTCTGTAGCCCGCCTTGCCACCGGGAGAATAATAATCATTCGTTCTCTTTCTCTTGGCGGCGGTATAATGCGCTACCATGGAGTCGATATTGCCCGCGCTTACAAGGAAGCCAAGACGGGGCTTACCAAATCTCTTGAAATCCTCGCAGGATCTGTAGTCGGGCTGGGAGAGGATCGCAACACGGAATCCGTGGGCTTCAAGCACTCTTGAAATAATCGCCGCGCCAAACGACGGATGGTCAACGTACGCGTCGCCGCATACGTAAACGAAGTCGGGCGCATCCCAACCGCGCTGATGCATTTCTTTTTTATTTATAGGTAAAAATCCTTTGTTTTCCATTTCTTCCTCTTATGTTTCTATTTGCGTCTCTTTGGCCTTGAAACTCCAAAAATTCTGCGAAGTATGGGGCTTAGGAACGCAGGTGAGCGAAAAAGCATGATTTTCATGGCATACCTCCTTATGTTTGGTCATAAGCAGTATATGCCGCATAATAAATTTAAGTCATATCTCTCGATTCGATAATGTAAATTCCGCCCTTTTTCACGGTGATAAGCGCGGCATTCTTCTCGATCTCGTTTGACACCGCAAACTGATTTTCTCGCGTCAAGGTCTTCTTGTTCAAGGGATACTTGCCTCCCTCGATACTGACACCCTTTACCTTTTCATCAGCCGCAAGCACCGAAAAATACTTGTAATTTTTATCGCGAATGATGATAACTCCCGTGTCCTTTATATAACGGATTCTGTTCTGACCGCTGACGATAATTACGCGCACACCCTTTTTATACATGCCCTCAAGAAGGCACATATTAGAGATCGCATGGTCAAATCTTCCTCCCGTGCCGCAGATTATGTAAATTTCCTTCGCTCCGCGTTTAACTGCAAGCTCTGTGGCGTACTGCGTATCAGTTACGTCCTTCTCGGCGGGCAATGCTATAATTTCATCCACGTCGGACGGCTTTTCCTTCAAGGAGTCGAAGTCTCCGATCAGAATATCGGGCGTAACACCCATTTTCTTTGCATTGTTATACCCCGAATCCGCTGCAATAATAAGATCATCCCCAGCAGGCGCTTCAGTTATATATTGCGGAAATATTTCTCCGCCCGAATAAATAAATGCTCTCATCACTTTTTATCCCACTTATGCTTTGTTTTCAAAATATCGTAAAGAATGCAATAATTCTCGTGTCTTGAGCGTGGAATTTCTCCGTTTCGAACTGCCTCAAGGATCGCGCAGCCCTCCTCCTTGGTGTGCGAGCACTTGGTATACTTGCACTCGCCTATGTAACGCTCAAACTCACGGAAGGTGTACTTGAGATCGTCAAGCTCGAAGAAGTCAAATCTCTCAAAATCAAGCATTGAAAAGCCGGGAGTGTCGGCAATATAAACTCCGTCGATGCTGTAAAGCGACACCTCACGCGTGGTGTGTCTGCCTCGCGCGGTCTTACGGCTGACGGTGTTCGTAGCAAGCTCAAGCTCAGGGAAAAGCGAGTTGAGAAGCGTGGATTTACCTACGCCCGATGCCCCTGCAAACGCCGCGATCTTGCCTTCAAGATTGTTTCTTATAAAATCTCTCACCTCATCAACTCCGAATCCGTCATAGCAGGAGATCGTAAACGCGGAAAAGCCCGCAGTCGTGTAAATGCTCTTAAGCTCCTCGGCGTATTCGAAATTAAGCTCGCTCTTGCCGATGATTATAACGGGCTCGACATTATTGTATTCAAGAATGGAAATGAGCTTGTCCGTCATGTCAAGCATGGGCGCAGGGCTCTCTGCCGCAAAGGTCACGAAAACGTAATCGAGATTTGCAAGCGGAGGGCGAATAAGAGAATTTTTACGCTCTTGTATCTCGCTTATAACCATATTCTTATTGTCATCAAGCGCGATAGACACGATATCTCCCACAAGCGGAGAAATATTCGAGTGTCTGAACACACCGCGCGCACGGCATTGAATTTCACCGTCGTCGGTCGAAACGGTATAAAGACCACCCACGCTCTTTATAATTCTGCCACAAAGCTTTTCTGCCATAAAATTCTCCCTTTCTTAAGCTTACGGATTGCGCGCAATGTAAAAATCAATACTCGCGCCGTTCTTTACAAGACAATTTTTGCCGACGCTCTGATATACCACCGTGTCGGGCAAAAAGTCCTCCGAATATATAAATTCTATTTTTCCTAACGTTAATCCCGCATCCTCGACCTGACTTTGCAGATTATTCAAGCTGCATCCGTAAAAATCGGGAACGCGAACTGTTTTGGGCGTAGTCCTTGTCGCGACGTAAAGCGTCACGACCTCGCCCTCGTAAAGCTCACTGCTCGGCTTTGGCAGAGTGAAAAGCACACTGTCTGCCCGCTCCTCGCTTTCCGAAAACACCGTCCTCGGAACGCATCCCATCTTTCGGATAATTTCGCTCGCCTCGTATATATCAAGTCCCTTAAGCTCGGGCAAAACGTGAGTTTCCTTCCCAAGACTTACGGTGATACCGAGGACAAGCTTCTCTCCCGAAGCTACCTTTACTCTTCCCTTGCGCGATTGGGAAATAACTAATCCCTTCGCCACGGTATCCGAAAACGAATAAGACCGCTCAATCTCGATCTCGCAAAAGGAAATGCTATCCTCGTCCATACCGACGTAGCTCGGCACATCAATTATTTTTGAATCATCCTTTGAAAAAAACAGATCCGCAAACAAAAATCCCGCCGTGGCAAAAAATACCGCCACCGAAATTACCGCCGCCAAAGCGTACGGCAAAAGCCATCTCTTTTTTCGCATAATATCACCTCGAAAATTTTATGTAATATTATGCCTCACACATTAATTTTCCGCGGAATCCTCACGGCGGAGCTGACCGCAGGACGCATTTATGTCGCTTCCGAGCGTGCGACGGATAGTTGCTCTTATTCCTCGCTTCTCAAGTGTTGCGGCAAACTGCTTCACCTGTGCTCTGTCCGTGCTCTTGAAGCCCGTCTCGTCAACCTCGTTTACGGGAATGAGATTTACGTGAATGGGCATGCCCTCTTCCCTTGAACGAAGCGCGCCGTTTAACACATCCGCAAGCTTTTGCGCGTTTTCGCACGAATCGTTCTTGCCCGAAATAAGCGTATATTCAAACGAAATTCGTCTGCCCGTCACCTTGTAGTAATCACGGCAGGCGCGAAGCAATTCCTGAACGCCCCATCTCTTATTGACGGGCATTATCTGATTTCTCGTCTCATCATCGGGCGCGTGAAGGGATATTGAAAGTGTGATCTGCATGTCCATTTCCGCGAGCTTATATATTTTGTCCACAACGCCGCAGGTGGATACCGAAATGTGTCGGTAGCCGATGTTCACGCCGTCGGGATGATTTACAAGCTTCAAAAACTTGACCGTGTTGTCAAAGTTGTCAAGCGGCTCGCCGATACCCATCATAACCACGTTGGAAATTCTGATATTAAGGTCGCGGTTTGCGGCAAGTATCTGACCTAAGATCTCGCCTGCCTCAAGGTCACGGACTCTGCCCGCGATGGTCGAAGCGCAAAATTTACAACCCATGCGACAACCGACCTGGCTCGATACACATATAGTGTACCCATGCTCGTACTTCATAACCACGGATTCAACGCAGTTTTTGTCGTAAAGCTCGAAAAGATACTTTACCGTGCCATCGAGCTTGGATATAAGCTTTCTTTTTATTTTAGGTAACTCGGTATGACAGATGGCGGATATCTTTTCCTTGGTCGCCTTACCGATATTTGTCATCTCATCTAAATTCTTGCCACGGTGGAGCTGAGAAAAGATCTGCCCTGCGCGGAATTTGGGCTCACCGATCTCCGCCATAAGGGATACAAGCTCCTCGGGTGTATACGAAAATATATTTTGCATATTTTATCCTTTTTTCATCATTCTGCAAACGAAAAATCCGTCAGTTCCGTGTATATCGGGATGGAGCGTAATATATCCATTCTCCGATTTAATACCGCCGACGTCGAATTCGCACGCCTCAAACTCGGGATGCTCCGAAAGAAATTTCTTTACATTCAACTCGTTTTCCTCGGGAATTACCGTACAGGTGGAGTAAATAAGCATACCGCCCACCTTAACGTACTTTGACGCATTTCTTAAAATGTCGAGCTGGATCGCGGGAAGATTTCTAATGTCCCCAAGCTTCTTGTATCTTATCTCGGGCTTCTTACCGATAACGCCAAGCCCCGAGCATGGCACGTCACAAAGCACTCTGTCCGCTCTGCCGAGCCACTCGTCAACAGTCTTTCTGCCGTCGATCTCACGTGTTTCAATTATATCTATAGAAAGTCGTTCCGCGCCCTTATCCACAAGCGAGAGCTTGCTCTTATGAAGGTCACAGGAAACTATTTTTCCGTTATTTTTCATTTTTATCGCCATACCGAAGGATTTTGAACCGGGGCAGGAGCATGTGTCAATAATAAACTCTCCCTCACTCGCCCCCGTCGCCTCAACGCATATCTGCGACGCTACGTCCTGAACGAAGAAATACCCTTCGTCGGAGTACGGGATCGCGTGGAAATCCATGCCTCCGATAATAAGCGCGTCGGGAACGTATGGGCTTCTCTCGGACTCAATACCTCTGTCCGCAAGTATCCTCTGATAATCGTCAACACTCACCTTGAGCGTGTTGACACGAAGTGTCATCTTTGGCGGCTTATTGAAAAAGTCGAGAACTCGCTCGGCTCTCTCCCTGCCGTAAATTGACAGGAACAGCTCGCAGATCTCCTCGGGGTAAGAATACGTAAGCGACATATTCTTGATCTCATCCTCGGGGAATTTTATGGAATCCTTTTTTCTCAAAAAGCTTCTCATCATCGCGTTGACGAATCCGCGGCTTGACCGCTTCGCCATATTCACCGCCTCGTTTACCGCGGCATAGGCGGGGATCTTCGTCAGATACAAAAGCTGATAGATACCGATACGAAGGATTGTTCTCGTGTCGGTGTCGATCTTCTTCGGCTCGTCGGCAAGCGCGTCAATATAGTAATCGAGCGTTAGCTTACGCTCGGTAACGCCAAGAGTAATAATGCTCGCAAGCGCACGATCGGCGGCGCCAAGATTTGAATTCTTTAACGCCGCGTCGATAGCAATATTTGAATAGGTCGAGTTCTGCTCCGAACGTCGCAAAACCTCAAAAGCAAGCTTTCTTGGCATAATAATCTCCAAAAATCAAAATTTAATCTCTTCTTCTGCCCGATGCGCCCATAGCGATAATAATAAAGCGCAAAAGGTACGCAAGAGAGGTTGCAAGCGCCGCAACGTAGGTCATAGCCGCCGCGGAAAGAACATTTCTCGCGCCCGCAAGATCGTTTCCGACCAAAATTCCGTTATTCTCAAGAGTTTTCAGCGCTCTGCGAGAAGCGTTGAACTCAACAGGAAGAGTTACAAGCTGGAAGAGTGTCGAGAACGAAAACAGAATGATTCCCGCAAACATGAAAATGTCACCGCTTCCCGAGCCGTAGCTCAAATATGAAAGCAAAAGGCCTATCATAAAGAGAGGCATCGCAAGTCCCGAGCCGATCCTTGTCATGGGAATGATTGCCGCGCGAAGCTTGATAGGGCCATAGCCCGTCGCATGCTGAACCGCATGTCCTACCTCGTGAGCCGCAACGCCGATAGCCGCAACGCTCGTGCTATTGTAGGTGGAGTCCGAAAGACGCACCACGTTAGTTCTGGGATCGTAATGGTCTGTAAGCTCGCCGCCGACTCTCTCGACCGGAACGTGATAAAGTCCGTTCATATCGAGAATTTTTCTCGCCGCCTCCGCGCCCGTCATACCGCGCGCGCTTCTTACCTGATTGTATTTATTGAAGGTGGATTTCACCTTGAACTGAGCGGCGAACGCGAATATCATCGCAGGGATCAAAATAAGAATCGTCCAGTCGCCAAAAAATAAACCGAATAACATAATGTCCTCCAAAAGCTTTTATATACTTATTATATCACTTTTGTTTAAACATAATTTAAACTAAAATTTTCAAAATTTACGAAAGAATATCGCCCACAGCGACCTTTCTGCCGCGCACGAAATCCGCCGCCGCCATTCTTCCCTTGCCCTCGGGAACAACGCACGTCAGAATCACACTTCCCTTACCGCACGCAACCTCAATGCCACCATCAAAGGAAATAACTCTTCCGCATTCCTCGTTGCCCGAAGAATTCTTATCTCCAAGCGTTGCGGAAACTATCTTGAGCAGCTTTCCGTCGGGAGTATGCGTAAATGAAAGAGGTATGGGGGAAAGACCGCGGATTCTGTTATGCACCTCGACCGCGCTTTTTGAAAAATCGATCAGGCAATCGCTCTTTTCGATCTTCGCGGCATAGTTTGCAAGAGAATCGTCCTGCGCTATACGGGGAGCTGTGCCGTTTTCAATGGCGTCAACCGTCTCCACAAGCGTTTTTGCGCCCGCCTCGGCAAGCTTATCGTGAAGCGTTTCAAAATTGTCGTCAAGCGTGATTTCAACCGTCGATTTGAGCATCATATCGCCCGTATCGAGTCCCTCTGCCATGTACATGGTAGTGATACCCGTTACCTTCTCACCGTCGATAATAACCCTCTGAATGGGCGCGGCTCCGCGGTATTTGGGGAGCAGAGACGCATGAACGTTGATGCAACCGAACCTCGGATAATCAAGCACGTTCTTCGGCAAAATCTTTCCGTACGCCACAACCGCGATAAGATCGGGATTGATTTCCGCAAGTAAGCTCGCAAACGCCTCGTCGCGAAGAGTCGCGGGCTGATATACGGGGATATTTCTCTCCGTCGCGTAAACCTTAACGGGAGGAGGAGTAAGCACGTATCCCCTTCCGCGCGGTTTGTCGGGCTGAGTTACTACCGCAACAACGTCACGTCCCGCCTCGCAGAGAGCCGCAAGACAGTCACGCGCTATATCGGGAGTTCCCATAAAAAGTATTCTCATTCTTTCACCTCGTATCAGTCGAATTCAAGCTCGTCGCGGGAAAGCATTCTCTGTGCAATGTCGGTATAAAGAATACCGTCGAGGTGGTCGATCTCGTGGCAGAATGCCTGCGCGAGAAGATCCTCGCCCTCGTATTCGATCATCTCGCCGTGACGGTTGAGCGCTCTTACCCACACCTTTTCGGGACGGATTGTAAGACCGTATTCGCCGGGAACGGAAAGGCAACCCTCAACGCATTCTCTCTCACCCTCAACCTTGATGATCTCGGGGTTGATAAGCTCGATAACCTCACCGGGCTCACATTCAATTACAACTATTCTGCGAAGCACGCCAACCTGAGGGCCCGCAAGACCGCAGCCGTTTGCCGCGCGCATAGTGTCCACCATATCGTCAAGAAGTGTCCACGTTCTTTCTGTTATTTTATCTACGGGGCGGCACACCTTGCTGAGTGTTTCATCACCCTTCTTTACAATTTTAAGCTTTGCCATATCTGTTTCTCCATTTTTTTATTTTTTAAAGTGATGTGGGATTGAAGTCAACCGCAAGCGTCGGTCTGCTCGTCCCCTCCTTACCAAACGTTTTCATAAGATGCTCGAAAAATTCACGGCTTCTCTTGTTCAGTCGGCATTTTATAACCATTCTCACGCGGTATTTTCCCTCTACCTTGTAAACGGGCGCCTCAAACGGGCCGAACACAATAAGCGGCACGTCCGAATATTCGTTTTTCATAAGCGCCTCAATCTCCTCGCGGAGTCGCGTAGCGGTTATAAGCGTCTGCTTTTCATCGGCGGACGTAAGCGTCATAAGCGCAATATCGCAGTACGGCGGGAAAACGAGTAGCTTGCGAAGGCGTATCTCGTTGCCGTAAAACTCGGGATAATCCTGAGAGCATGCGCGCTCAATGGTCTCGTTATTGGGATTATTCGTCTGAATGATCGCCATGCCTCTCTTCTTGTCTCTGCCCGCGCGACCGATAACCTGCGTCAGCATCGAGAAGGTACGCTCGTTAGCGTGATAATCATCCATATAAAGCGACATGTCCGCTAAAAGCACACCAACTAAGGTTACGTCGGGGAAATCGTGTCCCTTTGTCACCATCTGCGTGCCGAGCAGAACGTCACCCTCGTGGCGCCTGAACGCCTCAAGAAGCTCCTTGTGCGAGGTCTTCTTTCCGGTAGTGTCCGCGTCAAGCCGTATTATGCGCTTGCCGGGGAGAAGCTCCTCAAGCTCCTGCTGTATCTTCTGTGTGCCAAAGCCCATCTTGTAAAGATGCTCGCTCTGACAGTCGGGACAAGCTTTAGGAACAAACGTCTTTTTTCCACACAAGTGGCAGAACAAAAATCCGTCCTCGTAATTGCCGCCCTTGGTATGATAATGCATCGCAACCGAGCAGTTGGGACATTTTATAACCTCACCGCAGGTGCGACAGCTGATCATCGTATTATATCCGCGGCGGTTTAAAAAAAGCACCGCCTGCTCGCCTCGGCTTGTGACCTCAACAAGCTTTTCACGTAAAAGCGAGCCGATCGGAGACACATTCCCCGTCGCCGCCTCGTTTCTCATATCGTAAACCACGACCTCGGGAAGACACGCTCCGCCGTAACGCTCCTTAAGCTCAAGGAGCTTGTATTTGCCCTCTTTTGCCTTTGTATAGCTTTCAAGAGATGGCGTTGCGGATGCAAGCAGCATTACTCCGCCCGCTCTCGCACATCTCCATCTCGCGATGTCCCGCGCATGGTACTTCGGCGAGGTCTCGGATTTGTAGGTCGCCTCATGCTCCTCGTCGATGACGATAAGACCGAGATTTTGCACGGGTGAGAATACCGCCGAGCGCGTGCCGATAACCACCTTTGCCTCACCCGAAATTATTCTCGAATACGCGTCGAATCTCTCACCCGCCGACAAAGCGGAATGAACGAGCGCGATCCTGTCGCCGAAATACGAGTAGAATTTACCCATCGCCTGGGGAGTTAGCGCGATCTCGGGCAGGAGCATAATTACGCCCTTGCCGTCCTCAAGCGCCTTCTCGATCGCCTTGATAATAACACCCGTCTTACCGCTTCCCGTAACGCCGTAAAGCAAAATACCCTCGGGCTTATTTCCTTCGATCGCCCGTGATATTTCGGAAAACGCCGCGCTCTGCTCGTCATTGAGAATAATCTCCCGTCTCTCGCACGTATCGGGATTGATGGCGTCGCGGTAGATCCGCTTCTGTATCTTTTCTAAAATCCCCTTGTCAACGAGCGCCTTCAATTGAGCCGCCGTCGAGTCGGTGTCGATCTTCAACGTGTCCGCAGGGATCTCTCCCTCGCAGTCCAGCATGTATTCAATAATTTCTCTGTGCTTCTTTGAACGAAGCTTGATTTCCCCGTCGCCGAGAGCTATCATTCTCGCACGGTCACGGTCAACAAGCGTGTAATAATTCTCGAAAATTTCCGAGACGCCTCCGCTCTGCTTTATTTCTCTGAAAATGTAATTTTTTGATAACAGCTTGCTTGTGGCGGTTGCGGTAGCGCCAGCGCCGAATTTCGCCTTCAAAGCATCCGCATTTGCGCCCCCCTTTGCCACGATATGCTCGTAAACAAAGAGATCCGACGGCGCGAATTCTCCCGACGATGACGGCGCGCTCTTCCCTACAACAGGGAAATAATATTCCACCGCGCGGCCTAAAACCGAAGTCGGAACCGCGCTTCTTACCGCGTCGCCCATGGTACAAAGCACCTGCTCCTTAAGGTACAGACAAAGCTCGAGAATCTCCTCGGAGAGGGGCTCCTTGTCGTCGCAAACCGAGAAAACGGACTTGATATTTTTATAGGTCGGAGCAGCACAAAAGCCCGCCACAACGGCGGTCTGTTTTCTGTTTCCCTTGCCGAACGGAACCGTCACAAACGCCCCGCGCACAAGGGTATCCCGCATCTCGGCGGGAATAAAATAATCGTACGTGCTGTCTATACTGTAAGGATTGTCAAGTATATAAACCGACGCGTACTCATGCTTGTGTGCCATAAGATCCATTTTCAAAATTCCCTTTAAATGTTGACAAAGTGAGGGACGGATGCCCCCCACTTGCAAAAATTTTAAACTGTTTCGTCGATTACAACTACAACGTCATCCTCTTCCTTGCGAACGATAACGTATTCCTCGTCACGAATGCGGCGAATAGCAGTTCTTACCGCCTTCTCGTCACGAAGCTCCTTGTCGATCATTGCGTTAACGGGCTTGTCGGAATCCTTGTTGCCAAGATTTGCCTTTTCCGCATCTTCTCTCTGCTGGCAGTATTCGTCAGTTACGATTCTCGCGCACTTTGCAGCCGCCAAGGAAAGCTCGTAGCGGTTAAATTTGCCTTTTGTAAGCTCGTCAATTGTAGGGTAAAGCATAAAAAATCCTCCGTACCAATTCTTTTGGTGTATGTGTTTTTGTTTTAATCTTTTTTATTTTACGCAAGCTCCTCGTCGTCATCGCCTTCGTCGATGCCCTCGAGTCGGTTTGCAATAGTTTCAGTCTTAACAGCAGACAAAATGATATGCTCGGAATCAGTGATGATAACCGACTTTGTCTTCTTACCGCAGGAAACGTCAATCACGCGGCCCGCGTCCTTTGCGTCCTGGATCATTCTCTTTATGGGCGCGGATTCGGGCGTAACGAGAGTTACGATTCTGTCCGTCGCTACCATATTTCCATAACCAATGCTTATAAATTTCATCTCTACTTTTCCTTATTCGATATTCTGTATCTGCTCGCGGATCTTCTCAAGCTCGGTCTTAACACTCACAACGAGATGCGAGATCTCGGAGTTCTGACACTTCGATCCGATAGTGTTGATCTCGCGGTTCATTTCCTGAAGCAAAAAGTCGATGCTTCGTCCGACGGGCTCGTTCTTCTGCATGTAAGAATCAAACGCTACGAAATGCGATCCGAGTCGTACGATCTCCTCGTCGATCGCCGCACGATCCGCGTATATAGCGCATTCCGTTAAAATTCTCGACTCGTCAATGGTAATATTGTTGTCGGCAAGCACTGCGCGGAGCTTTTCTTCAAGCTTTACGCGGTAGCCGTCGATATCGGATTCGGAATATTCCTTGATCTTCTCAACGGTCGCCTTGATTCCGCAAAGCTTCGCCTCAATATCCGCCTGAATTCTCTGCCCCTCGGTAGCTCTCGCCTCAAGGAATTTCTCCACCGCAAGAGAAAGCGTCGACTTTACGTCCTCCCAATCCTTCTCCTCGTCGATGTCGCGAGCACGGAAGGTGAATACGTCGCTGTTTCGTACAACGTCGGAGATCGCAACCTCACCCGCAAGACCGTAGGTTTCCTTCATCTCGCGAAGAAGTGAGACATACTTGTCTGCAAATTCGTGATTTATCGTCATTTCGGTATCGTCGGCATTGGAGTTGACTGTAATATTTACGTCAACCTTGCCGCGCGTGATACCGCACTCGGTAAGATAGGGCTTTATCTTCTGCTCGATATGGGACATGGCGCGAGGAAGTCGCGTCTGGCATTCGAGGAATCGGTTGTTTACCGACTTTATTTCTATTGTAATTTCACGTTCCGCAAGAGTGTTCTTATATCTTGCGAACGCAGTCATACTTCTGAACATTGAAAAAGTCTCCAAATTCTCTTATATAATTATAGACATATATAATTATTTTAATATATTTCAAAGAAATTGTCAAGGGTTTTTGAAATTTTACATTAAGGGTTTTTATTTTTGAGCATAGAAAAACCGCCGCGGATTTCCGCGGCGGTATTTATATGCATAAAATTTATTTTACATTATCTCACCCGTACGGAATT
>JAZQWL010000036.1:0-14758 GCA_045632305.1 Eubacteriales bacterium | reverse complement strand
CTTCCCATCTACCTTATGTAATAAATAAAAAAAGCAAGTGGAATTCCACTTGCTTTTTTATTTTATTCGCGTTTTCGTCTTAAGCCGACAAATGCAAAGCAAATTGCCACTAATACTGCCCATGCGCCGCTCACAAACGATCCACAGCTTCTCGGAGGCATTGGGGGATCATCCGTTTTACCGTCAGAGCTTCCCTGCTCAGGAGGAGCCGTTGGCGGCTCTGTTGGTTCTTCGGAAACACTGCCGGTAACGTCTTCCGTAGATCCGTTCGTATCGGGCTCGCCCGTCTCATCCGTGTTAACCTCGGAGCTACCGTCGGTTACGGGCTCTGTGCCCTCGTCGGTATTGCCGTCAGTCACGGGCTCCGTGCTGCCGCCATCGGTTGTTTCCTCTGTAGGAGAGGAGGTTGTCTCCTCCGTGGGATCTTCAACGGGCTCGTCGGGAGCAAACTTATCTACGTCCTCTGCAAGACAGTTCTGGTACACGTAATTGAGACGTCCGAGAGGAGCCGCATCACCGTAGGTGTAGAAATCCTCCATCTCGTCAACGTATACGCCGGAATCCGCATCAAACCACTTGAATTCAAGGCAAATTCCGTTGTAATGGTCAATGCCAAGCATTTCAAGGGGTACGGAGATCATCATTTCGTTACCCGTAACTGCATAATTGACCGTTCCGACCTCAACGAAGCTATATTCATTATTCTGTCCGTTGTACTTTGCAACGTTCGTTACAAGATCCTGCTCTGCGGAGTAATTCACGATGTAATCGTAACCGTACCATCCGCTCTCAGAATCCTGATCTGCATTTACGTAAAGCTGCATCCACGAGGAGCTTTCATCGTACTTTTTGATGTTTCCTTCGGTCTTTACGTAGAAATAAACGTTATTTGTATCATTGGTAACCTTGGACGCAATAATATCGTTTCGTCCCGAGCTGTCCCTGTAATAGGTTCTGCCAAATCCAATACCGTTTCGGTTTGCCATATCTCCCGTAGGATCAGCATACTCGATCGGTACGTTATTCCACTGATCAAAGCCCGCGGTGATATTTATCGGATTGCGCGCGTCCTGAATGATTACGGGAGCCGTACCCTTCAGACGCTGAATATTCATGACAAGCTGCATGTAGTAGTTATCAAAATAACCGCCGCGCATCATTTCAATATCTCGGCTGAATTCCATAGAGGCGGTATCTATAAAGACTACTCTGTTAGGATCTCCGCGAAGCGCCTGTCCGTCCTGACGCTGGGCTACCCATTCGTTCCATCCGGTAACGAGAACGTAAGGAACGTCCTGCTTTATCGCGTAATCCCACTGCGCCTGGAAGTTATATCCGTACTTTGTTATTGTGGGGTCAGCGTCAAATTTTCTTCGGTACATAAAGCACGACTGACCGTCCTTGAAGCTTCGGCCTCGGTTGTTTTCGTTATAAGGTGTGAAGTAATATGCGGAATCACTGAACGCCACCGATCCGCAATGCTGTGCCACGGATACGCTGATCGCACTTCTGTTACCCTCGGAATCAAGGAAAACTCTCTGCGGCCAAGAGAAGTCCATCCAGGGCCAACCGTTCGTCTTTGCCGCTTCAGTAGGCCACTGAGCCGCCTTGTATGTAAAGAAGCTCTTAACCTCCGCATTTTGCACGTCATCGATATGACCGATTACACAGGGCTTACCGTCGACGTAAAGCCACGTGTCGGGATAAAGATTCTTTCTGTATATATCTCGGTACAAATTTATTATCGTATTGCCCGAGCTTGAATTCGTATAGAAAACGATCTTCGGCGCATTGTAACCCATTTCGTTGTATTCGTGAAGAATTGCCATGAGCTTTTTTGCGCTCTCGGAATAAGTGATTCCGTTCGTAGCGTCTATATAAAGGAAATCAACGCCCGCATTGGTGAGAAGCTCCACGTGCTTTCTCATTACCCATTCGTCCGACGAATAGTAATAGCCGAAAAGCGGCTCTCCCATCCAGTGCATCTGTCCTATACCTGCGTAGATCGGCTGACCCGTCGCGGGATCCACGTAATTTGCATTGGCGGCATTCGCGCCGTACAAATGCTGAATTTTAGTAAGATCGTATACGCCGGGATCACCGTGGGAGCCCATCCACAAGAAGTAGAACAAGCCCACGTAATGCTCGCCGTTTTCTCCGTAAACGCCAACCGTGTTGGAGTTGTAAAGAGAGCGTCCGACATCATCAGTTCCCGCAAAGCCACCGCTTGTATAAAGAGGATCGTTGGGAACCGTATAGCTCTTCGTCTCGCCATTGTAAACGTAGGAGATCGTTACCGTTCCGTCACCGTTATCGGTATATTTAAGAGTTCCTTCATAGGCGTCACCCGATCTTGTGTTCATCTCGCGGTACTGATGCTGCTCCCATACGGGATGTGTTGCAAGATAATTTATATATTCATCAAGGTCAAAGCCCTCTGCCGCAGATCTGCTTGCAAATCCCGCTATGCACTTAATATCAATAAAAGAGCCAACTGAACTGCCCGCAAATGGATCAAATCTGAAATTTGTAAATTTCTCGCCGCTCTTACACATATTGGAAATATCCAAGATCATCGTCTGCCATTCGCCCGTAGCTTCCCAGCTCGACCACGATAAGCGTGTTGAATCGGACTCTCCCATAGGGATACCGTCATCCTTAGCGCAATACAGCTCTCCACCGCCCGCGGACGTAGTTCTGAAGATGATCAGAATATATCTGTTATCCTTAACGTTTCCCGAAGGAACGGGCAAATATATATGAGGATCCGTACCCATAGACGTCATTTTGGTATAGCCGTCGGCAAATTCAACATTCAGCTGATTAGTAACGCCTAAATCATACTCGATCTCAGAATTCGTAAAATTCAGAAAATAATTCGGAACAGTTGTATTTGCAGCATTCGAATCAATTACACCAAACACAACAAGACAGCTACCGAGAGACAGACAAAGTATTATACATACTAAAGCCATAAACTTTCTTTTCATATCTTCTCCTCTCCGCCGCATCACTTGATCTCGTCAATATTGTACGGTGTCGTCTGGTAAACAAAATAATTGAGCCAGTTGTAATACATAAGATTTGCGCAGGAACGCCACGTTACCGTGGGTTCGCGGGTATCATCGTCATCGGGGAAATAATTTTTCGGAACGTCAATGGGAAGGCCCGCCGCCTTGTCCCTCAAATACTCCTTTTTAAGCGTGTCCGCATCATACTCGCTGTGTCCCGTAACAAAAATCTGACGGCCGCGCTTCGTCATGCACGCGTATACTCCCGCCTCCTCGGACGAAGCCACGATCTTGAGTCCCTCGACCTTCTCAATGTCTTCTCGATTACAGGTTGTATGTCTTGAATGAGGTACCATAAAAACGTCGTCAAAGCCACGGAAAAGCATGGACTGCTTATGATCCGCAGTATGAGGAAATACGCCGAAAAGCATCTTTTCAAGCGGATATTTTTTAATTCCGTAATGGTAGTAAAGCCCCGCCTGCGCGCCCCAGCAAATGTGGAGAGTCGAGGTCACGTGGGTCTTGCTCCACTCCATGATCTCACAAAGCTCCTTCCAATACGAAACCTCTTCAAACTCCATGTTCTCCACAGGCGCACCCGTAATGATAAGTCCGTCATATCTCTTATCCTTTACCTCGGGGAAGGTCTTGTAAAACGCAAGCATATGCTCCTCGGAGGTATGCGTGGATTTGTGAGTCGCGGTCTGGAGAAGCTCAAGCTCCACCTGAAGCGGGCTGTTACCGATAAGGCGCGCGATCTGTGTTTCGGTCACGATCTTCGTAGGCATAAGATTGAGCATCAGAATATGAAGCGGTCTTATGTCCTGCGTAATAGCGCGGGTCTCGGTCATTACGAATATATTTTCCTTTAACAACGTCTCGGTTGCGGGAAGAAGATTCGGTATTTTAATAGGCATGCTTATGCCTCCTTATAATTTATAATCAATTATTAAATGCCTGCTCAATGTCAGAGAGAATGTCGTCTACGTTTTCAATGCCGACGGAAAGGCGAACACCCTCGGGAAGAACGCCGCAAGCTACGAGCTGCTCGTCAGTAAGCTGACGGTGTGTTGTGCTTGCAGGGTGAAGAATGCTTGTTCTCGCGTCCGCTACGTGTACTACGATCTGCGCGAGCTTGAGTGAATTCATAAACTTGACTGCCGCCGCGCGACCGCCCTTTACACCAAAGGAAATTACACCGCAAGCGCCATGCGGCAAATACTTCTTTGCAAGCTCGTTCTGGCTATCACCCTCAAGACCCGGGTAGCTTACCCAAGCAACGTTTTCATTGCTCTTGAGCCACTGAGCCACCTTGAGCGCATTAGAAGAATGTCTTTCCATACGAAGCGCGAGTGTTTCAGTACCAAGATTGAGAATAAACGCCGCCATGGGGCTCATTGTAAAGCCAAAGTCACGGAGAAGCTGAACTCTCGCCTTTGTAATATATGCAACGGCGTTGCCGAACTGCTCCGTATAGGTCACGCCATGATAGGAAGCATCGGGTGTTGTAAGCTCGGGGTACTTGCCTGCTGCAGTCCAATCGAATTTACCGCCATCAACAATAATACCGCCAACAACTGTTGCGTGACCGTCGAGGTACTTTGTTGTAGAATGAGTTACGATATCCGCGCCAAACTCAAAGGGGCGGCAAAGAACGGGCGTGGGAAACGTATTGTCCACAACGAGCGGAACTCCGTGCTTGTGAGCAAGGTTTGCAAATCTTTCAATGTCAAGCACCTTGAGCGCGGGATTTGCGATCGTTTCACCAAACATAAGACGTGTGTTTTCGTCAAACTTCTCGGAGATCTCCTCGTCGCTCATATCACTTGTAACGAATCTTACGTCGATTCCGAGCTTCTTTAAGCTCACCGCAAAGAGATTTACCGTACCGCCGTAAATTTCGGAAAGCGCCACGATATTCTGTCCCGACGCCGTGATATTAAGGATCGCGCAAAGGTTAGCCGCCTGGCCCGACGAAACGAGCATAGCTCCCGTACCGCCCTCGAGGTCTGCGATCTTTGCTTCAACCGCCGCTAAAGTCGGGTTGGAAATTCTACTGTACATGTGTCCGTCTACCTTGAGGTCGAAAAGGTCGCCAAGATTGTCGGCATCGGTATATCTGTAGGTTGTGCTCTGGTAAATGGGAAGAACTCTGGGCTCTCCGTTTTTGGGCTCATAGCCCGACTGAATGCATTTTGTATCTATCTTATAATTTGACATATTTTTCTCCTTAATTGATCTTTTCTCCGTTAACGGTAAGCTCCCCGTCGCATCCGAGGAAAATGCCCGAATCTAGCGTGCCTACCGCGGACGGAAAGCTAATAGAATGTAACGCCTTACAATTCATAAACGCCTGAATACCAACAGATCTTAACCTTGATCCGCTCGATATTTCAACTCTGTCGAGTGTATAGCAATTTGAGAACGCGCAAGCTCCGATGCTTTCCACGGAGTCCGCAACCGTCACGCTCTGCATGGACCTGCAGTTTGAAAACGCTCTCTCACCTATGAAGGAAACGCCCTCGGCTAACGTAACGTCAATGAGATTTGTACATCCCTCAAACGCCATATCGGGAACTCCCGCACCTCTTATGTTTACGTAGGAAAGCGTCATGGGGACGAAACTGTTGTTCCATGCCTTGCTCTCCGCTCCGAAAATATATCCTATATATCTGTTTTCGGTTTCCGAGCCACCTACGAAGGGCAACGAAATATACTTGAGCTGATCGCACTGCATAAACGCGCCAAGACGGATATTCATCACCGTATCGGGTATATCAAGATAAATGAGCGAATCGCACGCAAGAAACGCGTACTCCTCGATAAGCTTCGCTCCGCCGAAATCAACGTAAACAAGGGAGCGACATTCGTTAAATGCGAATCGGCCTATTTTTAATACGCTGCTCGGCAAAATAACCGCCTCAAGATTTTTAAAATAGGAAAGCGAATTCGAAGAAATTTCGACCTCACCCTCGCCGATAATAAGCATCTTCAGTGAACCGGGTACTTTTATACCGTTGCTGATAGTATCGTCTGCGCCAAAGATAACACCACCGTTCGTCTCACCCTCACCGTCACCGATAAACGGCACGCGAAGAGTCGAAAGATTGAGGCAATTCTCAAACGCGCCCTTTTCGATAGCGCAAACACTGTCAGGGATATATACCGCTCTTACACCGCTATCCACAAAGCTTGTAGCAGTTATACGAACAACGTCCTTCCCTTCTATCTTCTCGGGGATCATGACGATATCTCCCGAGCCAATATATTTAGTTATTGCGACGCCGTTATCAAGCAAAGAATACTCGAAATCAGTCGCAGAGTTTTCTGTGTTAGACTTAAACGCCAAGGGGGCATTTTCCTTGTGCGAATTGTATTTTTGAAGCAGCTCCGAGCTTGGATCAACGTCGGGAGTCGCAACAAATTCCGTTTCCTCCTCGCGCTCGATAAGCTCACTGCCCGGACCCTTGTTGCTACATCCCGAAAAGGATACGCAAACACCGAAGATAAGCGCGAGAGATATGAATGCTTTTTTATTCATCCTGTTCTTCCTTTTTCTCTTCTGCCATATTTTCAAAGCGTTCCTGACGCGCGGAGTGGTACATTATAAGCGAGGAGATGAAAATTATCTGGGTTACAAACCATAACACCTTATCTCCTATAGCTTCGAACACTCCAACGTTTGCCGCCATATTCTGCGACGCGTAATACGGCAAAAATACAAAGCATAAAAAGAGGAAAAGCACGGAAAACGCTATTTTCTTTTCTCTGTAATGCACGGCAGTTATGCGCACGTCCTCTTTCTTACCGTAAAGCAAGCCCGAGAGCGCCAACACGGGGAAAAGCAAAAGATTTTCGGCGTGCCCCAAAACCCAACGGGTGTTTTTAGTGTCGTCGCTCGAAGGATCTACCTTCCTTGAAATACGCTCAAAAAATATCTCGGAGAAAGAGAAAACCACAACCGCGAGAAGACACAGCACCAGCGAAAACGCAAGAAGTCGCAGAACGCTGACCTTTAATTTTCTATTTTCATTCATACGTATGCTCCTTCTTTTCTTAAAATCCGCTTGACTTGGCGGAAATTTTTTGCTATAATCTATCTGTAATAATTAATTTTCGAGGTGTTACTATGTCAGGACCGAAAAAAGTCGCCAATTGCGAGAGCTGTGAATTCTTCGATTACGACGAGGAATACGGAGAAAACGTATGCACCGTTTCTCTTGACGAGGACGAAATGCTTGATTACCTCGCAGGAAATACAAGAAGCTGTCCTTACTACAGATTTTATGACGAATATAAAAGTGTGCAAAAGCAAAATTAATTGCTCTGTCGGGCGACCCTTACGGTCGCCCGTTTTTGTTTAAATTAAGCTCTTATCAAATGCGAGAGGCAGGGTTTCCTCCATAGTGTACTCACGTATCTCTTCTCCGTTTGAGAGAAGTATCAAAAAGTCCCTGTCAACAAGCTCGCTCATGAACTGACGGCAAATACCGCAGGGAGAACAGAAATCCATATTCTCCTCTCCGCGTCTGTGACCGATGATAGCTATCGCAGAAAAGCCCTTTTTTCCCTTCGCAACCGCTGTGCAAAAAGCCGTACGCTCGGCGCAGATAGCTCCGCCGTAGGATGCGTTTTCCACGTTTGTACCGAGAATTATTTCTCCGTCATTGCAAAGAAGTGCCGCGCCAACGCAGAAATTTGAATAAGGAGAATAAGAGTTTTCGCTCGCCTTTACCGCTGCGTCAACCAACGCCTGTCTGTCAAAATTCTTCATAATTTTAAATTACATTTTGTCCATAGCAACTGCAGTGTTGAGCGCTACTTCCATCATTTCTGTAAACGTGTTCTGAATATCGTTAGCGGAGATCTGCTCGCCTGTTACGAGGTTGTTGGAAACCGTGCAGATAGCAAGACCTCTCTTGCCCGCTCTTGCCGCATTCATATAAAGCGCCGCCGCTTCCATTTCACAACCGAGAACGCCCATTCTGTGCCAACGCTTGTTCTGTTCACCCGAATCGTCATAGAATACGTCGGAGGAAAGCACGTTACCTACGTGGAACTTTACACCGAGCTTCTTTGCCTCTTCAACAGCTGTGGACAAAAGCGTATAGTCCGCAATGGGAGCAAACTTGCCGGGAAGCATGAACTGCTGATCGTAATTGGAGTCAGAGCATGCGCCCATACCGATAACGATATCGCGAACCTTGATGTCCTCTCTCATACCGCCGATAGAACCAATTCTGATGATATTTTCAACGCCGAAGAAATTAAAAAGCTCGTAAGAGTAAATACCCATAGAAGGCATACCCATACCGCTCGCCATTACGGAAACGCGAGTACCCTTATAAGTGCCTGTGTATCCCTGAATTCCGCGAACGTTATTGAAAAGCACGGGGTTTTCAAGGAAGTTGTCCGCTATAAACTTAGAACGAAGAGGGTCGCCGGGCATAAGCACGGTCTTTGCTATATCTTCGGGTTTTGCAATGTTGTGAGGTGTTGCCATAATTTTTTTCTCCAATCTGTATTTGAATTTTTGTTTTTTAATTTTTAACCGTTTCTTCCATGTAGTAAGCCGCCTCGGAATCCGCGCAATTAAGGAAGAACGCAAGCGGGAACATTTCCATCGCCTTACCTACGTCACCGATCTTGTCAGTGTCCGAAAAGCCCATGTGATAACGGATCGCGAACGCCTCGTCGCGTGTGAGTCGCATATATCCCGATGCGATATATACCGACTTTTCACCGTGTCCGTAAGGAAGGTTGTCCTCGATGGTGTAGAAAGGAACGCTCTCCCACTTGCCCTCGGGATTCTTTACGTTCTTGTAGCTTACCTTATAGAAATTAGTCTTGCAGATATCGTGAAGAAGCGCCGCGATAGCAATGCTCTCCTCACTGTATTCGATGCCGTAGACCTCTTTGATTCGGGGGCGCTTCATAATATCGCAAAGACAATCGTAAACGTTCAAGCTGTGCTCGAGAAGACCACCCTCGTAGTTGCCGTGAAATCTCGTGCTTGCAGGCGCGTAGAAAAAATCACACGCGTCGCTCATAAGATAATCCAGCAGCTTGTCCGCGCCATCTCTCTTGATCTTGCTTCTGTAGATCTCAATAAATCTTTCTTTGTTAGTCATCATATTCATGAATATCGCCTCCATCGTACAGTTATCCATTTTATACTTATATTTTATCAAAAATACGGAGGTTTGTCAATAGTATATATATTATATTATTATATATAGAAAAAGCTCGCCGTAATTCCGACGAGCTGATTTTTTATTAATATCCCTTTTTCCCGAACATCATTCTCCAGATAAGCTTCCGCAAAAGCTCAAACGGAACAACGAGCAGGGACACAAGCGCAGTTACAGAAAGCTCACGGGCGGTCAGAGGAGCCGTTCGAAGCACACTTCCCCCAACGTAAATAAACGCTATCTGTATTATGAGTATTGCCGCCATAATAAACGTAAACGCGGGATTTTTCGAAAGTCCCGAGAAAAGCTTCAAGCGGTCGACTCTCGCGCCGAAGCAATTTATCACAGCCATAAATATAAACAGAGCAAAAAACGCGGTCATAAGATAAATGTTATCGGGCGAATAACGGAAAAGCGACGTGATCTCGGGCTTTGTCAGAAAGCGTATGCACAGAAAAACCGTAAAGCCGCCCGTTATCAGGATCTGATTTATCATATACCCGTTAAGGATCTTCTCATCGCGGCGCTTCGGTCTCTCCTCCATTACCGACTCCCGTGCCCGCTCGCCCGCAAACGCAAGACCGCCCAGCGTATCCATGACTACGTTTATCCAGAGCATCTGCACCACGGTTACGGGATTGTCGATTCCAAGCAACGGACACAGCAGGCACACACCGACCGCGCAGAAATTCATCATGAGCTGAAGCGTTATAAACTTACGAATGCTCTTGAAAATATTCCTGCCATACTTTACCGCGTTTACGATCGATTTTAAATTGTTGTCAAGGATAACGATATCCCCCGCATCCTTAGCCACCTGTGTGCCGTCACCCATAGCAAATCCCACGTCCGCAAGCTTCAGGGCGGGCGCGTCGTTTATGCCGTCCCCCGTCATACCGCAAACAAGCTCAAGCTCCTCCGCGAGCCGCACAAGTCGGCTTTTATCACTCGGAAGCGCACGAGAGACGACCGCAAGGCGAGGGATAGCATCCTTCAGCGCGACGTCCGACATTCTTGCCATCTCGGAGCTTTCAAGCACCAAATTTCGTTCATTATTAATTATTCCACACTCCGAAGCAATACTTCGCGCGGTATCGCGACTATCTCCCGTGATCATAACGCACCCAATACCCGCTCGAGCCAATCGCTCAACCGAATCCTTTGCCTCGGGACGTATCCTGTCCTTCAGTGTCAGAATAAACAGTAATGATACTGTGAAGCTCCCGCTCTCAAGCTCGGAATAACTGTAATCCCTATCGCAAACTCCGACGGTTATTACGCGCATACCCTCGCTCGCAAGAGATGATACCCTTCTCTCAAACGCCGCTCGGTCAAACGCCCTACGTTTTCCCGTTATGTCAAGCTCCCCTCGGATTTTCCCGCGCAGAAATTCCGACGCCCCCTTAACGTATATAAGCTCCCGTCCCTTGTGCTTTACCTTGCAAAACGAGTATTTCTTCTCGCTTGAAAACGGCATTTTGAATATCTCACTCGCCCTCGGTCGCTCATCGTAAAAAACTGCCGAAAGCAATGCCCTATCCGTCGAATTTCCTCCGAGCGCATCCGTCTGCCCCGAGGAATTCTTCCCGATCCGCGACTGCGTATTAAAAAACGCGTTTAGCAGAAAATGCTCCCTCATATTTTGCGAAAGCGCGGAAACCCCGCATTTGACGCCCCCCACAAACATCTCATCCAGCGACAGCTTCCCCTCGGTAAGCGTTCCCGTCTTGTCGGTAAAGAGAATATTCATGCTCCCCGCCGCCTCAATACCGACGGGCTTTTTGACAAGCACGTTATCGCGCACCATTCGTTTGACGTTTGAGGAAAGCACGACGGCGATCATCATCGGCAATCCCTCGGGAACGGCGACGACGATTATCGTAAGCGCCAATGTAAACGCCTCGAGCAGATTTTCAAGCACGTACGGCAAGCTTGTCAGCTTGTACTTAATTATCTCTGTATCAAACGCGGAATCCATCACGAATTCATTAAAAAGAAAGAAAACGCCCACAAGGATCGCCGCGAAATAACCGACCGCGCTTATCTGCTTTGCAAGCTTGGTCAGACGGATCTTAAGCGGGCTTTCCCTTTTCCCCGTCTGGATCTCGCCCGAAATACCGCCAAGCAAAGTTTTAGCGCCAACCTCACAAACCTCAAATGCTCCCTCGCCCGAAACGACGAGAGATCCCCTATGCACGTAATTCTTTGACGCGGGTGTAGTATCGACCTCGTCCGCGCAAACCGTCTTTTCCACCTCGCGGCTCTCACCCGTCATGGATGACTGATCAAGCGAGATCCGACCCGCAATAAGCCGTCCGTCTGCGGGTATCTGCTCGCCCGCGCAGATCTCGATAACGTCACCGACAACGACCTCGGATACGCCTATCTCGCACACCCTACCGTCACGCACCGCGCGGCATTTAAGCTGATTTTCATATTTAGAAAGCTCGGCAAAAGCACTCTCCGAGCCATACTCCGACACAGTTGAAATAAGCGTCGCCAAAAATACCGACACCGCAATTCCAACGCTCTCAAAAACATTTCCGTTGCGGAACACAAAGATCAGGTTTATAAGCAGCGCAAACAAAAGTATCCTGATTATGGGATCTCCGAGATTTTGCAAAAATTTTCTGAAAAAGCTCTCTCTTTTTCCTCTCGGTAACGTATTTTCACCGTGTTTTCGCCTGGAAATCTCCACCTCTGCGTCAGTTAAGCCCGCGCTCGACAAATCTATCTTGAAATCCGTATTTTCCTTTCCATATAAGGTTTTTATTGTCATCACTCCCCTGCTTTTTTACATATAATTTATATGTGGCTCGGGACTCAAAAATGACAACACCAAAAACTTTAAAAAATCTAAAAAAAATTTTTAAAAAGGTATTGACAAGTGAAAAATAGTGTGGTATAATCAATGTGTACCAAAAAGGTATACATTGAAACCCACAGCGAAAGGCGGATACGTTAATGCGAATAACGCAAGAAGCCGATTACGCCGTAAGGATATGTATAGTGCTTGGCAGCAAAGGTGAAAAGATGGGGGCAGCGGCGATTTCCGAGATCGCCTGTATCCCACAAAAATTCGCTCTGAAGATCCTACGCAAGCTTGGCGAGGTCGAAATCGTCCGCTCCTATAAGGGTGCGTACGGCGGCTACAAATTAGCAAAGGATAGTGAGGAGCTGAGCATCCTCGAGATAATCGAGGCGATCGACGGAAAGACGATGATCTCAAAGTGTCTTGAATGCGATTACGATTGCTCACGAAATCCAAAAAAGAGCTGCTGCAAGGTGCATAACGCCTTTGGCGCGATCAATAAAAAACTCACGGATAATCTCGGCGCAATTACCGTCGGAATGATAAACAACGAACAGTTGACCTCCTCCGACATCGTCGATTTTATAAATAAAATTTAAAAAAGAAAATTAAAATTACACATTAAAAGGAGAATTTGAGTTATGAAAAAGTTTGTATGTTCTGTATGCGGTTACGTTCACGAGGGTGATTCTGCACCCGAAAAGTGCCCCCAGTGCAAGGTTCCCGCAAATAAGTTTAATGAAGTTAAGGAAGAAGAAAGAGTTTGGGCTGCTGAGCACGTTGTAGGCGTAGCACAGGGCGCTCCCGAAGAGATCATCGAAGGTCTCCGCGCTAACTTCATGGGCGAATGCACAGAGGTTGGTATGTACCTCGCTATGGCAAGAGTTGCTCACAGAGAGGGCTACCCCGAGATCGGTCTTTACTGGGAAAAGGCAGCTTTCGAAGAAGCTGAGCACGCAGCAAAGTTCGCTGAGCTCCTCGGTGAGGTTGTAACAGACTCCACAAAGAAGAACCTCGAAATGAGAGTTGAAGCTGAAAACGGCGCAACACTCGGCAAGTTCGAGCTTGCTAAGCTCGCAAAGCAGCTTAACCTCGACGCTATCCACGACACAGTTCACGAAATGGCTCGCGACGAAGCAAGACACGGTAAGGCATTCGAAGGTCTTCTCGAAAGATACTTTGGCTAATAACATAAGTAGAGACACGAGGGGGACTTTTTGAGAAAAGTTCCCCTCGCGTTCCCCTCAAAAACTTCTGATATATAAATTTTTTTTGCAAAACAAAAGGGGCGCTATGCCCCTTACCCCATTCAATTAAAAAAATTTACCCATTGCCGTGAATCACCCCCATTTCTCGCGGCAACAATAAAATAAACCAAAATACGAAAGGAATTACTACGATGAAATACGTTTGCCCCTGCTCTTATGAATACGATCCCGCTCTTGGCGATCCCGAAAACGGCATCGCTCCCGGCACTGCTTGGGAAGATCTCCCCGAGGATTGGGTATGCCCCGTCTGCGGTCTCGACAAGGACGCTTTCGAGGTTGTTGAATAATTGAAATTGAATGATTAAGGGTGAGCTTCGGCTCACCCTTTTTGTTTTCCCCGCCCGCCTCGCAGAGTTGACAAAATTAAAGCTATATGATATAACAAAGCAAAAGTTCTGTTTTGCCAAATGGTATTGCTCTCTATGTATTTGACAAAAAAGAAAAAATAATATATAATAAAGGAGATAAAATGAATAATATAGCACAAGATAAAAATATTTACGGAAACAGTAAAAATTGGGCTAATTGGATGGCTAATTTAGATCCAAGAACATGCAACGATTGTGAGGACAATCATGGAAAAATTTTTCCTATTTCCATACTTAAGCAGCTAAAATCTCGTCCGGTGAAAAAGCATCCCTTCGGACATTGTATATACGTTCCAATGAGAACAAAACCGGTTGGCACAGCAACAAATCAAGGCGAAAACGGGGCGGATTTTCAGTTATATCATTATAATAAACTGCCTATTTATTATATTGATAAACAAACTGCCTACAATGCAGGATGGAAAACTACCGAAGAAAACATAAATAAACTTTTCCCGGGCATGTCACTAGGCGGCGATATCTATAATAACGACGATATGAAATTGCCATCCGCTCCAGAAAGAATATGGCGAGAAGCAGATATCAATTATAACGGTAGCAAGCGCAGAAATCGCCAACGAATATTATATTCAAACGACGGGTTAATGTTTGCAACATACGACCATTATCATACGTTTTACGAAATTACGCACAAGGAGACTATATGAACATCAAAAAATATATACTCGATTTTAGAAATATTGAGCACCATTCCGAGGTGCATACAATTATAAAAGATTGCTTCGATTTTCCAGATTATTACGGTCGTAACTGGTCTGCATTTTGGGACTGTATGACAGAACTGTACGGTCCTGCAATACACATTGAAATTTTAGGGTTGGATGTTCTCGAAAAAAAGTACAACAATTACGCTTCCAAATTAACAGAAATTTTGAAAAGATTTAAGCATTATGTAAAAATATTTGAGGATTCCATCAAAATCGAAATTGTCAGCGGAGATACTCGCATTGAAATAAAGTGATTACCCTATCCCACTTGAATCTGCCCGTTTGCGGTCTCGACAAGGACGCTTTCGAGGTTGTTGAATAATTGAAATTGAATGATTAAGGGTGAGCTTCGGCTCACCCTTTTTGTTTTCCCCGCCCGC
>JAZQWL010000035.1:0-56950 GCA_045632305.1 Eubacteriales bacterium | reverse complement strand
AATTCTACCATTGAACTACACTCGCAAAATGCGATTTTCACAACCGCCTATATATCATACCACAACAAGATTATTTTGTCAAGACTTTTTTTGAATTTTTTTAAAGTTATTTAATTATCAAAAAGCTCGCTTTAATTTTTTCATATATATGTAAAAAACACCCGCGGAGGAATTCCGCCGCGGGATTTTTTATGTAATTACATGTCTTAGTCGTTCTGGTAGCTGTTGATGAATTCTTCGATTTCTTCATCAGTTACGTCATCTCTGTCACCGAATTCTTCGATGAAGTTTTCAGTGATCTGATCCGCAACCTCGCCTTCAAGATCTACGTCGTAATCTTCTGCAGCGGAAACGAGCTCATCCTTAACCATCTCGCGCTTCTCTTCCTTAGACATACCGGAAGCGTTGTTAAGAGACTCTGCGATGGACTTTGTCATCTGCTTATATTCCTCGTAGTTTTCATCGCCTACCTGAGGAATACCTACTACGTTAGCAAATGCTCTCATACCGAGCGAAGCAACTTCCTTTTCAACCTGAGCCATTCTGGGGTTAGAATGAAGTGCAGCAGACATTTCGGACAAAATGGGAGAATCGTTAAGAGTATCAAGCATAGCTTCCATATCGCCCGCATCGTCAAGAAGTCCGTATCTGCCGAGAACGGAGAGCGCCGCTCCGAGAGAACGAAGATCCTCGGGAAGGTACTGTCCCTCGGTTGTTCTGAATACGTCAAGAACCGCATTCATCAAGGGCTGAATAAGGGGTTCATCTCCGCCGAGGGAGGATACGCCCATAAATTCCTCGCCGTTTCTCCACTTATCTGCCGCTGTGGAAATACACTCAGCCGTAAGGAGAGAAATAAGAGGTGAATCATCTACTGCGTCCGCAATCTTGGAGAATGCGTTATCTTCCGCATCATTGAAGTTGGAGAAGTCACCGCCAAGAGAAGTAATGCTGGAGAGAAGATGGCTCATGCCCGCGATCTCGGACTTAAGAGTTACCTTCTGACCTTCATATCTCTTATTTGATGTTGCATTGTAAAGGAGGTCGCCGCCAAGAACTCTCATTGCCTTGCCTGCGCCTTTATTTGTCATGCCGTCGAGAATATCTGTAGCGTCATTTGAGCCGGCGCTGTCGGATACACTGGAGGTCAACTCCGTAACTGCCGTACTCATCACGTCCATCGTGCCGAGAATAGGCATCATGATGATCATAATTACGATAAAGCCCATAGCCATACCTGCGCCCAAACCGCCAAGGCGCTTTGCAACCTTGGGGATATTGTTCAAGATCGGAATCTTCTTTACGAAGAACTTCATAACGATACCGAGAACGAATCTGATAACGATGAAGAGTACCATGAATACGAAAGGACCTGCGAGCATGGATACGTAGTAATGCGATACTGTGGAGAACGCTTCAACGTCTGCGAGCGATCCCAAGCCCATGCTTTCGAACAAAGGCTCTGTAACCTTGTCAAGCGCATTTACAAGCGCGCCCGAATTGGGGTTACACAAAATCAAGGAGGTAATAAGCGCGATAATGATCGAAACGCCTACAACCATAAGTGAACATACCGTCTTCTTAAGTCCTCTGATAAGTCCGACAATACCGGATACCAGCATAAAGATGAGCATAATAACTAACGGAACAAGTGATACAATTGCCTTTGCATCTCCCATAAAAGAATACCTCACATTCTTATTACTGTCATTTTGACAGCTATTATTGTATGTTCATTATACCTCTTCTGTTAAATATTGTCAACATATTTTCACAAAAAATATAAATTTTGCCTTCTTATGAATATATTACGTAAATATTTTTAAGCGAATACTCCCCTTTTCCCTCGATTTTTAGTCGAAAGCTATCCGTTATAACCGACGGAATACTGATCTCGCGCAACCTCTCACCCTCATCCGTAATCTTATACACGGGAACCCAGTCCCCACTGTTTCCAAGCATGCAATAAACGTCTATCTCGCCACCATCCGTAACGTTACCTCTTAAGATCAGCTTTGAGGGAGAAAATCTCTCGAATCCGTTATGTATTTCTTCAAATTCGAGCATTGAAACGATATCCTTATCGCGGATAAATTCGAAATCAACGTTCTCTTCCTTTCCTTCAAGAGGAATAAACGAGCTCCGCGTTGCAGCATACATAACGCCGTTGATATTCAAAAATCCGACGACTACACCGATATCCATCTCGCACAGGCATCCCTCAACTACATCAAAAGTGTAAAAGCAAGTACGTCCGTCCGCGATGCCGCAAAGGTACAGCTTATTCTCGTAGGATGAAAAAATACCGTTTTCAATATGATCCCAATCCAATGCCGCGACGGTATCGCACCGTGTACCCGTAAACTTAACTATCGAATTGCCGCAAAGAAAATAAATTTCGCCCGCGATCTTTGTATGCGCCGCAGAGCAGCTAGCATCAATTCCGCCCGCCCCCGACACAAATCTCAAGGAATACTCCGTTGCATTCTCACCGTAGACCTTATATACACTGTCCTTTGTAAAAAATACGGGCTGATCGTCAATACAATCGCACGCCGTAAACGGCTCGCCGCCGATGTTTTCAAATATGTACGGGCTTCTCTCCCCGCCAAATTCACACCACGACATCGGCTCAAACACTTCGGAAACGTATATTTTATTTCCGACGTAACCTATGATTCTGTTTTTACACACACAAGCTCCTTCAAGCGGAGGCGCCTCTGCGCTTATAGTTACGGTGCCGGGCGCAGTGTTCGAAATAGCCACATCGGAATGCCCGTATCTTATGATTCCATTTTCCACATCAATACTGTTAATCTTGAATTTTCCGTCAAAAACTCCGTTCCTTGATCCCGTGATCATAATACTTGAGCATCCCGCAAAATACTCTGCCAGATTTCCGTATGAGTCGAGAGAATACGACGCCTCAAATTCGCCTTTATTCAAATATATCTGGATCTGTGAGGAGGTAACACTTCGGTCGAAGCTATCGAAAATATCGGTCTTTATATCATAGTATCTGCGATCGGGGAAAATATAAATTCTGTCCCCGAAATTCACAAACGTCTTTCTGCCCAGAGAGAGCTTACCCTTTTCCACACCGTCAAAATAAAACGATGTGTTGCTGTTGTAATAAATATGCCCCGAAACATTTCCGATGCTCATCGCGTAGCTTGGATAACTGCATCTTAAAAGCTCGCCTATCGACACAAGAGGCACACCGTCTCCCGACTTGTAGTTCAACGCCGAGATAACTCTGCCCATTTCCTTTTTTTTAAGTCCCTCGATTCCCCTTGAAATATCGTATGCAAAGCATTTTTCACCGTTTTTTCTTTGAATATTTGCAAGATACACTTATTTCACCTCCCCCGAGATCCTACTGTTCATGAAGTCAAGAACGGACTCAAGGGTATTCTCAAGCTCGTTGATATGTCCTTCGATTATCCTGATTTTTTCATCCGTGTCCGCGCCGACGGGCAAGCACACTCGCTTTAAAACAGTTCTTTTCATTTTGCACCTCTCGAGACGTACTTCGCGTAAAGCTTCATAGCGTCGTTATATACCGCAGACGAATTTTCATATCCCGTAAAATTTCCCGAGAAAAAGTCGATCATCGAAACGATATAAAAGCTGTATATCTGAGAATACGGATGCTTTACCGACACTGTATCATTTTCAGATTCAAGAATCCTTATACTTTCAAGCGGGGCTTTGTTTATCTCGGACTGCACCATACCCTCGACCTGATTTATCCACGAGAGCTTGATATCGTTTTCGAAGGAATTCGGCTTCAATTTGTCAGTATATTCTATAATTTCTTTTACTGTCATAAAAATCTCCTTACTATTTTAAATGTGAAACGACGGCAAGAGAGCGCGCCATCGTTCACTTGATATTATAGCACACAATCGCGATTCTGTCGGCTCTTGAAAATCAAAATTTCAAACGCTCTAAAACCCTTATAGCTAAAAGAAAAACGCGGATTTCTCCGCGTTTTCGAATTTTGTCTTAAATGTGAACTTACGAGAATATAAAGTATTTGGGCATACCGTTTACAAACTCGGGATATATCTCTCCGTCGATAAGCGGAAGAATATACTCAAGGCACTCGTCGGTTACGTTGTTGCCCGCATCATTTATGAAGCTATCGGGAACGTACTTTGTCTTGTTTGCGATAAGATCGATGTCCATATGACCGAACACGGACGAATATTCTTCTCCGTCTCCGCTGCGCGTAATTACCATCATCTCTCTTGTAACGCCTGATTCCGCCGCCTTGACCGCCGCGTTACCAACGCCGACCGACTCGTTTATATCGCAAGCGGAGGAAATATGCGACGCGCATCTCTGGGGAAGTCCAAGCTCAATGGAACGAACCTTACACCCTATCCGATCCTTAACCGCAAGCTCGAGCGCCTTGCCTGTACCCGCAAGATACTTGTGACCGAAGGCGTCTACCGCGCCTCCCTGTGTTCCCTCGCCTACAAATCTGCCGTCGGCAAACTGAAGTCCCTCGGATACGCAAACCACAACGTTGGGCTTTATTTCCATTATTCTCTCAACGTCCTCCATGAACTTGTCCATATCGAACGCGCGCTCGGGAAGATAAACGAGATCGGGATACATTCCGCCGCAAATTCTCGACAGCGCGGATGAAGCCGTAAGCCAGCCCGCGTCTCTGCCCATAATTTCAACGATAGTAACCGCCTTCGTCTTATAAACCGCAGTGTCGTGAACTATCTCCTGAACGGTTGTCGAAATATATTTTGCCGCGCAACCGAATCCTGGGGTATGGTCGGTGCCGACAAGATCGTTGTCGACCGTCTTCGGAACACCGATGACCCTCATTTCATAGCCGCACGCCTCGGTGTATGCCGAGAGCTTGGCAACCGTGTCCATAGAGTCGTTTCCGCCGATATAGAAGAAATATCTGATGTCGTATTTTTCGAAAATGCTTATAATTCCCGAGAAGACCTCATCATAATCCGGGTCGGACGCCTTCGGAAGCTTTTTTCTGCACGAGCCGAGCGCCGCGGCGGGAGTTGTAATAAGCATCTTGAGATTTGCCTTGTCGGAAAAAATATCGTTCAGAAGAACAAGCTCCTCTGCCATAAGACCCTCGATACCGTTCTTCATTCCGTAGACCTTATCAATGATCTTACTCTTTATAGCACCCGAAATAACGCCCGCAAGCGTTGCGTTTATAGCCGCGGTAGGGCCTCCCGACTGTCCTACTACAGCATTGCCTCTTAAAACTGACATTTTTCCCTCCTGATAATTGATCATACCTTTTTTATCTTTGAAAAAATATTACTGAGCTTGTGCTCCTTATTCTGTTTAAAGCGCTCGACCGCCGACCAAAGCGTTCTGAATACGAACGTTGCGGCAAGAATTCCGACCGTAATACCGAGCGCGATGAAAAGCGCGCGGCTTCCCGAAAGGGACGCATCTTCGGTTTTCTTATCAAGGATGGCGAGCATGGTCTTAAACAGCAAGCCCCCCGGCACCATCGGTACGATGCCCGGTATAAGCAAAACCGTGGTGGGAGTTTTGATAATATGCGACAAAATATCCGAATACGCCGCAACCGCCATGGCTGACAGAAGCGCGCCTACGAAATAATTGGTGTTGAAATAAATATAAAACTCGAAAATCGCGCAAGCGACCGCCGCGCCCATAAGCGCAAACGGGATCGAACGCCACTCAAGATTGTAAAGCAGGGTAAGGCCGAAGGTACATATAAGCGCGCCTGCGATCCTGAACACGATCGAGTATATTCCGTTATCAACGACCGTGTCTGCGGTCGTGACCATATTTTTGAAAAGAAGAAGTGACATAGCGTAGCCACCCGATATCGCGACGGTATCTATCAGCACCTCGGAGAAACGGAGAATACCCGTCATAAGGTCTCCCCCCAGAAGGTCGCGAAGAGAGTTCGTAAATGCAACTCCCGGTATCACGTTCATGATCGTACCTATCATGATGATATCGGCATGCATCTGAAGTCCGAGCATATTGCCAAAATAGGTCGCAAATATGGTACAGACGCCGCCAAAGAAACAGATTATAAGCTCTGCCATAATCACGTTCATGTGCGGGCCCGAAATGATCTTATGTAAAAAGTACATAAGGAGCGCGATAACTCCCGCAAAGAGCGATTCCACTACGCTTCCGCCAAAATACATACAGAAGCCGAACGCAGTAAGCACGTGCGCCACAAGGTACAGGGTTAACTTGTGCTGAGTCTTATTTGAGATCTCGCTCATTCTCGCCTCCACCTCTTCCTTTGATGGACACGTGGAGCAAACCTCTCTTGAAAGCTGATTGAGCTTTGCGAGCTTTGAAAAATTATTCGTTCCGCCCTTGCTTATTCTTCTCGTTCTCGTTACGGTTCTGTCACCGAAATTTACCGAGAGAATTATTATTGAAGTCAACGCAAACGCGTCCACGTGAATAGCCCCGTACGCCTTGCATATTCTTTTTATCGTATCCTCAACTCTTCCGATCTCGCCGCCGCTTCGTTGAATATGCTCACCTATCTCAAGAGCAATAAAAGCGACGTCCTCGTAAGAAATCTGTCTTTTTTCATCGAGGTCAACGTACGATTCGTTTGCCTCGGGATTTTCTGTAATTTCAACTAATTCCATAAATTTTAATTCGTCTTATACAAGAGTATCTGCCTTTTTCGAATTAATATATTCCTCATGCTTCTTAGCCGTTCTTACCGTATAGGAAAGAACACCGCTCACAGTATCGCCGTCGATCTGAAGCGCGCAGGGTCTGTCAAATGAAACCGTCATTTCCTCAACCGTGTCGAACTCGATCATATCCTTATGCTCGATATGTCTTCCGGTATAGATCTTCGGGAACACCATCAACGCCTTCAGCTTGCTGCCACCGTGGAACATGGACGCGGTTATCATTCCGCTTCGTCTGTCCTGAGTGGGAGCGACCATCATTCCGCCGCCGTAATATCTTCCCTTCATCGCAGACGCGATCCACATATCCTTAAATTCCTTGGTCTTGCCGTTATACGTAACCGTCGCGCGGGGACGCTTGTATTTGCCCATAACCATCTGTATGGCAATGGCGGTATAATTGATCTTCTTGTTTGAACGCTCCTTGATTCTGTCGGCCTCCTCACAGACCTCGCCGTCAAGACCGTATCCAATACCGTTAATAAAACGCGTTTCCCTTCCGCTGATAATAACAACGGGAAGGTCCTTTATGTACTCGCGAATATCTACGGGCTTACCCATGATCGCGCCTATGTCGTGCAAAAAGTCATTTCCCGTTCCTCCACCGATAAGGTATACGGGGCAAGGAAATTCGAATCCGTACGTATTGTTTGCAAACTTGTTGAGCGTGCCGTCTCCACCGCAAATATATATCTTATCATCCGGAGTCAGTCCATCAAGAAAAGAGGGCATGTCGATCGTGAGCAGACTCACCTTTTCAAGCTTATACTCACCCGTGGATTTATCAATAATATTTATATCGTTTCGACTGTTGTTCGCTTTAGGATTATAAAGTAAGTAATTCATAATGCTACACCGCCTACGTCTTATTTTGAAGATTTTTTGCTGTTTTTCAGTTGCTGAAGCTCGGCAGAAAGAGCGTCGAGCTTTGCTCGTATCTCTAAAATTTCACTTGCTACGGGGTCGGGGATATTTACCTGGTCAAGATCGTCAACGCGTCGTCCGTCTCGTCGCACTACCTTCGCGGGAATACCGACTGCGGTACTGTTCTCGGGGATCTCCTTGAGCACCACCGCATTAGCCGCAACCTTGCAATTGTCCTCAATAACGATAGGGCCGAGGATCTTCGCACCTGCGCCAACCATTACGTTGTTGCGGAGCGTAGGATGTCGCTTACCCGTATCCTTACCCGTACCTCCAAGAGTAACTCCCTGATAAAGCGTACAGTTATCACCAATGACAGTAGTCTCACCGATCACCACGCCCATACCGTGGTCAATAAAAAGTCCCTTACCTATTTCAGCTCCAGGGTGAATCTCAATGCCCGTGAGATGACGCGCCATCTGGCTTATTGCTCTTGCGGTAAAATAATGCTCGGACAAATAGAGCTTGTGGGCTACGCGGTACGCCAATATTGCGTGAACACCCGAATAAAGAAGCATGATCTCAATATCACTCTTCGCCGCGGGATCTCGTGTCTTTACGGCGTCAATGTCCGATCTTATCTCCTCTTTTAAGGTTCTTATGAGATCTTCAATACGTGCGCCTCGCTTTTTTTCATAAGTGCCCTGCATTTTTCCACCTCCGATTCATCATTTTGGATTTTAACATTATATGATATGCGGACGAAAACCCAAATATCAAAATTCACTTTCCGCCTCATACAAAATTAAGCAATATATAATAATTATAACATATTCGACCCGATTCGTCAACACAAAAATAAAACTGAGCGAAATTTTTAAATCCCGTGCTATATGTACATGCAGATAAAACATAGTATTACACAAACAAATAAGCCGAAGACACGAAAGGAGTTTTATGCTGATCTTCCAATTTTTAGTAACCCTTATATCAAAAATGATCCACCCTTCCCTGAGCATCGGGGATCATACGAGCTTTCCAAAGATACTGTCGCAGGAGGAAGAATATTCCCTCTTTGTAAAAATGAAGGACGAGAGGAGTGAGCAGGCACGGCAAAAGCTCATACTCCACAACCTTCGTCTTGTTGCGCACATAGTAAAAAAGTATTATTCCACAAGCAAAAATCAGGAAGACCTCATATCTATCGGAACTATCGGACTTATAAAAGCGGTGGACAGCTTTGACCACACGAACGGCGCAAAATTCGCGACATACGCAGGAAAATGTATTCAGAACGAAATACTTATGAACTTCAGAGCCGAAAAGAAGAACGCAAATCAGGTATCAATAAATGAAACGATAGACGTTGATCGCGACGGAAATCCTCTGACGTATATTGACGTAATATGCTGCGACGAGGACATGACCGAAAAAATTGACCGAAAGATCATGTCCGAGCGCGCGCTGTATTACATAAACCACGCCCTTACCGAACGGGAACGGCAGATACTTATACTCAGATTCGGACTTTACGGACAAGACGAGCTGACACAGAGAGAGATCTCGGAAACACTGAAGATCTCCCGCTCGTATGTCAGCCGAATTGAAAAAAGTGCGATACAGAAGCTCCGCGACGCTATGCACATCGAAGAGCCGTAAATTTTTTTCATTTAAATATCACTCGCGGCGACGACTTCTAAAGATCAAAGCCGCAAGAGAACCGAAGACCAACGCCGCGCACGTTCCTCCCGCCGCGGCGGTAAGTGTCCCCGTAAAAATACCGAGAACCCCCTTCTCGTCAACCGCCTTCCTTACTCCCTCCGACACGATATATCCAAATCCCGTAAGAGGTAAAGTCGCGCCCGCACCTGCGAATTCCACTATATGCGCGTATATTCCGAGCGCACCGAGAACAACGCCCGAAACGACGTAAAGCACAAGTATCCTTGCGGGCGTCAGGGCGGTCTTATCTATAAACACCTGCGCGATAGCACATAAAACGCCGCCGACAAGCGCCGCCTTCAAAATATCCATAAACATGTTTTCACCTCGATTCAAAGCGCAAAAGATGCGCGATAGACGGAATACTCTGTCCCTGCTTGATACTATCGGGGCTCATCATCGCCCCCGTCGCGATAAAAAGCATATTTCTGATGCTCGCCCTCTCCATTTCGGGCAGAATATGAGCCGACAGGACAGACGCGGCGCAACCACAGCCCGAGCCGCCCGAATGTGTGTCCTGATCGTCGGTCGAATATATCAACTTGCCGCAATCATTATGATTCGATAGCTCATACCCCTCGCACATCATAAGCTCCGAAAGTATCTTGCTTCCCTCATGCCCCAGATCCCCCGTCAGTATCATGTCAAAATCCACAGGACTCATACCGCTTTCCTTAAAATATCTGCAAAGCGTATCGCATACCGCAGGCGCCATAGCCGCCCCCATATTTGCCGCGTCATTAATTCCCTTGTCAACCACACGCCCGGGTAAGCCCTCGACAATTTTAACGTTTCCTGAGTCTGCGTCACCGATAACGAATGCCGCCGCTCCCGTCACAGTCCACTGTGCGGTAGGCGCACGCTGACCTCCGTATTCAAGCGGATTTCTGTACTGTCGCTCAGCCGCGCTGTTGTGTGAAGACGTTACCGCCATGCATTTACCGTAAAGACCGTAGCTTGTCATCACCGAAGCGAGCATAATTCCCTCCGCAGAGGTCGAGCATGCTCCGTAAATTCCGAAAAAAGGAACTCCCGCGCCGACAAGTCCGTATGAGGACGCTGCGCACTGATTCTGAAGATCTCCCGCAAAGATCGCTCCAATGTCCTGATTGTTCAGTCCGCATTTCTTGATAGCAGCGTCAAAAACCTTCTTTTGCATTTGACTCTCCGCCTCCTCAAAGGTCTTCTGCCCGAAATAATCGTCGTCACAGTGCGAATCGAATTTGTCGCCGAGCGGGCCCTCAAATTCTTTTCTGCCGACCGTGTTCGCGCTTCCGACAAATGCGGACGCTAATTTGATAATACTCATTTTACACACCTCGAATTGAATTTTCAATATTATTCTGCGTAAAAAAAGCGGTCTAAATCTTGGAATTTTCTTGTATATTGCATATTTTTTGTTTATTTGAACAATTTGTTTTTGCCCAAGGTATTGAAATTTTGATAAAAATATGATAGAATTAAATGTATAGAAAATAAATTCTTGGTATATTCGGAGGAAATTATGTCAAAGTTAATGAAAAACAAGCAATATCACATAAATCTTTGTCCCGGTGAAGTAGGAAAATACTGTATCGTTCCCGGTGACCCCGGTCGAGTTGAAAAGATCGCGAGCTTTCTCGATTCTCCCCGCCACGTTTCATCCAACCGAGAATACAATATCTGGGAGGGCTACCTTCTCGGTGAGAAGATCACGGTTTGCTCAACGGGTATTGGTTCTCCTTCCGCGGCTATCGCCATGGAAGAGCTTGCTGCTTGCGGCGCTGATACGTTCATTCGCGTAGGCACGTGCGGCGGTATCTCCACAAAGGTTCGAGCAGGTGACGTTGTTATCGCATCGGGCGCAGTTCGTCAGGACGGCACTTCAGTCGAGTACGCCCCCATTGAATTCCCCGCAGTTGCTAACCACGAGGTGCTCTTCGCCCTCACGTCCGCGGCTGAAAAATCCCCCTACAACTACCACGTAGGCGTAGTTCAGGCAAAGGACTCCTTCTACGGTCAGCACTCTCCTTCGAGAATGCCCACAAGCGAAAAGCTTCTCTACCAGTGGGAGGCATGGAAGCGCCTCGGAGTTCTCTCAAGTGAAATGGAATCGGGCGCACTCTTCACAGTTGCATCCTACCTCGGTCTCCGCTGCGGCTCTGTTTTCGCAACCGTCTGGAATCAGGAGAGAGCAAACGCAAACCTCGAGGGCGGTCTCGACGAATGTCACGATACCGAACGCGCAATCCTCGTTTGCATAGACGCGCTCAAGATACTCATCGAAAAGGACAAAAAGTAACAAAGGAGTAACCCATGGCAAAGAGATCACGCCGCCGCGACCCCGAAGAAAACACGTCGGGCACAAAAATTGAAAACGCGGCGAAGCTTTGCCGCAAAATAGGAAAATTACTCAAAAAGCTTTACTATTCATATCAGAAAAAGCAATACAAAAAATATAAAAAATGCGCTAAATTCGATAAGAAAACGGGCTTTTGGAAGCTCAAAAAGATCAAAAAGATCAAAAAGACAAAATTCGCCAAGCGCAAGCCGAAATAAAACGGTCGGGACGTTCGTCCCGACCGTTTTATTTATAAAAAATGCCTGTATTCATCAAATTGGCAAAAATTACCAATTTTTGCCGGCAAACTTTGTTTATTTCTCTAATTGGTAATTTTTGGTAATTCTATTGCATTTTTGGAAATTTATGGTATAATATAATTACAAAAAACAAAGAAAAAAGAATATTGGAGGAAAAACAAATGGATTATAACACCAAAATACTCATAGCCGAGGACGATGCCAAGCAGAGATCGGCTATGAAGGAGTATCTTACCCGCACTGCGGGAGTAAGATTTGTCGAGGAGGCGGAGAATGGCGAGGAAGCGCTCATAAAAATCGAGAGAAGTCGCCCCGATGTAATAATTGTCGACGTATGGCTTACAAAGGTTGACGGATTATCGCTCATAAAGCAGGCGGTAAAAATGTCTTATTCTCCCGACAAGCCGCCCATTATCATCATGACATCCCCCACCCCCGCACAAAGCATTTTCGTTCAGTCGATGAATGCGGGCGCGGATATGTGCCTTATAAAGCCCATAAATTACAGAAACTTAGCCGACCTTCTCGACGGATTTATCAAGTCCCGCGAAAAGGTGAAGGACTCCTCTTCCCTTACCATTGTCAAGCGCACAAACGAAGGGGACATGTCTTCCGCAATCGAAACACAGGTCACAAGAATAATTCACGAGATCGGTGTTCCCGCGCACATCAAGGGCTATCAGTATCTCCGCTTTGCAATTATTATGGCGATAAACGACGGCGACGTTATTAACTCCGTCACAAAGGTTCTCTATCCCACGGTTGCGAAGAAATATCAGACAACCACAAGCCGTGTTGAGCGTGCCATCCGTCATGCCATCGAGGTAGCATGGGATCGTGGCGACGTTGATACACTCAACTCCTATTTCGGCTACACGATACAGAACAACCGCGGCAAGCCCACAAATTCCGAATTTATCGCAATGATCGCGGACAATTTAAGACTCCAATTTAACATATAAACAAAAACCGTTGCGGCTCGCCGCAACGGTTTTATCTTTATTCAATTATCTTCTTCTCTTTTTTCTGAAAATCGCGCAGGTAGTAGCAACCGCTACGACAATTGCGGAAACGCCGCCAATCGTCGAGCCGCATCCTCTTGCGTCTGTATTTGTACCCGTAGTGGGAACGTTTGCCTCGGGCTCGCTTGTGGGAGCTTCAGTAGGAGCTTCTGTTGTAGGAGCTTCTGTTGTGGGCTCCTCTGTGGAAGCTTCGGTAGTAGCTTCTGTTGTAGGAGCTTCTGTTGTAGGTGCTTCCGTAGGTTCTTCAGTGGGAGCTTCCGTTGTAGGAGCTTCTGTGGGATCTTCTGTCTTTGTAGACGTGAACGTGAGTGTATCAAGAATTACGTAAGTTCCGTCATTAAGCTTGAGGATAAACGTTACCGTATGCTCGCCTTCGGGAGCAAGATCAACGTCAACGTTGAAATTAAATGTCTTTGCCTTAGAGCCGCCCTGCGCCTGAATCGTGGCATCGGCAGAGCCGACAAAATTAGAATTCCAACGGATATTATCCTTATCACCGTCAAAGTAGTAACCGGAGTTTTTGATACTCTGTTCAAAGCCGGCCCAACCTGTAAGACCGATTCTGTCCTCGTAATCAACGTCAAAATCCTTTGTAGCAGTTCCCTTTGCCTCGCCGTTTACAGTATAATTCGTAATCGCGTGAGCTACGTACTGGTTACCGCTTGCCGCGGGAACGAACGTATTAAGGGAGGGATCAACAACGGGGGGATCCGTAGGATCTGTAGAGGGCTCCTGGTACTTGCCGCCGTAGGACGTCGCCTGAACGAGCTTTGCGCTACCGTCGAACTTAACGTAGCATTCATAGGGAGCGTACGTAGTTCCGTTGGAACGGAAATATACACACTTTGCAACGTTTTCGGAAACGAATTCGATCGCCTCAAACATTACGTTGGTCTCCATCTTGGGACCCTTGCTTGTACATGCAGCATCGCGGTAAGTCTGTATCTGAACACCCGCGTTCTGATAGTTTGTATTTACGTAAAGACCTGTTGTAGGATTCTTACAGGAATAGTCGGGCTTGATGGCGTTCGCATTCGTCTTATAAGGAAGCACACCGTAGCCGCGGATTCTAGAATTGGACAGCGCATAGCTCTTGTAGTAAACACCGCCGCCGTTTGTATTAAGTCCTGCCGCCTGGCTTGTATTACCCTCAACGGTATAAACTGTAGAGCCATCGCAATAAACAACAAGACCTATGTGGCTGGAGGTTGTAGCAGAATCACCGAAGAATATAAGGTCACCCGTCTGGGGCTTATAGCTTCCGCCGTACTGCTGGGACTTCTTGAAATAGCCGTGACGGTCAAGCTGATTGAGCCACTGAATGCAGCTTATTTCACGCCAGATGTAGTTGGAATCATCGGTATGATTTCTTGCCCAGTCGGAAAGCTTATTATAATCATGTGTTCCCGCCTGATAAAGCGCGAAAGAAACGAATGAAGCGCACCAAGCATATGCAGAACCGCCGTAACCAATACCGTAGTCACCGAAGTTTCTGTTGAACTCGGTATAGTTTGTGCTTCCGGCATAAGTTCCCGCAAACTGCGAGTCGTTATTACCTTCCATATATCCGATCTGAGACAGCGCGATAGCAACGGTATCGATTCTGCCGTCACCCGTCAGCTGTACCTTCTGGAAATTCTTATAATAAATACTGTTGGCATAGGAATCGGAAATTCCCGTAGTTCCCTTTGTGCCGCCTACTCTGTATTCTGCAGCGGATGCAGCTGTTAGAGCACAGGCAGCAACGAAGATCACGGACAAAATAAGAGCAATTGCTTTTTTAAGGTTCATATGTACCTCCAAGGTTTTCTTTTGGCCAAATTGAGCCATTCCCCAACAATTATAACATAAATAGCAATATTTGTAAATACTTATTTTACCAAAAAAGCAATATTTTTTGTTAAATTTTAATTAGTTTGACCGTTTTGTTCATAAAAAGTGTGTTTAATCTTGACAACAGTTCTAAATAATGTTAAAATAATTGTATATTTTGATTTTTACGCGAGGAATATATGTTACATTTTGTAAACGATTATTCGGAGGGCGCGCACAAAGCCGTCCTTTCCCGTCTTATAGAGACGAACATGGAGCCGCTGTCCGGATACGGCACGGACGTCTATACTGCTCAGGCAAAGGAAAAAATAAAGGCGGCGTGCGGCGGCGACATCGCAGACGTTTACTTCCTTGTCGGAGGCACACAGACAAATCAGCTCACCATAAATTCCATGCTAGAGCCGTACGAGGGAGTTATCTCGGCGCACACGGGACACATCGGAGTTCACGAGGCGGGCGCGATAGAGTTTACAGGACACAAGGTACTTACAGTCAAGGCGCATGACGGAAAGATATCCGCCGATTCGGTCAGGGATTATCTTGCGACCTTCTACGCCGACGAAAGCCACGAGCATATGGTATCTCCCGGTATGGTATATATCTCCCATCCCACGGAATACGGCACGCTTTACACAAAGAAAGAGCTTGCCGCTCTCTCGGACGTTTGCCGAAGCTACAATATTCCCCTCTATCTTGACGGCGCGCGCTTGGGATATGCTCTCGCATGCGAGGAAAACGATCTTACCCTTCCCGATATCGCCACTCTTTGCGACGCGTTTTATATCGGCGGAACAAAGGTCGGCGCGCTTTGCGGCGAGGCGCTTGTATTCACAAGAAGAGTTCCCTCCCACATAGTTACAAGGATCAAGCAGAACGGCGCTCTTCTTGCCAAGGGACGCCTTTGCGGTATACAGTTCGACGCGCTCTTTACTGACGATCTTTATTTCAAGATAGGTAAAAACGCTATAGATTGCGCCAAGGCGCTTCGCGTAGGATTTGCCGAGAAGGGATACAGATTCTTTATCGATTCCCCTACAAACCAGACCTTCATTATTCTCGAGAACTCAAAAATGGCGGATCTTCGGGAGCACGTTAAATTTGATTTCTGGGAAAAATACGACGATTCTCACACAGTTGTTCGATTCTGCACAAGCTGGGCGACCAAAATGGATGACGTAACGAAGCTTATTTCAATAATATAAACGAAAGAGGAAAATTATGAAAAAGAGAATTTTTTGCGGACTTATAACCCTGATTATGATCGCATCCTGCTTCTGCGCTATGGCAATAGGCACAAGCGCTACGGAAGATGACAATATCGTGATCGTGATCGACCCCGGTCACGGCGGCACCGACCCCGGAAACACCGGCTCGGTTCAATTCGGAGGCGACTACGAAAGCCACCACGTATACGACATATCCAAATACGTAGAGGAGCGTCTTAACCAGTATGATGGCGTAACCGTTTACCTCACACGCGAAAATATTGACGACACCGCGGACTGTCCCACACTCGAATCCCGTCCCAACTTTGCAAAGGAAAAGGGCGCGGACGCGTTTGTCAGCATTCACACAAACTCTTTTGCGGGCACAGGCAGGGCATACGGCGCAGAAATCTGGGTCCCCGATGCAAACATTTCATTCAACAACAAGATTGCGGTTGATTCCCAGGCAGCGTCAAGCGTAGTTCTCGCTACCATGAACGAGCAGACGGGCGTCAGAGCCAGAAGCTCAAATAAAACAAGCACTTCGTCTAACGAAAAGTATTCAACGGGCGAAAATGCAGATAAGCTCGTAGTTCTCCGCGGCGGCAGAAAGAACAACATCCCCGTTGTTATGCTTGTCGAAACCTGCTTTGCAACCGACGAGAGCGACTACAACTCCTTCCTTGCTACAACCGAAAAGCGTATGAAGATGGGCTATGCGATCGCTGACGGTCTCGCCTCTTATTACAAGCTTACTCCCAAAGTTCCCACAGGCCTTACCGCTCAGTACGGAAATACACTCTCAAGCGTTTCCCTCCCCGCGGGCTGGTCATGGGTAAATCCCGACGCTAAGGTAGGTAATGTAGGAACGAACCACTTCCCCGCAACCTTTACGGGTGCGGATGCCGTAGCTGTTACGGAAAATCTCGCGGTAACGGTTGAAAAGGCAACACCCACATACACTATCCCGAAAAATCTGACCGCACAGTTCAAGTCCCAGCTCTCAAGCGTAGCTCTTCCCGAAGGTTGGGCTTGGCAGAAGGGCACGATCACCCTTGACCGACTCGGAACATTCTCCTTTGATGCGATCTTCACACCCGAGGACACAAATAATTATATCTCAATAAAGGCAAAGGTTTCGGTTACTATCACCTGCGAAGAACACATCTACGAAAACTCCTGCGACACTGAATGCGAATGCGGTTTCGTTCGTGAGATCACTCATACGTACGACAACGCCTGCGATGCGGAATGTAATATTTGTAAAGCAGTTCGCACACCCGCAGATCACGTGTACAGCTTCCCTTGTGACGCCATTTGTAACGTATGCGGTGCCGAACGCGAGGCGGAAGCTCACGTATATACAAACGACTGCGATAAGGTTTGCAACGTTTGCGACGGCACAAGAGAGATCACCCACTCGTATGACAATAATTGCGATCCCGCATGTAACGTTTGCGGCGATATGCGAGAGATCACCCACGTATATTCCCACGTATGCGACGCTTACTGTGACGTTTGCGAAGCAAAGCGCGAGGTAGATAACCACACATACACCAACGATTGCGATTCCTACTGTGACATTTGCTCTGCAAACCGAACACCCGCAGATCACGTTTATACAAACGCGTGCGATACCGACTGTGACGTTTGCGGCTCGGACAGAGAGATCACTCACACGTTCGACAATGACTGCGACGGTGATTGTAACGTTTGCGGAACAACGAGAGCAACCGCTCACGTATTCGATAACGGCTGTGATAAGACCTGCAACGTATGCGGCGCGACAAGAAACGTGTCCCATAATTTCGACTCCGATGAGGATACGGAATGTAACGTTTGCGGCGCGGTAAGAGCTTCCGCAACTGTTGACACGAAGAAGGAACGCGGCTGCCGCTCAAGTATTTCGGGCATTTTCGCGATAATTACTTCTATAGCAATCGAATTTGCATTTACAAGAAAGAAAAAGTAAACATAAAAAAAGCAGGGCTCTGCCCTGCTTTTTTATTATAAAATCTCGATGATTCCTTTAACCTTGTCCGCAATAGATATGTAAGCTTCAATGTCATTATTGCATTCGGGAATATGAATAAAAAGCGTCCGCTTCGCATCATATGAAAGAAGATGAAAATACATATTGTTGCAGACAAACTTTCCTGCGTCGCAAGAGATCTCGGCAAATTCGCAGAACAGCGAAAGATCCATTTCGTTTTCAATATACTCTCCAAAGCTCGGGTCGATAACCTCATTCTGCTTGATTTCCCCGCTATTGTCAGGAAGCGAACAGCTTGATATATTTTTTGCGCGCTTTTCAACTGTCAAAACGTCCCTCATTCTCGCCTCGCCCATAGCGATAATATAATCGTAATTATCAAGACCGTAAATTGAAAGCTCGTCAAAGCATTTATCGTATATCACGTCAACTATGACCTTGTCAATTTCAACGCTGTCTGACGAAACGTATTTCAAAACCTCCGCGGAATAATTGTTTCCCTTGCGGTTAAACGGCAAAAACGCGCTTATAAGTACCTTTTTCATAAATGCTCCTAAAATATACTTTATACCTTAAGTATATCATCAAAAAACAAATAAGTCAATAATTTAGTTAATGAAAAGTTCATATTTATATGTTATAATTATCCTATATATCGACAAAATTCGCTATCGGTGAGGTATCAGGCAATGAATAATGATACAAAAAAGAAAAACAAAAAAAAGAAAAAAGGTAAATGGGTAAAGCCGAGACATAAATTTTTCAGAAACTTTTTCAATTCCAACCTCGGTGTTTATTCCAGAATCAAATATAATATAAAGATCTGCAAGATCCCGAAGGATAAGCGCGGACAGTACCTTGTGCTTTATAACCACCAGACTGCGTTCGACCAGTTCTTCGTTGGAATGGTAATGCGCGACCCCGTATATTATCTTGCAACTGAGGATATTTTCTCTATGGGCTTCGCTTCGACGCTCATTAAATACCTCGTAGCCCCCATTTCGATCAGGAAGCAGACCACCGACGTCTCCGCAATTATGAATTGTCTTCGCGTTGTTCGTGAGGGCGGTACGATCGCCATCGCTCCCGAAGGCAACCGTACCTACAGCGGCAAGACGGAATATATGAATCCCTCGATCGCAACACTGGTGAAGCAGTTAAAGCTCCCCGTCGCGATCCTTCGCATCGAGGGTGGCTATGGCGTTCACCCCCGCTGGAGTGACGTTGTAAGACACGGAAAGATGAAGGCGTACGTTTCCCGCATCATCGAACCGTCGGAGATCAAGTCCATGGACGACGCAACCCTCTGCGAGCTTATCGAAAACGAGCTGTACGTAAATGAAGCAAACGATAAAAACGTATTCAAGAGCAAAAAATCCGCAGAATACCTCGAGCGCGCGCTTTACACCTGTCCCGAGTGCGGACTTGCAAAGCTCGAGAGCCACAAGGACATCATCAAGTGTACGAAATGCGGTCTTGCAGTTAAGTATACGGAAACCACGCGTCTTGAGGGCGTCGACCGCGAGATCCCCTTCCCGTTCGTAAACGATTGGTATGAGCATCAGAAGGCGCTTGTAAACACGCTCGATCTTAGCGAATATACTGATGACGCTATATTCTGCGACGAAGCAAAAATGTTCGAGGTAATTCCCAACAAGAGAAAGTACCTCTACAAAAAACACGTAGACATATCCCTTTTCGGTGATAGAATCGAGATCGACGGTGAGCGTTGGAGCTTCTCCGAGCTTTCAGCAGTTGTGGTGCTTGGTAAAAACAAGCTCAACATTTACCGCGACGGTCACATCTATCAGTTAAAGGGCGATAAACGCTTCAACGCGCTTAAATACGTAAATATCTTCCACAGATTCAAAAACATCGAATCTAAAAATGAGGAAGCATGCTTCCTTGGATTGTAACAGACAGCCGTCTTGGGGGCTCTTGCCCCCAAGACCTTTTTGTTTAAATAGTACCTGTAATGGTAAGAGTCGCAATACCGGGTGTAAAGCTAAACGCTCCGCTTATAGGATCCTGAACATAAGTCGCCGCAGGAACTGTGATCTGTCCCGCCATGGTTGTAAAGAGACCTGTCGCCTCGTCGTAGGTATACTGTACTCCCTCCGTCCACGAAGCTCCCTCAAAAACGACCGCAAGATTTGTGAGAATTGGCTCAAACACGTCACTGATTATCGCATCGTCAGTTGCTACAACCGCCTGATTGCCCGAATTCTGAATAACTAAAGTATAAGTTACCCTGTCATTGTCAACAACTTGTGCGGGCGTGATCGCTTTTGAAATTGTAAGAGCGGGTGCGGTATTTGCCGCAATATTCTCAACCGCAACAACGGGAGCGCTGATGCCGTCGCCCGTCACGGTAATAGTGTTCTCAATAACGCCGTCCGCCTCGGGATTGGCAAATTCATTTACGCGCGCCTGATAAACGAGAACTGCATCCCCGCCTCCCGGCACAGTGATACCGCTAACTACAAGCGGAGGGCCCGCAGTAACCACAGGAGTTGGCTGAAGCACACCGTCAACAAATAACGTTGCAGAGCCATTCTCGTACGTCAAAGGATATACTGTTATTCCGTTAAAGTCATAGCCGCCAAGGTCATCCGTAAGTGTAAGTCCGGTCAAAGGCGCGTTTCCCGTATTTCGCAGAGTAACCGCATACGTAACAAGTCCACCGGGAATGTAGCTGCCCTCGATTGCGACCTTGTCTGCAGTCAAAACGTCAAGTATCTCGCCGTAAGCAATATTTGAGTTCGTCGTATTTCCTCTATAAGTCAAAGTTGCCTGATTTGTAAAAATAGCCATATAATACCTCGTCATATTCAATTTTGAAGGATACTTCCCTCGTCACATTATATGCGAGTTCGACAGGATTTGACAAAAAGTGAAACGCCGATTTTCTTTTTATCGGTCGACGAAATTCTTTTGAATTTACTATTGACAAAGGGGTATAATTATGATATAATTACCATTGTTCACAAATCGAATACAACTCGGAGGCATATCGAAGCGGTCATAACGGGTGAGCGAGCTAAAAAACGATTGAGTATCGTTTTTTGCGAAGCGAGTGCTAAAAATAAGGAGAAAGCAAGCCGAATGGCGAAGCTTACGACTATATTTTTAGTATGGGCACGAGTCTTGAAAACCGCAAAAATTGACCTCTGAAAATACAATTTAATACTCGGAGGCATATCGAAGTGGTCATAACGAGGCGGTCTTGAAAATTTGCAGTCGCGAGTTTCTGCAAAGTGCCAAAAAGCCTTGACGTGCCTGACATTTCTACCCTTTCGACAGTGCAGAAAATTATTCCTTCTAAAACTTTTTCTAAAAAATTCGCAAATCTAAAAATTTCATAGTCTTATACGGAGAGGTATCGAAGTGGTCATAACGAGGCGGTCTTGAAAACCGTTTGGGGGCAACCCCACAAGGGTTCGAATCCCTTCCTCTCCGCCAAATTAAGGCATCGATTTCCAATAAAATGGTGTCGATGCCTTCAACTTTTGTTGACACGAATACTTTTCTGTAGTATAATGTAAAGTGACCTTAATCACTAAAAATGGAGGAAGTATAAATGGCGAATTTCACAAACATTGAGGCTCAGTTTAATAACCAATGTAATGTTAATATTAATGCTTTTCTTTCAACCAACAAAAATCCTGATCCTAATTTTATTAATCAGGAAATTAGCAAAATTCGTGCAACTACAGTAAATCAGTTGCGGTTGAAGTATGTTGCTGATCTTTCTTCATATACTAATAGAAATGTTATAGTCTATTATTCCACATTTTTACACGGCAACATTATGTCCAACAATCCTGAGTTGATGATTAATGATAACGATTTAAATGGTTTTATGAATGCTGTCAGTGGTCTTAATCGCAGTAAAGGATTGGACTTGGTTTTACATACGCCCGGTGGAGTAACTACTGCCACGGAAGCAATAGTTAAATATTTAAGAAAGTGCTTTAACAACGATATTAGAGTGATCGTTCCTCATATGGCGATGTCCGCTGGAACGATGATTGCTTGTTCTGCAAAAGAAATTGTTATGGGAAAGCAGTCCAGTTTAGGACCGATAGATCCCCAATATCGAAATGTTCCGGCCGAAGGCGTTATTGAAGAATTTAATCGTGCAATGACTGAGGTTCAAGCAAATCCACAAAAAGCTTCGCTTTGGAAAGAAATCATATCTCAATACAGACCTACGTTTTTGGGAGAATGCCAATATGCTATTGATCTTTCGCGAAACTTGGTTACCGCATGGCTCAGCACTTGTATGTTCAAAAATAGCAAACAGAAAGCCACCAAGGTTGCCAATATAGTAAACGGTTTAGCCTCTCATTCTTTCTCTAAGTTGCATGATAAGCATTATGATTTTGATGACTGCAAGAAAATCGGATTGAAGGTTGTTGAATTGGAAAAGGATCCGATGCTTCAAGATGCTGTGCTTTCGGTTCATCATTCGTATGTTTTGAGTTCTTATATATTACCGGGAACTTTAAAGTATATTGAAAACAACAATGGTCAGACATTTGTTATTTCTGGTCAAAAATAAGGTGATTGTTATGGAGAATTTGCAGAAAAGCATAGAGATAGCCGTAGAAAAAGGGTTATTTGACAAAGAAAAAAGAACTGAAGAAAATCAAATCTTTGATTTTTATGGAAATTATTGTTTTCCAACGGATTTTTCAAATTGTGAGGGAAATACAATCCTATCAGTATCTCAATATAACAGCCTTGCCCATGGTAAATAATTTTCAAACATTTTTCGCCTGCTCTTATTTTAAGGGCAGGCGTTAAATTTTTGAATTGTTTGTCCATGCCACTCCGATTTTTGCGTATTCTTAAACGCCTTATCGGTGGCGAGGTAGTTAATGATACTCTGTTTTGATATGTAGAGCTTACCCATGATGTTTACGGCGAATATGTATTTCTTCTGCACGTACCGAAGGATTGTTCTTCGGTGGTAACCTGTCAACTCTGCAACCTCATTCACGGTGAGTGTGTCGGGTACGGCAGAAAGAAGATCCTCAAGCATTTTCTTGAATCTTGCTCGCTCCTTGCCACGGAGCTTATAATTCGTATCATCAAAATAACCCCCACAGTCCGAGTCAGGTGACTCGGTTCTGCGAGGGTTATTTGTCTTTTTTGCGTTAAAAATACCGACGGGGATTTCTTTCCGCTTCTCGCGGTCGCTCTTTGCCATGTATGCGAGAACATCCTCCTTTCTGACAGAATACTTGTGTGTAGGCGTATTGCGGATTTCACACGGAATAATGCCGTTCTGCAGCATCCACGCCGCCTTGCGTTTGCTGATGTGGAGCATCTTATAAAGCTGCTCCAAGGAGATGATCTCGCCCTTCATGATTAGTCCTCGCTTTCGGAATTGATACTCAGTACACTCTCAATGGCTCTGCCGGCTTCACTCTTGGCGTTGGCATCAAGGTGGGAATAAATGTCTGCCGTGGTGCTCATATTGCTGTGCCCGAGCCACACCTGTATGATCTTCATATTGATATTCTTCGCCACCAAGAGCGAAGCGCAGGTGTGGCGCAGGTCGTGGAATCGGATCGGTCGCAGTCCGTATTTCTTCAGCACCTCGGGAAACCGTGTGGTCACATAGTTGGGTTTTAGCAGGTTGCCCATCTGATCCACGCACACCATATCAAGGTACTTGACCGAATATCCTCTGCGGAACTGTCTTTGATAGTTCTCTTGCTTTTTCTTGTGGCGGAGCAGAATTTCCTCCACATCGGGAATCAGTGGCAGGGTTCGGCGTGATCCCTCGGTTTTCATTTCGTCGCTGATAATCAGCCGCGTCTTGCCCTTCTGCTTGATCTCCATGACCTTTTGGCAGATGTGGATTTCCTTACGCTCAAAGTCGATGTGATCCCACGAGAGCCCGAGGGCTTCGCTTCTTCGCAGACCGTAGAAGGCGGCAAGGACGATGGGGATATAGATGCTTTCGTCCTCGGTGAGTGCGAGGAGCGTTTGCAGTTCCTCGGGCGAGTAAAACTCACCTACGAACTTTTTCGCCTGCGGTCGCTCCACACGGTTCATGGGGTTGACGTCAAAAATCTCTTGTCTGACCGCGTACTCAAAGGCGGCGTGGAGCAGATTGTGATAGTGTATCACCGTTCGTTCGCTGACACCCTCGGCGCGTAAAGACTCGTAGAAGCCGTGGATCAGCTTAGGTTTGCAGTCGTCGAGCGTGACCTCGCTGCCGAAGTATGCCTTGATCTTGCCATTGATTTTGATGCGGTAGCCCTGCAGGGTGGTTTCCTGAATCTTGTGCCGATGAACACCCTCCAGCCAATCGGTGAGGAACTCCAAGAGAGGATAATTCTCGGGGTTGTCGTAGCCCTCACGCAGTCTTGTTTCCTCGGCCTCGAGCTCCCGAAGGAGCTCTCGCTTTCTTTTCTCAATTACCACCTTCTTCTCGCCCTCGTAAAGCCCCATGCTTTTCCACTTGGGTTTTGCCACTTGCTTTATGGGATCGTAATGCGGATAGACGAGGTAGAGCTTGCCGTTCTTTTCTTGCACGCTCCCCGTCAGTACAAAGCCGTTTTTCTTTGCCATTATTAAGACACCTCCTGTTCAAGTTTTTCTTTGGTACTCACAACCATATCACAAAGTCCGCGAATAGTCCAGCACTTTGGGTTCGAAGTTTCATTTAGGACATATTTTCCCGTGACCTGCTCACCGAGCAGATAACGGATCGCATTAACCTTTGCGATGCGGTACTCACGCCCAACCTTGATAGCTTCGATCTCGCCTGTGCGAATGAGCTTGGACGCCAGCTTCTGACTGATGCCGAGCATCTCGGCAAACTCACAGAGAGTCAGCGCATCGGGGTAATCCTTGAACACAAGATTCATTTCGTTTTTGGTCATTCAGTTCCTCCTTTTACATTTTTAGCGTGGGTTCTTCTACGGGCTCGTCCGCGCTGTCGCTATGTTGAGTTGCCAACTCAACTCCGAGCTTCACAAGCTCCAGCACAGCCGCCACATTCTGACTCGCAAGGCGTGCGCGTTCCTCGGCTTCGATTTCCTCCGCAGTCTTGTTTTCGTTATCGTCATCGGTCAGTGAAGCCAATCCAACAAGACCACCGAGAGCAAGGCGAGAACCGACGGAACGACCGCGAACAGAATTTGAATCCACCATAGTGCGTTTTGGCGTTTCTCCCATTTTGCGACCAGAGAAGTAAGACTCTCGCTCACTTTCCCAACCTGTTTTTCGCTCTCTGCCGTGATGATCTCCGTCGCTTTCTCGGTTAGCTCGTTCATATGCGCCGCCTGATTCTTCGACAAGGTTTCCATTCTCGTCAAATACGAACGACTCGTAGTGAACGTGTTCCTTCTCTCCGTCATCATAGATCGTGTAAGAGCCTGCATATCCTCGACCGTCCTCGCAAGGCGCTCCCATTCCTCGGCGCTGATCTTCACCATAGGCGTTTCGTCGATCGGTGCGATCTCGTGCATCGCGGTCATCTCGTCCAGCGAGAATTTCTTGCCTGATTTCAAACTCATATTCCATATTCTCCTTCAAAAATTTTTCGTCCGAGAGCTTGTTATCTCGGCATTTACGGAACGCGCCGTTCTCGTATCGCGGCTCGCGGTAGCAGGTGTAGGTGATGTGCTTGCGGTTGTCCTCCCACCGAACACCGTAGCCGAGCTTCTTCATCACCGAAATAAATTCCTCGCGACTTGCACTTCGCTGCATCGCGTACTTGATGGCGGCACGCAGACGGAATTTCCAGCTCTCGCCCTTCGATCCCGAACGGTACTCGCGTGCGCCCACCGATTTTGTTTTGCCCTTCCCGAAGGGAGAGAGAACAGAAAGTCCGTGCGCCAAACAAATTTCATCATTGATGTCGCGCAGACGCTTGATGTTGTTTCTGTCCTCGTGGAGCTTCTTGCCGGTGTCGGGATGCACCGTGTCAATGATAAAGTGATTGTGCATGTGCTCGCTATCGAAATGAAACGCAACCACAACACTGTATCCCGGCCACGCACGACGGGCGAACTCCAAGCCCATCTCAATCACTTCCTCGGGATCGATATCCTCGTCGGGGTGGAAGGACTGCACGTAGTGCCTGAAGCACAGTCCGTCGGTCTTATCCCAGATCGCCTTGTTCGCCATGAACTCTTGATACGCCATCTCAGGATCACAGTTGATACCCGACACGCTCCACGCTTCCTCGGCAGAGCGAGTTTTTTCGGGCTGAAGGCAGTACGCGATCACCGAACGCATTACGCTCGGAAGGTGGTCTGCCTGATTTGAATATTTGATTTTTATGAGTGTTGCCATGTGTCGTTCCTCCTTTTGGCAAGTGTGTGAATGGCGGTGTAGGTCTGCTCCAAGGCAGCGCGGCACTCGCCGAGATTTACGCCCTGAATTTTGCCCATGTTGGCAAGGCGTGTCAGTTGGTTAAGGTTGTTGCCAACTCGCCTCAAATCGGCTAAAATTGGCTTCAAATCCTCGATGAGGGTGATCTCCTTGCCAAGGGCGCAGGTGATCAGGTATTCGGTTCGTGTAAGGCGTGCCCTCGCCGCCTTTCGGTCGATGACCGAGAGTTCTTTCTCTGTTACGCGAATGGGGATAGAAATGTTTCGTTTTCGCATTTGGTTCTCCTTAAAGTTATAAATTTTGTTGTAGGGGTTGCGGGTACACCCGCTTTTTGTGCGTTTGGCGGAAAGCCACGCGCTCTGCTTGCCACGGCATAAGCCGTGAATAATCGTACCTCTCATGCAGTTTCCTCGCTTTCCGCAGGAACGCAAGGAACGGACGGAACGGAAGATTCGGGGAGAGGATTTTTTTCGTCCTGTACGGCACTTTCGTCACGGGCAGAAGAAGGAATATACCTGATTTCCAAGAAGCGTTGACCGTTGCTTCGGCTGCTCTTGAAATACACAAAGCGTTCCTCTAACTGATACCGCCAACGGTTCATCAGCTGTTTCAGTGCCTTTGCCGAGATCTCCGCACCTGTATAGGAAGAAAACTGCTCGGCGAATTCGGTGTTGCCGCCCTTGAACTGTTCGATGCTTTTCACGAACTCCGAGAGCTTAACGATCTCGTCGGGCAGAGTCAGCTCGGGCTTGTCCAGCGTGTCCGAGATCAGCTCCCACGCACAAGTGTCGCGTGACATATTCAGCTCCATCTCTCGGCTTTCAATATCACGCCCCGTGCAAAAGAGCGTTGCTCCGCGTGCGTGGCGTTTGCTCACATCAAGAATGAACACCGCATCCATCGCACCGCTGATTCCTGTCGTGCCCGACAGCTTGTTTAGCGGATCACTGTCACCTTGCTTTCGCAGGTGATGCACGAGCAGAAGAGAGATTCGCATTTTGTCAGCGAGTGCTTTGAGCTTTCGCACCTCGTCGTAATCGTTTGCATAGGAGGTGTCGATGCCACCCACGCGAACAATTTGGAAGGTGTCAATGATGACGAGAACGGTGTCGCGATGCTCGGAAATAAACTGTTCGATCTGAAAGCAAAGATCGTCGGCGAGTGTGCCTGCCGCGATTGCGAAGAACAGATTGCCGGGAACATCGTCGGTGAGCTTGCAGAGCCGTTCCTGAATTCTCGCGAGTGAATCCTCGAGCGCGAGGTACAGAACTGTTCCGCGTTTGGTCGGCAGGCTCCAGATGGACTCTCCCTTGGCGACGCGTACGCCAATGTCAAGCACCATCCAAGACTTGCCGATCTTCGGTGCGCCTCCGAGCATCGAGATGCCCTCGGGCAGAAGTGTTTCGATACAGAAGCTGCGCTTCGGCAACCTCGTATCCATGAGTGACTCGCCGTCAATTACGGTGAGTGGTTTGGGTTTTTGTTGCATTTGTTTTTCTCCTTTGGTTTGATTTTTTGTGGTTTGGGGTTTCATTTTTTGCCGGCATGTGATATAATACAGTAAAACGAACTCGCCGTACATACGCAGTTAATCTTATCGATTTTTTATAAAGTTTGATTACAGACACGGAGGTGAAATGTTGAAGAGAAATACAGGACTTTATATCAGTTACAATAACAAAGGGCAAATCAGAAAGACCATTGTTACTGCCAAAGGAGAAACATATACCGAGAACTCTACGATTGCAAAAGAGCTTCTTTCATTTTTGAATATGAGTCTTGCTCCTTTCACAGAAGTAGCAGAGTATCTGAATGATATTTCTGCAAACGTTGAGATTGACGATCCCGATCACTTTGGTGAAGTGGATTTGGTGGCTTTTCAAGAGCTTCTCAAAACAACTGTTCAAGTCATTGAGGTGTTTGAAGAAGAAAACATTTTTCATGGAACTTTGCTTCGCACTTTAATGGAAGATGCAGTACCGCCTGACGATAGTAGTGCGATGTATATTTATCAAACCAAGCTTGAGATACTGAAGCGTTTGGATGCTATTTTGCAAACACAACATTATATCGAGCTTGCGTTGCAAATGCTTTGCGAGAAGAAGGAATTTAGTATAGCGAAAGACTTTCCTATGCTCGATAGTGTAGAAACAGTTCAGATTTTATCAATGGATAAAGCTCTGCGTGCGGAATACTATTTCCGTTCGCCGTGCAATTACTATTGCTATCTGTTCCTTATGCTTTTGAACAAGAAGCCGAACGTGGCGCGTTGCCAATGCTGTGGAGATTACTTTATTCCCAAAACAAAAAAGGTCACACTTTACTGTGACCGTGTAATTAAGAATGGCAAGACCTGCAAACAAATAGCTCCGCACTTGAAGCGTAGAATCAATGCGGAGAATGACAAGGTTTTGAAAGCTTATGAGAGAACAAAGCAGAAGATGTATAAGCGGTATGAGCGTGCAAGCTGCTCTTTAGATCCGTTGCCGCACGGATTGTCTTGGCAAGAGTACACCAACTGGATCGACCTTGCAGGTGCCGCAAAAGCCAAATATCTTCTTGGCAAAATTACGACAGAAGAAGCACTTGAAATTATTGAGGTTAAAGACTAACAACGAAAAAGGAGTGGACGGCTTGTCCACTCCTTTTGGCTTATTTAGTTAGTATGCTGTCAAGCGCGATTCGCATGCCGAGGCGGAAGGCATACTCGAAGATGGCTGCTTCGGATAGACTTGCGTACTCGCTCCAGCAGTCGTGGAACTTTTCGAATATCTCCTTCTGCTCGTCCGTGAAGCTTTTCTCCAAGTCCTCGTGATGCCTTGACATGTACCCAAGGAGCTCTTTCATCTCCTTCGAGTTCGTCCGACTGTCCTCTTGCGGTATGATGTTGCCGTGCCACAGCTCTTTAATTATGCTTTCCATAGACTGTACCTCCTGTTAGCACAACACAATACCACAGAAGAGAGAGGAAGTCCAGCGTTTTTTGAAAATTATTTTATAATGTTGAGAGCAAATAATATTGCTTTAATCTTTCCTAAACTTTCCTCGCCAAGGTTGATTTCTTTATCCATTGAAAGTTCCAAAAAACGCTTTGCGGTCAAGGTCTTTTGTCCACAATCGAACTTTACTTTATCATCAGAACTGAATATATCTTCTATCACCATAGGTGATGATATCATAGATATGAGATCAAACTCTTTTGTTGCGACATTAAATACTTCTTTACCGCTTTCAAGACCAATGCAAGTTAGCCTTTCATATTCTCGATATGCAGCTTCGTCGAAATCGGTTAAGATTTTAAAATCACATCCCCAACCAAGCAGAATGCTTGCTATTTGGTTAATATTACTTACACCAATAGATGGGATTATGTAGGGCTGTTTTTGGGGATCAATTCCAAGCAAGTGCATAACGCCTTTTAAGTAATAATAATCCGTTATCCCTTCAACTATAATATTTTGCTTATCGTATGAAGGGCCAATATTATATTTTGCAGAAAATCCAAGTGCTTTGCACAAGGGAGACAATACTTCTTCTTTGCTTGATTCAGGCACTTTCAAATCTGAGACACTGTTAAAAATACTTGTGAAACCATTTTCATTGCAAACCAGACGAATGCTGCTCAAATATGTAGAGTCAATCATAAACGGAGAATGAGTCGTATATAATATCTGATTTTTTGTACCAAAGTCATTGAGCAATTCTACAAGCTTTGCTTGTGCATCAATGTGAAGGTATACACCAGGCTCATCTAACAAAAGAACAACATTTTTGTCTAATAAATTCTGCTCTTTCAATTGTATATATAGATTTAAATACCAACGCAGTCCGTTACTGCGTTCAGTAATATACAATGACCTTCTTGTTGTTGCAATTAACAAGTGAAACCGATTGGTTTCAAAGTTGATTTTAATGTATACTTTTTCTTTTTGATAGAATCGAGAAAATGCTTCAGAAAGCAGTTCTAATTTTTGTTCTATTTCTTCTTGATAAAACTGTTTTTCTCCCCCATCGGAAGATGAGCATGCCTTTACAATTGAATTCAACTCAATGCCGGCACTCTTAAAGAAAGAGTTTATAATGGATTTATTGTTGGCGTTTTTATTGATTTCATCTATTGTATAACTCGCTGCGAAATCTTTTTCATCGAATTTGAAAAAGATTGGGAGTATGGCATCTAAACAAAGCACATATTGCTCATATGCATCCAATCGAGTCGATGCTTCATTTTTTATCGTTACATCAATTTGTGCACTTGATAGCAATGAACGAGTTGAACTAATATTCTGCGTTTGTCTACTTATATTAGTATCAAAATCAGAGCCAAAGAAGGCGGTTAAGTTCTTCTTTGTATCATTGCTTATATTACTTAATCCTTGAATCAATGCACGAAAATATTCCTGTATAGGTTTGATTTTTTCTGCAATAAAATCTGCTAATCCACCTTGTATTTGAGGCAATTTTCCTTCTTCAAAAATGAACACTGATTTTTTGTCAAAATCATGATGAAATCCACTAAGTTCAGTATCAGAAAATTCCACTGTTACCTCAATCAACGGATTTTTGTTATTCATCTTGTTTTTGTGTGCATTTAACCTATTTACCGTTCGAAAATTCAATGTATTAAGACAATCAAGAAGATTGCTTTTACCGCTTTCGTTCTTACCAATAATTACTGATACTCCTTTTTCGGGATATAGGATGTTTTTTTGTTCTCCAATAGATTTATAATTATTAATCACTATTTTTGTTATTTTCATCTCTTTATACCGTCCATTCTGTCATAGATTTCAACATTGCAACTTCTTTATCCCAATCGAGTATTTTGTAATTAAAAAAGTCGAACTTATCCTTGTTTTTGATATAATAACTCTTTGCACTAAGAGTAATGATCATGCATAGTCGTCGGATGTTAACTCTATATGACCTGTGCTTGATTTCACCTTGACTCGATTCTGTTATGCTAGAAGCATCAGAGTAAATGTCAAACTCATTTTTCTTTTCAACAACCAAAATAAATTCATCTAATTGATTGGAAGGATCTTTGATTTGGCTACTATCAATATTTGGAGTGCCTTGATGCAAAAAAGAGTTTCTTAAATTATAGACAACCTCTCCACTTAAATAGGGCATTTGAACCTCCTTGCAATCATCGCAAGGACAACGATCGTATTGACCTATATACTCGTTATACCATGTAATATATCTCTTGGTAACGCCGGCAGAAGGATATTCTGCTCGTCCGCAAATATCGGGCAAGGTGAGCACTAATGATAATGCTGCAAAATACAAGTCATGGGATAATGCTTTTTCTATTTCTTCGAGCAATTTTTCTATCATAATGCTCACCTCCAAACTTGAAATATATCTTATCCTAGAACCTCACTACAAGCTGTGGCGTACTCTGTATAAGAATTAAGAGTTTTAATTGCAGTCTGTTGTGCACGACGTCTGCCGTGAAGAGCACCGCTATTTGGATCAAGCTTTCCGGCTAGAGTTGTATTATGATTACATTTTTCAATCCATTCTTGCACAAGTGCTCGTGTCTTTTCTACCACTGCAACATGCAAAGCGTTTTCGGAATCGTATTGAGGCATAACCTTATACGGAAGAGTATGGATATGGCGTTTTCCAAATCCTCCCTCAGGCTGAAAATCGTTTATTGCTAACGCAAGAGCTTCGCTATTCAGCAGACCAACAAGGAATATCGCTTCTTCCTCTGTATCAGCCAAATGCCAATACAGGGTTTGATCTATTACAATTCTATCTCGATCAATCTCTTCCAAGGGAAGGTATGCAGCACAAGGATTAGCACCGCTAGCACTAGAAAGAACCAACCAATTTCCACCAGAAAAATCCTGCATACGGAGTTTTCCGTAAATATTGATCTTTTCCTCCAAATAACGAACAAGATTATCCTCTATAGCAGCTTCGATTGTAGCAAATACATTTTCGGTGCTTGGGTTCATCATTGCTCTTTGCGCTGTTGTAATGGATTTCCATTCTCCATCTTCTTTTCTTCCCGGGATTAATACTTTTGCCGGTTCTGAAAGAACAAACGGAGAAAGATGTTTGGAAATATAGGCACTATAAACATACCTGCCGTCGATATTGTTAGCAACAAGATCATTGCAACATTCTTTTTTGTTTTCACTTACCAAATACCAAAGGGGACTGGTTCTTTCGATGGGCGCAATGTCCCAGTTGCCGGTATTCCTCTCGGTAAATGTGTGGAAGAGTGCTGTTCTTGGGAAGAGATCACAACCTTGAGAAAATCTTAGCGGTCTGTCATTTATGATATCAATTACCTCTGCATCGATTCCTCTATTTGTCCAAGCGCTTCGTGATCCTTGTTGATTAAGAGTATAATCGCATTCATTATAGGCAATTGCGTTTTCATATACACGACCATAAAGCGGACTCGGTGAAGTGGCTGCAATCTTTCTTCCTGATAAAACGATAGCCTTATTTTTGAAAGTGTTTATAGGCAATTCCCACAACGAAGTGATCTGTGTAGAAAGGTGCGACCTTGATGTTCTGTATTTCTCACGCCTGAGATGCTCATGATTCATACCACTAAGCAAACTACCCGGCATAATACAGCTCCAATATCCATCGTTTTTCAAATATCGATCTATGGCACTTACCAAAAAGATTGTGGCCATCTCCATGTGAGGATGGGAAGCACCTGTGGGTTTTATTCCATATTTTTCAGCTAACTGATGTAACGCGTGTCTATACGGGTTTTCTGATAATTTGCTCATTGCCATCCACGGGGGATTTGATACAATGCAATCAAATTGTTGTGATGTAATACCGGGACGATAGCTATTGGAAAGAATGAAATACCATATTCCGTTACGACCTTCGCGTTGTAAGCGCTCAAGCTGCTGAATAAGTTGACGAGCTGACTCGCATAACGCTTCGTGTTGTTCATCTGTGAACGCTATGTTTTCTTCTTCTGCAATAGAGTTAATAAGTCCGATTATATGCATCGCATTAAGCTCAGTTTCAGCCCCTTCTGCCCTTAGCATAGCAAATCTGTATGTTTTTGCCATAATTGCATCGAAAGTTTTTCGATGATCGGCAGAAAGCAAAAATGAGGGGAGACTTACTCTATCGTCATCAAAATGTAAAACATATGAGTCCTCTGCATTTTCAGGCATTCTGTGTGTAATAGGCGTTGCAACAAACAATGAATCTGCATGATAAATTGGAATTACAATATTGCCGTTGTGGTTTCCAAACAAATCACGCATTGCCATGATCCAGTTAACTTTAGCCAACACCACCGCAAGTGGGTCAATATCAAACCCCATTACGCAAGAGAAGACAATAGTGTCTTTCTCATCGGAATAATCTTCTTGCGTAATATTAAATCGGTTACGTATCGCTTTGATGGTTTCAATAAGAAAGACACCAGAACCACAACACATATCCAAGACCCTAGGCTTATCGTTATGAACTTGTTGAAGGTTGAATTCGACAATCTCTTTTGCCGCCCAGTGTGGGGTAAATTCTTGTCCAAGCATTAATCTATGCTCGGTGTTCGCCATTTGAGCTAACAGTTTGCCAAAAATATCAGTTTCACCAATATGAGAAAAATCATATGCACCCAATCTTCTTTGCATTTCGGAAACGCTTTCAATGATTGAATTGCAGTAGGGCTCATTATTAAGCCATCCGAAATAGTCATAGTCGACGAGATTTGTGATGTTTTGATTGGTAAAATAGCGTCCATCAAGAATTTGTTTGATTTCGTTTGGGGCGCTGATTATTGATGTACCTGCGAGAATGTTTGCGCAAACAACTTTCGCAACTGTAACCAGATAGAATTCATTAACGTATGTATCAACGGAAAATGCACCATAATCTGAAGCACCCAAATAAGCAATAAAGTTTTGCCATACTTGACGAATTAGGTCTGCATAATCAGGTTTTTCGGACATTGCATTGGAAATAGCGTTTTCAAACGCGCCAACATGTGTGCGATAGAAGGCACTTTCCATACCAAAATCCATTACCAGCGTATTGGCATTCAATAACCTCGATTGTTCTCGCCCTAAAAACTGATTTACAAAGACTTCGAATCGATCTCTTTCTTCAGATGTGTCAATTGACAAATCAACATAAGACGTTTGATGAAGCTGTATATTATCCGGGCCGAATAAATCTCCAATTTGAGGATCACCAATCACAGAGATTGAGTAGCCATACCATCTGACGGTATCTGAAAGAACACCTAATATTTCAGCTTCCGGAACGCCGATATTATAGAGTGCTGCACAATACTCTTTAACTTGATGATGACCTTCATCAAAGACGCTTCGAATAGTTAAGTTTTTCTCGTATTCTATTGCGGTTTTGCCCACAACAGCATCTACGAATCCTTGACGAGTTCTGTTTTCGGCAGAAAAGTGAACTCGTTCTTCTGTTCCCATCATATGGGCTTCAATCCACCAAGGGGAATCTGGGAAAATACTTGTTAAACGCGAAGAAAGATAGTGGCGCAATCTATCTTCGACCGATCCCGAGTCAATCATTGCTTGAGCTCTGTGTGCAAAATCTCTTAATGCCTCGTGATTCATTATATAGCCCCCCTTTCAATAAGCTTTTTTTGAAGAATCAATTTAATATCAGCTAATAGTTTACTGCCATTTTGAAACGGTGACAATACTACGCTATCAATTTCATCTTGTAATTGTGGTGTCATATGCTTAAGTTCAATTAAACGGTTTGCACAATCCACCAATTTATCAAATTGTTCCTGAGAGTATTGTGGAAATTGCATTTTTTTAATATGGCTCGCCTCCACTTTCAAAGCGCCGCCGCCCATAACAGTACTTGTTAATTCTAAAATACATTTACTCCATGTTGAATTCAGCAATACCATGGCTATTTTGATCGCTTCTTGTGATTCTCCCCACATCGTTGAAAAGTTCGCATCTATTACAATGCCACATTCTGAATTTTGCGGAATATAAAGACATTCCGTTGCACCTACATTAATACGAGTCATACACAGATCGGGAAGGTGTCGCTTTGTAAGAGCCGGCAGCATATACCAAAACCTCGTATAACCGATACCGTCTTTCTTTTCATTGGGGCGAACTGCGCTAAGATCTTTAAAATGCAACCCCTTATTGTTCGTATACGCTTCTGCTTTGTCAATATACTCACTCACACTACTTGATAAAAGTACTGATTTTTCTAACAAGATAGGACTGCTCACACCTCGATCAGTTTCACGAATACCACTGGTAATAAACAATAATCCCGTTGTAATAGCGGTTGCATCAACAACTAATCCGTTAGTGTTTCGACGATTGGTGATAGATTTAATTATATTGTGTTTCTCAATGCGAAAATCACCTAGAGAGCTACACCAAGTTTTGCTCTTTACTGTGTAGCTATTCTCGTCCTCGCCAACTATAGGCAAATAGAAAAATTCATTTGCACCAGTACGAAGTCCTTGTCCGCAGAAAACTCCTATACTACTAAGATCAAAATATCGCAATGTGTAATCATCTTTTACAAGTTTATAAATTTCTACAGGAAGTGTTCTGGATTCATCGACCGTGGTTTTATCTTGAATATCACACCATTTTGATTCTTGTGATATTTTAACTAACGAAGGAAAGAAAAATGAGGATTTATGAACATTGACCTCATATCCAGTTCCAACAACGGCTTCATGTTTTCTGAGAATTTGAATCAAAGCATCAAATCCCGTAACATCATCGCAAGAAAGATTGTCGACAAGAGAGTGATTGCCAATTAGTTCTCTAGTCAAATCAATTTGCAAAATACCTTTATTTAATCCTTCTGCTAGTGAAACAGTCCTTTTTCGTTCTGCGACAACTAAACAGGTACGCACCAAAGCGTTCTCAAACCAACACGCATTAACATCTCTTGCGATTGTAATGTTATCAAAACATTTCAGTAACATATATTGGATTGGGCTCGCGTATTCTCTACTTAACCAAGTATCAGGGACAACCATTGCCAGAACACCATTGTTTTTTACAAGTGAGGCACAAAGAATCCAAGCCGGAACAGCCATATCAGACAGCCCCGAATAATTTTGAGCAAGAGACAAGAACAGCAATTTATCATCTTCAGATAAATGAGCTGTTTCGTTTATCCGTTTGCATAAATTCGTTCGAATTGATTCTTTTGAAGGCATCACATCATGTGAGTCATCCTGTAATTGATATCTTACATATGGGGGATTTGTTATTACTAAATCCCAACCGAGAGGATTAATTAGTTCTTGACAACAAAATGCATCAGAATTTATAATTTTTGCTTTTGGGAGAAGTGACGAACATTTATCCGCAACAGGTTTGTCTATCTCAACTCCCAAAAAGTTACTTTGTGGTGATATTCGATTCGCCGCTAACAGCAGATCTCCCATTCCAGCCATAGGATCAACAACTTGAGAGAAACACCTTTGACTGGGTAACAAAGCGGTCAATAAATCGGCGACCTTATTTCCCGAAAAGTATTGCCCAAATCGTTTTTGATGGCTTGAACTACTTTTTCTTCTTTCCATTTTTGTCCTCTTTTTTTCGGCGGAAATAATCATAAACCATTTTCGCATCCATAGTTTTCGTTATTCCATGTTCGATGCACTTGCTTATATAAAGAGAGTAACATCGCCTATCGTCAAAAGTTTTGTCTGATATATGTGTTCTAATTAACTCATCCAGTATTTCCATGTCATCAAATTCTTCTTGACGTCGCATCGTAATCTTTTGCAACAAAAACATGGGATCACCTTGTACAGAACCATCAGAGACAACCTGTTTAAAGCTTGCTTGCTTTTTGTCGAGGATACTTGACGAAATTATGCTAAGCCCTGAATCGGATATGGAATGCTGAAATGCTTCCCAAACTTTAGCTTTGGCTGCATGAAACACAACCGCAACATAATTGTTTGGTTTAAGCACACGATGAATTTCCTTAAATACATCAGATAAAAGTGATTGATATGAAACTATATCCTTGTTTTGCGATGTGCTTATGATAACTTCATCGGTTCGATTGGTCTGATTCTGGAGCCACAATTCATTAATTTGATTTACTTCTGCATATGGAATAAAATCTCCAAATGGCGGATCGGTAAAAACAAAATCTATGCTGCCATTGACATCCAACATTCTTGTGCTTGAAGAATTGTTTACTACAACTTTTCCAGAACATTTTTCCAACAACGCATATGCCTCTATGAACGGCTTGGCTTTTCGTTTCAACCCAAGTAATATATTCTTCTCAACCGGCAATTTGCTTATATACAATACACCACTTTGAGCACTTGTTAATACAAAATCCTTGCTGTTTTTCTTAGCGACAACTCTAGTCATAAGGGTACAATGAGCAGAGTTATAACTTAAAAGCAAGAGCTTAAGGGCGTTGGCTATCTTTGTAGGATATTCTTCTGCAAGTTTCCAAAGACTCAATATTACACCATAATTCCTTGTTGTATAGAATTGGTGAAGGTATTCTATTCCAAAATGATATCCTGCACGATGAAGTTCTCCCCAAACAATCTTTTTAGCTTCAGATTCAATATCAATAGATTCCTCTATCTTGTTGAATTGAAGTATATCATCCTCGTTGGCACAGCGATCCCAATTTTTGCTGTTTGTTGATCCATATATCCAAGCAGGGAGTCTTTTTTTTCGTTGAGAATGTTTCTTGGTCACACGATCAAAATAAGTTTCAGTAACGAACGGCATATCCGACACCGTATGCTTAACTCCACAATGTGGGCAACATATGCTATCTTTGAATTCAACAGGATTTTTAGTTGTTCCATATTGGAAATATGAGACCTCGCCTTGGCATGAAGGACATTTTAATATCTCAGTCCAAATTATATGTCGAATATATCCCCTCTTTCCTTCGGGATCACGAACGGAATAATAGTTTCCGACTATTTCTTCTGCTTTGGTAACAAAAGAGTTTACTGCAGATTCATAGTCTTTAGCGGTAAGACCATTTAACAAGGTACGCGTGGCAAAGGATGCATAGGTTCCAATCTCATATAAGATAGCATTCCTTTTTCCCCATTTAGGATTTGCTTTCAATTGCTTTGCAATTTCTTTCATCTCTTCTGTAGGGTGCTCACACAACAAAGCGGCAATTCCTGTACTTCCGCTTCCCGAAAATGCATCTAGCACAGTATCTCCGGGGTTAGTTGCACATGCTATATACACAGCAATTGCTTCAGGTGATATTCTTGTGGGATAAGGGAAAGTGTTATTAAACACACCCGAGCGCGAAGAAGGCAAAGGGATGGAGAAAAGTTCTTCCAATGACTTGGTTTCTGCATTTGTTTGAATGGTCTTGCCATCAACCTTCTTTTCTTCGTATGCTTCCTTTAATCTATCAATCGCCATTTCGGGACTCATAGTGTGGTACATCAGATAGACCACTTTCATCGTCTTGGCAGGGGCTTGTTTGTAGATCTCTCGGCTGCTCTCGCCGGTGTAGAAGCTCCAATAACGATAAATGTAACCTGCCCAATAGAGCGTTTCCTTGTCGTAGATCTCGCCATCCTTTGTGAGCCCTTCTGCGAGTTCATCTTCCATACGGGAGAGGATATACGCCTTGCCAGCCCACTGCACATGGTGGAACTCTTTGTCCATATCTGCCGATACCTGCGAGGTCATAAACGCCTTGATGAAAGCTTCGCTGCTATATCCGCGTTCTGCCGCAAGTTCAAACAGTTGACCTTGCGTATCGCACAATGTTAGTTGTAATGATTTGCACATATCATTCACCCTTTAGTATCTCGTCAAAGAATTTACCTTCCCGACGGTATTTTACCTCGATTTCCTCTGCCAGAGCAATTCCTTCTTTTCTTCTTTCTGCACTCATGTCTTTGAGCAACGACAGCTCCAACCCGGAAAGAGGTTCTTCCTTCAAAATCTTAATCTGCTTACACGCTTTTTCGCTGATTGCAACGTACTGTTTGCCAAGGTCAAGGGCGGAGAGGCAGTTAATAAGAGCCACATCGGTAAGCGTTCTGTTGAAGAAACGAGAAAGCTCTGTATACATACGGTCGTTGGCAATGTAGCCGATAATTACATCATAGCCGTCTGCCATGTGTGCGTACTTTTCATAGATAGGAGTACCCTTGGCACTTTCCATCTCCTTGCGATAGTAAGCAATAAGCATAGCCCAATCCATGCCGATTTCAACGGTTAACACCTTCAGTCCTGTCATATCAAGCTCAACCGTATAGAATTTCGGTTTATCCTCATTGCAAACAAGAGTTAACGGTTGAAGCGTATTTGTGCCCATGTAAAAGCCGCTACCGAAGTCACACTCGTCACGGCTGATAGGTGCGATATCTCCTACAATACCTTTCTTCGATCCGTGATAGAGGACGAGCTTATTATCAGTATCTCCGTATGCCTTTGTGTCTATGATGAGCTGTGCGACATCTATCGCATGCTCCTTGCAGAAGTTATATAATTGTGTCTGCGCCATACGGTTGGGCAAGGTTTTACCATTCTCCCAACGGTTGATAGAAAGCGGAGTCGTGCCGAGAGCCGACGCGAACTGCTCCTGATTCATATTGGCTGCAAAACGAATAGCTTTAATCAAATCTTTCATGATATACCACCTATCATTTGTAATCACTTATTATTATATACTATGATAGGTGATTTGTCAAGAGATTGAGATGGCTTTGTCGTAAAATTTGTATACTTTTTAACGGCGGAAGAAAAAGAAATATATCCGTTCTCCTTGAACTCTTAACAATTCTATGGTATAATGTTTTCATATCCTTTTTAATGCAGAGGCGTCAAACATGGCTTATAAAAATAACCACTTCGTTCCGCAGCTAATCTTGCGAAGATTCGGCGAAGAAATATCCACATACAACGTTAAAACGGGTGAATATCATCATGGGAAGAAAACGGCTGAAGTGTTTTCGAAATATGAGTTCTATCCAGAAGAAGTTGAATTGGAGTTTGGAAAAGTTGAAGGCAGCTTTGCGAATATATTGAACCATAAGCTATTAAAAGCAGAATGCAGAAGCGAAGTGGAACTTAACCGCAAAGAATTGAATATTATCAAAAAGTTTTTGCTTTTGGAGCAAATGCGCGTTTTTGTAGAAGAGGCAAGTTGTGCTAATTTTGAAAAACTCCTGACTGAGTTGCATAATTGTACCGGCTTCAAATATCCTTTCACGGAGAAGGTTATCGAAAACGAAACAGTACATGACCGTTGGTTGAGAAACATAAAGGCAATTATCGAGTGCAAAGATCTTACAAAGATACAAGAACATGAATTATGTACTTATGAAGCGTATCGCTGGGCTCAGATATACAATTGGGGTTACATGGCGATTTGGGATTCAAGCTATGTTAATACAAGCTTTATCATCACAGATATCGGTATGACATCTGAACGTGAACCAAGTGTTGCTCAATATGGCGTTGAAGTTGAAAAGAAGCAATATTTGGTGGAAGCACCGAGCAGAACAAATAACACGATTTTTCAACGAAAATATGCAGAACTTCTATACCAGCAAACAAATTTCCACGAAAACTTTTACATGTTCTCAATTTCAAAGCACCGCATGCTTGTTGTGATAAATCCCTTTTTCAGACTTTATTGCAAAAAAGAAAAATATCCTCAACCTACGATATGGCCGTCCATGATAAAAGACCGCCGCTTGTTTGAGAAAAACGATGCTGATAAGTTAATCGGCTTCCAAGGTAAACCTATCACGAGTGATAGCGATACCTTCCGATATAAAGTTCAATCAATGAAGCATGAGGATGTTATTTGGGTAAACATGTTGATGCTCGATAGAATTGATACATTGCTTGGGTTTACCTCTCTTGAAGATATCGAAGAAAGTGTTCGCGCATACGACAATTGGTATAAAGAACACGAGTTACCACCGCGAAAGGATTACAGCAAACTTATCGAATTATTTGATAAATAATGTGGCTTGCCACGGGGCGGTTTGGGGCGGATTTATCTAAAAGTTTTTCTAAAAAATCTTTAGAAATTGTTTTAGAAGCGGAAATTCTTGCACCGTCTGAGGTTTCGGGTTTTGAGAAATACAAAACGCCGAAAGCCCTTGATTTTACTGGGTTTTCAGCGTTTTCTACCGTCTGATATTTTCGATTATTTTGCGTTAATGTCGGATTTCTAAAAAAGTCTTGAAAACCGTTTGGGGGCAACCCCACGGGGGTTCGAATCCCTCTGCCTCCGCCAAAAAACAAGGAGTAGCACCAGCTACTCTTTGTTTTTTAGTTGAGATACGAGGTCAAGAGAAATCCCGCCGCGCAAAGCACGGTCGGGGCGAATTTGCAAAGCAAATTTGCGGTTTGATGAAAATCAAACCTCGGTTCAGAATCCCTCTGCCTACTAAAAAAGAGAGTAGCTTGCGCTACTCTCTTTTTTTCATTTACAACTTATCATTCTTCTTAAAAAACTCACGGACTCTTAATTCGTAGCGTTCCTTTTCAAGCGTATAACATCTGACGTGACCTGCGCCGGGAACAATGAAAAGCTCCTTGCTTGACGCGCACGCCTTATAGTTTCTGTACGTCATCTCGATCGGCACAAATTTGTCATCCGTTCCGTGAATAAAGAGGACGGGAATTTTGGTTTCGGATAACGCCTGCTCGCAGGAATAATCACACTCGACGTTGATATATTTCTTATATTCCTTATCAACCCGTCCCGCAATAAAAGCATACGGGATATGAAGATTATTCTCCACTACGTGTTGCCAGATATCCTTAGGTGAGGTATAACCGCAATCCGCAATTATACCCGCAACGTTTTTAGGGAGCTCAAGATTTGACGCCATCATGACCGTAGCCGCGCCCATTGAAACTCCGTAAAGATAGATAGGGATCTCAGAGCATTCCTTTTCCGCCATATACTTTGCCCATTCAAGACAGTCGAATCTTTCGATAAGACCAAAGCCCATATATTCGCCGCCGCTCGCGTTTTGTCCTCTCTGCTCAGGATACAAAACCGAGCAACCGTTTCTTTCAAAGAACTCCGATATTCCCGCATAATCATAATTCCAAGCGGAACGCCAGCCGTGCATCGCAATAACAAGACGCTTGGGCTTTTTCGCCCTAAAATAGTGTCCGACGAGCTTGACTCCATCATAGGAATTGATTTCCACAGTTTCGTGCTCGCGCCCCTCGAATGCAACTGCCGCCTCATGCGCGCGCGCCTTCTCCTCGTCCGTTCTTGTCGAGCCGCTCACACGACTCTTCTCCTTTGCCATCTGATCGGGGGTCGATCTGAACATAGCAAGTCCACAGAGCTTTTTAGTTATAATTTTTCTCGCGGTAAGCGCGCCAACGATACTCGCGCCTATGCTCGCGCCGCCAATCAATGCTTTTTTCCAGGCCTTCATTTCCTACCTCTGTTCATCAAATTACAGGAAGCTTTTCCCTTGCTTTCAATATCTCTTCATCGGTCGGTGAGTAATCGCTCATCTTACCGTCGTGAAATCTTTCATACGCGTACATATCAAAGTAACCAGTACCCGTAAGTCCGAAAAGTATCGTCTTTTCCTCGCCCGTCCTTTTACATTCAAGCGCCTTATCAATGGCAACCTTGATCGCATGCGAGCTTTCGGGCGCGGGAAGTATTCCCTCTACTCTTGCAAATTCCTCTGCCGCAGCAAACACCTCGGTCTGAGGCAGAGCTATAGCAGACATAAGTCCGTCATCATAGAGCTTCGACAAAGTCGAATTCATACCGTGATAACGAAGTCCGCCGGCATGGCTCGCTTCGGGAATAAAGCTCGATCCCAAGGTGTACATTTTCGAGAGCGGACACACCATACCCGTATCACAGTAATCGTAAGCGTAAACTCCACGAGTAAAGCTCGGACAGGACGAGGGCTCGACCGCGATAAATTCGCAATCAAGCGCGCCCTTTATTTTTTCGCCCATAAACGGAGCGATAAGGCCGCCGAGATTAGAGCCACCGCCCGCGCAACCGATAATTATATCGGGCTTAATATCATATTTATCCATTGCCGCCTTGGTTTCAAGACCTATAATGGACTGATGGAGCATAACCTGATTGAGTACGCTTCCAAGCACGTATCTGTATCCCTCATTATTTCGAGCCGACTCGACCGCCTCGGAAATGGCACAGCCCAAGCTTCCAGACGTGCCGGGATGCTCCAAAAGTATCTTTCGACCGATCGCAGTAGTCGTTGACGGAGAGGGCGTAACGGTAGCACCGTAGGTTCTCATAACCTCGCGTCTGTGGGGCTTCTGCTCATAAGAGCACTTTACCATAAACACGTTACACGCAAGCCCGAGATACGAGCATGCCATGGAAAGCGCAGTTCCCCACTGCCCCGCTCCCGTTTCGGTAGTAACGCCCTTAAGTCCTTGATTTTTGGCATAATACGCCTGAGCGATCGCAGAATTGAGCTTATGGCTTCCGCTTGTGTTGTTGCCCTCGAATTTATAGTAGATCTTTGCAGGGGTCCGAAGCTTTTCTTCAAGACAGTACGCGCGCACAAGGGGTGACGGACGGTACATTTTATAGAAATTCAAAATTTCTTCGGGTATTTCAAAATAAGCCGTGCTGTCATCAAGCTCCTGACGAATAAGCTCGGAGCAGAATACTCCCTCAAGATCGGCGGAGGTCATAACCGCGTGAGTTTCGGGGTGTAAGAGTGGTGCGGGCTTATCCAGCATATCCGCGCGAAGATTGTACCAATATTTTGGCATTTCATTTTCTTCGAGATATATTTTGTATGGTATTTTCTTGTCCATAAAAAAATCCTCCGAAAAATAATATAACAATATTTTAACATATAATGCCAATTTTGTCAATGACGTTCGTCAAATTTTGAAAAAAACCGCCTGCATTTTATTTCCGATCAAATTTGCTTGGGTCTGTAGGACGGTGAGAGACGGGCTCCCACTTATTTTTTGAAAACATCGAGATAACGGCAATCGGGAGAAAGCTGAATATAAAAATCGGGAAGGTAAAAAAATATAGAATTACCCGTCTCTTATCTCCACGTATTCTTTCCCACTCGCAAGCTCCCGCCATAACACCCAGGAAAAACAGAAGCATATACGCGGATAGCAAAAGCATTCCCACCATACGTAAAAGACGCGGAATCAAAGAAAAATCCGTCAGGGCGATAATTACGCCGAAACACAGATTTACCGCGGTGGAAATCAAGCTTACAAAAAACGCGATGCATATCCCCATTATAAGATCGTAATTTGAAAATCCGCGACCTTTCAAAAAATTGAGAAGAAGCCGCGCGCCGTATTTTCTTATTATCTGAAAGTACCCACGGCACCAACGTTTTCTTTGCCTTACAGACTGCAAAAAGCCCACGGGCTGCTCATCATATACGATAGCATCGTAACAAAACGCGACCGTCTCGCCCGATAACACGGATTCAACGGTAAACTCGATGTCCTCAATAAGACAGTGATGTATCCACCCTCCGTTTTTCTTTATTATATCCGAGCAAACGTAAAAGCCCGTTCCCGTGATCTCACAGCTTACACCAAAATACTGCCTTGGCATATTAAGCTGCCTTGACGCGCGCAAAAACCAAAGCGAATAGCCCGCGCTCAACCAATTGTCGGTATAATTTTTTGAATTTCGGTAGCACATAATAAGCCGATTTCCCGCATCAATACAATTATTCATTTCAAAAACGTAATTCTTATCGAGAATATTGTCGGCATCAACGATAAAATATCCGTCGTAAAAATCAAAGCCGACGCGATCCCGTATTTTGTCAAAAAGAAACGTCAAAGCATAGCCCTTACCGATACGGCTCGCATTTTGTCGACGGAAAACATAAACGCCGCGGTCTTGAGCGACCGCGGCGGTGTTATCGTTGCAGTTATCGGCAACAACGTATATATCTATAAGCTCACAGGGATACTTCTGCTCTTTTATACTGTCGATAAGCTGAGAGATAACGTTTTCCTCATTTCTCGCGGCAATACAAAAAGCAAATCTTCTTAAATTTTGGGCGGTTTTGAATTTTTTCGGCTTCATAACCGTGCCCACGACAAGGTAAACAATTTCGTAAAAATAGAGAACGAGAAAAAGAACGCTCATTATGATGTTGAAATTTTTTAAAATATCAAACCAGAGCATTCGTCTCCCCCCCTATCATGCGAGCGGAAGCTTGATTTCGGAAATAAACATATCATCTTGGCGGTAAGTTTTAAAGCTTCCGCCGAACTGTTCCATTATCTTGATACACGTCTTCATGCCGATTCGGTTGCTTTCAGCTCCCGACGTGTCCTCCGCTATGTAATTCGAGATGGAAATAATAAGCTCATCCGATTCAACGTACGTATGCACCTCAACGGTTTTCTTCGGATCCGCATATTTGCCGACGTTGGAAAATACGTTATCAACAACTCGGTTAAAGTATACTGTATCGATCTTAACCTTAGCGTTATCCGCCTCAAAGCTGCAATTTATATTATACCCCGTTTCAGTGAGCAATACACAGTGTTCTTCAAGCATGTGATTAATTATCGAGCCCGCGTCGACCTCGTGAGAATCAAGAGACACGTCCCGCCTGCCAAACACAAGGAAGTACGAAAACATATCGTCGGAAAGCTTTTTGAGCTTGAGAGCATTCTGTCTGCACGCCTCAAGATACTCGTCGTTTGAAGAATCGGTATTCTGCAGCTCCATAAGCTCAAGATAACCGAGCATTACCGTCAGGGGCGTTCTTATATCGTGAGACATCGCGGTTATAAGTCCCGCGTTTGCCTCCCACGCCTCTCGCTCCTTGCTCATGTTCTCAATAACCGAGTTTCTCATACTGTTAACGTCCGACGCAAGCTTTCCTATCTCATCGCGTCCCGAGTCCTCGATCGGACGGTCGATCTCGCCCGCCTCAACCTTCTGCACCGTAAACGCAAGCGCTCGGATACGCTTCGTCAGATAACCGAAATATATAAGCATTACCGCAGTAAGCGTCAGAAGCGCTAACAGTATTGCGATAACCAGAACCAAATTATTCAGAAATCCCTCACGCCCGTCAACTATAGTTACAAGCAAAGTTCCGTCGACAAACGATACGGGATACGCGTCCATGTTACCGTCGAGAATGCTCTGCAGCGTTTCATCATACTGCTTCTTTGCATCCTCGCTGAGAAAATCCTCGAAGTTTCCTCCACCCGTCGCTTCTTCATCCAAATATATAAGGTCTCTGTCTTGATAGAAAACAAGCTCGACGTGCTTTCCGACCTTCCAATCGGATACTCTGTCAACGTCCCTTATATAAAGTCGGTTAATATTTATGTACTTTTGAAGATCCTCAATGTAGTCCTGATTTCTGCTTCGCGCCTCCTCGACCGTCATATTTGCATAATGACGCCAAACCAAAAATTTACCGATTCCGTAAACACCCGTAAAGATCACGCCGGCTATAAGAAGTCCGCAAATCATGATCGAAAAGAGCTTGACCTTGAGCGAAAGCGAGGCCTTTTCCTTAACCCTTTTTATCCTATCAGCCCTTTTCAAGCAGGTACCCCCTTCCCCAGACGGTCTTTATGATCTTGGGAGCGGTGTGATCGTCCTCGAGCTTCTTTCTGAGATTAAGCATATTTACCATGACGTTATTCGAGCCCGATCCAAGGGCTGCCTCGCCCCAGACCGCCTCGTAAAGCTTCGTGGTATCAACCACCTCGCCCGCATGCTCATAAAGGTAGAAGAACATACTTGCCTCGCGGTCGCGAAGCTCGATCTTGTTTCCTCCCTTGAATACTTCCTTGGAATCAAGATCCACTACAACTCCACCCGGGAGCGCAACCTTGTTGTCACTGTATTGCTTGCCCTTGTAGACAGTATATCTGCGAAGGAGCGCCTCGACCTTGATAATAAGCTCTGCAGACGAGAACGGCTTGACAAGATAATCGTCGCCGCCCGACATATAAGCTCTCTCCTTATCCGAAACCAGAGATTTGGCTGTCAAAAAAAGGATCGGAACAGTAGATATCTTTCGTATCTCAACGCAAGCGTCAATACCGGACATCTGAGGCATCATTATATCCATAATTACAAGGTCAACGTCGTTACGAAGAACCTCCTCAACGGCAGACATTCCGTTGCCCGCCTCTAAAACCTCATATCCTTTTTTCTGAAGAAGCAGACGAATGATCTTACGTATATCCGCCTCGTCATCAACAACCAAAATTTTTGCGATTTCCTTATCCATTGCCATTACCGCCAAATCATAGAATCAAAGAGTTTTTCTCTTTTTACATTATAGCACACAACTTGAAATTTTTCAAGAATTACACCGAAATTTAATATTTTTTCATAAAACGAAACCGAGGGGATTCAACCCCTCGGTCAGCTTTATTCCTCGGACTCGGAATCCTTCTTGGATTTTTCCTTTTCCTCGTCCTTTTCCTTGTCCTTTTCATCCTCGTCTTCTTCGTCAACGGGAGGAATATAAACGACGGTAGACTCTTCGATTCTTCTGCTCTTAACGAGCGTTACGTGAACGGCAAGCTCACCCGCCTCGATCTCAAAGTCGGAGCCGTCATCGGGAATCTCACCGAGAAGTCCGCAGATGTAACCGCCAAACGTACCGTAATCCTCGAAAATCTCTTCATCAAACTTATAGCCGAGAGCTTCCTCGACCTCATTAAGAGTCGCCTCGCCGCGGATCTTCCAGGTGTTTTCACTGATTGATTCGATCGCGTCAAGCTTTTCTTCCTCATCATCCTCAACAAGATCGCCAACGATGATCTGGAGAATATCACGCATAGTTACGATACCGCTCATTCCGCCGTATTCGTCAACGGTGATAGCAAAATGAACTCCGCTCTCTCTCATCTTTCTGAAAAGAATATCCGCCTTAACGCCTTCGGGAACAAAAGTGGGCTTCTTTATAGCGCACTTGAGAATATTTTCTCTTGTTCTGTCGGTCATACGGAGATATTCCTTGGAGTCGAGAATACCGACGATATCGTCGCTGTCCTCACCGCACAAGGGGTAATAATTGAATCTTGTGGAATAGATGACTTCATCCCACTCTTCAACCGTATCGTCCATATAAAGAAATTCAACCTCGGTTCTGTGGGTGAATATCTCGCTTACGGAAATATCGTTAAATTCAAATACGTTCTGAATCATTTCCTTCTCGTCGGATTCAATGGTTCCCTTTTCGCTTCCCGCCTCGACCATCATCTTGATCTCGTCCTCTGTTACCTCTTCTTCCTTGTTGGGGTCAACGCCAAACAGACGAAGGACTCCATTTGTGGTAGCAGTAAGCAACCAAACGAGGGGCGCGAAGATCACGGAAATGAAACGAAGGAAGCCCGCAAGAGCAAGAGCCATCTTTTCCGCATTGTTCATAGCAATCTTCTTCGGGATAAGCTCACCGAATACGATGCTGAGGAACGAGAGGATAAGCGTAATTCCAACTACGACTATCTTTTCAAGCACGCCGTATTCCATCGCTACGCCAACACTTAACAACCACGTAGTAATAACGTCAGAAAAGCTCTCAGCCGCAAAAGCGGAGCCCAAGAATCCCGCAAGGGTTATAGCGACCTGAATAGTTGCTAAGAATTTTGAGGACTGAGCCGTAAGCTTCTTTAATTTCTTTGCTTTTTTGTTGCCTTCCTCGGCAAGCTTTTCGATTTTTGTCTCGCCCATCGAAACGACGGCGATCTCGGCTGAAGCAAAAATCGCATTCAGCGCAATAAGTATAATTTGTAAAAATATAGGCCAAAACATAAAATAAGTAACTCCTTAACACACAATAATTTTAAAATTTTCAATCAGCTTTAAATATAAAAATAAAGTTTTTTAAACGCAAAAAAGGGCGGCTACCGAAAAACGGCAGTCTTTCCCTCTAAGTCAATATGGATTCTTATTTAAAGCTGTACTGTGTGTAATGAAACTACACCCGTCCGCGTCCATTCTGATCCTTTCTGTTCTGCTTCGGGACAAAAGTAAGATATATATTGGGCATATGCCGAAATCCCGAGCTCAAGGCGCTTTACTCTTATGTATATGCAGAGATATTTCCACCTTGACGTATATTATACAACAAAATTTTTGCTTTGTCAATACTATTTGCAATATTTAAATAATATGCGGCCTATCTTTAAAATAAGCCGCAAAATTTTATTTTCTGCCGAAAAATCCCTTTTTCTCGGGCGCATCCGAATCGGGGTAGGACTGACCAAGAAGATTCAAATGTCCCTTGCCCTTCATTCCCAAGCTATAACCCAAAAGAACGGTCGCAAGCGAGGGCAACGTTATTATAAAGTACGATACGGGAATCGACGCAAGCGTCCAATCCCCCATAAGCTTTATAGAAAGCACGCCGTTATATTCACCTTCAAGAATAAATGCCGCAACTCGCGATACAAACACCATATTGCCGAACGCTTCTATATGGCGGAAGAAATATCCCACCGTAAAGAAGATCGCAATTATGAGATTTATGCTGTTGGACAGAAGCCACATAAGGACGGGGATCTTCATATCCTTTTTAGCGTATCCGCAATCGATAGCTATTTTATCGTTCGCACCAACTCCCCAAGCAACGGTATACTGCAAAAAGAGATAGAACGCTATCGTAAGCACGCTTGTTATTATCGCAAGCGGTCTTGAACCCATCATGGATGACGCTAACGTGAGAGTCAAGCCAAGCAGAGAGATCGCAAACTGATTCAAAAACAGTCGAACACTCTCATACGAATATTTTTCAAAAAACTTTTTCATTAAAACAACCCTTTATTTTCTGATCTTCTGAGAACGAATATCCGTTCCCACAAATGGCAGGATCATATATTCACCGAAAACTCGGCTCGTGATTCTGTCCCAATATCTCTTTCGGAACTCATCCTGGGAGAGATTTGTGCTGATGATCGTCTGCTTCTTCTTATTCAAGCGCGTGTTGATAACGTTATAGAGGCACGACGTTGTAAACTGATTTGAAACCTCAGTTCCGAGGTCGTCTATAATAAGAAGATCGCATTCGGTGTATTTTTCAAGATCGCCGTCGCTTCCCACAACGCTTCCGTTTCCGAAACGGTTGTATTCAAAGTCGGAGATCATTCCCTGCGCGCCAACGTAATAAACGTCATATCCGCGCTCTATAACGCTCCTTGCAACCGCGCTCGAAAGATGCGTCTTACCAAGACCTGTACCGCCAAACATGGCAATATTTCCCGATGCCTTAGCATCAAAATCCTCCGCATACTTGCGAAGAAGGTTATAGATCATGCTCATTCTCTTGAGCACGTCGGGTGACTGCTTATAATATTCGAGCGAGAAATTCTCAAACGACTGATTCCTTATAAGATCTCCCATGCCCGAGCTTACAATTCCCGCCTCAACGAGCTTTCGTCTCATGCATGAGCACATTCTGTTGTCAATAGCACCCGTATCGCCGCACGCTTCACACTCGTATTTGATCTCGGTGTAATCGCGAGGATAACCCGCAGCTTCAAGAAGATCGCGCTTCTTCTCGGATAAAACGAGGTTCTTCGCCTTTGCCGCATCAAGCATTTGAGCATCGTTGCGCATAGCTGCTTCCATAATCTCGAAGCCCACAAGGGACATCTCGCGGTCGACCCTTGCGATCTCGGGGATAGCCAGCTGCACCTCTGCGCGTCGCATTCTTGCGTTTTCCTGGGCACGGAGATATTTGCCGTTATATTCTTCTTTAATTCTTATGTAATTTTGTCTGTTGAATCCCAAATAATTTCCCTGCCTTCCAATATCAGTACGTATGCCAACGAGTCAACATACTGTCTACATATCTTATTTTTCACCGAGACTTCTTCTTACCGCCGCCTCAAAGAACTCGTCAGTCTCAAAGCTTGATCCGCTCTCCGATGCGTCCTTATTCTTGTAGGATGCCTCAATTGCCTCGATGGTGAGAAGCCCCTCTGCGTGCCATCTTTCAATTACCGAATTCGCGTAATGAAGAGAGGGCTTGCCAGTCGCATCGCAGGTGATCTCGTACGCCTTTTCTATTACCTCCACAGGGCATTTCATATCGTATACCCAAGCAGAAATTTCTCTTTTTTCCTTTGCTGTAAGCGCGCGTGTGCCTATACCGAAAATACGGCGAATATTTCCCTCCATCGACAGAACCGCTTCTCTCTTGGCAAGCTCTTCAGCCAATGCCGCGGAGCTTGTAATACCCATATCATAAAGAGAAATGGCGGTCTTTTCAACGTAATGCAGAGTTTTTTTGCCAATCTCGGCGCAATGCTTCAGAAGCATAAGAATATACTCGTTATCAAGACCGAGGTAATCGAGAAGTCCGATGAGAATATTTACCTCGTGAACCGAGAACACCTTACCTATAATATTCTGTCCCTCTGTAACGAGAGTGGGAACGTCCGCCCTTTTCTCAATTATTTCAGCAAGCTCCTTTGCTGTATATTCGGGGAGCTTGTCGGGGCGGGTGAGCTTCTTTGGCGTCTCAAACGTCTTTTGCTCAGGCGTGGCAGAAGGCGTCTGCTCCTTGCGTGTCGCGGTCTTTCCCTTGACCTTCACGTCAGTGTCGGAAAGCACGATACCCGCTCCGCGCCAGAAGGCAAGCGACATATTCACCTCTTCAACGGAACAACCGATAGCAGACGCTATTTCCTCCACCTCGCACTCATCGCTAACGGTGGATACATAGAGAAACGTCTTTATATCGCAAAGTCCAGCTCTGTCAAGAAACGAAGAGATCTCGCCGGGAATGGCCTTCGCGCTCGTTCCATAATTCAATTTAAATTTCATTTCAACCCGTCGGGAATAGCTTATTTGCCTTCCTTACCTGCCTTTTCATTAAGCATTGTGGCAATCTTGTAATTGAGGATCATAAGAGAGTCTCCAAGGTGAACGTTCTCAATGATAACGTCCTCACCGGGATACTCAAGCTCAACGCCCATGTAGTTCCAAAGGCCCTTGATACCGCAAGCGACAAGTCTGTCAGCAACCTCCTTAACCTTTTCCTTAGGGAGAGTGAGAACGGCAATATCTACGTTGTTCTTCTGGCAGAATGCCTCCATCTCATCCAGAGAATGAATAGAAACGCCTGCAACCTCACGGCCAACCATGCCCTCGCCGGAGTCGATCATACCAACGATGTCAACACCGCGCTTTTCAAACATAGAAAGGTGAACGAGCGCGCGACCGAGGTCTCCCGCACCGATAATAACTGCCTTATATCCCTCGCCAACGCCGAGGATCTCGCTGATTCTTGTAAAAAGATAATTTACGTTGTAGCCATAACCCTGCTGACCAAAGCCGCCAAAGCAATTAAGGTCCTGACGTATCTGGGACGCGGTTACGTTCATAAGGTCTGCAAGCTCACCCGAGCTGATTCTCATCTTGCCCTGTGTGATAAGCTCACGAAGGTATCTGTAATAACGGGGAAGTCTTCTGATAACTGCCTGTGATATATAGGGCTTTGTTTCCTCTACTACGTTTTCATTTGTTCCCTTGTTAGTCTCGTTGATTGACATTTTTACTTCTCCTTTATAGTGATTAAATTATTTTTATTAAATTAAGCCGATGGAGTTTTCCACAGTATCCACAGACTTATAAACAGATTTTTTTGTTGCTTTTTCGCAGAATCAATCGTCAAGCGCCGAAGCATTTAGAGACGTGTCGGCAAAAACTCCCGCCTCAAATTCAAAGCTACCCGCAGCAGCTATCATAGCTCCGTTATCTCCGCAAAGAGAGAGCTTCGGATAAACGAACTTCACGCCCTTCCTTTCACACAGAGCGGTAAGCCGCGAGCGAAGGTGTGAATTTGCCGCAACGCCACCCGCCATAACGAGCGTCTTGTGTCCCGTAAGCTCGAGAGCGCCTGATATCTGCTTCTCGATTCCCGTAACGATCGCATTGGTATAGGACGCCGCAAGGTCTGCGCGGTTTATATCCTCGCCCTTCTGAGATGCGGAATTGAGGAAATTAAGCGCCGCAGTCTTGATTCCGCTAAACGAGAAATCAAGACTATCTCGTACCGCGGGGCTTGGGAATTTGATCGCGTCGGGATCCCCCTCGTATGCGAGCTTGTCCATCTGCGCTCCGCCGGGGTAAGGCAGACCGATCACGCGTCCGATCTTATCGAATGCCTCGCCGACCGCGTCGTCACGCGTGCCGCAAATATTCTTAAATGTTCTGTAATCCTCAACCGAGAATACGTTCGTATGTCCACCCGATACCACGAGCGCAAGGTACGGGGGCTTCAGCTCCTCGTCCTCGAGATATGCCGCCGCTATATGTCCGTTTATGTGATTGACGGATACAAGCGGGATCTTGTTTGCAAAAGCCAGCGACTTTGCAAAATTAACGCCTACAAGCAACGCTCCGATAAGTCCCGGGTGGGAGGTTACCGCGATACAGTCGATCATATCGAGCGTAACGCATGCGACCTCAAGCGCCTCATAAGTAATCCTTGAGATCGCCTCGATATGCGCTCGACTGGCAATCTCGGGAACTACTCCGCCGTAAAGACGGTGCGTTTCTATTTGCGATGCGATAATATCGGATCTTACGGTGAATTTGTCGCCGATTTTTTCGACCACCGAAACCGAGGTTTCATCGCATGAGCTTTCCATTCCTAAAATTAACATATTATCACCTTTACTTGATCTCACAAATCATGATCAAAGCCGATTCTGTGGGCTTTGTATAAAAGTCCTTTCTCTTTCCCGTAACCTTGAAGCCAAGCGAGGAGTAAAGCTCGATCGCCGCTCTGTTAGATTCTCTGACCTCAAGCGAAATAGAGTTAAGTCCGTTATATTTCGCGTGCTTCTTGAACGCCTCAACTATCGCTCTGCCGTATCCGCGGCGTCTGTAATCGGGGTGCGTCGCGATATTGGTGATCTGTCCCTCGTCAACTACACAAAGCATACCGCCGTAAGCGCACACCTTGCCGTCGCAGTGACAAACCATTCCCATGCCTATTCCCTCTTTTGTAAGAAGCTCAAGACTGCTCTCGCTCCAGGGGGATGAAAAGCATATTTTTTCAAGCATTGCGACCTCGGGAATATGCGCGGCCGTCAATCTCTCGGGATAAATTCTCTTTTTCTTTTCTTTTATCTCTGTCATTTTCTTCCTCAATAACCGAATTTGCCTGAAAGCGAATCGTCGTTTTCGATCCACTCAGATACCTTGATCTTTCTGTACTCATCCTTTGTATCGCGGATAACTACCGTATCGATGCCCGCGTTTATTACAAGTCTCTTGCACATCATACAGCTCGACGTGCCCGCATAAAGTCCTCCATCCTTGGGATTTACGCAAACCATATAGAGCGTAGATCCAAGCATGAGATCGCGCGGAGCGGCTATGATCGCATTCGCCTCGGCATGAACCGAACGGCACATTTCATATCTCTCGCCGCGAGGGATTTTAAGCTCGTCCCTTATACAGAAATTAATATCTGTACAGTTCTGTCTGCCGCGGGGCGCACCGTTATAGCCCGTCGAAATAATAACGTCGTCCTTAACGATGATCGCGCCAAACTGACGGCGCATACAGGTTCCTCTCTCTGCTACTGTCTCGGCTATATCAAGATAATAATTTTCCTTTGATACTCTCATGTTGCACCTCGAAAGACTTTTCTTTTGCATAGTTATACATAGTAATTATACTATGCTTTTATTAAAAAATCAAGAGCTTTTGATAAATTATTGTTTATTGCAAATTTATTTTTTATTTTTCGACACGTTCGAGCCCCCTTCAACATAAATTACTATTATAAGGCATACGTCTTATAATACAATCGAAAGGATGTGACGCACGTGTCACACAACAAACGCTTTTCGGATTCCGTGGGAGTATGCTCCGCGATAATCGGATCGTCCACCCTCGCGACGAAGGCGCAAAGAGCTCTTATGCAACAGCACATACAATCGTCGATCAAAAAAAGCACCACCTCATCGGGCTGTGTTTATACTGTAACCTTCCCGTGTATTATGAAGGCGCAGGCGGAAGCGATCCTCGCCGCCCACAGCATCACACTCAAGGGGTATCTGTAAATTCATGAGAACACTGTATTTCGATAACGCCGCGACGACCTTTATCAAGCCGAAATCGGTTTATGCGGAAACCGATCTTGCATTCAGAAAATTTTCGGCAAACAGCTCCCGTAGCTCGCACTCCCTCTCAATCAAGGCGGGCGAGAAAATATTCGATTGCCGACAGACGCTCGCGGATATGTTCGGCGCGTCCCCCGAAAACGTGATATTCACCTTTAACACCACGTACGCGCTAAATATGGCTATAAAAGGCACGGTGAAGCTTGGAGATCATATCCTTTTGAGCAACCTCGAGCACAACTCCGTCCTACGCCCCGTGCAAAATCTGAAGGATAGCGGCATTATTGACTACGATATTTTCGACTCGTATTTCTACGGAAACGCAACGCCCGAAAAGGTCATTCGCGAGCTTGATAAAAAGATAAAAGAGAACACAAAATGCGTTATATGTACGCACGCCTCAAATATCTGCTCCTATTCCCCTCCAATCAAGGAAATCGGAAAATTCTGCCGCCAAAAAGGTCTTATTTTCATCGTCGACGCCGCACAAGGCGCAGGACACCGACAAATTGATATGAAGGAAAACAATATCGATATTCTCTGTCTTCCCGCTCACAAAGGGCTTTACGGCCCGCAAGGTGTGGGAGTTATGATACTCGGCGACGGAATTCTGCCCGATACGATTATTGAAGGCGGGAGCGGTATAAATTCCCTCACCCCGCGAATGCCACCGGACGCGCCCGAAAGATACGAGGCGGGTACTCTTCCCTGCTATGCGATCCACGGCCTTAATACGGGAACGAAATTCATTCAAAGCTACGGCTATGAAAACATAGAAAAGCACGAGATAACCCTATGGAACCGACTTTACCAACGCATCAAGGACACCATCAGAATAAAAATATATGACGAAAATCACGCGGGCGGTATTTTCCTTTTCAACATTGTCGGAATAAGCTCGAGCGAGGTTGCGGATATGCTTTCACGCAAAGGAATCTGCGTGCGGAGCGGCTATCACTGCGCCGCATTGGCTCACAGGGCGCTTCTTACCGACGTCGACTGCTGCGGTGGCGCCGTTCGCGTCAGCTTTTCTGTTTATAATACTCCCGACGAGGTCGATGCTCTGGCTAAAGAGATACTCGATATCGCAAGGCATTTTAATATTTGAATATGAAAAGAAACCCACCGATTCCGGTGGGTTTCTCAATGTTTTTATTAAAGCTTCAAGATTTAATTAGTCAATAGGGTAAGCTCTTTGGAGTCCAGAACCTTTCTTGCAAGAAAGGTTTTGGTCTGCGCCAAAGGAATCGGCCAATACTCAAAAAGGCCGAGAGGTTTTGGATGCAGAAGACGTGATCGGGTAAACGTCGCCGTACGAGGGTACGGCAGAGCACCCGAGCGCGGCTAAAACGACACATAAAAATCGAAGAAACCCACCGATTTCGGTGGGTTTCAACATTAAAATAGATTAACTTTAATTTAGAATATAACTCAGACGGCCTTGCGTGTGGCGTTTGATCTGCGCCAAAGGAATCGGCCAATACTCAAAAAGGCCGAGAGGTTTTGGATGCAGAAGACGTGATCGGGTAAACGTCGCCGTACGAGGGTACGGCAGAGCACCCGAGCGCGGCTAAAACGC
>JAZQWL010000034.1:0-14570 GCA_045632305.1 Eubacteriales bacterium | reverse complement strand
GTTCAAGTCCCACCGCCCGCACCAAAATCAAAGGGAGTGGCGTTGCCACTCCCTTTGATTTTCGTATAGAGCTTACGGACGCAGAACCTCGCAAATTCGCAAGAATTTGCAATGTTTGCGCTTTGATTACTTCAACCGAATATCGACTTTGGCGCAAATTTGGTTCAAGTCCCACCGCCCGCACCAAAATCAAAGGGAGTGGCGTTGCCACTCCCTTTGATTTTCGTATAGAGCTTACGGACGCAGAACCTCGCAAATTCGCAAGAATTTGCAATGTTTGCGCTCTGATTACTTCAACCGAATATCGACTTTGGGGCAAATTTGGTTCAAGTCCTGTTGCCCGCAGCAAGATCGAATCAAATTTTTTTCAAAAAAACAAAAAAATTTGTAAAAACCCCTTGCAATTTCATTTAAAATGTGATATAATATCAAAGTCGTCAAGATACGGCCCATTGGTCAAGCGGCTAAGACGCTAGCCTCTCACGCTGGAAACTCGGGTTCGATTCCCGGATGGGTCACCAAAAAGAAAAAAGAGTAGTAAAAACTACTCTTTTTTCTTTTTCGAAGCTCTTTACGAATCGAACACGCTTGCATTCGATTTGCGAATGCGATACGATGTGCGCAAAATTTGCTAAAAGTAAATATCAACCTTGGCGCACATCTAGGTTCAGATTCCCGGATGGGTCACCAAATAAGAAAAGGAGCAGTAAAACTGCTCCTTTTCTTATTTCGAAGATCAAAACGAATCGAACCCGCTTGCATTCACTTTGCGAATGCGATACGATGTGCGCGAAACAAACTTAGTTTAAATCGAAATATTGGCGCACATCTAGGTTCAGATTCCCGGATGGGTCACCAAAAAGAAAAAAGAGTAGCAGAGCTACTCCTTTTTTTCTATTTTTTCTCAACAAAAACATAACCAAAAGCATCGGGGCCCCAATGACATGCAACGACGGGAGACGCATTATCGTAATCGATCATCTGCGAAATGTATTTTCCGTCGGTCATTTCAACCAAGGCGTCAAGATTTTCTTTATTATAAGTATAAGTAGGCACGATGGGATAATTCTCATCGCAATTATACGAAGAAAGAGTATTTGCAACAGCCGTCATTGCCTTCACCGTACCAAGCGCCTTTGAGAGCACCTTGACCTCTCCGTCAAACACCGCCAAAATCGGCTTGATTTTCAGAACACTTCCAACCGCAAACGAGCCCCTTGAAAGTCGACCGCCGCGATAAAGATATTCAAGCGTATTGGGAACGGCAAAAATACGAATTTTCGGAATAAGCTCATCGAGCTTTTCTTTAATAAAGGAAAGCGACTGATCCCTGTATTTATTCACTTCCATAACAAGAATTCTCTCACCGCCGACACAGCTCTTACTGTCCACGACAAGCACGCGCGGATTATCCTCGAAGAGCATTTTAAGTGTATTGTACGTACCCGAAAGACGAGACGACATGGTAATCACGATCACGTCATCACCGTCATCCGTACATTTTGTGATTTTTTCCTCAGCATTTCCAAGCGACGGCAATGAGGTTTTTGGAAAACGCTTCTCCTCTATCATTTTATGATAAAAATCATCGAGAGAAAGATCGACACCATCCTCATATTCTTCATCTTCGAAGGTAAATCGAAGCGGCAGGATCTCCACTCCGTATTTTTCTTTTTCTGCTTGTGTAATGCTGCTCGTGGAATCAACGAAAAGCTTAATCATTAATACCTCCAATAAAATCAATCAATTCATCAAAGCTGCCGTGCGGATATTTTGAAATATCGACGCCGTCTTTATTAATTATACAATCGGTCAAAAGAAAAACTCTCATTCCGAGCGCCTCGGTTATCATATCCTCCCCCACGTCATTTCCGACCATTACACATTCATCGGGAGAAAGACCGCACTTCTCAAGGATCTCCTCATAATATTTAAGATTGGGCTTACAAAAATGCGAATTTTCATAAGTGGTCACAAGCTCGAACATATCGGGAGAAAGTCCCGCCCACGCGCATCTCTGATAGGTCGCTGCCGCGGGAAAAATGGGGTTTGTAGCCAATATGGCGCGAAGTCCCTTCTCTTTCACCTTTTCAATAACCGATACCGCCTTTGGCTCATGCCCGCAGCTCACCTGAACGCGACAGAATCTATTCTCGTAAAACTCATCGAAATCCTCTGCCTTTTCCCTTATACTGTCACCTACGACCGCGGAAAAATCATCCCAGAATCTTTCCTCATTGAGCTTATCCCCGTTATTAGTTACCATCGCCTTAGTTCCCTGCCATATTCCCGCAACAAACTCCTTGGGATCATAGCCCATGGGAGCAAACTTCTTTACAAGCTCACCGAAATATGCCGCGATGAAGGTATCCTGATCCATAGGAAGAAGAGTTCCGTCAAGATCAAAAAGAACCGCTTTGATTTTACTCATTTTACACCTCTTATAGGTTAATATATTTAATTTTACCACAAAAATATGAACAAATATTTAAAAACGGCGGACATTTGCCGCCGTTTTTAAATTATTATCTGTTATTAATGATCTTTGTAAGCTCTACGGGATCAACGATCTTGCCGTCGCGGTAAACTCTCATGTTACCCGATGCGATCTCGTCAATGAGAATAACCTCGCCGTTATTGTAGCCAAACTCAAACTTGATGTCCCAAAGGTCAAGTCCGATCTCCTTAAGGTCGTCCGCTACGATCTTTGTAATCTTGAGCGTCTGCTCCTTAAGGGATTTGAACATTTCCTCGGTCATAACCTTAAGAGCCACAAGGCCCTCACCCGTTACAAGCGGATCTCCCTTTTCGTCATTCTTGAAGGTACATTCAACGTAACCGCCGGGAAGGGGTGTTCCATCCTTAATGTACTCACCGTATCTACGGATAAAGCTGCCTGTAGCAACAAGACGGCAAATAACCTCAAGTCCACCGCCGCCAAGCTCCTTACCGAAGCATTCTGCGGGAAGAACCTCCATTGTCGCATCCTCAAGATTTGCGGAAACGTAATGAGTCTTGATGCCTGCGGCACGAAGAAGCTCAAAATAACGCACCGAGGTCTCAAGATTTGCTCTTCCGATACCCTCGATCGTAAGACCTACCGTGTTTTCACCGGGATCGAACACTCCGTCCTTACCCGTGCAATCATCCTTGAACTTAAGCAATACGTTGCCGTTTTCAAGTGCGTAAACGTCCTTAGTTTTACCAGTATAAACCTTTTTCATAACATTCTCCGTTCCGCCGCGATTTGCGACACAAAATTCGAAAATTTCTAACACATATATTTTAACATTATTTTTTTGATTTGTACAGTACCTTTCAAAAAAAAATTAAACAAATATTTTCGTCGTAAATTACTCAATTCTGTATTTTGGCACAATTTTTTTATTATTTAATTAACAAAATAGCTTAAAATTGTATAAAAGGTATTGTAAATTTATTTTTTTTGTTGTATAATACTTTTATAAACTCAAACTCAAGGAGCGAAAAAATGCCGACAACCGATACAAGAGTAATCAAAACAAAGAACAACAACCTTTACCTTCGCGTAGCAAAAGGACACTTTGCCACAAATCACTCCCACAGCAATTATTATATCGACGTTGCCGCGCAAAAATCCCGTCTTTCAGAAGCGCAGGCAGTAGCCCGCGAGCTTTGCCGCGCGTACAATTATACAACGCAGGTCATCGACACGATCCTCTGCCTCGACGGTACCGAGGTAATAGGCACGTGCCTTGCAAACGAGCTTACGCAGAATAATTTCATGACGCTCAATTCCCACAACACTATCTACGTAGTTACCCCCGAAATTACAAGCGGCTCACAGATCATGTTCCGCGATAACATCGTTCCCATGATCCGCGGAAAGCACGTGCTTGTGCTTGCGGTTTCAATTTCCTCGGGATATACCGCAAAGCTCGCGATCGACGCCATTAAATACTACGGCGGCGAGGTTGAAGGCGTATCGGCAATATTTGCTACGACAAATCAGTGCGCGGGCTACCCCGTAAGCTCTGTTTTCGACCCCAATGACTTGCCCGGCTATTTCGCCTGCCCCTCCCACGAATGTCCCCTCTGCAGACGCGGTGAAAAGCTCGACGCGCTTATGAACTGCCACGGCTATTCCAAGCTTTAAAATTTCATCTCCGTCACGTTTGTGACGGAGATTTTTTAATACGCGCAACCGTAAAAATCAATTGACAAGCACTTAACTTTATGTTATAATGTATATGGGAAAAATTGCAAGCGGCGTAATGCCTTTGCAAAATATCAATTCAGGAGGCCCATGCAATGAAGAAAAAATTAATTGCTTTATGCATCCTCTCCATGCTTATTCTCAACGTATTCGTTGTAGTCCCCGCTTCTGCGGCGGTAACCAACCCTTACGGAACGACAAGCACGGGATGTATTACAAACATCGACATGAAATCACATACTGTAATTCAAAACGAGGTACAGTATTTCACCTCGTCGGTTTCCTCATATCAGAGAGGTACGGCAACCACCGCATCTACGTATAACACGTACGGCGCTATCGGTGGAGAAAATACGAGAATGTTCGTTTATTCCATGGGCAAAAACAACAACACCGATTTTGCTACGAAGCCCGTCAAGACCTTGATGCAGCAGTTTGCGGCTGAAAATCCCGATTGGATCCCCGTAGCGGCAATCAACGGTGACTTCTTCGACATTGAAACCGGCAACACACCCGGTATTGGCGAGCCCGAAAACGTAATGATCCAGAACGGCGACGTTTACAAGGGACACCACCTTGAAGGCGTAGCAGGCGCGGGCGTTATCGGTATGAAGGAAGACGGAAGCGTTATTTATCACATCAACGGTTTTGCGGGAATTACCTCGTTCTCCCGTACAAAGGGCCGCTATAATCTTACGGTTATGGCTTCCGACAAGACCACCGTTCTCGGTGAACATTTAAGAATCGGCTCTGACAGAGCGCCCAACGCAACAACTCCCGCTATCGTTACTCCCGACTCTCCCTCCGCGGTAGATCTTACAGGTATGGACGTTTACGTCGTATCATGCGACACGTACAGATATGCGTACAGAGGCGGCACGGGACACGTTGACTCCCAGGGCGACTACACCTACTTTGTAACAGGTACTGTAACAAATAAAATAAGCGGAGCAGCAAACGCAAAGCCCTCCGCAGGACAGATATACATTGCGATCTCCCCCAGCATGTCAACAACTCTGGCAAGCGGAAGATACGTTAAGGTAAACCAGGTTGTTAATGCCAATTGGTCGGAGGTTTACAATGCGGTTGGCTTCAAGCAGGCGGTACTCGTTAACGGCGAATACGATTTCGTAAAGGGCTTGACCTCCAGCTCCGCGGCTACTACTCAGGTTGCTGATATTTCCTACGCAAACTACCAGGCAAACAGATCCGCTATCGGATTCAAGGCAGACGGCACACCCGTTATTCTCGCAATTGCAAAAACTAACGGCAAGGGCGCGACCTACTATGAGATCGCAGAGCAGCTCAAGGCACTCGGATGCACATACGGATTCGTGCTTGACGGCGGCGGATCAACCACAATGATCATCAGAAACAATGACGGCACATATTCAAATGCCTTTGTAGGCGAAAACGGTACAACAGGCAGATCCGTTGGTAACGCGATCATTCTTGCGGTTCCGAAGAACGGCGGCACGACCAATCCTCCCGTTGAAGACCCCACAGAGCCCGCAACGACCGAGCCCGTAACAGAGCCCCCCACAACAGAGCCCGAAACAAATCCCAACGATCCTGCAAATACATTGGTTTCCGTAGAGCGCGGCAACCAGTATATTGACCACGAGATTACGGATTACACAGTAAACGGTAAGTCATCAAAGAACTTCCAGCTCGATTACTCGGATAGCTTAGGTATCAAGGGTTGGGCGGGATTTGGCCAGAGCATCAGAAACGCCGGCTATTTCTTCGATAACGATACGGACAAAATCCAATGGAATTCCAATTTTGTCGGATCTGCGGATGCGGATATTCAGGCGCAGGGCGGTTCAAAGGCAAAGACCTTCAACTTCAACGTTGACGTTGATTTCGTTTCTCCCGGAAGCCACACACTGAGCTTTGTTCTCAAGCTCAACGACGGCACGTTCGTAATTTTGGAAACGATTGCTTATACCTCTACACAGGAAGAGGAAGATACAACCGAAGCTCCTACTGACGCTCCTACTGAAGAGCCGACAGAGAAAGATACCGAGCCCGTAACGGATGCACCCACGGAAGAGCCGACCACCGAGAAGCCCACCGAGGAAGCTCCCACGGATCCCGTGACCGAGCCCGCAACTGAGCCCGTAACGGAAGAACCCACCGAAGCTCCCTTGACGGATGCTACAAGCAACGAATCTCCGACGGATGCTACAAGCAACACTTCACCCACCGTAGACGACCTTGACATTGGCGGTTGCGGTTCAACAATAGGCGGAATCAGCGCGATGATCGTAGCGATCGGTACGACATGCATGCTTTACGCAAAGAAAAAAAGAAAATAATTTAAAATAAAAACGAGGCGCATGCGCCTCGTTTTTTATATTTCGGGAAATTCGGGAGGAAAGTCCTTTCGCATTTCCGTATGAGCGCGGTTAGGAACGGGGGGATCATTCACTATAGGAAACGCGGGATCTTCCACGTCCCTTCCCTCCGTCTGCGGTATTTCATATATTTTCTTTTTTGTAAGAGGCGTCTTTTTATCCGGCTTTTTCATTTTTATCTCCTTGGTTTTTATTTTTTATTATCATTTGTAAATATCTCAAAATTATACATATTTTTTTCATTTTGTTGACTTTAAACTAAAATGGTGATATAATATTTACATATCGATACCTTAAAAGGAGGAAATCTTATGAATAAGAAAATAAGATTTTTATCTGTATTACTGATCATCTGTATGATGATGATCACGTCCTGCAGCTCTTCAAATCAAAACAGTCCTGCAGAAACACCTAACGAAAATCCTACAACCCATACTCACTATTTCGGTGAATGGGAAGTTATAAAAGAACCCACCGTCACGGAAACGGGAGAAAAGATCAGATATTGCTCCTGCGGTGAAACCCAGACGGGCATTATTGCAAAGCTCAACGCGGAGGAAGAGCCGACTACGGACGCGCCTTCTGCTGAAGAGACGACCACCGAAGAAGTAACGACTGAAGAGATAACTACCGAGGAACAGTCTACCGAGGAGCAAACTACCGAGGAGCAAACTACCGAGGAACAGTCCACTGAGGAACAGACTACCGAGGAGCAAACTACCGAGGAACAATCTACCGAGGAACAATCTACCGAGGAACAGACTACCGAGGAAGTAACTACTGAGGAACAGACTACCGAGGAGCAAACTACTGAGGAACAGACTACCGAGGAACAGACTACCGAGGAACAGACTACCGCTCCCGAAGGTGAAGAAAAAAAGGTAAGCGTTTCAATTTCGGACATGAACTGGTCGGACAGCACGAAATACACGTCGCTCAAGATCAATTCTACAATTACCGCTTCTGTAAGCGGAGGACAGCACACGGGAAAATATTACGCAAGTGACGATAGCTGGCGCCTCTATCAGAACGAGCAGGCAAAAATTACGATTTCCGCATCAAACGGACAAATTATCAAGTCTGTCAAGATCACATATATTTCAAACAACAGCGGACGTCTTGTCCTGAACGGCTCGACCGTCAATTCGGGCGCAACCGTTAACGTTAACGCATCTAAGGTGACCTTCAGTGTCGGTAATGCGGGATCGGCCAGCAACGGTCAGGCAAGAATTACGAATATTGAAATTGTTTATTTAAGCCAGGGCGGTAACACGGGCGGCGATGACGTCGGCGGCGGAAATACCGATGACGTACCGACAGGAACACCTACCTCAAGCAGAAAGCACTTTACAGACTCGCTTGACACCAACGGCCCTATGACCGAGGGTTGCCTTCCCTCCAGTGGCTCACCAAAGGTTCTTGTAGTTCCCGTAAATCTTGATTCATCAAACGCCGGCTATGACATGCTCGAGAACATCGAGATCGCTTTCAACGGCACACAGGCACAGACCGGCTGGTACAGTGTTACTGAATATTATTCAGTTTCCTCCTACGGCAAGCTGAATCTCGATTTCGACGTGCTTGACGAGTGGTTTTCACCCAGCCGCAATAAATCTTACTACGGCTCATACGATAGCGACGGATACTACGGCTCGACATTGATCCTTGACGAAATACTTGAATACTACGATGACGAGATCGACTTTTCCGACTACGATTCCAATAGTGACGGATACATAGACGCCATCTGGCTCATCTACAACTGCCCTGTTGACTACGAGGGCGACTCCGACTATTGGGCATACGTTTACTGGACACCCTCGGAGATCGAGGTTGACGGCGTTTATGCCTGCTACTACGGATTTGCGGGCACTGACTTCATGTTTGAGGAAACCGACTACAGCGAAAACATCAACATCGACGCTCACACCTACATCCACGAAACGGGACACCTGATGGGGCTTGACGATTATTACGATTATAACGAAAACGAGGGCGCAGAGGGCGGCTTCTACTGGGCAGACATGATGGATGGCAATATTGGTGACCACGCGTCCATAAACAAGCTCCTCCTCGGTTGGATAGATCCGATAGTTGTAAGCGGCAAGGGCTCGATCACGATCGACCTTAATTCCTTTGCAAAAACGGGCGACGCGATCCTCATTTCCAATCACAGCGTAAATTCCATCTACGACGAATATTTCCTGATTGAATTCTACACCCCCGATCTTCTCAACGAAAATGATCAACCGATATACCCCGCATATTACGGCGATAAGGTTTACGGTATCCGCGTGCTTCATATCGACGCGCACATTTGCTACGACAGATACGGTGAGGTAACGTTCAATAACGATAACGGCTACGTAACGGGCTTCCTGTATGACAATTCCGACGAGGAAAAGCTCTTCGTTGACACTCTTTACTGCGAGCTTACCGACGAATACGCAACCTCGGAGATACTTTTCACCGACACGTCCGCTTCATTCGCAAGCAAATATTCAAGCTATAGATACCACGATGGCTCAAGCATCAATTTTGACTTTGTTGTGAATTCAATGAATAGCAACACAGCTTCGATTACAATTACATTAAAATAAAATAAAAAAACTGTGGCTTCCGCCACAGTTTTTTATTTTGCTTCACCATCAAAAAGCATACTTGAAATTTCGTCGCCGTATTCCCTTTTGATGTTTTCAATAATAGCATCGATCGACGCGTCAATCTTCATGTCCCCCGCTTCAAGAATGAACCCGCCCTTAACGGATGCCGTTCTGCTTGAAAGCACGACCTTGTCAAGCACGCTCGCAGGAATTTTACCCACTGTTACGCGGCGCAATGCGGCAATTATCTTCTCGCCGTGCGCATCCCTGTCCTTCTTTCTCAAAACAAGCACGTACTGTTCGGGAGCAATGTTCTCGCCTGTCGATTCAAGGCATTCCTTCTCGTACGCCATCTGGCTATACAAAACCTTTGCTAAAAGCCCCGACATAAAAGCTATATATTTCTCGTCCTTAAAAGAAACGATCTCATTTGCCGCAGCATCTACCGCATCTGCAACCACGCGGTCCTTATGGCTTTTGACGATTGCATCATACTCTCGCTGAGCTTTTGCTCTTGCCTCAACCTTGATCTCCTCTGCCTGCTGCAGAGCCGCCTCAAAGATCTCTCTGTGCGCCTCGTCCTTCTTGCCTTCATACTCACGCAAAAGCGCGGCAATATCCTCCTGCGCCTTGCAAATTATACCGTCTGCAGTATTTTTAGCGTCAGAAATGATTTTTTCATTCAGTTTTTCAAATCCTGTCATACTGCCTCCATTTCCATCATATCAATTGTATATTTTTCGCATGGTACTGCGGGAATAAATTCCTTACCGTCTCGCGCGCAGAACGGAGACAAAAACTCCTTCTGTATGCTTCTTGCCATCACGACCGCGGAGAACGTAGCAAGACAAATTATCAACGTGTGTCCCACAACGCTTACTGCCGCAAAGAAAATATATCCAAACGCCGTGTCACCGACAAGAGTGCCCAAGAGATTTACGTAGTAGGTAACAATGCCCACACTCATACCAACTGCGAATATCTTCAAATAGTTCGCAAGCTCCGCAATATAGCGCGCTATCGCGCCAAGACCTACAAAACCATAGCCGAGTCTTGCCCAAAAGCTCTTTTTATCCCTGCTGTGAAACACCAGGATCACAAGCGCGCCTACACCTGCTACAATAAGTCCAAATACAAGACTTACCGTAAATACAGTGGCAATTCCCGCAAATATGATCCACCACGGAAGGATCTCAAAGATCGCCTGCGCGACCTTTCCTTCCTTGCAAAGAAGAATAAAGCTTATTATCATTTTCGTAATAATCTGCAAAGCACCGAACGCCAGGCAAATTATCAAATAAAAAACGGGAGTTCTTACGGCCTTAAACCAAAAGCCGTTAAATAAGGTGAGCGCTTCATTGGCACCTTCAAGGCCCAAAAGATCCTGCATAATCGCATACGGCATATTGCCAAACCAATCGCCAAGCAATACTCCGAATATCGCGCTTGATACACCGCATATACCGAGCATACCAAATACAGATCTCGCCCTTGAGTGCAATCCCACAACGGGCGCGCCCGCAAATCCGACGATCATAAGTATTAATCCGTAGCCAACGTCATGAAGCATCAAGCCGAAGGCAACGAAGAAAAAAATACTCATAATCATTGTGGGATCAAAGAAAAAATACTTTGGTGTTCCGAATCCCGACGTGATCCATTCAAAGCATCTCGTTATGGGATTTCCGGAAATACGCACGGGGGGCTCATCGTCCTCCTCCGGCTCTGTTATTTCATAAGCGCACAGAAGCTCCGAGAGTACGTTTTCCACGCTCTCCTGCGCCTTTTTGGGCATCCAGCCAAGCACAAACGCACAAGTGTCACTGTATGAAGCTTTTGCCTTGATCTTTAATATCTCAAGCTTAGTTCTCTCAATATCGTAAAGTAAATATATCTTCTGGAGATCAAGCGTAAGAGAGGCCAAAGCTCTCTGTGACGCGTCCTTCACTTCTGCCGCGTTCTCGCACGCATCTGCCGAATCAAGCGCGTCTATTGCGTTATTTGCCTTCTCTACGGCATCACGCGCCAGACCACACTCACCTGAAGATACAAAAGCCCCACGGTCGCTCTTTTTTCTTACGTCTCCAAGACGGATCTTTTCCCTCGAATACTTGGAAAGAACTGAAATTGCCTTTTCTATTCTTTTAATCTGATCCTCCTGCGCCGCAATTTCTGTATCAAAGTCACACTTACAAAGAAGACTCTGCCCTTCCTTTTCAGAAAAGTCCGAAAAGCCAATGCAACGAAGTGAGATGAGCTTATTAATAACGGAATCGACCTCGTCTATCGGAGCGATAAGCACGAGCTTTCTCATTCTGCTTATTGACATTCGTTCATGATCCTCCTTACAATTTCTCTTACAACGGGAGGAATATTGGGTGTCGCCTCAGCGCAGATAAGCTCGGAATCCTTCTCCGCTTCGCCAAGTCTTTCGGATATCAAAAACTCCGCATCGGAAGCCACCTGCTCCACACGTCTGCTATATTCCGCCTTGAGATTTTCTCTGTGGCGCAAATAATCATCCTCGGCGCTCTTTCGCGCGTCCTCTATCATAAGAGCGGCGCGAGATTGTGCCTCAAGAATAATGCCATTCGCCTCTTCCTCAACGGCTTTTATCTGAAGTACAGCTTCTTTTGACATATTACCATACCTTTCTCATTTTATCTATAAAATGATTATACCACAATATATTGTAAAATTCAATACTTTAAACACAAAATAATACAAAAATCGCCCCCGCCGAAATCAAAACGCGGAGGCGAATTTTATTATTTTACTGCTTTTTAAACACCATTTTTAAAATTTTTCCTATCTTGGGTGAATTTCCGTACAAAAGCACGCCCATACGGTATATCTTAGCCGCGAGAACGCCTATTCCAAATGTGGATCCGACAAGAATAGCAATCGAAATTGCGATCTCATACCACGGAACTGTGCTCATACAAATTCTCGTAAACATTGCCATGGGCGAAGTGAACGGAATATAGGAACAAACAAGCATCGCCATATTGTCGACCTCTCCGCTTCCCATCGAGAACATTACCACCATAAACGCGATAATGAAAAGATAAGTTATGGGCATGATCGAGGTGTTGATATCCTCAAGCTTTGATACGGTTGACGCCACCGCGCCATAAAGGAACGCGTATATCAAGAAACCAAGCACAAAGAATATGATCAGATAAATAAACAGCTCGATCGGAATGTCAAAAATCGACGCGATAATGGGATTCGAAAGACTTTCCTTGTTTATATTGTAAAAGAGGATCGCCGTTCCGAAGACCAGAACAAGCTGCAAGAAGCCCGCAAGACAAGAGGCGATAACCTTACCGAACATCATACTCGTGGGCTTTGCGCTCGTAATAAGCACCTCCATGGCGCGTGAACTTTTCTCGTTTGCCACGTTCGTCGCAACCATTTGTCCGTAAAGCATGATGACCATGTAGAGCGCAAAGATCATAATGTAGGTATAGAAGAAATTCTGCATCTGATCCTTGCCGAGAGTTTCAGTGCTGCTCTCGATCTGTACAGACAAAATCTCGCCCGCAGTATCGGGAGAAAGACCGCCCTCAACCATTGCGCTGAAGCGGTAAACCTCCTGAAGGAGCGTATCCGCCATTGCGGTATTCGTATCATACATCGAGAGATTATTCACGTAATAAGTGTAAGACGAGGCACTGTGCATAATGAACGCGCAATCGGCATTTTCGTTTGTAATTTCCGCCTTAACGTCATCAAGGGTGCCCTGTGCGACCTTTACCTCATAATCAACAAAGCCGCCCGAAAAGTATTCTCTGACTATTTGAGCCAAGCTATCATTTTCGGAATAGACGAGCATGATCGGCTTTTCAGCTTCAACCGATTCCGAATCGTCATTCTCGATCGCCTGTATTATATTCGGAATAAACGTAACTATCACGATTACCGCAATAAGAAATATCGTAATTCCTATAAAAACTCTGTTTTTGAGGTAGCCCGCAAGCTCGAACTTTAAAATTTTGCCAAACTGCTTCATTTCGCCACCTCCTTATATCTGCGCGCCCGCAAATTCAACGAAAATGTCGTTGAGTGAGGGCTCGAAAACCTTTATCTCATCAATGTCATAATTCTCAATGAGCTTCTTCATCATTTCCTGCTTTTCATCGGGGGAAGAAAGCTGTATCATCAGCGTTCTGTCATCGAAGAGCGCGCAGGCATCTCCAAGATCGTTCTTTATCTTTTCGGGCGAGGTTGTAGAAACGACCAGCTTGTTACGAGGATAATTTCTCTTGATATCGTAAAGATCGCCTGAAATCGCTACCTTGCCCGCATTTATGATAGCGATACTGTCGCAAAATTCCTCGATATAGCTCATCTGATGACTCGAGAAAAGCACGATCTTGCCCTTTTTTATCTGCTCCTTGACTACGTCCTTTAAAAGCATCGCATTCACAGGGTCAAGTCCCGAAAACGGCTCGTCAAGAATAATAATTTCAGGATCGTGCGCGAGCGCCGTGATAAGCTGTATCTTCTGCTGATTACCCTTCGAAAGTGTATCAAGACGCTTGTTACGGTACTCGGTCATTCCAAGTCGGGAAAGCCAATAATCGACCGCAGAGATTGCGTCCTTTTTACTCATTCCCTTGAGCTCCGCAAAATAAACGAGCTGATCGATGATCTTCTTTTTAGGATAAAGTCCGCGCTCCTCGGGAAGATAACCGAGTCCAACCTTGTTGTAATCGATCGGCTTGCCGTCCATAAGCACCTCTCCGCTGTTCGCGGGAAATACGTTCATAAGTATACGAATCGTCGTGGTTTTGCCCGCGCCGTTTCTACCTAACAACCCGAACGCTTTTCCACCCTCGGCAGTAAAGCTGACACCCTTGAGCACCTGCTTTTCCCCGAAGGATTTATCTATGTTTTTTAGTTCAAGTATCACTGTTCTTCTCCTGTTCCGCAATAATATTACTGAATTTAAGCTGTACAGCAATTATATCACTAAAGAGTGAAAAAATCAAGCGAAATTACGCTCAAATAAAAAACTCGGACAATTTGGTCCAAAAAAACAAAAAAACACGGTCACCCGTGCTGAATCTATATAAATTTTGATTATTGTTGTACCTAACATTCGAAAAGGAAAACAAAGCTGAGATCGAAACCGAAACTCAAACAATGAACCATATAGAACTAAGTTCTAAAGGAGGTTCAAGCCCTCGGGCTATTAGTATCAGTCAACTGAACACATTACTGTGCTTACATCTCTGACCTATCAAACTCGTAGTCTACAAGTGCCCTTACTCATTCTGGATGATGGGATATCTAATCTTGAAGCATGTTTCACGCTTAGATGCCTTCAGCGTTTATCAAAACCGCACGCGGCTACCCAGCTATGCCCTTGGCAGAACAACTGGTGCACCGGAGGTGCGTCCGACC
>JAZQWL010000033.1:0-65643 GCA_045632305.1 Eubacteriales bacterium | reverse complement strand
GCGCGCATTTTTTATGGCTGAAAAAACTTTCGGAAAAAGTTTGATTTTTTTAAAAAAAGGTATTGACAAACATAAAACAATATGATATACTAAATCCCGTCGCAAGGGCAAAAGCGACGGAATGGGAGCATAGCTCAGCTGGGAGAGCATCTGCCTTACAAGCAGAGGGTCATAGGTTCGAGCCCTATTGTTCCCACCATTTACTTGAGAAATCAAGTGAAATCTTGCTGAAAAGTGAGATTGGTCTTGAAATAGGCCATTTGACGAAAGTCAAATTTTGGCCCGGTAGTTCAGTTGGTTAGAACGCTAGCCTGTCACGCTAGAGGTCGTGGGTTCGAGTCCCATCCGGGTCGCCAATTTCATATTTTAACACGCGGATTTAGCTCATTTGGTAGAGCGTCGCCTTGCCAAGGCGAAGGTGGCGGGTTCGAGCCCCGTAATCCGCTCCAATTTTTATGGTAGCGTAGCCAAGTGGTAAGGCCCCGGTCTGCAACACCGTTATCCGCCGGTTCAAATCCGGCCGCTACCTCCAAAAAGAAAAGCACTTCGTAAGAAGTGCTTTTCTTTTTGTAACGATGTTTGACCTTGCGGGCAAGTGATGTAGCATTTGGCAGTGAACATTACTATTTACAAACGATTAAAAATATGCTATAATATAACCAAAATTGAGGTTTAGCATGGCAAGGGTCAAATTGCGGAACTATCAATGGAGTTTTACGTTGATATTATCAATTTTGTTAAATATCTAAATCGGCAAGCATAATGGCTATTTTTAATCATGAGGTTGAATATGAACGAACAGGACAGATTCAGAACGGTAAACAGAGATTTTGATTATAACAAGTCGAATTGCGTATCTCCGCAATTGGATAAATTTCGCAAGAGAAGATCTTCGATTTTTTTTATGATCGTGGCAGGTATATTAGTTACTGCGATTCTTGTTATCGCCATATATTCGTATTTAGTTTCTCCGGTGGACGAGTTGATTGGTAGAATCGCTGTTAAACAAAACTATACCTTCGAAATAATAGGAAAGCATCACGCTTATAAAGTAAGCTCAACTTTTAACGTTGACGGAAATGTTATGTATATAAAACTTTATAACGGAGAAGATCTTTATGTTGAGTTTATTGATGAAAGTGTATATATTTACGAAAAATGGTCAGAAGAGCGGTACATACGTAAAAAATACGGTGATTATGATAAGATAAAAGAAGATGCTGCTTCCGAGATTGATGTCGATGTTTTATTAGATAGCGATAACTACCGTCCTCAAATTTTAAATCCCTTCTCATGGCGCATGAAGGATGACGTAGTTACGGGGAAATTTCACGATGTAAAGATCCGCCGTGTGTTCGGCAATATTGTAGTAAAAGCAAGTAGCGATGACTTTGAGTATAAAATAAAGTTTTAAAATATTGGATCCACAAAGGTTGAGCTACCCGAAACGGAAGATTTTTTGAAATAATACTAAATTTAAAAGCACCCTTCGGGGTGCTTTTTGCATTACTTGACACATTTTTAAATTTGTGGTAAAATAATTATAGGATAAAGAATAGATTTTGCGGAGGTGCGGTATGAAAAAATTTTTATGCATACTTTTAGCGTTTTGCACGTTGTTATGTTTTGCTTCTTGCGACACGGTAAATCCCGATGAGAACGTGGAAAATGATCTCAACGGAGATTCAGTCGAAAAGATGAAGGAAAAAGACGAGTTTACTTATTATGTACCCGTCAAGGTTACGGTAACGTACAGTGATAAAAAGTCCGAATTAAGTAACGGCGTTGCGGTTGATGAGCTTTATTCACCCGTTCCGGAAAAAATAAGCCATACGGACGAAATATTTTATAACGAGCAGAATCTTCCTGAAAAGTACGTATTGACTTATGAGGGCGGACATTGCATTATTGAGCAGTTTTTTTATGATGATGACAACCGCTTAATTAAGAAGACCTATTCCAACGGATCAAGAGTTTATTATTCATTTGAATATGAATATGATGACTTTGGAAATGTGATAAAGGAAACTCATTTTCAAGGAAAATCTGAAGCGTATGTTCATGAATACGGCTATAACAGTAACAATCAGCTTGTTTTTGAATCCAGATCGTCTGAAACTTCTGATAATAAAGACTACTACGTTTATGATGAAAACGGCAATGTGATCAAGCATACTAATACAATAGGAGCTCGATATAGCAGTGTTACGGAGAACACTTATGATTCAAAGGGAAAGGTGATCCATAGCCATTATAAGAATAATGAGGGAGATGTCATCGTAAGTGATTACGAGTATGCTTATGACGGTAAAGGTAATTTGATAAAAGAGGTTTATAAGCAGGACGGTAAAATGGACGTCACCGAATATACGTATGATTTTAACGGGAATTTGATAATGATAGTAAATACTAAGAATTATGGTGAGGATTATTCCCAACGTCATATTAGCGAGTACAAGTACGACAGATACGGCAACACAACAAAGTATACGTATAGAGACGGCAAAGGTGGCGGATATGAATATGAATATGAATACGATGAGTACGGAAACGTAATCAAAAGGATTTATACAGATTCCCAAGGAAAGGTTGAAACTGTTACAGTTGAATATAAGAAGGTATATATTCCTTTCGAATTAAGTGAGGAAATCATGGAAATATTTGATTTGAATTATTATACAAGATTGCGTTGAACGCACTAAAACAGAACGGGGCATACTGCCTCGTTCTTTTTGCTTGAATGCATATTGCATAAAAAACTTGACTACTTGGCTGATTTATGTTAAAATGAACGTAGATAAATATTCGGGAGGGAACTTATGAACAAATTTTTAGGCATCGAGCTTGGCTCGACGAGAATCAAGGCGGTACTCATAGACGAAAATGCGCGCGTTTTAGCTCAGGGTGGATACGAGTGGGAAAATTCACTTGTCGACGGTTTGTGGTCGTATTCGCTTGAAGAGGTTGAGTGCGGTCTTCAGTCAAGCTTTGCGGCTCTTTCCCACGATTACAGAGAAAAATTCGGCGAGCCATTGTGTGAGGTTTCCTCGCTCGGAATTTCCGCTATGATGCACGGCTACCTTGCGTTTGATAAGGATGACAGATTGCTCGCACCGTTCAGAACCTGGAGAAACACAAATGCCGAGGCGGCAGCTGATAAGCTTACGGAAATCTTCAAATTTAATCTCCCTATGCGTTGGAGCATCGCGCAGTATTATCAGTCCGTTATGGATGGGGCGTCTCACGTAAAGGACGTAGCGTTCTTAACTACTCTTGCGGGTTACGTTCATTACCGCCTTACGGGCAGGAAGGTGCTCGGTATTGGCGACGCTTCGGGAATGTTCCCGATAAGCGGCAAGACGTACGATGACGAAATGATAGAAAAGTTCAACGCGTTATTAAGAGAAAGGGGAATAGATACCTGCGTCGAGAATATTCTCCCAACGGTTCTTTCTGCGGGCGAGGATGCGGGCGCGCTTACCGAGACGGGAGCTTTGTGGCTTGATCCTACGGGAACGCTTAAGGCGGGCTGCATGATGTGTCCTCCCGAGGGCGACGCGGGAACGGGTATGGTTGCGACCAACAGCATAACGCCCCGTGGCGCAAATATTTCCGCAGGCACGTCGGCGTTTCTTATGGTAGTTTTGGAGAAGCCCCTCTCAACCTATTACAAGGAGATCGACATCGTTACCACACCTCACGGATCTCCCGTAGCGATGGTGCACGTAAATAACTTTGCCTCTGAAATTACCGCGTGGACAAATCTTTTCGATGAGGTAATAACGCTGGCGGGCGGAGAAATCAATCGTGGAAAGCTCTTTGATCTGCTTTATGCGAAATCTATTGAAGCGGATGACGATATTGGCGGTCTTATGGGATATAATTTCCTTGCAGGTGAACCGATCGTCGGAGTCCCGAATGGAATTCCTCTGATTTCGAGAGCTCCTTCGGGAAAGCTCACTTTAGCTAATTTTATGAAAATGCACATTTATTCCGCGCTCGGCTCGTTGGCACTCGGTTGCGAGCTGCTTTCACGCGAGGACGTGAAGATCGATAGTGTTTACGGTCACGGCGGCTTCTTCAAATCTCCCTTCGTCGGTCAGTCCGCTATGTCTGCGGCTATCGGCGCGCCCGTAACGGTTATGAAGAACGCGGGTGAGGGCGGCGCTTGGGGTATTGCGGTGCTTGCTCTGTTTGCTTATAGCGGTTGCGATAACCTTGAGAAATTCCTTGATGGCATTTTTGCTTCTGCTGATAAGTCAACGGTATCTGCAAGTGACGAGGAATTAAGATCCTTTGCTGTGTTTATCGAAAAATACAAAGCCGGACTTGAAGTGGAAAAGCTTGCTTCCGAAGTTTTATAAAAAGAAAGGGAAATATTATGAAATTTAAGCGTATTTCTTGCTTGATAGTTGCAGTCCTTTTGATTTGCTCTGTGTTTATCGTAATTCCTGCGGCATCAAAGCCGCAGCAGGATAGCGACATTACGATTCTTTTTACACACGATCTGCATTCGCATTTTCTTCCTTCCGCCAATGAAACGGGCGAGGGAGAATACGGTGGCTACGCGCGTCTTATGACGGCAATCAAGGCGCAGAAGGCAATTGACCACGATGCGATTCTGGTTGATGGTGGCGACTTTTCTATGGGCTCGCTTTTCCAGACCGCGTATGCGACCTCGGCTCTTGAGCTTCGCCTGATGGGAAAGATGGGCTTTGATGTAACGACCTTCGGAAATCACGAGTTCGATTATCTCCAGAGCGGTCTTAAATCAATGCTGAATGCCGCTGTTGCAAGCGGAGAACGCTTACCTGAGATCGTTTGCTCAAATTATCTTCCGCCAAGAGAAGGGCAGGAAGGATATGACGCGGAGCTTTGGGCTGCATACAACGATTACGGAGTAAAGGATTACACGATCATTGAGCGGGGCGGTACATATTACGTTATTTTTGGCGTTTTCGGTGTTGATTCCGATGATTGCGCTCCGAATTCGGGAATGAAATTTGAGGCTATGGCAGATGCTGCAAGGAGAACGGTGAGCGCGGCGGTTGCGGATTGTGAGAGCCGTTATGGCGCGCATCCCGTCGTAGTTTGCTTATCTCATGCGGGAACCGAGGACGGAGAGGGCGAGGACTATGAGCTCGCAAAGGAGGTTGACGGCATTGATGTTATCGTGTCGGGACATACGCATACCACACTTGAGGAGCCCATCAAGGTCAACGGAACGCTTATTGTGTCTGCTGCGGAGTATGGCAGAAATCTCGGTGTTCTGAAGCTTAAATTTGATGGTATGGGCGTATCTCTTACAGATTACGAGCTTATTCCCATTAACGAAAGCATACCTGACGATCCCGAAATCGCGGCGCTTGTTGAGGGATACAAGGCGGATGTCGAGAGAGATTATCTTTCAAAATATGGGCTCACCTTTGATCAGGTGCTTGTAAATAACCCTTATGTCTTTGATACGGTGGATGAGGTCTATGCTACACAGCACGAATCCACGCTTTGCAATATCTTCTCTGACGCATATAAATGGGCGGTAGAAAAGAATACAGGCAAGCACGTCGACGTAGCGATCACAGCTTCTGGCGTTATTCGCGGTAGTCTTCCTTTGGGAAAGGTGACGGTTTCCGACGTATTCAATGCGGCGTCCCTGGGTGTTGGAACCGAGGGCGAGCTTATCGGTATTTACCTTACGGGCAAGGATTTGAAGAATGCAATTGAGCTTGACGCGTCAATTCAGCCGCTTATGACATCTGCGCAGCTCTTTATGTCGGGTGTTGAATATTCGTTCAACACCAACAGAATGATTTTCAACAAGGTTGACTATGCAAGACTTCGTAATGAGGACGGAACGCTCAGTAAGATAGATAACGAAAAGCTTTATTTCGTCGTTGCGGGAATGTATATGGGACAGATGTTAGGATCGGTTGAGGAAACGTCTATGGGACTTATTTCAATTACTCCCCGAGATGAAAATGGCAATCCTATTGCGACCGACGAGCTTGTAAATCACGTTATCAAGGACGAGGACGGCAAGCCCTTGAAGGAATGGTTCGCAATTTCTGATTATCTTAACGCCATGGGCGGCGAGATGGATGAAAAATACGCGGAGGTTGACGGACGAAAGGTCGTTTATTCCAGTATAAATCCTATAAAGCTTTTAAAGAACATTAACGTATTTACCGTTGTTGCGATCGTGCTGGTTAACGGCGTTATCGTAGGCGTTGTATTTGCAGTTCGCGGAGTTGTTAAGCACACAAGAAAAAAGAAAGCTAAAAAGCAGGCGGAAGCCGAGCTTATAGTTGAATAAAAAGGAAAAGCTTCCCGACGCATATATGCGAAGGGAAGCTTGATTTATAAAAACACCCCGTCGGTCATGCCGACGGGGTGTTTTTCGATTATATTAACCGTTGAGAGCTTTCGCGTTGAGAAGAACAACTGCGCTGCAAGCGGGAATTGTGATCTCGCCCGAGCAAGCTGTATATTCGTCCATAACGCTTACGCCGTTGATAACCATCGTCCAATCACCCGTGAGTGTATACGTGATCGCTTCATCCGTAGGATTGGAGATAACGAGTGCCTTCTTGCCTGCGTGGTTATCGATCGTGATTGCCGCCTTACCTTCGCCAAGATCCTTGGAGGTAACTGCGGTGCTTACCGTTGTGAAAATATCATACGTATTTCTTACGCGGATAAGCTCGCGGTAGTAGAGCATCATTTCGTATTCGTTTGCGCCTTCCTTCAATACCGACCAGTCGATATTGTTGATAGCGTCGCTCGACTTGTAGCTGTTTTCGTCGCCGTCCTTTGTGCGGAGCATTTCTTCGCCCGCCTGGAAGAATACTGTACCCTTGGAGATCAAAAGGATCGTTGCGCCAAGACGGTTCATGGCGAGTCGTTCTTCAACCGTATTGTCAGGGTTGGAGAGAAGGAGCTTATCCCAAAGGGTGTTGTTATCGTGCGCGCTCATGTAGTTGACTACCATGGAATTATTAACTGTCCATGCGGGGCCTGTGCCCATACCGCCCTTGATGCCGAAGAGAACGTTCGGGTAGGATCCCGCGCCGTTACCGCTTATATAGCCCTTGGAGGTAGAGGTGAATACGCTGCCCTTAAGACCGTCGCGGATCGCGTCGTTGAATACCGCGATACCACCGATAGAGCCCTCAAGCGGCTTGATCTTGCTTATCTGCGACTGGTTAGCCATGGGGCTTCCGTCGATCGTTGAGCCCATTGTCCAGCCCTCACCGTAGATAATGGCTTCAGGATTTACCGCATGTACTGCATTTTCAACCTTCTGCATAGTTGCAAGGTCGTGGAGTCCCATAAGGTCGAAGCGGAAGCCGTCGAGATCGTATTCCTCTGCCCAATACTTTACGGAGTCAACCATGAACTTACCGTACATGTATCTTTCGGATGCAGTATCGTTACCGCAACCCGATGCAGAGGAGTTAGCACCCGTAGCGGTGTATCTGTAATAGTAGTAGGGAACTATCTTGTTAAAGGAGCTGTTTGCGTCATAAGTGTGGTTGTATACAACGTCCATTACAACACCGATACCCGCCTCGTGGAGCGCCTTTACCATTTCCTTGTATTCTCTGATTCTCACTTCACCGTTGAAGGGGTCTGTGGAATAGCTACCCTCGGGAACGTTGTAGTTCTTGGGATCGTAGCCCCAGTTGAACTGACTGTCGGGATTTGCCTCGTCAACCGTTGCGTAATCGTAAACGGGGAGGAGGTGAACGTGTGTAATGCCAAGCTTAACGAGATAGTCAACGCCAACGCTCTGACCGAACTCGTTTACAAGTCCTCGCTCTGTGAATGCGAGATATTTGCCCTTGTACTGTGAGGATGCGATCTTGTTGGAGAAGTCACGAACGTGCACTTCCCAGATGATTGCGTCGGAGTAGCTGTCAATACCCGTAGAGAAGTCTGCGCCCCAGCCCGTCGGATTTGTGCGGGAGAGGTCTACAACCATGCCTCGGTTACCGTTAAGCCCTGCTGCCTTTGCGTAGGGGTCAACCGCTTCCTGTGTGCCTACGGAGGTTGTTACTGTGTAGGTGTAATACGTTCCGTGACCGCAAGCTTCTGTATGCGACCATACACCGCGCTCGCCAAGTGTCATATCAACTCTCTTGTATGCTTCGCCGCCGTTACCTGCGGTGAAGAGATTGAGGACTACCTTGGAGGCCGTGGGAGCCCAAACCTTGAAGGTCGTATTGCTTCCGTTGATAACCGCACCGAGATCGTCGCCGTCATACGTGTATTTGCTTATAAATTCTTCACTGTCGAAGATGGATGTGGGAACAACGGGCTTTTCGCCGTAGCCCTCGATCTCAACTCGGTAGTTCTTACCGATATCGAGGGTTTCTTCAACCTCGATGATACCGCTCGTAGCTTCCTTGCCCATATTTGTGATGCTGAGGACCGTAAGCTCACGGTCGCCCTCGAACACCTTTACCTGGCTATATTTTGTAATAGCGGTCTTGGGCGTGATATTGTACTGAATGCTGTGGAAGTCTCTCATTCCGGCAAGCGTAAATTTCTTTATCATGGTAAGCGTCTTGCCTCCGTCGTTACTTGTGTATTGCGCCGCGTCGCCGCTCTTTAAATAAATGAAGGTTTCTTTTCCTTCGATAACGGCAAATCTGTCTTCACTTGTGGCGTCCTTGGTTGCCTCTCCCCATGAGGAGCCGCCCGGCTCGGAGCAGTTTGTACGAACGATAAATCCGATCTGCTCAATTCCCTCGGGGATATTGAGTACTACCTTTGCGCCGTATTCACACGGATGCATAACGTAGCCGCTGCCTTCCTTACCGTCCCACCAAGCCCAGATGTCGCAGTTTTCGATAACACCGGGGTGTGACCAATAGAATGTGATCTGATTGTAGCCGTCCTCCATGGGAATGGTGTATTCTCCCTCGGGAACTGTCCAACCGCCCGTTGTAGCTTCCTCATCGGGGTCTTTGTCGGAGCTTTGATCCGTTGTGGGTGTGCCGTCGGCATTTGCGCCTTTGGTTGTAGCGTCCTCGCCATTAGTGTCGCCGTCCGCTTTGTTGCATGCTGTCAGTGTAAGTGATAGAAGCATAAAGATGACAAGCAACAGAGAAACGATACGTAAATGTTTTGCTTTCATAATGTACCTCGCACTTTCTTATTTATGTATTTATTTTTTTACAGGGCCTGTTGAATCACGGAATATGGGCTCCGTGTGAATGGTTACGCGCTTGGTTTTGTTGCCCTTGATCGCCTGACGGAGAAGGGTGAACGCGTTTTCACCGAGCGTTGTGAAATCCTGCTTTACGGTAGTTAACGCAGGGGTGAAATATCTTGCGATATCGAGATTGTCAAAGCCGCTTACCGAGATGTCCTCGGGAACGGAGAGCCCACGCTTTTTAAGACCGTTTATAAGACCGATGGCGATAAGGTCGGAGGCGCAAACGATGGCGGTAACTCCGAGATCCGCAAAATGATCGGCGGCGTCAAGTCCGCAGGATTCCGTGTAATTTCCGTAACGCACGTAATTGCTGTTAAATTCTATGTCGCCTTCAAGAAGACCGATAAGGTATCCCGAAAATCTCTCTCTTGTAACAATTGACTCCTTGTCACCTCCAAGGAAGCCGATCTTTCTGTGTCCGAGCGATATGAGATGCTTTACGATATCGGCAATGGAGTTGATATTGTCACTGCTGATGCATGCGACCTTGGGGTTTGTGATGTACGAGTCCATAAGCATTGTGGGAATGCTCGTGGATTCAAGCTCTTTTATGATCGGGCTGTTGAGTTTGGTGCCGAGGATCATAAGTCCGCAGTAATTGTTTTCCTGACAGAGCTTTTTGAGATGGGGAGGATTTTTGTCGGAGCAATGCTCGATAACTACCTCGTAGCGATAGGCGTTCGCCGCTTGCTGAAAGCCCGTAAGCACGGGATAGCCGACCTGTGAATTATCCTGAGAATCCATATTCTCGAAGAGAACGCAGATGCGCTTGGATTCCTGGGGGCGGTGCAGGGAGAAGCCGATGGATTTTGCGTAATTGTTTACACGCACGCGTGTCTCTGCGCTGATATCGGAGGCGTTATTGAGCGCCTTTGAAACTGTGCTTGGGGAGAGCCCGAGCGCGGAAGCGATTTCTTTGATGGTCATTTTCTTTTCTTTCTTTGAGTTATTTTCGAAACACTTTCAGTGATTTTAGAATATTTATTCTGTCTTTTGAGTGTTTCTATACTGATTATATCATAGCTTAAAGAATTTTTCAATGACTTTTCAAAAAAAAATTGTGAAAAATGAGCAACTTTTTGCGTTTTGCAATTATTTTTTTATAAAAAATATATAATGAAATCCACTTTTTACTTGACACGGATGAAAAAACATGATAGAATAAAAGTGAAAGATATAATCGAAAACTTTCGAAATATAAAATGCAATGAAGGGGGAATATTAATAATGAAAGAGCGTTATGCGGGAATTTTGTTACCGATCACGGCGCTATCTTCGCCGTACGGAGTCGGTACTATGGGAAAGAGCGCCCGCGATTTCGTTGATTTCCTTGCAAGGTCACGACAGAAAATTTGGCAGGTGCTACCTCTTGTTCCCACGGGTTACGGAGACTCTCCCTATTCTTCGTCCTGCGCGATCGCGGGAAGCCCGTATCTGATCGATATTGATATTTTGATTGAGAAGGGACTTCTCACAGAGGCGGAGGCGGAGGAATATTCCTGCGTCTCTCCGTGGGAGCCCGAAAGAGTCAATTACGAATCGTTGTTTTATCGCCGCATACCGCTGCTGAAGCTTGCGTTTTCGCGATTTGACCGCAACGATTTCGAGTTTGCCAAGTTTCTTATAAACGGTGAGTATTTTGATTTTGCCGTGTTTATGGCGCTCAAAGAAACACACGGCTGGGTTGCGCTCTCTCAGTGGGAGGAAAAATACCGCACGCGTGACGGTCGCGCGCTTGACGAGTTCATTGAGAAAAACGAGGAAGAGATACTGTTCTGGCAATTTACCCAGTATGAATTTTTCCGTCAGTGGAATGAGCTGAAGGAATATGCAAACTCCATGGGAGTGCAGATCATGGGTGATATGCCCCTCTACGTTTCCGAGGACAGCGCCGAGGTATGGGCTCATCCCGAGCTGTTCTTGCTCAACGGCGACGGCGTTCCGACCGAGGTGGCGGGCGTGCCGCCCGATTACTTCAGTGAGGACGGTCAGCTTTGGGGAAATCCTTTGTACGATTGGGAAAGAATGAAAAATGACGGCTATTCGTGGTGGACGCGCAGACTCAGAAAAGCGCTTTCCATGTACGATATCGTACGTATAGATCACTTCAGAGGATTCGATCGCTTTTATGCGATTCCCGCAGGTAGCACGAATGCGAGGGTCGGCAGATGGCTCGACGGCCCGAAGGAAGCTCTTTTTGAGGATAAAAAGGATTGGAATATAATTGCCGAGGATCTCGGTGTGCTTGACGACGGTGTTTACCGTCTTATGCGCAACGTCGGCTATCCCGGTATGAAGATCCTTGAATTTGCATTTGACGGCAATCCCGATCATGAGTTCAAGCCCTCAAATTGCGGCGAGAACAGTGTGGTCTACACGGGTACGCACGATAATCTTACCTTTATTGAATTCCTTGAGGGAATGGAAGAGGCGCAGAGAGACGTGTTCTACCGCGACGTTGCTCTCGAGTGTAAAAAGTTCCGTATCGGATTCAGATATTCTTCGGAGCAGGTGAATGCCAAGGCAACTATGCACAGAGCGAGAGAGGCGGTTATAAAGATGGCTTACGCGAGCCCCGCGAGATACGTTATTCTTCCCATGCAGGATATTCTCGGCACGGGCGCGGAATCCCGTATGAATTCTCCGGGAACGCTTAGTACCAAAAACTGGAGCTGGCGCTGCTCGGCTGATCGAATGGACGATGCTCTGGCAAATAAGCTTTCGTCGTTGGCTGTTAAAACGAACAGATAAAAATTCGACAAAAAACGCGTTTTAAACCTCAAAATAACGGAGAATTTCGAAAAATTTCGAAAATTTTCTTAAAAAATTGCGCATAATACACAAATAAAACTGCGGTATTTGTGCATAAGGTAAAAAATTATACAGATACTTGACATTTTTGTGTGCAAGTTGTATAATATAATTGTTAGAGCGGCCTCCAAAAGGGAGACCTAACACAATAAAATTTTTTAAAAAGGAGAAAGACTATGAAGAGACTCTTATCCATTATTTCAATTATTATGATTCTCGTGCTTTCAGTTTCTTGCTTCGTTGCATGTAACAAGGATGAAAAGCCCGCAGAAACACCCACAACAGAAGCTCCCACAGAAGCTCCTGCAGAAGATCCTACACAGGCACCTTCGGAAGACGATGCTAACAAAGTAACAGTTTATTGGTATCAGGGCAGTAAGCTCCTTAAGGAAGAAAAGATCGAAAAGGGAAGCAAGGTTACATCCTGGACTCCCGACGCAGTTGAAGGCAAGGACTTCACAGGTTGGTTTGCAGAAGCATCCCTTACACAGGCGTTTAACTTCGACGCACCCATCAATGAAGAAACTTATATCTTCGCTAAGTTCACAAGCAACGTATTCGTAGCTGACGAAAAGGAATACTACCTCATCGGTACCGGCTCCGGTGACATGAAGCAGAGTGGTTGGAACCATGATAACTCCATCCAGCACCTCATGATGACAAAGACAGATAACGCTTCCGCTAACGTATACGAGATCGAAATTCTCATGTATGCAGGAGACGCATTCCAGATCTGCTACGGCGGCACATACGACGGTCAGGTTGGTATCGGTTACGTTCCTGGCGTTGAATACGCAGACGGTGTAAACAGATACGACAGCAATACATACACAGCAGCTGACAAGAAGTTTGCAACAGTTAAGGGCGCAGACGGTACAGTTGTATTCGAAGGTCACGACGAGTTCAATAAGGAATATTGGACATGGAATATCTTCTTGGCTGAAGGTCAGGACGGTATCTATAAGATCATCTACACAACATATCCCGATCATCCCGCTGACAATACAATCACATACGAGCTTGTTGAAAAGAAGGAACCCCTTCAGGCAACACATGAAATGTATATTCGCGGCTCCATGGTAGAAGAATGGGCAATCAGCGAAGACTTCAAGATGACTCCCGATGATACAAAGGAAAACTTCTCCTTCCTTCTCAACATTTCCGAGCCCGTTGAAATCAAGCTTTACAATAAGGTAAGCGACGCTTGGTTCGGTCAGGAAGCTATCACAGTAATTAACGAGTGCGGTACATGGAACGACGGCGGTAACCTCGCTCTCGAGGCAGGCGTTTACAAGATCGCGTTCAACGCAACAAGCAACACAGCTACTATCGAAGCAGTTGCTAAGTCCTTCTGGCTCGCAGGTGTAGTTAACGGCGGTCAGTTCTGGAACTGTGGCTCCGGCATCGAATTCGAAAAGGTTAACGACACAACATACAGAGCATATTACACATTCACAGAAGCAGACACAGACGCTTCCTGGATGACTGGCTTTGTAGGCGCATGTAAGGCAGTTTACGGCTTTGCAGGTTGGGATGCAGACATCTGGTACGGCAATGCTGAAAACGGCGACAACGTAACAGTTGATTCCTACGGTCTCTACGAGCTCGTTCTCACACTCACAGATCCCGCTGACTTCACAGCAGGCGGTTCTCTTACAGCTACAAAGCTTGAAGGTTACTTCCTCGTTGGTACGATCGGCGACGGTGACACATGGAGAGCTGAATCTCAGAACGCTATCACTCCCGTTGACGGCGCAGTTTCCACAGAGTACACATGGGAAGCTAAGGACAACGCAGACTGGCTCGGCGCAGAACAGATCGCGGCTATCAAGATCATCAACGTAGCAGCTGACGGTACAGTAACATGGTACGGCGCAGCAGGCGGCGACAACGTGATCATTCCCGAAATCGGTACTTACACAATTACTCTTGACGGTGAAGCAGTAACTGCTACAAAGAAGTAATTAAAAGCTAAAAAGCAAATATTTTGCGGGGTGGACTTAGTCCCGCCCCGCATTTTCAACAATAAATACAATTAAAGGAGTTATATATGAAAAAGTTCAGACTTCTCCCCGTAATTGTTGCTATCCTTGCTGTATGTCTTGTTCTTGCTTCTTGTAATGCGGCTCCCAGCGGCATCAGCGGTATCAGCGGCGGCAACACAAACACAAACAACAATAATAACAACAATAATAACAATAACAACAATAACAATGCGGCTCCCGGTGAAAAGCAGAAGGTTACTCTTACTGTTTGGGGCGCAGAAGAAGACCAGGAAATGCTCAAGGAGATGTGCGCTGCATACGCGGCTGCAAATCCCGATAAGGAATATAAGTTCCTCTTTGGCGTTCAGGGTGAAGGCGACGCGGCTGACAAGGTACTCAATGACGTAACAAGCGGTCCCGACGTATTCTCATTTGCAAGTGACCAGATCAATAAGCTCATCGCAGGCGGCGCTCTCGCGCGTATCGGCGGTCAGGCAGAGCAGGACGTAATCGCTAACAACTCCGCTACGTCCGTTGACGCGGCTACTGTTACAATTAACGGTGAAAACCAGTTGTTTGCTTATCCTTGCACAGAGGATAACACACTTTTCCTTTACTACGATAAGTCCGTTATCAATGCTGATGACGTAACGTCACTTGATAAGCTTCTTGACGCGGCTCACGCAGCAGGCAAAAAGGTTCATTTCAAGCTTAACGACGACGGTTGGTATCTTTCCAGCTTCTTCTTCACAGATCCCGAGCTCGGATACAACGTAACATTCAACGAAAGCATGGTTGAAACCGGCGTTTCCATCAACTACAACAACGCAAATGGCCTTGCAGTAATGAAGGCGCTTGTTAAGTACGTAAATCATCCCGCGCTTGTTATCCAGACAGATGACTCCAAGCTTATCGCGGGCTTCACACCCACAGCTGAGGGTAAGGTTGAAGCGGCTGCAGGCGTTTCCGGTACATGGAACGCAAAGGCGGTTAAGGATCTTCTCGGCGACAACATGGGCGTAGCTAAGCTCCCCACAGTTGAAATCGGCGGCACACAGAAGCAGCTTACAACATACATGGGCTGCAAGCTCATCGGTGTAAACAGCTACAGCCAGAATAAGGCAGAAGCTCACAAGCTCGCTCAGTGGCTTACAAACGAGCAGAATCAGCTCAAGAGATTTGAAACACGTGGCTTTGGTCCTTCCAATAAGACAGTTGCGGCTTCCCAGGCAGTTGCTAACAATCCCGTTATCGCAGCAGTTATGGAGCAGGCAAAGTTCAGCCGCGCTCAGAAGAGCGTTCCCGGTAACTATTGGACTCCCATGGGAGCTCTTATCACTCCCTTTATCGAGCGTAAGGAAGCCGGAACTCTGTTAGACTATACCGACGCAGATCTTCAGGCATTACTGGATGCTCTGGTTGCGCAAATAGCTAAATAATAATCTCTTTTGGGGACTGTTCATATAGCAGTCCCCATCTTAGTAGGGACAAGGAGGTTAATTAATGGATTTAGAATATTATCAGATGACTCCAACGAAAAGATTCTTCTATAAATTGTCCGGATTCTTCAAGAATATAGGAAAGGGAATAGCAGGATTCTTTGTAGGAATTTTTCGCGCGATAATTGGATTCTTCGTAGGCATCGGGCGTGGTTTCAAGGAATTTGGTCTGAGATTTTATCACGGCAATGCGCTTACAAAAACTTCGCATTTCTTTATTGGCTTGAGCCATCTTTTCAGAGGACAGATAATAAGAGGTATTGTTTATCTGGGACTCGAAGCGTTATTTGTTTTCTATATGTTTTTCTTCGGTAGATTTTATCTTATCTACTGCTTTGAAAACTTCTTCCGCGGCGGTAATATAGGCCGCGTTGAAACCTATGATTTCTGGAACGAGGAAGAGGGCGTTTACGATAAAATGATCGGCGATAACTCTTTTTTGATCCTCCTTTACGGTATACTTACCGTGTTCGTGGTTCTTTTCTTCATCATTTGCTATATAAGTGCGACGAAGGAAAGCTACGAGCTTGAACAGTGCAAGATCATCGGCAAGAAGCCGAAGAATTTCCGCGGTGACGTTAACAGCTTGCTTGACAGTAAGTTCCATATCACGTTGCTCTCTCTTCCTATGATCGGTCTGTTTATGTTTACGGTCATTCCGCTTGTAACGATGATACTCATTGCATTTACGAACTATGACGCCGCGCACGAGGTGCCGCAGCATCTGTTCCAATGGGTAGGATTCAATAACTTCAAGGACCTTTTCGCGAGTGACTCCAAGCTTGGCGCGACCTTCTGGCGAGTGCTTGGCTGGACGCTTCTTTGGGCGGTTCTCGCTACGTTTACAAGCTACATTTTCGGTATGCTTCTCGCTATGCTTATCAACAGAAAGGGAATCAAGCTCAAAAAGCTTTACAGAACTCTCTTCGTGGCGACGATAGCGGTTCCGCAGTTTGTTTCACTTCTCATCATGTCCAAGATGCTTGACACAGGTGGCGGTATTCTTGGCTCGGGTGGTGGTATCATTACTCAGTTAATTGAGAAATTATTTGACTTCCACCTGAAATTTGGTATTGACATCAACACGACGCGTATTTGCATCGTACTCGTTAATATGTGGATAGGCGTACCCTACAGTATGCTTATGTGCTCGGGTATTCTTATGAATATTCCTAACGATCTTTACGAATCTGCCCGCATCGACGGAGCTTCTCCTGCGCGCCGTTTCTTTAAGATTACTCTTCCGTATATGCTTTTCGTTACGGGACCGTACCTTATTACACAGTTTATCGGCAACATCAACAACTTCAACGTTATTTATCTTCTCAGCGGCGGCGGACCCGGTGATATTATGCTGTACACAGACGGCGCGAAGGGAACTGACCTTCTTATTACATGGCTCTATAAGCTGTCACTCGGAACAGACAGAAACTACAAGCTTGCTTCGGTTATCGGTATTCTCGTGTTCGTAATTTCCGCCGTATTCAGTCTTATCGTTTATAACAGATCCTCGGCGGTGAAAGGAGAGGACAATTTCCAATGACAGAACAGAAAAATTTGTCGGCTCAGGAAGAGCTTACCAACTGGCAGAAGATCGACGCTCTTGAAGCCGAGATAGAAAGAACCAAATTCAAAAAACAGCGTCGCGGCGGTATGAGATTCAAGAGAATTTTCGGTGATACCGTCGGTCAGGTAGTGCTTACGATTCTGTCCATCATCTGGGTAATTCCTCTTTTCTATCTTTTGGTTCAATCATTCAGAAAAGAGCCGGGCGCATGGTCGCCTACGTTCTTCCCGCAGGAATGGACGCTTGATAATTATAAAAGACTGTTTTTAGAGACAGAATTTATGAGATGGTACGGAAATACGCTTTTTATAGCGATCTGTAGCTGCGCGATTACGGCTATATTCGTTCTGGCGGTTGCCTACGTATTCAGCCGTATTAAGTTCAAGGCAAGAAAACCTATGATGAACGTCATGCTCATCCTCGGAATGTTCCCCGGATTTATGAGCATGTCCGCGGTATATTTCTTGCTCAAGATTCTTTTGCCGAATAATTATCAGTCGCATTTGAGCTTGATAATCGTATACTCGGCGGGAGCGGCTTTGAGCTACTATATCGCCAAGGGCTTTTTCGACACAGTTCCGAAATCCCTCGATGAGGCGGCGAGAATCGACGGCGCGTCGAGATTCAGAACCTTCTATAAGATCGTTTTACCGCTCAGTAAATCCATTATTATTTACACGATTCTCGTGTCCTTTATATCCCCCTGGTGCGACTACATTTTCGTATCCTACATTATGGCGGGTGTTCCCGACACAGGAATGTACACGGTTTCGCTTGGTATGTACAAGTGGCTTGAGCGTGAGATGATCCAGCAGTATTTTACCACCTTCTGCGCGGCTGCGGTTATCGTGGCAACGCCTATTACGGCGCTCTTCATGTGGTTGCAGAAGTATTACGTTCAGGGCGTTACCGGCGGTGCGGTTAAGGGTTAAGGAGGAAAAAATGAAAAGAATCGTTTCGATAATACTTTCATTTGTATTTCTTCTGTCCGCGTTTTCGCTTGCGGCGTGTAACAAGTCCGATGCGGACGGAGCTACACAGCCCACAACACAGAGTCAAGAACAGAATCAGGAGCAGCCGACCGAAGAGATTACCGAGGAGAAGGTTGAGCTTAACATAATCGACGACAATTACCGAAATTGGTATGAGATCTTCGTTTACAGCTTTTTTGATACCGACAACGACGGTATCGGCGATCTTAACGGCGTTACTGCAAAGCTTGATTACATCAAGGAAATGGGATTTAACGGAATATGGCTTATGCCTATCCATCCGTCCCCCACGTATCACAAATATGACGTAACCGATTATTATGCAATTCACCCCGATTACGGTACGCTTGAGGATTTCGAAAAGCTTATCGACGAGGCGCATAAGCGTGATATCAAGGTCATTATCGACCTTGTAGTAAATCACACGAGCGACGGTCATCCGTGGTTCAGAGAGGCGTGCTCATATATCCGTGAAAACGGTGCGCCGGGTGGAGAATACGGCGATTTCTATAATTTCAGAATCACCGATAACGGAGCATACCATAAGGTTGGCTCTACCAAATATTCCTATGAGGGACAGTTCTGGAGCGGCATGCCCGACCTTAATCTTGACAGCGAAAACGTTCGCGCGGAGATCAAGAATATTATGAAATACTGGCTTGAGGATTACGACGTTGACGGCTTCCGCCTTGATGCGGTTACAAGCTACTATACGGGTAATCTTGACGGTAATATTGAGTTCCTCTCCTTTATTAACACTGAGGCAAAGAAGATCAAGTCCGACGCTTATATCGTAGGCGAGGCGTGGGTAACGAGCGATTACACGATCGATCGTTATTATGAAAGCGGATGCGACAGCTTCTTCCTATTTACGGGCTCACAGGCGGGCGGAAGCATCGCCATGGCGGTAAAGCAGGGAAGCGGAAGATCTGTAGGTCAGCTCTTTGTTGACCTTCAGGAAACTTATGGCGACGCGATCCTCGCTCCTTTCCTTGGAAATCACGACACGATGCGTCCCGGAAGCTTTATGCCGGGAGCTGAAAACGTTAAAATGGCGGCAGGTGTGATGGCTATGATGAGTGGCGGTATCTTCGTTTATTACGGCGAGGAGATCGGCATGATAAGCAAGGGCGGAAACAATTCCGATCCCGCAAAGCGTATTGCCATGAAATGGGAAGAGAAGAACATTTACGAGGGACACTGTTATTTGCCTCCCGAGAATACTCCCGTGGATGACACCTCGTATTATTACCCTTCGGTTGCCGAGCAGATGGCGGACGAGAGCAGTATTTGGAATTACTACAAGGAAGCTATGGAGCTTCGTAACAGATTCCCCTCCATTGCCAGAGGAGAGGTTACGTATTACCCTGATGGCCAGAATAATTACATTTGCGTAATTACGAAGGAATACGGGGATGAGAAGATCACCATTGTTTTCAATATGGATTCCTTCGAGCAGAAGGTAACATTAGATAAGACGGCTCTTGGCTTTAGCGAGCTTGTCGGAGAGCTTTATGCATCCGACGGAGAGTTTTCTTTCGACGATAGCGGCGCGCTTGTAATGCCCCCGCAATCGATCGCAATCTTTAAGTAAGGAGAAAATATTATGGCAAGTTTGTCACTTAAACATATTTTCAAAGTATATGACGGAGGCGTTAAGGCAGTAAACGACTTCTGTATGGATATCGAAGATAAGGAATTTATCGTATTCGTAGGTCCCTCGGGATGCGGAAAATCCACAACTCTCCGTATGATAGCTGGTCTTGAGGAGATTACCGCGGGCGAGCTTCGTATCGATAACGAAATAGTTAACGACTTCGAGCCCAAGGACAGAAATATCGCGATGGTATTCCAGAACTACGCGCTTTATCCTCATATGAGCGTTTATGAAAACATGGCGTTTTCTCTTCGTACAGTACATATGCCGAACGACGAGATCCACAGAAAGGTAATGGAAGCTGCGGAAATTCTCGGCATTACGGATTACCTTGAGAGAAAGCCGAAGGCGCTCTCGGGCGGTCAGCGTCAGAGAGTTGCGCTCGGACGAGCTATCGTTCGTAATCCTAAGGTGTTCTTGCTTGACGAACCCCTTTCTAATCTCGACGCAAAGCTTCGTGCGGCGATGAGAGCGGAAATTTCCCGTCTTCACGAGAAGCTCGGCACAACCTTTATCTACGTAACACACGACCAGGTAGAGGCGATGACCATGGGTACGAGAATCGTCGTTATGAAGGACGGTTACATTCAGCAGATCGATACGCCTATCAATCTTTATAAGTATCCCGATAATATGTTCGTTGCGGGCTTTATTGGTACTCCCCAGATGAATTTCTTTGACGGTGTGATAATAAAGAACGGCGAGGACGTTAGATTTGAGCTTGATTGCGGAACGGACATTAACATGAAGTATATTCAGGCGGATAAGATTCCTGTAAACTACATGGACGGCGAGCATAAGATAGTATTCGGTATCAGACCCGACGCGGTTCGCGTTTATAAGGCGACGAATCACGATGACGGCTCATGGGCTCGCGCTAAGGCGGTTGTCAGCGTAGTAGAAGTCCTCGGTGGAGAAACACTTATTTACGCTAACCTCAATCTTGATACACCCGACGCGCAGAGCGGATCTATCATTATCAAGGCGGACTCCGACGTTGAGGTAAGACGCGGAGACGTTATCGATATTGAAATCTCCAAGAGAAAGTTCCACGTATTCGACAGAGATACGGAGAAGAGCATCAGAAGAAGAATTCCCGATAACAACGTTATAAAGGCGTCTGTTGTAAACAGAAATCTTTGCTTTGAAGACCTTGAATTCATGCTTCCCGCGGCTATCGGTGTTGAGAATAGCGAGGACGTTGAGATCTCGATGCCCGTCAGTGCGCTTACACTTGGAAGCGGTGATGGCAGAGCTAAGATCCAGTGGATCGAGGAGATCGACGGTAAGACCTTGTATTTCCTCAAGGTCGGCAATCTCACTCTCTTCTCGCTTGAGATGGGCGGCGCGAGATATAATATCGGCGATGAGGTCAATTTCGATATTGACTTTACACAGATGGAAATCAACTCCCTTGACGTAAAGCCCTTGAACCTTTCAAACGCGCTTGAAGGTACGTTTACAAAGGAAAAGGATAAGTCAGGTAAGTTCTATAATTTCTATATGAATATCGGCGATGCTAAGCTCGTTCCCACAAAGGGTATATGCGAAAAGATATTTGCATGCAAGGGCAATAAGATCTTCCGCGTGCCGCTTGAATACGTAGTCGACGCCAAGGATCTTACGGTAGTTCCTCATTCTGACGCATCCGAAAACGTGCTTACAGGTACGGTTGTTGACGTGATGGATTACGGCAGAGAGCATTATGCGATCATCGACGTATACGGACAGAAGCTTACCGCAGCATACAGCGGTAACGTAGGCGACAACGTTGACGTTATCGTTCCCGTTGAATCGGTGACTATCAAGGATAAGAGCATCGATATTATTATCGTTTAATATTTATACAATCGTTCCCGCAATCACTTTGCGGGAACGTCTGTTTTTTGTAACAAATTTAATACTATATCTTGAAAGCCGTCGAAAAATGTGATATAATGTATCTAACCGATACGTTCGGAAAACTAAATATCTTTTTTCGGAGGAATTATGAAAAAGTTTTTCGCTGAATTCAAGAAATTTATCACGCGCGGAAACGTGCTTGATATGGCAGTCGGCGTTATCGTCGGCGGTGCTTTCACTGCAATCGTAAACGGTGTAAGCAATTTTGTACTTAAGCCCATTATCAACTTCTCGCTCGCCAAGATCTTTGGAGACGGCGCATTTGAGAGCGCATACACCTTCCTCGGTGAAGTGGTTTATGCTCTCGATGCTGACGGCAAGATGGTTCCCGATCTTGAGAAGTGTCACTATATCGATTGGGGCTCACTCATTATCGCGGTTATCAACTTCTTTGTTACTGCATTCGTTCTTTTCCTTATCGTTAAGGCGATTAACAACGTAAAGGACGGCGGCAAGAAAGCAAAGGCAGGTAAGATCTCGAAGGAAGATAAGCGCGAGATGAAGAAGCTCGGTATCAAGCGTCGCGACAAGGCGGCTGTTGCAGCTTACTTTGAAGCAAAAGAAAAGAAGGCGGCTGAAGAAAAGGCAGCGGCAGAGGAAAAGGCGCGTCTTGAAAGAGAAGCTAATCCCACTGCTGAGGATCTTTTGAAGAGAATCGTAGTTCTTCTTGAAAATAAGTAATTTTATATAAGTTGGGCGGGGCTTGCTCCCGCCTTACTTTTGTTTTACGGCGGCGGCAAGCTATTGCGCTGAAAGTCGCACCTGCTATTTGCAAATTCCCTTGACACACCTATAAAATTGTGCTATACTTGTTTTATACAAATTTTATTTTTAAGGTCGGAAAATGAAGAAAATTTTATTTTTGGGAAATAGCTTTACATATTTTAACGATCTGCCCGCGCAGGTGGAAAATTTGTCGGGTGGGGAGCTTATATGTCACTCAATAACTCGCGGCGGCGCGTATCTTAACGCGTACAGAACCGAGAGCGACGAGCTTACAGTTCGTTTCTCGTATCTTATCTCTGAAAATAATTACGATTACGTAGTACTTCAGGAGCAGAGCTTGAATGCGATTGTAAATTTTGATGATTATTTAAGCTCGGTCAAGCATATAAAATCTCTTGTGGGAAAAGCTAAAATCATTATATATCAGACCTGGAGCTATAAAGACGGTTCATCTCTTTTGCACAGTACGGGAATGACGTATGGGGAGATGACGGACAAGCTCGAGGCGGCGGCAAAATTTGCGGCGGATGCCGTTGACGGAGCGGTTATTCCCGTAGGCAGAGCTTTTGCCGACAACGTTTTGGCGGAGCTTTACGATCCCGACTGTTTGCATCCGTCGGGTGAAGGAACAGCTCTTGCGGCGAAGCTCTTTTTTGAATTTTTCGCGAAAAATTGAGGGGAATTGATATGACAAACACTGAAATCAAGGCATTAATAAGTAAAATGACCATAAGACAGAAGGCGGCGCAACTTCTTCAGCTTAACGCGAATCTTCTCGTTGTAACCGACGCGGAAATAACAGGTCCCGCTCAGGAAATGAATCTTTCCCTTGAGGATATCTATACTACGGGCAACGTGCTTAATTTCCAGTCCGCGCTTGACGTAATAAGAATCCAGACTGAGCATATGGAGAATGACCCCAACAAGATCCCGATGCTCTTTATGATGGACGTAATTCACGGATATAAAACTACGTTCCCGATACCCCTCGGCATGGGAGCTTCGTTTAATGCAGACCTTCTTAAGCGTTGCACCGAAATGTCTGCTAAGGAAGCGGTAGCGGGCGGTATTCAGGTAACCTTTACCCCTATGGTTGACTTCGTTCGTGATGCAAGATGGGGAAGAGTTATGGAGTCCTGCGGTGAGGACGCGTACATAAACGGCATTATGGGTTCGGCTCAGATTGAGGCGTTCCAGGGTGATTTTTCAAAGCCGCATAATATCGGTACCTGCGTAAAGCATTTTGCGGCTTACGGAGGAGCAGAAGCGGGACGTGATTATAATATAGTTGAAATTTCCGAAAGAACTCTTCGTGAATTTTATTTCCCCGCATACAAGGCGTGCCTTGACGCGGGTGCTACGAGTATTATGCCTGCATTTAACTCGCTCAACGGTGTTCCTTGTGTTGCAAACAAGTGGCTTATGAATGACGTACTCAAGGGTGAATGGGGTTATGACGGTCTCGTTATCAGTGACTATAACGCTATCGGTGAGCTTCTCGTTCACGGCGTTGCGGAAAACTCCAAGCAGGCGGCAGAGATGGCGTTCAACTGCGGTTGCGACATTGATATGAATACAAATTTCTATCCTACTCACATGGAGGAGCTTATTTTTGAGGGTAAGGTGAGCGAGGAAGCGCTCGATCACGCGGTATTCAAGGTGCTTGAATTAAAGAACAAGCTCGGTATGTTTGAAGATCCGTTCCGCGGCGCATCTTATGAAAAGGAAAAGGAGATCTGTCTTTGTCCCGAGCATCGCGCGCTTGTGAGAGAAGCGGTTGAGGAATGTGCGGTATTGCTTAAGAATGACGGCGTTTTGCCTTTCTCTAAGGATACAAAGAAAATTGCTCTTATCGGTCCTTTTGCCGAGGAGCAGGCGATTTCGGGCTTCTGGTCTTGTAACGCAAAGCCCGAGGATTGCGTAAACGTTTATAACGGTGTAAAGGCGCTTTTGCCTGACGCGGAGGTTGTAGCTGTAAAGGGTTGTTCTGCTGAATGGAACGAGCTTTCCGAAGCTGATTTTGACAGAGCGATTGAAGCTGCAAAGTGGGCTGATGCGGTCGTTTTGTGCTTGGGTGAGCCCCAGAATTATTCGGGTGAGGGAAATTGCAGAACGGATCTTACGCTCCCGGGCGTACAGACGAAGCTTGCTCGTAAGATAGTTGAGGAAAACTCCAATACTGCGGCAATTCTTTTTAACGGCAGACCCCTTGTTTTGACAGAACTTGCAGAGTTTACTCCTGCAATTCTTGAGATGTGGTTTACAGGTGTCGAGGGTGGCCCCGGTGCTGCAAACCTTCTCTTTGGTGAAGCGAATCCCTCGGGCAAGATCACGATGACGTTCCCGAAGTCCGTCGGACAGTGTCCTATTTACTATAATCGCGTTAACACGGGCAGACCTAAGACCAAGCCCGATAATGAGCGTCAGATCTATGCGTCAACCTATCTTGACTGCGGAAATCTTCCTCTCTATTCCTTCGGTCACGGCCTTTCCTATACGAGCTTTGAATATCTTGATATGAGTCACGATGCTACTATGAGTGGCAGCCCACTCAAGGTTAAGGTTACACTTAAAAACACAGGAGACAGAGCGGGTAAGGAAGTAGTTCAGCTTTACATTCATGACAGAGTAGCGTCTACAGTTCGTCCCGTTCAGTCTTTGGCGGCATTCAAGAAGGTATCACTCGAGGCGGGAGAGACCAAGACGGTTGAGCTTGAAATTCCTGAGGAAAGACTTAAATTCTTTAACGAAAAGTGTGAATTCGTCTCCGAGGCGGGATGGTTTGACATTTTTGTCGGCTATGCCGATCATCCGTATATTGCAAGCGAATTCTATCTTGAGAAAAACTAATAAAATTGAATTATTTGGCATTGAAATTATATGAACGCTGTATATTGACAAAAGGCGCAAAATTCTGTATAATTATAATGCCCGAGAGTGGGCGATTCGGTCTTTTCTGACGGAATTGCCCATTTTGTCGGTATAAACGGTTTGAAAATTTTTGATATATATTACGGAGGTTTTTATGGAACACAAGAATTGGGTCGGCTTTAAGTCGGGTGATTGGCAGAACGAGATCAACGTTCGCGATTTTATTCAGCAGAACTATACTGAATATAAGGGAGACGCCTCCTTCCTTGCGGGCGCGACGGACAGAACAAAGGGACTTATGGAAAAGGTTCAGGCGCTTTTCAAGCTCGAGCGTCAGAGAGGCGGCGTGCTTGATATTGATACCGAAACCGTATCTTCTCTTACAAACTATGCTCCCGGTTACGTTGATAAAGAAAATGAAATTATCGTAGGTCTTCAGACGGATGCTCCCTTAAAGCGCGGTGTCAATCCCTTCGGCGGTATCAGAATGGCGCGTCAGGCATGCGCGGCTTACGGCTATAAGCTCTCCGATACGATTGAGGATGAATTCAGATACAGAACAACACATAACGACGGTGTTTTCCGCGCGTATACCGAGGAAATGCGTCTTGCTCGCCGTTGCCACGTTATTACCGGCTTGCCCGATGCTTACGGACGCGGTAGAATCATCGGCGACTACCGCAGAGTTGCTCTTTACGGTGTGGACAAGCTCATTGCAGAGAAGAAAAAGGACAAAGACGCTCTTGGCGCAGGTAATTTCACAGAAGAAAAGATCCGTCTTATCGAGGAAGTTCGCCGTCAGATACTTTTCCTTGGCTACATGAAGGAAATGGCGGTAATGTACGGCTTTGATATTTCCGAGCCCGCAAAGGATACACGCGAGGCGATCCAGTGGACTTACTTTGCTTATCTTGCATCCATCAAGGAGCAGAACGGCGCGGCTATGTCTCTTGGTCGTGTTGCAACCTTCTTTGATATTTACGTTGAAAGAGATATTGCGGCGGGTATTTTGACAGAAGAGGGCGCGCAGGAGCTTTTCGATGACTTTGTAATTAAGCTTCGTCTTGCTCGTCACCTCAGAACTCCCGAATATAACGAGCTTTTCGGTGGCGATCCCATGTGGATCACAGAGGTCGTTGGCGGTATGGGTGAGGACGGCAGAACGCTCGTTTCCAAGAGCAGCTTCCGTATTCTCAATACTCTCTATACGCTCGGCTCTTCACCCGAGCCCAACCTTACCATCCTCTGGTCGCAGAATCTTCCCGAGGGATTCAAGAAATTCTGCGCTCAGGTTTCAAAGGATACAGACTCCATTCAGTATGAAAACGACGATATTATGCGTCCTCTCCACGGTGACGACTATGCTATCGCTTGCTGTGTATCCGCTATGACGATCGGTAAGCAGATGCAGTTCTTCGGCGCAAGATGTAATCTTGCAAAGCTTCTTCTTATCGCTATCAACGGCGGATATGATGCGACGAGCGATATTCATATCGGTCCGCAGATGCCCGTTCTCAAGAAGATGGATTATGATAAGGTTATGGAAAGATTCAATATCTATCTTGCATGGATCTCCCATCTTTACGTTAATACAATGAACGTTATTCACTATATGCACGATAAGTACGCTTATGAAAAGACGCAGATGGCTCTTCACGATACTGACGTAGACCGTCTTATGGCGTTCGGTATCGCGGGTCTTTCTGTTGTTGCGGACTCCTTTAGCGCGATCAAGTACGCTAGCGTAAAGCCCATTATTGACGAGAGCGGATTCGTTGTTGATTTCAAGACCGAGGGTGAATTTCCCAAGTACGGTAATGACGACGACAGAGTAGATCTTATCGCACGCGACCTTACTCACAATATGATTGAGGAGCTTCGTAAAACTCCCGCATACAGAGGCGCTACTCATACGCTTTCTGTTCTTACCATTACGTCCAACGTAATGTACGGTAAGAACACGGGATCAACCCCCGACGGCAGACGCGCGGCAGAGCCCTTCGCTCCCGGCGCTAACCCCATGCACAACAGAGAAGAGAACGGCGCGCTCGCATCTCTTAACTCAGTATCCAAGATCAGATACGAGGACTGCCGCGACGGTATTTCAAATACGTTCTCCATTACTCCCGAGGCGCTCGGTAAGACAGATGACGAAAAGATCGACAACCTCGTTTCAATTCTCGACGGTTACTTCGGTCGCGGCGCGCACCACTTAAACGTAAACGTATTGAACCGCGAAACGCTTATGAAGGCGTACGAAAACCCCGAGGAATATCCCAATCTTACGATCAGAGTTTCGGGCTATGCAGTTAACTTCTCCAAGCTCTCTCGCGAGCATCAGAGAGAGGTTATCAGCCGTACCTTCCACACGGTTATATGATAGGCAGAGTTCATTCTATCCAGAGTCTCGGCACGGTCGACGGCCCGGGTGTTCGTTTTGTCGTATTTATGCAGGGGTGTAACCTCCGCTGCAAGTGCTGTCACAATCCCGACACATGGTCGGGGGGCGGCACAGAATATACGCCCGAGGAAATAGTTGGGAAGGCGTTAAGATATAAATCCTATTTTGGAAAGACGGGCGGAATTACAGTTTCGGGCGGAGAGCCGCTGCTTCAGGCGGATTTCGTGCGCGAGGTGTTTGAGCTTTGTCACAAAAACGGTATTGACACCTGCATCGACACGTCGGGAAGTATTATGAATGATTCGGTTATTTCATTACTTGATGTGACCGACAGAGTTCTTCTCGATATTAAATATACGAGTGACGCGGAATACCGTGAAAACGCAGGATGCAGTATGACGCCCGTTCTTGAATTTCTTTCATTGCTTGATAAAAAGGAGATTCCGACATGGATCCGTCAGGTTATAATTCCGAGTGTGAACGATACTGAAAAAAATATTTGCTCGCTCAAGGAAATTGTCTCGGCATACAAATGCATCGAAAAGGTAGAGCTTTTGCCTTTCCGCAAGATATGTCAGACGAAATATGACCAAATGGGGATTGAATTTCCGTTTGGAAAAATGGACGAGCCGACACGCGAGAAGATGCAGGAGCTGAACAGTTTGTTATAATTAAAAATCCGACCGTCAAGGTCGGATTTTTCTTTGAATTTATTGACAAAGCAAAACAATAATGCTATAATTAGTTCAGTATTGTGAAAGGCGGTAACGTTTATGAGCAATAGAATTTTTTCGGGTGCAAAATGGATATGCCCCGAATGCTTTTCAAATCTTGAGATCAAGAATCTTCTTTGCAAGGAGATAGATTCGAAGGGAATGACTCCCGTCAGCGGCGTCTCGAATTTGCATTTTTATTTCAAAAAGAATATTTATATTGAAAATACCGACGGCGTGAAAATAAGAATAACGGCTGACGATTATTATAAGCTCTACGTAAACGGAAAATTTGTCGGTCAGGGACCTGCGCAGGGTTATCATTTCAATTACTATTTCAACGAGTATGATCTCTCGGACATTTTGCGTGACGGTGAAAATGAGGTGTTCGTTCATTGCTACTATCAGGGACTTATCAACCGTTACTATATGAGCGGTGACGGTCGTCTCGGCATGATCGCAGAAATTTTCTCGGGTGATGAGGTTATATCGGCTACCGATGAAAGCTGGCTTTGCAGCACGACGGACGCGTATTACGTGACGCACATAAACGGCTATAATACCGATTTTGCCGAGAATTTCGATAATCGCAAAATGGAATTTTCGTGGGAAAACGCGGCGTTGCGAGAGCTTGACCATACCTTCGATATAAAGCCCGTAACACCTTTGTCCGTATATAAAAAAGATGCTGTCAATGAAAAAATTCTTGATGACGGCACACTGTGGCTTGACTTTGGAACGGAGATCACCGCAGGCCTTGAAATTGAAGCTGATGGAGATGACGGAGATACTGTCGTCGCGCATTTCGGTGAGGAGCTCAACGATGACGGAAGTGTCAGATACAAGATGCGCTCGCTTTGCAATTATGAGGATATTATTACGCTTCGTCAGGGTGAGAACAAAATCGAGCAGTACGAATACAAGGCGTTCAGATATGCCGCCTTGACACCCAACGGAAATGTCAAGATCAAGAGCGTCAGAGCAATCGTTCGACACTATCCCTTTGATGATGATTACTGTAATATAGAAACCGACAATGAGGTGCTTCGCGCGGTCTTTAATCTCTGTAAGAATACCGTTAAATACGGCGCGCAGGAGGTTTACGTTGACTGTCCCGGACGAGAGAAGGGGCAGTATGCGGGAGACATGACTATTACGGGCGCATCCCACCTTGTACTTACGGACGACGTATCTCTTTTCGAAAAGGCGATCGACAATCAGGTGCAATCGGGCGTGATCTGCTCGGGACTTATGGCTGTAACTCCCGGCTCGCACATGCAGGAAATTGCCGACTATTCATGTCAGTTCCCGATCCTTGCGTTCCGCCATTACAAATATACGGGAAACAGAGAATATCTTCTTAGAAATTATAAGGTCAGTGAAGGTATATTATCATATTTCAAGAAGTTTGCCCGTGAGGATGGACTCCTTTGTGACGTAACGGATAAGTGGAATCTTGTTGACTGGCCGCAGAATCTTCGCGATAATTATGATTTTCCGCTCACAAACCCCATGGAAAAGGGAACGGGCGCGCATAACGTGATGAATGCTTTTTACATTGGCTGCACAATTCTCGTTGAGAGCATGTCGGGGATTCTCGGAATTGCGAGAGAAAACGAAAGCAAGCGTTTGATACGCGCGTTTAACGAGGAGTTTTACCGTCCGGATCTTGGAATTTACGTTGATGCAAAGGGCAGTGATCACGGAGCGGTGCATTCCAATATTATGCCGCTTTTCTTCGGATTTGCAGACGATGATGCGGAGCAGAGCGTTTCGGACTATCTTGTAAAACGAGGCAACTGCACGGGCGTTTATATGTCGTACTTTTTGCTCAAGGCATTGTGCCGCGTGGGTAGATACGAGGACGCGCTTGCGCTTATTGTTGATGAGGGCGAGCATTCGTGGTATAACATGGTTCGCGAGGGCGCAACTACCTGCTTTGAGGCGTGGGGCAAGGATCAAAAGTGGAACACGAGTCTTTGTCACCCGTGGGCAACCGCTCCGATTTCGGTGCTTGCGGAAAATATTCTTCCCGTGATGCCCGAGGTTGGCAGAATCGTTTATAAAAAATAAGTAAAAAGACCGCAAAAACTGCGGTCTTTTTCGAAATTTCATCAAAAAACTATTTTGTGTTAATTGATTATTCATCAATTAATGGAATTTGTGTGATATAATTACAATGTAAGACTATGAAAATTTTTCAAAGGAGACAAATTATGAAAAAACACATTAAGAGCTTATCTCTGCTTATCGTAATTTTTATGATTTTGCAGATGCTCACAGTTGGCGTTTTTGCAAGTGACGTTGCTACTTATTCGACAACACTCGTTGGTAATTCAACAGGTTACGATTCTGCAGATGACGTTGACTATGTGAAGGTTGGCGAATACGTTGCTAACTGGGGCGCGAGAGGTGAGGTTTCTACATTCCTTACCACATACGCTTTGAACTTCTATAAGACAGGCGATACGTTTGACGTAGTGTCTGCGCTTGCTGGTGGCACAAACGAAACAAATGCGCATAACAGTGCATTGTATGACGCACTTCAGGACATTATGGTGTCTGCTCATGATTATGAGACCAGCTATAATGCAACAAGAGATCTCTTCAAGTACACAGACTGTGTAAACGGTAATTATTCCGCAGGTATCTCTTCGTTCTATTCGGGCGATAAGATCGGTCCTGCTTGGGATGGTGGCTCTACGTGGAACAGAGAGCATTGCTGGCCTAACTCTAAGGGCGATATGTCCGGCAACGGCGAAAATGATATTATGATGCTCCGTCCGACAGCTTCCTCTGAAAACGGAAGCCGCGGTAACAAGGCATACGGCTCCGGCGGCAGTTACTATAACCCTAACTCCGAATCCGGTGGCGCACTTGACCTTCGCGGTGACGTAGCAAGAATCGTTCTTTATACATACGTTCGTTGGGGATGTACATCCACACAGTATAACGGTAATTCAACTATCGTTGGTACAAACGGTGTAATTGAGAGCATCGACCTCCTCCTTACTTGGATCGAGATCGACCCCGTTGATACATGGGAGCTTGGTAGAAACGACGCTGTTGAATCTATTACAGGCACAAGAAACGTATTCGTTGACTATCCCGAGTACGCATACCTCCTCTTCGGTGAGGAAATCCCCGTAATGTATACACCCTCCGGTATTGCGGCAGGCGGCGAGGTTCCCACTCCTCCTGCAGGCGGTGACTCTGACGACGGCAACACGGGAGACACAACAACTCCTAACTATACGGCAGTTGAGCCCGTTGTAGGCACAGCTTACAAGGTTGGTATGAACCAGACAGCTGCAGGCAAGACGGTTTATATCAAGGGTGGCATGGCTGCTACGTATTACCTTGATACAGCAGAGGGCTTTGAGAACGGTCTCGATTTCTATATTGAAGCAACAAACGGTGGATCTTATCTCTACTATTTGAACGGTGGCACAAAGACCTATATTAACGTTACGGTTAGCGGCACGCACGTAAACGCTGTATATGAAACCACACCTAACACGGTATGGACTTACGACGCTACGCTCAAGACTCTTGTTACTTCGGCAAACGGCGGCACTTATGCCCTCGGTACAAGAAGTGATAAGACTTATACAACCGTAGGTCCTGTTGATATCAGCCGTGACAATCCTTATATTGTTAATTTCTTCGTTGAAGACGTGGCAGGCGATGACGATATTGGCGGCACAACTCCTCCCGAGGAAACAACAACAAAGAAGCCCGAGGAAACAACAACGGCTACTCCTGTAACACCTCCTGTAACGGATGAGAGTGGAAGGGTTTCAAAAACTCATACACAGATTGCTGAAATCGCAGGTGTAACCGTAGGTCAGACCACAGGTATCATCTCCGATAAGCAGATCAAGCTTGACAATAATATTACCATTGTTGCAGCAAAGGGCAGCGGTGGAACAGATCCCACTATTTTCTCCGAAAGCATCAGACTTTATCAGAACGGCAATACTCTTACAATTAAGGCTGCTGCAGGTTATGAGCTTAGCACAGTAAAGCTTACTTTGGCTGATCACACCGCAGGAAGAGGTCCTATTTCCGTAACAGGCGGTACAGCATCTGCGCTTACAGGCGGTGCTTATACAATTACAGCAAACGACGGTGTAACCGAGATCGTTGTTACAACAACGGGCACAGATAAGACAACAAGAGTTTACGTTGCAAATATCGAAGTAGTTTATGCTCCCGTTGGTGGTTCCGAGGGCGGTGACGACGTTGGTGGCGGCGAGGTTGAAACACCCACAGAAAGACCTACAGAAACACCTACAGAAACACCTACAGAAAGACCTACAGAAGCTCCTACAGAAGCTCCTACAGAAGCTCCTACAGAAAAGCCCGATGCTCCTTCTGTTGAGGTTCCCGAAACAATCATTCTCCAGAACGGAACAAGCTACGTTACAAGCAACCCTTACGTTTATACAAGCTCCAGCGGATCTACAAAGGATCAGCTTTATATGACTACAAACAAGGATGAGGCGGCTAAGTGGACAGTAGTAAAGAACAGCGACGGCTCCTATTCCTTTATGAACGGTGGCAAGTATCTTTACGCTGACGGAACAAACGTAAGACTTGTTAATACTCAGGAAGCTAATACAAAGTTTGAGTTTGTCTCTACAGATGGCGGTTGGTTGATCAAGTGCCAGAGCGCAAACTACAACGGCAATCCCCAGTATCTCGAAGTATACAAGGGTTATCTTACTGTTTACGGTATCAATGAAACATCCGATATTACGATCTACACATTCGTGCTCGTAGATGCTACGGAAGGTACACCTGATACACCTGTAAATCCTCCCGTTGAGGAAGATACAACCAACACACCTGTAAATCCTCCCGAGGAAGATACAACGGCTAAGCCCAGCACTCCCTCCGGTGAAGGTCTTGTAGTTGGTCAGGGTTACAAGATTGGCATGAATCAGACTGCGGCAGGCAAGGTAGTTTACCTCAACGGTGAAGTCAGCGGTTACTATCTCGCAACAACCGAGAATATCAATTCCGCTCTCGTATTCGTTATCGAAGAGGCAAACGGTGGTTACTACGTTTCCACAACTATCAATGGAGCTAAGAAGTATCTTAACATGGTAGTTAGCGGTACACACGTGAACGCAGTTTACGAGAATGCTCCTTCTACAGTTTATACATACAACGAAGCGCTCAATACTCTCGTTGCTGTAGTTGATGGCAATGAATACGTATTCGGTACAAGAAACGACAATACGTACACAACTATCGGAGCAAACAAGCTCTCCTACGAGCCCTTTATGATCTTCCTCTCTGCAGTTGAGAGCGGCACACCCGGTGGCGATGATGACAATCAGGGTGGCACAGGTGAAGAGGGTACAACAGCTCCCGAAGAAAACACAACGGAAACTCCCACTGAGGAGCCCACTGAGGAGCCCACTGAACAGCCCACAGAAGCTCCTACTAATGAGCCCACAGAAGAGCCCACTGAAGAATCCACAACTGAAGCTCCCACAGAGCAGACAACAACAGTTGCGGGCGGTGAAGCTCCCACGGCAGAAGCAGGCACAGCTGCTCCCGAGGGTGAAGGTGATGGCGACGGCAAGAAGGGATGTAAATCCTCCATTAGCGGCATTTCCGCAGTGATCATTGCAATCGCAGTTCCCATGTTCTTCTACAGAAAAAAGAAGAATGAAGAATAATTTATAAAAAGTATGGCAGTTGCGGAGAAATCCGCAACTGCTCTTTTTTGATTGACAAAATTCGCCTTTTATGATATACTGTATTTATATTATTATGAGGTGAGAGAAATGATTATAGAAAACAAGAAGTTCGACGCTGAGCGCGCTCTGTATAACCTTAAAGACGCGACGGTGAAGAATTGCATATTTGCGGGTGAGGCGGATGGTGAGAGCCAGCTCAAGGAAGCGAGAAACGTAAGAGTAGAGAATTGCGCTTTTTCTCTTCGTTATCCTCTTTGGCACGTGCAGGGATTTACACTTGAGAATTCCACGCTTGACGAATTCACAAGAGCGCCTATTTGGTATTCAAATAACGGCGAGATTATCGGCACAAGTATAAATTCCGTTAAAGCGGTTCGTGAATGTGAGAATATCAAGGTTAAAAATTGCAATATCGATTCTATTGAATTCGGTTGGAAGAGCAAGAATATATATATTGAAAATTCCAAGATAAATTCCCAGTATATGATGTTCGATTCCTCCGACGTACATATCAAGAATCTTGATTTTACGGGAAAATATTCTTTTCAGTATATGAAGAATCTTGTAATCGAGGATTCCAATCTCGATACAAAGGACGCTTTTTGGCACAGTGAAAATATCACAGTTAAAAATTCCATTGTCAAGGGCGAATACCTCGCGTGGTTCTCAAAGGATCTTACCTTGATCGATTGTACGATAATTGGCACACAGCCGCTTTGTTATTGTGAGAATTTAAAGCTTGTAAACTGTAAGATGATCGATACGGACCTTTCGTTTGAGTATTCTTCGGTTGAGGCAGACGTTATCGGTGATATAGTTTCCGTAAAGAACGTTAAGAGTGGATACGTTATTGCGGACTCCGTCGGTGAGATCATAAACGAAGATGCCGTTATGGAATGTAACGGAGAAATCAAAATAAGATAATAAAAAAGGACGGAATTTTCCGTCCTTTTCTTTATTTTTTCATCACAACCTGATAGATTTCGTTTTTATGAACGCCGCGGTCCTTGGCGCATTTTTTGATTGCATCGTTTTTCGACATGCCGCCGTCTATGTAGTACTGAACATGCGCTTCAATATCAAGGGCGAGAAGATTGGTCTGCTCCTCATTTTTGATCGCGTTTTTGTCGATGCCCTCGACTACAAGCACGTACTCACCGCGGGGCGCGGTTGTCGAATAATGTTCAAGCGCACCGTCGAGAGTGGTACGCATTACGTCCTCATTGAGCTTAGTCATTTCGCGGCAAAGGGAAATTCTGCGGCATCCGCCGAATGCCGTTTGCATGTCGGTCAGCGTTGCGATAAGCTTGTGAGGCGCTTCGTGGAATATCATTGTTCTGTATTCGTTTTTTAATTCGTCAAGGCGCTCGCGGCGTTCTTTTTTGTCTGCGGAAAGGAAGCCCTCAAAGGTAAATCTGCCCGTGGGAAGGCCCGAGAGCGTGAGTGCCAAAATTGCGGCGCATGCGCCGGGAATTGAAGTTACGGGAATATTTTTTTCGGCGCAGAGAGCGACGATATCTTCACCCGGATCGGAGATCGCGGGAGTGCCTGCGTCAGTTATAAGCGCGCAGGAGTCACCCGACATAAGCCGCTCGCAGATCATATCTCCGTGCGTTCTCTTGTTATGCTCAAAGTAGGAGACCATGGGCTTTGAAATGCCGAGGTAACGGAGAAGTCGCATAGAGTTTCTCGTGTCCTCAGCGGCGATAAAGTCAACCTCGGAAAGCACCTTGATGGCTCTTGATGAGAGATCCGCAAGATTGCCTACGGGGGTTGCCACAAGATAAAGGGTGCCTCCCTCGACACGGTTTTTTTGTTCACCAATCTCGGGAAGATTGTTCAGTTCTTCATTTAAAGGGTTTGACATTTTGCTGTCCTTTCTTTTGCGGTATCACTTAACTCTTTCCGCTTGCATAAAATGTGAAGGAAGACGAATATAGCAGAAAGGGTAGAATATGGCAATTAAAATTTATATAGACCAGGGACATAATCCACAGAATCCCAATGCGGGTGCGGAGGGAAACGGTCTTCGCGAGCAGGATATAACGTACAGAGTCGGCGTTCTTTTAGCCGAGCTTTTGCGCCGTAGTGGTAATTACGACGTGCGACTGTCGAGAAATTCGCCCTCGGAGGTCATTGGCACGTCGAACACGTCGAGTCTTCGCGCGCGAACGGATGAGGCAAACGCGTGGGGAGCTGACTATTTTATAAGCATACATACGAATGCGTCGGATAATTCAAGCGCGACGGGTGTCGAGGTATATGCGTATTCTGCGTCGGGTGCAGGGTACTCGCTTGCGGAGGATATCGTCGATAATCTTGCAGAGAGCACCGGTCTGCAGAATCGTGGAGTTAAGCTCCGTCCGTCACTTTACGTGCTTCGCAAAACCAATATGCCGGCGGTTTTAGCCGAGATCGGATTTATAACAAATCCTCGTGATGCCGCGCTTATGAGCGGCTCGCCCGAGCTTTTTGCCCGCGGAATTTATAACGGAATAGTTGAATTTACGGGTTTGGCTTAGTTCTCGATCATACGGAGAAGCTCTGCCTCGTCGATAATTGTAACGCCGAGCTCCTGCGCCTTGGTGAGCTTGCTTCCTGCAGCTTCGCCCGCAACAACGTAGCTTGTTTTCTTGGAAACCGAGCCCGCGCACTTACCGCCGAGCGCTTTGATCTTCGCGGATGCATCGTCGCGGCTCATTGTGGGAAGTGTTCCCGTAAGCACGAAGGTAAGTCCTGCGAATTTATCGGACGTGGGAGCCATTGTTGATTCCGTAAGCACACCTGCCGCCTTGAGACGCTCGCAGAGATCAATATTCTGCGGATGCGAGAAGAAGTTTACCACACACTGAGCGCTTATCTCACCGAAGTCGGGAATAGCGATAAGCTCGTCGAGTGTTGCGGTCATACAAGCATCAAGAGTACGGAATTTCTGCGCCAGGGCAGATGCCGCAACCTCGCCTATATTTCTGATACCGAGGGCGCAGATGAGTCGTTCAAGCCCTGCGTTCTTTGATTTTTCAATGGAATTTATAAGATTGGCAGCAGATTTCTCGCCCATTCTTTCGAGATTTGCGATGTCCTCTGCCTTGAGATAATAAAGGTCTGCGGGATTTGCAATGAGCTTTGCTGAAATGAGGGCTTCAACGATCTGCGGACCGAGTCCGTCAATATCCATAGCGGCCTTTGACGCAAAATGCTCGATTCCACGGGATAACTGCGCGGGGCATGCGGAGTTTGTGCATCTTACAGCTGCCGCCTCGTCGGGATCGTAGAATACCGCTTCACCGCAGGAAGGACAGTGCGTGGGCATATTGAAGTGAATTTCGCTGCCGTCACGCTTACCTGTTTTGGCGGTTACGACCTCGGGGATAATATCTCCCGCCTTGCGAACAACGACCGTGTCGCCAAGCATAATGTCGCGCTCGCGGATAAACTCAAGATTGTGAAGCGTCGCGCGGGAAACCGTTGTGCCCGCAAGACGAACGGGGGAGAGGATTGCCGTGGGCGTTAAAACTCCCGTTCTGCCGACAGCTATTGTGATGTCAATAAGCTTGGTTTCCTTTTCCTCGGGCGGGAATTTATATGCAACCGCCCATTTAGGCGTGTTTGTGCCCTCTCCGAGAATTTCTCGGTCGGAGAGCTTGTCGACCTTGATAACAACGCCGTCAATGTCGTACGGGAGAGAGTCACGCATCGAGTTGATTTTTTCAATGTGAGAAATGATCTCGTCACCCGTGTGAGCTACACAGCGCATCTGTACTGTGGGGAAACCGAGGGCTTCGGTTCTGTTAAGCGTTTCCGTGTGAGATTCGGGCGCGTGACCGTCAAGATAAAGCGAGCCGTCCTGGAAATTAAACACGAAAATGTCAAGTCCGCGGGACGCCGCGATCTGTGGATCAAGCTGACGGAGAGAGCCCGCGGCGGCGTTTCTGGGGTTTGCCATAAGCGTCTTACCCTCCGCCTCGCGCTTTGCGTTAATTCGGTTGAACACCTCGCGCGGCATATAAACCTCGCCGCGAACGTTGAGATTGAGGGGCTCGGGGAGCTTTACGGGAATTGAGAAAATAGTTTTAATATTTTGTGTTACGTCCTCGCCAACGTTGCCGTCGCCTCGTGTTGCGCCTATCTTGAGGACGCCGTCCTCATAGATGAGAGAAACTGAAAGGCCGTCGATCTTCGGCTCAACCGAGAAGGTTACGTCGGAGATAGCCGATCTTACCTTGTTTACGAAGTCGAGAAGCTCATCGTATGAGAAAACGTCGGAGAGGGAGTCCATTCTTCTTGTGTGGACAACCTTTTCGAACTTATCAAGAGGTGTGCCGCCGACTCTCTTCGTTGGAGAATCGGGGGAGTCTAATTCGGGGTATTCTTCCTCAAGCTTCAAAAGCTCCGCGTACAATCTGTCGTATTCGAAGTCCGAGATCTCGGGCGCGTCGAAAACGTAGTAAAGCTTCGCATGATACGTGAGCGTTTTGCGGAGTTCTTCTATTCTGTTTTTTGCCGTGTTCTTGTCCTGCATGAAGATACACCTCACAATTTTGCCAATATATAGTTATTATATCATATTTTTGACATTATTTCAAGAGAAAACTCGCATTTGCAGGCGTATACACTTGATTTTTTTTGCAAAGTGGTATATAATGAATTTACAAACTTATACGGAGACTGAAATGAATTTACTTATCATATATACTACGAGAACGGGGACGGTTACGACCTCCCTTGATATTTTGGAAAAATATTTGCCGCAGGCAAAAATAACGCGTTGCGATCTTGGTCAATGCCGTGAAATTCCCACGCTTGAGGACTTTGATTTCGTGCTGGTCGGCTCGTCAATTCGAATGGGTAAGATCCATAAAAAAATCAAAAATTTTGTAAAGACAAATCACGACAGATTGCTTAACTTAAACGTCGGATATTTTTTGTGCCTCGGCTTTGTGGATCTTTTCGATGATTATATGATCAAAAATTTCCCGAAGGATCTGCGGGATAACGCCGCGGCTATAACCTGCTTTGGTGGAGATATGAACCCCGATAAGCATACGGGATTTGATAAAATGATCATTAAAATAGTGCGCGCCGACATTCTCGGCGGCGGTGAAAACGGTCAGGCGAGGGATGATATTTCGCTCCCTACGATCAATGAGGGCAATATTAGCCAGTTGGCGGAAATTATAAAGAGTAAAAGCTAAAAAAGGCGGGAGATCCCGCCTTTTTAATTTAGATATTCAATGTTTTCCTTGTGTGCCATAGGATAAGACAGTATTTCGCTATTGTCGAGAAGATCGTTGTGAAGCTTTACGGAATGGATCTGCCGACAGGTGTAGGTGGTAAAATAATAAACAAGATCCTCTGTGTCCATGCATGAGGTGTAGACCGTGCGAAGCCGTCTTTCGTCCGCGCGGAAAAGCCCGTGAGGTTGATTTACCGTACTGAAAATATGGAAAAGACGGGATACGGCTTCGTTCTTTTCTTCTGCGGGAAATGTGTGTCTTACGGCATTTACCGCGCGGTTGAATCTTGATGACGAGGAGAGGTCGCCGAGCACGGGGTCTCCGAATTTATCAAGGACAAAGCACTGGGTAGGGAAGTCGGGTGCGTTTGCAAGAACACCGAAAGGGTTGTCGTATATTTTGAGCCCGTCCTCGCGGGATTCTATAACGAACGATTTGTTTTTATCGGCAATGATCCAGTGAAGCTCAGTCGAAGGAAGAGTATCGGAAAAACTGTCCGCGGTAATATTTACGTTTTTGAGAGCTTTTGAGGCATCATCGGCGCACTTAAAATTGCAAAGTATCCAGGGGATAAGCTCAAATGACGCGAGGTTGGTCTTTTCGTTGGTCTTACCGTGATAAACCGTAAGCTCAGGGAGGCGCAGAGCGGCGGCGCAAAGTCCATGCTCATTCATTCCGTCAAAGTATAGCGGTGTGCCGTGAACAACGTGAGCTACGCCGATAATTGCGAAATGCTTTTCAAGTATTCCCTCATGAATAAAGGGAAAAGGGAAGCTTCGCGGGGAGATCACGACCTGTTCTTCGAAGGAAGTTTCAAGATCGAGTGTTCTGCCGAAAAGGTGAAATTTTGAAATGTCATTGATTGCGGTGCACATAAATTCTCCTTTGGTTTTTTATATATTGTTGTGCAGAAGATTTACGCGTATTCTGTTTTATGAAATTTTGTAGGGTGGTGGCTTGCTCCCGCCGGAGAATGAGAGTGCTACATCTTAAAAAGTGACCCGCCGGAGACTCTGAACTTAGCTTGGTGGCAAAGTGTATTTTTGTCTAAAAAATCGTACCACCAAGCATGCAAACTCTGCGAGTTTGCGGGAGTTCGAGTCATAACGTATTATCAAAAAAGAAAAGAGAGTAGCGTTGCTACTCTCTTTTCTTTTTGGTGACCCGCCGGAGACTCTGAACTTAGCTTGGTGGCAAAGTGTATTTTTGTCTAAAAAATCGTACCACCAAGCATGCAGACTCTGCGAGTTTGCGGGAGTTCGAGAAACAAAGCATATCGTCAAAAACAAAAAGGAGCAGATGAACTGCTCCTTTTTGTTTTTGGTGACCCGCCGGAGACTCGAACTCCGGACCCCTTGATTAAAAGTCAAGTGCTCTACCGTCTGAGCTAGCGGGTCGAATTTGGCTTACCGAAATATTATATCATAGGCAAGCCGGTTTGTCAATACTTTTTTAAAATCTTTTGAGGGTTTTTAAACCTTGAAAATGACACGAATTTTGTTTTCACTCTATGCTCCGAATTAACGGACAGTCGAGGACGTCTGTCCCTACAACTCTGCGCTTTCGGACGGTCGAGGACGCCTGTCCTTGCGAGTGATTCGCGCTCTGCACTTTTTACGTGCCTTCGTTTTCTTCCGAATACTTTTTTATCCCTTGCATTCTGCTTATCTCGCGGAAGCCGTCAAGCTCGCCGCGGCAGATAGCTCCGAAGATACGGTAACGAAGCCCTTTATTTTCTCGCTCGAGCGTGCGAAGAAGCGTCTTCATTTCCTCGCGCTCGGTGTTTTTGTCGGCAGGGCATTTTGATTCAACTACGGGGAGTTCATTTTTCTTTGCAAACTCAACTACATCCTTTTCGGGCATATAGAGAAGCGGGCGGATGAGCTTTACTCCGACTCTCGAGAGGTAGGTTACGGGCGAGAAGCAACCGAGACGTCCCTCAAAAAAGAGGTTGAGCATGAACGTTTCAACAACGTCGTCAAAGTGATGACCGAGAGCCACGGAGTTACAGCCAAGCTCCTTTGCGGCATTGTGAAGCGCGCCACGGCGCATCTTTGCGCAAAGTGAGCAAGGATTTGCCTCCTTACGCACGTCAAAAATGATTTTTGAAATTTCTGTCGGGATTATGTGGTATGGAACGTCGAGCTTCTCGCAAAGCTCCTTTACAGGAGTGAAGTCCATACCTCCCTCAAAGCCCATATCGATCGTAATCGCTATAAGCTCGAACTTTTTAGGGTAAAAGCGACGAAGGTAGGCAAGCGAGCATAGGAGGGCTAAGGAATCCTTGCCTCCCGATATGCCGACCGCGATTTTGTCGCCCTCTTCTATCATATTGTAATCGTCAACTCCACGTCGTGTGTAGCTGAGCATTCTTTTCATATTTTCCATAAAAATCCTTTACTCCTCAAAGAATTTTGCAAACGAGCATCTATCGTAAATTGCGCGCGCATCATCGCTTTGAATATTGTTAATATAGTTTTCTGCGGTGTCAGAAAGAAATAGCGGACGGGCAACTCGCATTCCGGGATTGCCGCCCTTTAGGGCTTCTGTGAGTACCATGGACGGCTCCGCCTTGGGGTGGGCGCATACGAAGACCTGTCGCTTGGGTTCAAGTCCGTTTTCGCGCAATGCAACCATCAGATCTTCAAGGCGATCGGGACGCCAAACGGTTAAGAATTTACCGCCGTGCTTTAAAATTCTCTTGGCGCAGGCGCAAAAGTCGGATATTTCGCCGTAAACCTCGTGGCGGGCAATATATTTTTCATCGTGCTCGTTACGTTTTCCCGCGTCTGTTTTCATGTAAGGCGGGTTCGCGGTTACAACGTCCACCTCCCGGCCGAGAGCTGTTGATCTCACGTCGCGAACGTCGGCGCATACGGGCTTGATTATTTCGGCAAATCCGTTCTGTTCGGCGTTGATTTTAATAAGAGAGGCAAAGCTCTCTTGGATCTCAACGGCATATATCTCGGAAAATCTTTGCTTTGAAGCGCAGAGCATGGGGATTATTCCCGTACCGCTTCCAAGATCAGCCATTACCTTGCCGCTTGCGGTATAGGGAAGTGTTTGAGTAAACGCCGCGAGCAGATACGCGTCCGATCCGAACGTCAAGCCGTTTTTGTTTTGTGTTAAGGTAAGTCCTTCGTTGATTTTTATTGTGGTGTAATTATTTTCCATATTTGATCCTGATTATAGATAATAAAACTAATGCCTGGCGCTTCGAGTGAAGAACCAGGCATAAGCTTAGTGATGCTCGTGGCTTGAAATTAAGCCTGAACGGGAGCACCTACAGGGCATGTATCTGCGCATGTGCCGCAGTCGATGCAAAGGTCAGCGTTGATTTCGTACTTGCCATCTGCCTCAGCGATAGCTTCAACGGGACACTCAGCAGCGCAAGCGCCGCAAGCGATGCAGTCATCTGTAATCTTAAATGCCATGATATAATACCTCCGTATTTTAATTTAGCTTTTATATTGTATCATACTTTTTCTATAATTTCAACAGTTTACGGAAAATTTTTGAAATTATTTTTCATCCTGCGCGGTATTCGGTCTTGAGATGACCTTAACGTCGTCTCTTTTGTAGATTTTGGGCATCAGATCGGGGTTATCCTGAAGGCGAACCTTTACGTTGCCGAGCAAAGGAGAGATCTCGATCACAGTGCCTATACCGTCGGGAGTTTTAACAACCGAATCGACGGGGGGAGTCTTGGCGCTTTCCTCTGCGTAAACGGGATATTCGTAAGCAAGACAGCACATGAGTCGTCCGCAGCAGCCCGAAATCTTACCGGTGTTAAGGGAGAGATTCTGTTCTTTAGCCATCTTTATTGAAACCTGAGCAAAATCCGAAAGGAAGGTGGAGCAGCATAAGGGTCTGCCGCAAGCACCGAGACCGCCAAGAATCTTGGATTCGTCACGGATACCGATCTGTCTTAGCTCAATTCTCGTCTTGAATACGGATGCGAGATCCTTTACAAGCTCGCGGAAGTCAACTCGTCCCGCGGACGTAAAATAGAAGAGGAGCTTTGAATTGTCGAAGGTGTACTGAACGTCGACAAGCTTCATATCAAGTCCGTGCTTCTGAATTTTTTCAAGGCAGATGCCGAATGCTTCCTTTTCCTTTACCTTGTTTTCCTCGTGATGGAGCTTGTCCTCCTTAGTAGCGATTCTTAAAATTGATCTTAAGGGAAGAACGAGGGATTGTGTGGGGACGTTCTTTGTGGCGAACGCGACCTCGCCGAATTCCTCGCCACGGGCAGTATCAACGATAACGTAATCGCCGTCGCGGGGAGCAAAGCCGTTTTTATCGAAATAGTAGACCTTTCCGCCTGCCTTGAAGCGAACACCCGACACCTCGCTCTTCTCAACCTCGGTAGCGGGCTCCTGCGCGGGTGTTGCGTGCTCTTCAGCTATTGGAGCTTCAGCCATTCTGCAGGGACGGAATACCTTCTCGTCGGGTGTATCAAACGTGGATTCCACATCGGAGGTATCAAGCGCGTCAGTATTGAGAGACTTAACGTCCTCGGCATCGCGCGGCTTTTTATTGTGATTGCGGTGCTTGTTTTTCTTTTTGTAGTAGGGGGGCTTTTTGAAATTGCCCTTGTTTTTATTTCCGTTTTCCTGATTATTCATAATGATCCTTTCATTGTAAAGGGTTTTGTTCAGTATTTTAATCTGCAAGCTTGCAGGCGTACATCATTGAAAGCAGGGTTAATTTTACGTTTGAATTTGCCTTTAGGTCCTCGATTGCTTGGGCGGTTGCTCTATACATATCCATAAGGCGTTCAAGCGTGATCTTTGCGGAAATCTCGCTTGCGTTATCCGCGTTACTGTAAAAAATAAGCTCACCCTCGTCATTTTTCTTCAGAAGAATAAGATCTCTTACGGCGCGCTGGATAAGTAAGAGGCGTTCGCAAATTTCGGGACGCTTGCTTCCAAGTGAAGCCATCATTTCAAAAATTCCCGATTTCGATCGGCTGAGAGACAATTCAATAAAATCCTTTGCGATCTGCCTCTCGTCAAATTCTTTCTTTCGCTGTTTGTCGTCAAGCAGGTCGATCGCATGTCCGATCGTTCCCTCGCTGACCGTCAGAAGCTCCGCAAAACTTTCGGGATCGTCTCGCTTCAGCTCGACAGCTTTTTTGTAGTTGTCGGTAAGATAGCGGGAAATTTCCGAGGGGGGGATTTTCTCAAGACGGTAGAGCGGTGCGCGGCTTCTGATGGTTTCAAGCAGTGCGGCGCTGTTTTGACAGATCAGAACGAAGATCACGTATGAGGGCGGCTCTTCAAGTGAGAGGAGCAGGGCGTTTTGCGCCTGCAGAGTCATCTTGTCGGCGTCCTCGATAATATACATCTTAATGGGAAGACTGTTCGGGAAGGTGTGAATATCGTCCTTGATGAATCTTGCACATTCAATGCCGATCGTTACCTTGTCGCTTGCGACTCCGAGATTGATAACGTCGGGGGATTTTTCCGCGAAAATTTTTGAGCAGGAGGGACATTTTCCGCATGGGATCCTATCACCTTCACGCGAGGTACAGCTGATAGATGCGGCAAGCTGTTTTGCCAGTGTGTGTCTGCCGCTTCCTTGTGCGCCCTCAAATATAAACGCGTGGGAAATCTTATTATCTTCAATATCACCCGAAAGACGAGCTTTTACTATGTCGTTAGCGACGAAATCGCAAAAATATTTTTTCATTTTAAGCTCTCCTTTCGCAAGTGTGTCTGAAAATATAATAAACCAATGTATATTATATCAAAAATCAGCATTTTTGTCAAGAGAAAAAGTCGGTCGCAGTATGGGTTTCGCGCGTCTTTTTTGCAAGAAATTTTTGGCGGCGGAGATAGTGAAAAACAGCCGCTTTGCAATAATAAACAATTATCAAAGCCGTCTTTTGTGCATATTGCGAATAATGTAATTTTTCCTTGAAAAATATAGTAATTATTGGTAATTTTGATGATGATTTATGTTGACATATTTGTATATTTGTGATATAATTAGAGGTAGGAAAATGTTTTTATTTTCACAATAAATATTTGCAAGGGGGCGGCTATATGCAGAGAAAAGAAAGCTTGGCAGACGATTATTATTTTCATACCGGTACGGCATGCAGAGCGTACAGATATATGGGATGTCACGCATACGGAAACAAGTTTGTTTTCAAGGTTTGGGCGCCCAATGCGGATAGAGCTTTCGTGGTCGGAGATTTCAACAATTGGTCTGACGAGCACGAAATGCAGAAGACTACAAGAGCGGGGCTTTTTGAGATTGCGATCGACCGCGATCGCATCTGCGAGGGCTCGAGATATAAATACAAGTTTATAAATTCAGGTAAGGTCGTATACAAATCCGACCCGTACGGCTACAGAATGGACGCGCCTCCCGAGGCGGCATCCATAGTTTGCGATATTGACGGCTATAAATGGCACGATCGCGGTTGGTTGAATCACAGAAAGCGTCTTTTCGACGGCGCGGCTTACAATCAGCCCATGAACGTTTACGAGATCCACGCGGGCTCGTGGAAGCGTCATGATGACGGATCGTATTACTCTTACGCGGAGCTTGCAGACGAGCTTGCTCCGTACGTAAAGCAGATGGGATATACCCACGTCGAGCTTATGCCGATCGCTGAGCATCCCTTTGACGGATCATGGGGATATCAGGTAACGGGCTATTATGCGCCTACGGGAAGATACGGCACGCCTGCGGATTTCATGGAATTCGTGGATTCGATGCATCAGGCGGGCATAGGTGTCATTCTGGACTGGGTTCCCGCGCATTTCCCGAAGGATTCTTTCGGCTTGTTTGAATTCGACGGACAGCCCCTTTACGAATATCAGGGCTGGGACCGTCAGGAGCATAAGATATGGGGAACGAGAAAATTCGACCTCGGACGCGAGGAGGTTCAGTCCTTCCTTATATCGAACGCGATCTATTGGGCGGACAAATATCATATTGACGGACTTCGCGTCGATGCGGTATCATCCATGCTTTACCTTGATTTTGACAAGGATGACGGTGAGTGGCTTCCGAACGTATACGGTGACAACAGATGCCTTGAGGCGATCGCATTCTTCAAGAAGCTCAACGGTACGGTAAAGAGGGAATATCCCGACGTTCTTATGATCGCCGAGGAGTCAAGCGCATGGGAGGGAATCACCTCATCGGAGGGTGAAAACGCGCTCGGCTTTGATATGAAGTGGAATATGGGCTGGATGAACGATACTCTGTCTTACGTCAAGGAGGATCCCATCTACAGAAAGTATCACCACGAAAAGCTGACCTTCCCGCTATGGTACGCCTTTAATGAAAAGTATATTCTTCCCATTTCGCACGATGAGGTAGTTCACGGAAAGAAGTCCTTCCTTGACAAGAACCCCGGTGACTATTGGAATAAATTTGCCGGTGCGAGGGTGTTCTACGCATGGCAGATGACTCATCCCGGTAAAAAACTTCACTTTATGAGTAATGAGATCGCGCAGTTTGCCGAATGGAATTACGATCGCGGCGTCGAGTGGTTTATGCTTGATTACGAAATGCACGCCAAATTCCAGCTTTATTGCGCGGAGCTTAATAATCTTTACCTCAAATACCCCGAGCTGTGGCAGGTGGATTCCTCGTGGGACGGCTTCAATTGGCTCGACGTTAACAATAAGGAAAAGAGCATTATCGCGTTTGAGCGAATAGATGCCAACGGCCGCAAGCTTCAGGTGATTCTGAACTTTACCCCGAATCCCTGCGAGGACTATTATTTAGGCCTTCAGGATGCGGGAACGTACGAGGAGATATTCAATTCCGATGACGAAAAATACGGAGGCAGCGGAGTTACGAATACGGGAGTAAAATTCAAGGCGGAGCGCGGCGAGGATTTTGGACATCCGTATTTCATCAGAATGAGAATTCCTCCGATGGGCGCATCCATCGTTCGCTGTACACGCAGATCACAGAAAAATAAAAATTAATAAATACATTTAAGGAGAGGTTTTATGTTCAAGAAAAAAGAATGTGTCGCCATGCTTCTCGCTGGCGGACAGGGTTCAAGACTTTATGCTTTAACAAAGAAAACTGCAAAGCCCGCAGTACCCTTTGGCGGCAAGTACCGTATTATCGACTTTCCGCTTTCTAACTGCGTAAATTCAGGTATCGACGCTATCGGCGTTCCTACACAGTACCGTCCTCTTGTACTCAATGAATACATCGGAAACGGTCAGCCGTGGGACCTTGACCGCATTTACGGCGGCGTTAATATTCTTCCTCCTTATCAGGGACAGAATTCTGCCGACTGGTACAAGGGAACTGCTAACGCTATCTATCAGAACCTCGAATTTATAAACAGATACGATCCCGATTACGTGCTTATTCTCTCGGGCGACCACATTTATAAGATGGATTACGCCAAGATGCTTAAATACCACAAGGAAAAGAATGCCGATTGCACCATTGCGGTTCTTGACGTTCCGATCGAGGAAGCATCGAGATTCGGCATTATGAGCACAAACGACGATGGCTCTATCTATAAGTTCACTGAAAAGCCCAAGAACCCCGATTCCACAAAGGCGTCAATGGGTATCTACATATTCAATGCGGACAAGCTTCGCTCTTATCTTGAAGAGGACGAGGCGACCGAGGGCTCCTCTAACGACTTCGGTAAGAACATTATTCCCAATATGCTCGCGGCGGGTGAGAGAATGTTTGCTTACTCCTTCGACGGCTATTGGAAGGACGTTGGAACGATCTCCTCTCTCTGGGAAGCAAATATGGATCTTCTCGGTAAGGATCCCGTGCTTGATCTCGGAAATAAAGAATGGAGAATCTTCTCACGTCACTCTGCAAGCGGACCTCAGTTCGTGGGCTCGGATGCGGTAGTTGAAAACAGCTATATCACAGAGGGCTGTGAGATCTACGGTACGGTTAAGAATTGCGTTGTGGGCGCAGGTGTCAAGGTTGCTCCCGGCGCGTACGTTTGCGACAGTGTGCTTATGGGCGATACCGTTATCGGTGAGGGCGCGGTTGTGAATTACGCTATTGTTGATACGGGTGTTACGATCGGTAGCGGCACTACGGTTGGCGTTCCACGTGCGGACGGCGTTGAGATCGCGGTAATAGGTGAAGACGTTGAGATCGAAGACGGCGCAAGCATTCCCGCAGGCGCTATGATCTCTGAATAAACAGAGGAGGAATGAATAATGACAGCAGTAGGTTTAATCTTTACTAATATGCATGATAACAGCATGCCCGAGCTTACAAGACAGAGAACTACCGCAAGTATTCCTTTCGGCGGCAGATACAGACTTATCGACTTTATGCTCTCCAATATGGTAAACTCCGATATTATCAAGGTCGGCGTTATTACTCACAATAATTATCAGTCCCTTCTCGACCACCTTGAAACAGGTAAGGACTGGGATCTTGCAAGACGCTCCGGCGGTATTAAGATCCTTCCTCCCAACATTACTGCGTTTACGAATACTGGCTCGGCGCTTAACAACTCCTCAAGACTTCAGGCGCTTATGGGAGCGGTTAATTTCATCGCTCGCTGCAACGAGGAATACGTGGTTATGTCGGACTGCGACGTTATCTGTAACATCGATCTTCAGAAGGTTATAGAGGCGCACGCAAGCAATGGCGCGGAAATTACGTTCGTTACAAAGAAGGTAAATCTTGCGGGCTATACTTCCGCGGAAAAGCTTCACGTCATCGACACGGACGATAGCGGCAGAGTGGTTGATTTCTACGAGAAAAAGACCTTCGACGGTGAATGCCGCGTTTACATGAACATCATGGTTATGAAGAGATCGTATCTTCTTAACGTAGTTGAGACAGCGATCGCTCACGGTTATACGAGCTTCCTTTACGATATCGTTGTAAGAAACATAAAGGATGCAGATTTCCGCGTTTACGATTTTGACGGCTGGTACGATCACATCGGTTCAATGGAGGAATATTTCGCTTGCTCTATGAAGCTTCTCGGATCTGAAGCGAGAGAAGGACTCTTCGGTGTCAAGAATCATCCTATCCTGACAAAGGTTCGTAACTCCGCCCCCACACGCTATTGCGAGGGCGCGTCGGTAAAGAACTCCGTTGTTGCTGACGGATGTATTATCGAGGGTACTGTTGAAAATTCCATTATTTTCCGTGGCGTTAAGGTTGGCCGCGGCGCGGTTGTAAAGAACTGCATCCTCTTCCAGGACACTTACGTTTGCGAAAATGCAAACCTTAATTGTGTAATTACGGATAAGAACGTAACTATAAGAGACGGCAGAGTTCTCTCAGGTCACCAGAGCATGCCGTTCTATATCGGTAAGAAGGTAACCATTTGATTTAAATTTATTGCCTTATCGGGCATTTTGCCCGATAAGGCGCTCAATTGGCTTTTCTAATTTGAAAAATCTGAAAGGAAATTGCAATAATTATGAAGAAAATTCTTTTTGTTGGCGCTGAAGTAATGCCTTTTGCCGCAACGGGCGGCTTGGGTGACGTTATGGGCTCTCTCCCCGCAGCCATCAAGGCGAGCGAAAAGGGTGCGGTTGACGTAAGAGTTGTGCTTCCTCTTTATTCTGCAGTCAAGCCCGAGTGGCGCGCGCAGATGAAGGATGAGGCGGTATTTTACGTATCGCTTTCCTGGAGAAATCAGTACTGTGGCGTCAAGAGTCTCCAAAAGGACGGCGTAACATATTATTTTATAGATAACGAATATTATTTCAAGAGAGACGCTCTGTACGGCTATTTCGACGATGCCGAGAGATACGCGTTTTTCTCCAAAGCAGTTCTTGAGCTTATGGCTCATCTGAATTTTTATCCCGATGTTATGCACGCGAACGATTGGCAGTCCGCGCTTTCTGTTGTATATTTGAATACGAAGTACAGATACAAGCCCGGATATGAGGAGATCAAGAGCGTATTTACTATTCATAATATTGAATATCAGGGTAAGTACAGCTATGATACTCTTTGCGACGTGCTTGATCTCGGTCCCGAGCATTACGCGCTCATGAGATACGACGATTGTGTAAATCTTATGAAGGGCGCGATCGAATGCGCCGACGCGGTAAGCACCGTAAGCCCCCGATATGCAGAGGAGATTCAGGGCGCGGAGTATTCTCACGGTCTTTCTCACATTCTCGAAAAGAATGCGTATAAGCTCTCGGGAATTCTTAACGGTATTGACTACGACTATTATAATCCGTCAAAGGATAAGGTAATAGCAAAGAACTTTGACAGACGTAACTTTGCGACAGGTAAGGCAGAGAACAAGATGGCTCTTCAGAGAGAGTACGGACTTCCCGAAAGAGCTGACGTTCCTATGCTCGCGATTATTTCGCGCCTTGCATCCCACAAGGGACTTGATATCGTAGCGGAGATGGCTTACGAGCTTGTTGGTAAGCGTGATATTCAGCTTGTGGTTCTCGGTAAGGGCGAGGCAAAATATGAGGACTTCTTCCGCGGACTTGAATATAATCATCACGATAAGGTTCGCGCGCTTCTTACCTATGACAGAGATCTCTCCAAGAGAATTTACGCGGCTGCGGATATTTTCCTTATGCCGTCAAAGAGCGAGCCCTGCGGTCTTTCGCAGATGATCGCGTCAAGATACGGTGCGCTTCCCGTAGTTCGTGAAACGGGCGGTCTTTACGATTCCATAAAGCCATATTGGATCGACAACGGTGAGATTCGCGGAAACGGATTTACGTTTGCAAATTATTATGCTCACGAGCTTCTCGCAAAGACTGAAGAGGCGATCGATCTCTTCCTTGATAAGCCCGCGTACAGAAAGCTTGCTTCCAAGGTAATGGGAACAGATTTCTCGTGGAGCGTATCTGCAAAAAAATATATGGAGATGTATAACTCCCTTTAATATCGCACATGTCCCAAAAGAAAGGTAATACACAACAATGAACAGCAAAAACTTAAATGCAACACAGATTAAAGAAAACGTTGAAATAAAACTTTCAAGATACTTCGGCTGCACTCCTGCCGAGGCATCCCAGGAGCAGATGTATAAGGCAGTCGCTATGACGGTAAGAGATATCTTGACCGAAAAGCGCGGAGAATTCAAAAAGGAGGTCAACAAGCAGGGAGCAAAGCGCGTGTACTATATGTGCATGGAGTTCCTTCTCGGTAGATCCCTTAAGACAAATCTCTGCAACCTCGGTCTTGATAAGGAATATGCAGAGGCGCTTGGAGACATGGGCTTTGAGCTTGATAACCTCTACACCTGCGAGCCCGATGCGGGTCTCGGTAACGGCGGTCTCGGTCGCCTTGCGGCTTGCTTTATGGACTCTCTGTCCTCTCTTGATTATCCCGCGACCGGATTTTCACTTTGTTATGAATACGGACTTTTCCGTCAGATGATAGTTGAGGGCATGCAGGTTGAGCTTCCCGACGTATGGCTTCCCGGCGGCGAGGTATGGCTCGTTCCGAGAACCGACCGCTGCTTCGTAGTTCGCTTCGGCGGTAAGGTTAACGAGAAGTGGGTTGACGGCAAGCACGAGGTTTCCTACGAGGGTGGCGACGAGATCGAAGCCGTTCCTTACGATATGATGATTTCGGGCGCGGACAGTGACGCGGTAAGCCGTCTCCGTTTGTGGCGCGCGAGAGATATGCGTAAATTCGATATGGGACTCTTTACACAGGGACAGTATCATAAGGCGGTTGAGCATAGAACGAACGCCGAAACGCTTACAAAGGTGCTTTATCCCTCGGATAACCACGCGGAAGGTAAGCTCCTCCGTCTTTCCCAGCAGTATTTCCTCGTTTCCGCATCTGTGCAGAGCATTATCCGTGACCATATGGCGGTTTACGGAACGCTTGAAAACCTTGAGGATAAGGTTGCTATTCACATTAACGATACTCACCCCGCGCTCTGTATCCCCGAGCTTATGAGAATCCTTATGGACGATTACTTCTATTCTTGGGAAGCGGCATGGGACAAGGTGGTTAAGATCGTTTCCTATACAAATCATACGGTTCTTCCCGAGGCGCTTGAAACCTGGAACGAGGACCTCTTTGCTCTGACACTTCCGAGAATTCATATGATCGTTAAGGAGATCAACGAGAGATTCTGCCGCGACGCTTGGAACGCATTCCCCGGCAACTGGCAGAGAATTTCCAAGATGAGCGTTGTTGGCTACGGCACAGTTCGTATGGCTAACCTCTCGGTTATCGGCTCTCACTCCGTAAACGGTGTATCCGAGCTTCACTCCGAGATTCTGAAGGAATCCGTATTCCATGATTTCTACAGAATGTACCCCGACAGATTTGATAACGTAACTAACGGTATCGCTCACCGTCGTTGGCTCTGCTATTCCAACCCTGAGCTTGCAGGACTTCTTGACGAGTGCATCGGAACGGGCTACAGACATAATCCCGTAGAGCTTGCACAATTCAAGAAATTTGCGGATGACGACGCGGTTCTTACGAGATTTGACGAGATCAAGCATAACAACAAGGTTAAGTTTGCAAATCACCTTTACGCAAAGACGGGCAAGATGATCGATACAAACTCTCTCTTTGACGTACAGATCAAGCGACTTCACGAATATAAGCGTCAGCTTCTCAACGTGCTTAACATTATCGGCACATATCTCGATCTCAAGGATAATCCCAATCTTGACATTCAGCCGCAGACATTTATCTTCGGCGCTAAGGCGGCTCCCGGCTACCATATGGCGAAGAGAATCATTCAGCTTATCTCTTTGATCTCCAAGGATATCGATCAGAATCCTCGAATCAAGGAAAAGCTCAACGTTGTATTCCTTGAAAACTACGACGTAAGTACAGCGGAAATCCTCATTCCTTCTGCGGAGATCAGCCAGCAGATATCCCTTGCGGGTAAGGAAGCGAGCGGTACGGGATGTATGAAGCTCATGATCAACGGCGCGCTCACTATCGGCACGCTTGACGGCGCTAACGTTGAGATGCTTGAGGCGGTTGGCAAGGATAACATGTTTATCTTCGGTCTTACAAGCCGTGAGGTTGAAGAGCTCTGGCTCCGCGGTTACCGTTCTGCAGAATTCTATACAAACAACGAGCGTCTTAAGAGAATCGTAAACTATCTTTCCATCGGCTTTGCGGGCGAATCCTTTGCTGATATTGCGTCTTACCTTATTGGCGGACACGGTATTGCAGATCCTTATATGTGTCTTGCAGACTTTGAGTCTTACCGTCTCACTCACGACAGAATGATCGATGCATACGCTGACAGACGCGATTGGACAAGAATGTCGCTTCTTAACACTGCTTCTGCGGGTTACTTTGCGGCAGACAGATGTATTCACGATTACGCTAATAAGTTCTGGGGACTTAAGCCGATCAAATAATTTGAATTTTCAAGGAAGGCAAAACGATAAGACATTATGTTGCCGAAACTATTTGCTGATATTGAGAAAAACAGTGATTTAAAAATAAAAAAATTCGTTTGCGACGAGGATGCTTCAAATCTTGGAGCATTCCCGTGCGGAACGGAAATAGACTTTGAATTTTCGGTATCCCGCGCCCTCGGTGCGCGGGGTGTCGTTATGAGAATCGCTCCCGACGGATGCGCGGATATCGATATGCCGCTTGAATTTTCGGGCTCGGACGGAGTACACGATATTTATACGCTTCGTCTTGATACGAAGGCGATTTGTGGAGATTGCGGATACGGACTTTTCTATTACGAGTTTCTGCTTCTTCGTGGCTATAATACTCTTTTTACACGTACTCATAACAATTATGACGTCGAGATAAGCGAGCGGGGCGGGCAGAGATTTCGTCTGCTTGTCTTTGAAGCGGATTTCAAAACTCCCGACAGCTTTGGTAAGGGCGTAATGTATCATGCCTTTGTGGACAGATTTTACAGAGGCGAGGATGAGAGGGTTAGAGATATAGTATGCCGTGATGACGCAGTTATGAACAGCGACTGGCAGTGTGGCATACCGCAGTACGCCGATCGTGTGGGGGATCCGCTCAAAAATAACGAATTTTTCGGCGGAACTCTTTACGGTATCGCGGAAAAGCTGGATTATCTTGAGAGCTTGTCCGTCAAGACGATTTATCTGAGTCCGATCTTCGAGGCGTATTCAAACCATAAGTACGATACGGGAAATTACCTTGCGGTTGATAAAATGTTCGGCGGTGACAAGGCGTTTGAGTATCTTCTCGAAAAGGCGAAGGAAAAGGGAATTGGAATCATTCTCGACGGTGTTTTCAATCATACGGGGGATGACAGTCTTTACTTCAACAAATGCGGAAAATACGGTCGCGGCGGCGCGTACAACGATGAAAGCTCGCCGTATCGCAATTGGTATTTCTTCAAAAATTGGCCGAATCAATATGAATCCTGGTGGGGAATCGATATTCTCCCGAAATTGAATCATGAAAATGAATCCTGTCGCGCTCTTATTACGGGCGAGGGAGGAGTTATAGAAAAATATACAAAAATGGGTATTGCGGGCTGGCGACTTGACGTTGCTGACGAGCTTAACGATAAGATCCTTGACGAGATCCGTTTAGTTGCCAAGCGTGAAAGCTATGGTGAAGCGGTGATCATCGGCGAGGTATGGGAAAATGCTTGCGATAAGGTTGCTTACGGAAACCGTCGTAGATATTTTTCCGGCAGACAGCTCGATAGCGTTATGAACTATCCTTTAAAAAACGCGATAGTGTCCTTCTGTCAGTTTGGTGACGCAGAGATGCTTTACAATACATTAATTGAGATCTACGCGTCGTACCCGAAGCAGGTGTCGATGAAGCTTATGAACGTTCTTGGCACCCATGATACCGATAGAATTATAACAGTGCTCGGAAGTGATTTATCCGACTTTGAGGGAAGCAATGCCGAGCTGTCAAGACGAAGACTTTGCGAAGAAAAGCTTACGCGGGCAATTTCGCGTCTTAAAATTGCGGCGGCGCTGCAGTATACGGCTTATGGAATTCCGTCGCTTTACTACGGAGATGAGGTAGGACTTGAGGGTTATCACGATCCCTTCTGTCGCATGCCTTTTCCGTGGCATGAAATTTGTGACGGTTATCGCGCGGAGCTTCTTTCATATTACAGACGTCTCGGTGAGATAAGACGGAATAACAGCGCTCTTACAGACGGCGATTTTTACGTTATCAAGCATACTGAATCGAGCATCGTATATGCCCGAGAAAATGCTTGCGGGCTTATAATCGTTGTCGCAAACAGAGGAGAGAGCTATACAATTGACATACCCGACGGAGAGATTTATACGGATCTGCTTACGGGTAAGGAATACAGCGGACGTATCGAAGTTCCGTCGGATTCGGTGATGATACTGACGGCGTAAAAACGCAGAAAGCGAGGATCTGAGTTTTGAAATATAACATTTTAATTAAATACATAAACTCTATTCCGTCTGCGACAAAGGAAAACGGCATCAATATTTCCCGCCTTTTGCTCCTGTGCGAAAAGCTTGGAAGAGTTAACGTCGGGGCGGGGTATATATACACCTCGGGAGGGGCGTATGCCCACGCGTCGGGTACGGTTCTCGAATCCGTGATGAAGGCATCGGGCTATACAGTTGCGCGTATTACGGACGCGTACGGATTTGACATCAAGCGCTCTATCTACGTGGACGGCATATCCCCAAGCATTGAGGAGTTTACAAATATTCTGACTTATATACGCGATATTTTAAAGAAAAATAAGACAGTAACGTTCCTGCGCGAGGAGGTCGTGTTTGCGATCTGCCTTTACGTAAGTAAAATTCTCGGTGCGAAATACGTTATATTGGAAAATACTCGCAAAGACACAAAGGGTATGTTTGAGATCTGCGCTCCGTTCAATTTCGCTATCGTGCCGAAGCTGTACGGAACGGTATCTCAGGATGAGCTTGACCGCGTAGCATCCTGCATAAATCTTGTAAATCGCGGAGTCGTTACGGGTAACAATCAGCATTACAATTATTTTTCCGACAAGTGTCATAAGGCGGGCATCAGACTTCTTATACACAGAACTACGAGAGTCGTTGAGGAAAAAATGCGTCAGCAGACTTTTGTTTATAATGAGAAGCAGTATACTTTGAGAAGTGCGTCTCCACTTCTGAGGGACGCGACGGTGTCGGTTTTTGAGCTTGCCGAGCTTATGAAGGACCATAGGATCAAGATCTCCTCTGCGGCGATCTCGGGGGGTATTGGAAGCGTAGGCAATTGCGGTTGCTTTGAGGTGCTCTCACTTTCTCCTATGATCATTAGTGACATTTCTACAAACTGCGGTCAGCTTGAGCTTGCTTATGAGAAGCTATGTGAGTATTCTCAAAGAAGTAATCTCTCGGGTGTTGTTGCCATCTGTGAATCGGACGGATACGCCGATATGTTAAAGGACGTTTTCGCAAAGGAAAAAAGCTTGCGGATAATTGACGCTTCGTCCGTTTCCTACAGAGAGCTTGCGGAAAGCATTTTGACGCCCGAAAACAGGGAAAAGCTGACGTTTATTCTCGGTGGACTTGAATTTACCGAGGGACTTGGCGGTGCGCTTAAGACCGCAATGGACAGAATTTAATTTTCAAATAAAATAAATCAGTGAGGTATAATTATGGCAATTAAGATTTTGGATAAGTATTTATCAGGTTTTGTAGCGGAGCATGAATACGAGGGTATAAAGCGCGAGGTGGCTATGGCTCACGAAATGCTTACAAGCAAGAGCGGAGCGGGCTCGGACTTCCTCGGTTGGACAACTCTTCCGTCAGATTATGACAAGGAAGAATTCGCAAGAATCAAGGTCGCGGCTGAAAAAATCAAGCGTAGCTGTGACGTGTTTATTGCTATCGGTATCGGCGGCTCCTATCTTGGCGCTCGCGCGGTAATCGATTTCTTGAAGTCCCCCAATTATAATAACGTAAAGAAGGACACTCCCGATATTTATTTTGCGGGCTGTGATATTTCCGCGGCTTCTATTTCCGAGCTTGTTGAAATTTGCGAGGGCAGAGACGTTTGCATCAACGTAATTTCAAAGTCCGGTACAACCACCGAGCCCGCAGTTGCATTCAGAGTTTTCCGTGAAATACTTGAGAAAAAGTACGGTAAGGACGGCGCAAGAGAGAGAATTTTCGTTACAACGGATAAGGCGAGAGGCACGCTCAAGTCCTTCTCCGATGCTGCGGGATACGAAACCTTCGTGGTCCCGGACGACGTAGGCGGCAGATTCTCCGTTCTCACAGCCGTAGGACTTCTTCCTATCGCAGTTGCGGGAATTGATATTGATAAGCTTATGGGCGGCGCGTATGACGCTATGGTTGAATATTCCAATCCCGATATTGACGTAAACGCGGCTTACAAGTATGCGGCTATGAGAAATATTCTTTACCGCAAGGGCAAGGTTACTGAAATTCTCGTTGGCTACGAGTCCTACCAGAGAATGATGAACGAATGGTGGAAGCAGCTTTACGGTGAAAGTGAAGGTAAGGACCAGAAGGGTATTTTCCCCGCGTCCGTAATTTTCTCGACAGACCTTCATTCACTTGGTCAGTACATTCAGGACGGTATGAGAAATCTTTTCGAAACTGTGGTTGCTATTGATGACGGCGGCGTTGAATTCAAGATCCCTCATGATCCTCAGAATATTGACGGACTCAACTTCCTCTCGGGCGTTGATTTGAATAAGGTTAAGAAGACCGCAATGCAGGGAACACTTCTCGCGCACGTTGACGGCGGAGTTCCCAATATCCTTATCGAGATGGCGGGCAGAGACGAATACTCCCTCGGTTATCTCATTTACTTCTTCGAGGTTGCTTGCGCTATCTCGGGCTATATGCTCGGAGTTAACCCCTTCAACCAGCCCGGCGTAGAGGCGTACAAGAAGAATATGTTCGCTCTTCTCGGTAAGCCCGGCTATGAAGATATGAAGGCGGCGCTCGAAGCTCGTCTTTAAGTGAAAAAAGTGCAAAAATGAGTATTTTTTTAACAAAACCCACTTGAAAAAACTGAAATTATATGGTATAATTGTCATATAGAAAATAATTTATTATTTTTATAGCATTAAAAACAAAAAGCGCGAGAGCGCTAAGGAGGTTTATTATGGTTAAATTAATTATCGGTGTTAAGGGTACAGGTAAGACAAAGACGCTTATCAATGTCGTTAACGAAGCAGCTGAATCTTCTAAGGGTACTGTTGTATGTATCGAAAAGGGCACAGGTCTCCGCTTTGACGTTAAGCACACCGTAAGACTTATAAATACAAACGAATACCTCATTTTCGACTGTGAAGCTCTCTACGGCTTCATCGCAGGTATTCTTGCATCCAACCACGACGTTACAGACGTTTTCGTTGACTCTGCTCTTAAGATCGCTAATAACGAAATTGCAAAGTTCGATGAATTCATAAAGAAGGTTGACGAGCTTTCCGAAAAGGTTGGCGTTAACATCGTTATGACTTCCTCCATTCCTTGTGAAGAAGCAAGCGACGTAGTAAAGAAGTATCTTTAATTTCTACATAAAAAGGGCTTCGCTGTTGCGAAGCCCTTTTTTATTGATCGCGGTATGAATACCGCGTATTTTATTTTTCGAGAATGCTTTTGATGACCGTCTTTTGAAGCGCAATTGATGCGCCTTTTATATAAAACGGCGGTTGAGTGTCGGAGACGAACATTTTTCTTCGCTCGCCAAATTTGAGCTTGAGCTTTTCTGCGACCGAGAATCCAATATTATTGCCCAGAATAAAACGGTCGGATTCGATAAGGAAGAGCTTAGCGTCGAGAATAGCGGATGCGGAATTTACCACACTGAGGATCACTTCATAAAGCTGATCAGCACTGATACAACTGTCGAGCTTTTCTTCGAGCTTTCTTCCGTCCGCGCAGGTGAGGGATCGAGGTGAGCTTTTTATGTAAAAGCTATCGGTTATAAAGTATGCGAGGTTTCTTTTGCCTAAATTGAGGTAATAGAGATTTTCGGTCGGGAAGTGGGAATCGATCGCTGAGGCGCTCAGGTTCATAAGGCAATCGGGAATTCCAAGTATTACGTCCGCGGGTGCGCCGAAGCTTTCGTTTATTGCAGCTTTTGCGACTTCGACACCGGAAAAGCCGTCGTCGATTACGAGTCCTATTGAGCTGAAATAATTATTTTTCCTTGAAAATTGATCCTTGGCGCGTTCAAGAAATATTGAAAGGTTGTCGGACGGGTCAAGCGAGTGATTGAACGAGTAAGAGAATTTTTCAACCGTTTTGTGATTTGAATTCAACAAATACGCCGTAAATTCGTCAAGCGAAAGATGAATAACTATAAATTTCAGATCGGTCGCCACTGAAATTACGGCAGAGCCGTGAGGTTGATTTTTCGGTTTACGCTCAAGAACAAAGTCCGCGTCGACAAGCTTTGCCATAGCTCTGCAGACCGTCATTTCCGTGACGCCTGCGCGCTTTGAAACGTCCCCACGCGTGGGGGATTTTATATTCAGTATTGCCTTAGATATCATCTCGGCATTTGCCGATTTTATTCGCGGCAGTGAGGAGTAGTGCTTGAATTGTTGCATGACGTCTCGCCTTTCATACGTTTTTCTACATTATTATATACTAAAAAATGGCGCGTGTCAATAAATCGGGGAAAATACCCAAAAAAGTTTATATAAATTTGTAAAAAATGCAAAAAATCTATTGACAAAATCAAACTTGAATGGTATAATAGGAATGCCGCGTAAAAATGGCTTTTTTAAGTGTGCCTATATGACACCGCCATTGTTTAGCGAGACTTATATGAAAGAGAGGTGCTTTTCGTGTTCGCAATTATTACAACCGGCGGAAAGCAGTACAAAGTTACAGAGCAGGATATTATCTTTGTTGAAAAGCTTAACTGCGCTGAGGGTGAAGAAGTTACATTTGATGTTGTTGCATTGTCAACAGAAGCGGGCTTTAAGGCAGGTACTCCCACAGTAGAGGGTGCAAGCGTTAAGGGCGTTGTTGTTAAGAACGGCAAGGGCAAGAAGATCTACGTAATGAAGTACAAGTCCAAGAAGAACGAGAAGAAGAAGATGGGTCACAGACAGCCCTACACAAAGATTCAGATCACATCTATCGTTGGCTGATTCTGAGAGTGGTTTAATATGACTAAACTCGTTTTTTACAGAAGCGGTGGAGTTTTCTACGGTTTCAAGGAGCAGGGTCACACCGGATACGGTGAGGAGGGCGACGACGTGCTTTGCGCGGCGTTATCCGCAATGACAATGCTTATAATCAATACGGTTGAGGTCGCTTACGATTCTCACATTGATTATACGATCGATGAGAAAACTACTGACATCCGCATTAAGTCCAAGTCCGCGCTTCCCGAATTCGAGGAGGACGAACTCAAGAGATACGCAGTATCCGGTATTTTCTTAGCTTATTACAAGCAGATCGAAGATATGATGGACGAATACTACGACTACCTTGATCTTACGGTAGTTGACAAACCCTACGACGACGTATAAACGTCGCGCACATTAAAATTTTTGGAGGTAAAGATAATGGTAAAGCTTAGTTTACAGTTCTTTGCTCATAAGAAGGGCGTAGGTTCTACAAAGAACGGTCGTGATTCTGAATCCAAGCGTCTCGGCACAAAGAGAGCAGACGGTCAGGCAGTTCTCGCTGGTAACATCCTTGTTAGACAGAGAGGCACAGCTATCCGCCCCGGTAACAACGTTGGTATCGGTAAGGATGATACACTCTTCGCGCTTATTGACGGTAAGGTTAAGTTTGAGCAGAAGGCAGGCAGAAAGCAGGTTAGCGTATACGCTGACTGATTTATGTAACAAAAAGAGGATGCAGTATGCGTCCTCTTTTCTCTTAGGTAGGTTATTATGGATTTCGAAATTCTTTATGAGGATAAATATTTAATACTTGTAAATAAACCGTGTGGTGTGATTTCGCAGGACGCAGATGGCGAGTGCATGCCGAAAATGTTACGAGAAAAAAGCTCGCTTGACTATATTGGCGTAGTGCATAGACTCGATACTACAACCAGTGGAATTTTAATGTATTCAAAGGACAAAAAATACACGGGCAAGCTTTCCGAGCTTGTTGCAAACGGTGAGTATTATAAGGAATACTTGGCGGTTTGCGAGGGCATCGTTCCGTTTGATGAATGTGAAAAAAATGAAACCGGATTTGTTATACTTTCCGACTTTTTGTACCACGACAAAATGAAAAATAAGTCATTTGTGGTTAAGGGTGAGAGACGGGGATCGAAGTCTGCGATCCTTGAGTATAAGACGCTCGCAGTGGCAAAAAACACCAAGGGCGATGATAGAAGTCTTGTGTCCGTGCATTTGGTAACTGGAAGAACGCATCAGATAAGAGTACAGTTTGCGTCCCGTGGACATGCTCTTGCGGGTGACGGTAAATACGGCTCCCGTGATAACGGCTGCTCAGCCGCGCTTCATTCATACAGATGCAGATTTATGCACCCTATATTGAATAAACAAATTGAGGTTGAATGTAAGCCGAATGATCGATATCCGTGGAATCTTTTTAAATAAAAATGCGCAAAGCTTAGCTTTGCGCATTTTTAATATATTCGGAAATTGATTCTGCAATACTCTTAGAAAGAGCGATCTGATACCCCGAGTCACACAGGCGTTCAGCTTCAAGCGGGTTTGAGAGAAATCCGCATTCGATAAGCACGGCTGGGGATTTAATTTGATTTAGAAGATAAATGTTGTCCCCGACGGGCTTTATCTGTCGCTTGTTATTCTTTTGAAAAATGGAGTTGTTTCGCTCCTGAATTGTTTTCGCAAGTGGTTCGGAATCGGGATTTTGAGACGTGTACCACACCTGCAGTCCCGAATATTTGGGATCGACGTAGGAATTCATGTGAATGCTTACGAAAATTGAATTTGGATTATCTTCGGAGATTTTTATGCGCGCCGCAGCGTCGAGCTTTTTCTTTTGCCCCTTATAATTTACGCTCGTGTCGTACAAAAGCTTATCCTCCGTGCGCGTCATTACTACCTTGATCCCCATGTTTTCAAGCTCTTTTTTTATAAGCTCGGAAATTTTGAGATTGAGATTTTTTTCAAGAGTGCCCGACGGTGTTTGAGTTCCGCCGTCCTCACCGCCATGTCCTGCGTCGAGTATAACTGTTGTATATTTTGGTTCAGGGACGGCGGAGGCGGGCGAGTCGTTTTTTTGCTTTTGACTCGGGAAGAAATGCATGATTATCAGTAGAATGAGAGTGAAAACAACCGTGAAAATAAAGAACTTGAATGCAAAAGAGTTTTTTAGCTTCATATATGCTCCTTTATATTATTTAAGAAATAGTATGCGGAGCTTTAGTCATATATGAAAAAAGCAGACGGCTTATGCCGTCTGCCTTGAATTTTACCAAAGATTTTCGAATATCTTCTTTACGTCTCTTGCTAAGGGAAGACGCGGATTTGAGGGGGTGCATCTGTCCTTGAGCGCTGCATCCGTCATAGCGTCGAGCTGAGCCATATACTCCTCGCGCTTAAGGTTCGGACATGCTTCGCTTACTCGTGTGGGCATATTCATTTCCTTCTGCATGGAGCGGATCATGGAGAGAAGATTGTTTATGGACTCAACGTCGTTCTGGGGATTTCCGATGCCGAGCTTGCGGGCAAGCTTAGCGTATTTTGCGGCAGAGTCGTGAATAACTCTGGGAGCTTCACCCTGAACTACGCCTGAATTGTATTCGATAACTACGGGGAGGAGCATTGCGTTCGCGCGTCCGTGAGGAATGTGGAAGTGCGCGCCGAGCTGGTGCGCCATACCGTGGTTAAGACCGAGAGAAACCGCGTTGAATGCGATACCTGCAAGATTGGAGGCAAGATGCATCTTTTCTCTTGCGCGGATCTCACCCGTTTCGGGGAATCTGTATGAGCGTGCAAGGTATCTCTTGCAGAGAGCTGTTGCTTTTTCGCAGTACATATCGGACGTATCGTTTGCGTATATGCTAACGTATGCTTCGATCGCGTGAGTCATAACGTCCATACCTGTGTCAGCAGTAATTGCTGCAGGAACACTTCTCACCATATCAACGTCGAGAATTGCTTCCTCGGGAAGAAGAGCATCGTCAACGAGCGCGTGCTTTATGTGCTTTTCCGTATCGGTGATAACTGCAAAGGAAGTAACCTCGCTACCCGTGCCGCTTGTTGTGGGGATTGCGATAAAGTAAGGGAAGTAGCTCTCGTCGATCTTGTGGGCATACTGACGAACGCATTTTGTCAGGTCGATAGCGGAGCCGCCGCCAACTGCAATAATGCAGGGCGCTTTTGTCTTCATAAGCGCAGTAACACCCTCGACAACCTTTTCAATGGAAGGATCGGGAACTACGTTTGAATATATTTCATAAGAAATTTTAGCAATGTCAAGATGCTTTGTCACCGTGCGGATAAGACCGCTTGAAACGGTGAACGGATCGGCAATGATAAATACGTTTTTATATTCAATTTGTGAAAGTCGTGTAAGCGCGTTGTCACCGAAATAAACGGTGGTTTTAAGTGAACTTTTATGCATTTCAATCTCCTATGTAGATTTTTAGCGGGTTTGCGTGTTGATAGCATAGCCATACGTATATATTATAACATATATGTACGGAAAAGTAAATACCCAAAAAGAAAAAATAATCGACAAAAAAATAAAGCAGGCATTCGCCTGCTTTATTTTTTACGTTTAATTAGTCAGCAACGTAGGGAAGAAGAGCTGCCTGACGTGCACGCTTGATAGCTGTGTTAAGCTCTCTCTGGTGAAGTGCACATGTGCCGGAAATTCTTCTGGGAAGGATCTTGCCGCGCTCGCTGATGAACTTTCTGAGCTTTGCGCTATCCTTGTAGTCGATATATGCAACCTTATCTGCACAGAAGATGCAAACTTTTCTTCTCTTGCGAACAACAGGTCTTGCTGCACGAGTATTCTCGTTTCTATCCATTTTGATAATCCTCCTATAAATTTAAATGTTCGACGTCTTCTCAGAAGGGAAGATCGTCATCTGTCTTGATATCCTCAAACTTGGGAGCTGTTCCCATGGGAGAGGAGTATGCGGGTGCCGCGCCGCCGAAGTCAGCGGATGCGGTGGAATCCGAACGGGAATCAACGAACATTACTTCATCAGCAACGATGTCTGTTCTGTAATGCTTCTGTCCCTGGGGATCTGTCCAGTTTCTGTTCTGGAGAGAACCTGTAACGCAGATGGAAGAGCCCTTTCTGAAGTAACGGGAAACAAACTCAGCTGTCTGTCTCCAAGCAGTTACGTTGAAAAAGTCTGTCTCGTTCTGCTGTGCGGAATCCTTAGAATAGCGGCGGTTAACTGCAATAGAGAATGTTACTACCGAAATGCCGCTTGTAGTTGTTTTGAGCTCGGGGTCAGCGGTAAGTCTTCCGCCAAGGATGACCTTATTTAAATTGAAGTTTGCCATGCGATACCTCCGATTGCTTCTGAATTATTCTGCGTCTGTTGTTTCAACAGGTGCAACTTCTTCAGCAACTTCTTCTACAACAGCTGCCTTGAATACGGGCTCGTGTTCAAGCTTAATTGTAAGAGAACGCATTACGGATTCATCAATGTTCATAAGACGCTCAAGCTCAGCGATGAAAGAAGGATTGGATTTGTAAGTTACAACTGTGTACGCACCTTCGCTCATATCATTGATAAGGTATGCAAGTCTCTTCTTGCCCCAGTTAGCAACGTTGAGAACTTCGCAGTTTTCGCTAATCAATGTTGTGAACTTTTCGGTTGTAGCCTTTGTAGCTTCTTCGCCTGCTGTTACGTTTACAACGAACAGTGTTTCATAAGTATTGAATGCCATGTTTTTTTACCTCCCTATGGACTTTTATACGACCGCGCTGTGATCAAATTTAGCGCAGTAGAGAGTCGGCTGCAGTAATATTTACAGACCGTACCAATTTAGAATTATATCATAATAATATGATCTTGTCAATATCTTTTTTGAAAAAAATTATATTTCTGCCTCTTATTTATGCAATTTGCCGCATTTAGTTTACGGCTTTATTTTCAGACTTCTTTATTAATAACATTTTTGACCGTTTTGTTATTAAAAAGAAGATTTTGCCTTTTTGAGCGGGATCTGTTCACGTCCGATTCATACGGATTTTTTAAGTCGTACATGCGAATTTACCGCAAAAGCGGATGATTTTGGTTTTTCCGCGCAATACGACATAATATTTGTACGACACAGAGTATAATCAATTTGTAGGTTTTCAATAAATATTTTAATGTATGAGGAAAAATCTTACTTGCCTTATGCTTCAATATAACCAAAATGCGGATTTTTTCGTTATTTTACGCTAAAACCGCCGAAAATATTTATGGTATAATATCATTACCGACATGAAAGGATGGACGTTATGTACGGCTATAAAATGAGCGTAGAGAAGGGCGTGGGAGATATGTGGAGCGTAAGG